>CANQXG010000025.1 GCA_947627735.1 uncultured Oscillospiraceae bacterium | reverse complement strand
GCCTTCACACATCCGTCTACTTATTCCCTTACACTAGGGGGCTTTTTCCCTGTCCGTTTCGCTTGGTACAGTTCAGTCTCCGGCGGGGGTCTTTTTTGTCTTATACTCTTTCGCCCTCCCGGCCATGGTCCTCCAGGATGGCGCCGGCCCGGTAGGCGTCCAGCAGGTCCCGCAGATCGTCGATCTGGGTCTGGAGCCGCCGGCCCTCGTCGGTGCCGGAAACCATCATCCGCTCGTCCAGGTTCTCCACCACCTTCCCGGTGGAGGTGATGTCGAAGTTCTCCTTGACCGCCTTCTCCTTGCCGGCGAAGGGCTGGTGGGCGATGATGCGCAGGCACTGGCTGTTGAAGGTGAGGGTATAGCCGGCGATGCCGCTGGTGGCCTGATAGGCCTTGCAGAAGCCGCCGTCGATGACGATCAGCTTCCCGCCGCACTTCACCGGACTCTCGCCCTTCTTCGTCTTGACGGGCACGTGGCCGTTGATGATGTGGCTGTTGGGTCCCTCCAGGCCGAACTCCTTCAGGATGGCCTGGCATATCGCCGGGTCGTTGTACAGGGCGTAGTAGGGGTTTTTCGGCTCGGCCCAGGCGGACTCGTCGGCGATGAGCCGCCGCTCGAAGGTGGTCATCCGGTCCCGGCCAAAGATGGGGCTGTTGCGCCCGGCCCACAAAAACCACAGGAAGTCCATCCCCAGCTGCCGCTCCTTGGAGTCCAGAGGCAGGTAATAGGCCCGGCGGGCGGCGGCGTCCGCCCAGTCCAGAAACTCCTTGCCCCGGCGCTCCTTGCCGTCCATGTCGAAGGCCATGAACGAGCCGTCGTCGTTCAGGGGAATGCAGCCGTGGTACAGCAGATTCCCGTTGTAGATCTTATAGAGGCTGCCCTTGGTGTACAAAAACCGCACGTGGCGCTGGAGCTTCTCGCTGTGCAGGAACGAGGCGGTGAGCTGGTTGATGACCGCGTCCTCCTCCGGCGTGAGGGCGTAGGGGTCCGCCCTATCCACCGTGGGGAAGTCGCAGTCCTCCAGGTGGTACTTCTTCCCGCCGATGGTGACAGAGCGGTCGACGTAGTCGATCTTGTCCAGCAGCAGCCTGTCCTCCATCCGGTAGGCGGGGTGGCGCATGATCTTCTGCCCCTCCAGCTTGAACAGGATCACGGTGATGGCCTTGTACATCCGGGCGGAGAGCAGCTTGTCCTTTTCCGTGTACTGGGCGGCGTCGTCCCCGGTGAGCTTCACGGCGAAGCGGGACACGTCGCAGTCTTTATACACCTCGTTGGCGAATACGCTCAGTGGCCGCAGGGAGATGCCGTAGCCGGTCTCCACCACCTCCAGGTTGTTGTAGTGGATGGAGTTGGACAGCACCGTGGCCACCAGGGTCCTGGAGCCGGAGGCGGCGCCCATCCAGAGGATGTCGTGGTTGCCCCACTGGATGTCCACGCTGTGGTGGGCCAGCAGGGAGTCCATGATGATGTCCGCCCGGGGACCCCGGTCGAAGATATCCCCCACCAGGTGCAGCCGGTCCACGCCCAGGCGCTTGATGACCCCGCAGATGGCGCTGATGAAGCTGGCGGCCTGGCCGGTGTCGATGATGGAGGCGATGATGGTCTCAAAGTACCGCCGCTGGTCCGGGTCGCCCCGGTGGGTCTGGAGCAGCTCCTCGATGATGAAGGCGTGGTCCGCCGGCAGGGCCTGGCGCACCCGGGAGCGGGTGTAGCGGCTGGACACCAGCCGGCACAGCTCCACCAGCCGGTGGATGGCGATGGCGCACCACTCGTCCATGTCCTGCTTCTTCTGCCGCAGGTCGGCCAGCTTCTCCTCCGGATAATAGATCAGCGTGGCCAGCTCCTCCAGCTCCGCCCGGGTCATGGTGGTGCCGAACAGGTCCCGCAGCTTCTCCTTCATCACCCCGGAGCAGGAGTTGAGCACGTGCAAAAACGCCTCATACTCCCCGTGCACGTCGGAGATGAAGTGTTCGCAGCCCTTGGGCAGCTCCATCAGCGCCTGCAGGTGGATGATCTCCCGGCTGGCGGCCTGGATGGTAGGGAACTGCTTGGCCAGCAGCCCCAGATAGCGCAGCTGCTCCTGGTCAAACTCTCTGTCAGCGGACAAAATGACCCTCTCCCTTCCCTCGGTTCTTCTGCCATTATAGCACACTTATTCGCCCTTGGTAAGGCGCTTGGAAAAAAATCCCGCCTATGCCGGCTCCAGCTCGATGCGCAGCACCGTGTCCGTCGCATCGGGGAGCACCGGGTCCGGCCCCAGGTCTAGGAAGCACACCTGGGGCCAGTCGCTGTGCACCCAGCTGGCGGACACCTGCACCGCCCGCCCGTCGGCCAGGCATGTCACCGCCCGCACCCGCTCCTTGTCCAGCCCCGGCACCGGCAGCGGCCCCAGGGCGTTTTCAAACACGTGCAGGTACAGCGTATCCCCCCGGCGGGTGAAGCGGCCGCAGTCGGGCTTGGGCAGCTCCGCCGGCCCGCAGCCGCGGATGCTCTCCCCGTTCCGGGCCATCCACCGGCCCAGCTCCGCAAGGATCTGCTCCGCCTGCGCCGGGAACCGGCCCGTTTCGTCCGGCCCCACGTTCAGGATCATGTTCCCGCCCCGGCTGACGCACTCCACCAGCTTCTTCGCCAGCAGCCCCGCGGGCTTATAGTACATATCCTCCCTGGTATAGCCCCAGCTGTTGTTCATGGTCACGCAGCTCTCCCACACCAGCGGTCGGCCCTGCTCGTCCCGCAGCGGCGCCGGCGGGATCATCTTCTCCGGGGTGACGAAGTCCCCGTGCCAGGGGGTGGGGCGGCCTGTATACAGCGAGCCGAAGCCCTCCCCGCTGGCCTCCAGGCGGTTGTTGAGCACGATGCCCGGCTGGAGCGTGCGGACCATGTCCGCCAGCTCCGCCGCCCGCCACTTCGGGCCGGTCATGTCCCCGTAGCTGAAGTCGAACCACATCAGATCCAGCTTCCCGTAGCGGGTGCACAGCTCCCGGACCTGGCCGTGCATGTAGTCCAGATACCGCTCCCAGTCCCGGCCTGTGTTGTCCGCGGCCGGGTCGTCCCGCAGGGGGTGGTACCGGTCGCCGAAGTGGGGGTAGTCCGGGTGGTGCCAGTCCAGCAGGGAGTAATATAGCCCCACCTTCAGCCCCTCCGCCCGGAAGGCCTCCAGAAACTCCCTTACGATGTCCCGGCCGCAGGGGGTGTTCACGGACTTGAAATCCGTAAAAGCGGAGTCGAACAGGCAAAACCCGTCGTGGTGCTTGGCGGTGAGCACCGCATAGCCCATCCCCGCCTCCCGGGCGGCCTTGGCCCAGGCGCCCATGTCCAGCTGCCTGGGGTCAAAGCGGCGGAAGAAGGGCATATACTCCTCCTCCGGCATGCGCTCGTCGCTGCGCACCCACTCCCCCCGCCCGGGCAGGGCATACAGCCCGAAGTGGATGAACATGCCGAACCGGGCCTGGGTGAACCAGGCCATCCTCTGCTCATATTCCCCCCGGTCGAACCGATACATTTTTCTCCCTCCCGCCGCGCACGGCATGAAAAGACCTGCCGCGGCTTCATCCGGGCAGGTCCCGCTTATCACTTTATGAACTTCTGCACCGCCTGGCACAGCTCCTCCACGGCCTCGTGGTCGCCGGCGGCGATGGCGTCCACCATGCAGTGGCGCATGTGGTCCTGCAATATGACCTTGCCGGTGTTGTTCAGCGCCGAGCGCACCGCCGCCAGCTGCACCAGCACCTCGGAGCAGTCCTCGCCCTGCTCCACCATCCGCCGCACCTTCTCCAGGTGGCCGATGGCCCGGGCCAGCCGGTCCAGCACCGCCTTCTGGTTCTCGTGGACGTGGCCGTGGCTGTGGGCGATGCCGTGGGCGTGGCAGTAGGCGTGGTCCTGTTCATGGATGTGCTCGTCTGACATGGCCGGCTCCTTATTTCGCAAAAATCATATCCCCCCACCCGGCTTGTGCCCGGGCGGGCGGTCTGTTAAAGTATGGGTATAGGCATTATACCATGTGTCGCGATTCCGCGCAAGCGGGAGCGCGAAGAGAGGGGAAACGCCATGAAAACGCTGAAAAGACTGCTCGCCCTGGCCCTGGCGGCCGTGATGACGGCGGCCCTGGCCGCCTGCGGCGGCGCCGGCGATACAGCCGGGCAGGCCCCGGAGGCGTCCGGCGCCACCCTGGTGTACGCCAGCGGGGACTATACCCGCATCAACCCCGCCATGGACGAGCACGGGGAGATCAACATCCTGCTGTTCGACGGCCTCACCGCCCACGATGGGGACAACAACGTGGTGCCGGCCCTGGCGGAGAGCTGGGAATATGACGCGTCCAGTTGCTCCTACACCTTCCACATGCGCCAGGACGCTGTCTGGCACGACGGCGAACCCGTCACCGCCGGGGACGTGAAGTTCACCATCGAGGCCATCATGGACCCGGCCAACACCTCGGAGAACGCACCCAACTACGAGGACGTGGCGGCCATCAACGTGCTGGACGAACACACCGTCCAATTCGTCCTGGACGCACCCAACGCGGCGTTTTTGGACTACATGACCATGGCCGTGCTGCCTGAGCACCTGCTGCAGGGCGAGGACTTTCAGTCCTCCGCCTTCTTCCGCGCCCCGGTGGGCACCGGCCCCTACAAGCTGGAGCGCTGGGACGAGGGCCAGTCCATCACCCTGGTGAAGAACGAGGACTACTTCAAAGGCCCCGCCCATATCGACCGGATCGTGTTCAAGATCGTGCCCGACGACAGCGCCCGGACAATGCAGCTGCGCGCCGGGGAGCTGGACCTGGCCCTGCTGGACCCCCGGGACGCGGCGTCCTTCGCCGGCGAAGAGGGCTTCACGGTCTACGACATGAAGACCTCCGACTACCGGGGCATCCTCTTCAACTTCTGGAACCCCTACTGGACCGCCAACAAGGACATCATCCCCGCCATATGCTGCGCCATCGACCGCCGGGCCATCGTGGACAGCGTGCTGCTGGGCAAGGGCATCACCGCCTACGGCCCCCTGCAGCGCAACGTATACGACTGCGCTGACGTGGAGCGCTGGGACTATGACCCGGCCCGGGCCGAGGCCATTCTCGCCGCCGCCGGCGCGGAGAAGCACGACGACGGCTTCTACTGGCGAAACGGGGAGAAGCTGGGCTTCGTCATAAGCGTCGCCGCCGGCGACCAGGCCCGTCTGGACATCGCCAATGCCGCCGCCCAGCAGCTGCGGGACGTGGGCCTGGACGTGACCGTGGAGATCCCCGCGGTGGTGGACTGGGGCGGCCAGATGGCCTACCTCATCGGCTGGGGCAGCCCCTTCGACGCGGACGACCACACCTATAAAGTATTCGGCACGGACAAGGCCGCCAACTACGGCGGCTACTCCGACGCCGCCGTGGACGGATACCTCCTCCAGGCCCGCCAGACCGACGACCCCGCCCGCCGGGCGGAGGCCTACGCCGGCTTCCAGAAGGCCCTGGCGGAAGACCCGCCCTACGCCTTCATCTGCTACATCGACGCGGAGTATGTCGCCCGCGCCCCCATCCAGGGCATCGACCCGGACAAGGTCATGGGCCACCACGGGGTGGGCATCTTCTGGAACGTGACCGAGTGGACCATCGACCAATGACCGCGCCCTGAAACCTGGAGGAGCCATGGAAAACGCGCTTTTACAACTGGAGCACCTGTCCGTCAGCTTCCGCACCCCCGCGGGGGAGGTGGAGGCCGTGCGGGACGTGTCCCTGTCCCTGGCCCCGGGGGAGATATTGGCCGTGGTGGGCGAGTCCGGCTGCGGCAAGAGCGCCCTGTGCAAGGCCATCATGAAACTGCTGCCCGCCAACGCCAGTGCCCGGGCGGAGAAGCTGACCGTGGCCGGACATGACATCGCCTCCCTGTCCGAGCGGCAGATGCGGCCGCTGCGGGGGGCGCTGTTTTCCATGGTCTTTCAGGACCCTATGACCAGTCTGGACCCCACCTATACCGTGGGGGCGCAGATCGCCGAGGCGGTGCGGGCGCATGAGCCGCGGCTGAAAAAGCCGGAGGTACACCGCCGGGTCCTGGAGCTGATGGACCTGGTGGGCATCGACAGGCCGGAGGAGCGCTGCCGCCTCTATCCCTGGAACTTCTCCGGCGGCATGCGCCAGCGGGCGGTGCTGGCCATCGCCCTGGCCGGCAGGCCCAAGCTCCTCATCGCCGACGAACCCACCACCGCCCTGGACGTGACCGTCCAGGCCCAGATACTGGACCTGCTGCGCTCCGTCCAGCGCCGGCTGGGCGCCGCCGCCATCCTGGTCACCCACGACCTGGGGGTGGTGGCCCGGGCGGCGGACCGGGTGGCGGTGATGTACGCCGGGAAGATCGTGGAAACCGGCACCGCCGAGGAGGTCTTTTACGACCCCCGCCACCCCTACACCTGGGGCCTGCTGCGGAGCCTGCCCTCCCTGGCGGCGGAGGGGGAGAGCCTGTACGCCATCCCCGGCATGCCCCCCACCCTCATCGCCCCGCCCAAGGGCGACGCCTTCGCCAGCCGCAACGAATACGCCCTGGCCATCGACTATGAACGCCAGCCCCCCCTGTTCCCCGCGGGCGGCACCCACTTCGCCGCCACATGGCTGCTGGACAGCCGCGCGCCCCATATCGCTCCGCCCCGGCCCGGCGCCGCCGGCGTCCTCCCGGCGCAGGCGCGGCCCGCGCCCGGGGAGGTGCTGCTGGACGTGCGGCACCTGTGCCACAGCTTCCACCCGGCGAAGAACGTCGCCGTCCGGGCGCTGGAGGACGTGTCCTTCACCGTCCGCCGGGGGGAGATATTCGGCCTGGTGGGGGAGTCCGGCTCCGGCAAATCCACCCTGGCCCGGTGCGTGATGGGCGTACTCCGGCCCCAGTCCGGCTCCATCCTCTACAAGGGCGTGGACGTCTGCGACCCGGCGGCGGCCCGGGCGGCCCGGCACATGCTGCGCACCGACCGGCAGATCGTCTTTCAGGACTCCGCCTCCAGCCTGGACCCCCGGATGAAGGCGGCGGACATCATCGCCGAACCCATGGCCGTGAACCACATCGCCCCGCCCCGGGGCAGCCTTCGGGAGGAGGCGGCCTTTCAGATGCGGTACGTGGGCCTGGACCCGCTGTACCTGGACAAGTACCCGCCGGAGCTGTCCGGCGGCCAGCGCCAGCGGGTGGCCATCGCCCGCGCCCTGGCCATGGAGCCGTCCCTGCTGGTGGCGGACGAGCCGGTGGCGGCGCTGGACGTGTCCATCCAGGCCCAGATCCTCAACCTGTTCCGCCATCTGCAGGCGGAGCACGGCTTCACGTTCCTGTTCATCGCCCACGACCTGTCCGTGGTGCGGTACCTGTGCGACCGGGTGGGCGTGCTGTACCGGGGCCGGCTGGTGGAGCTGGCCCCCACGAAGGAGCTGTTCGCCCGGCCCATCCACCCCTACACCAAAAGCCTTCTGTCCGCCATCCCTCTCCCGGACCCCCGGAAGGAGCGGGACCGGCCCCTGTGCTCCTTCGACGGCGCGGCCCCCGGCCCGGGCGGGCGGTTCACCGAAACGGCACCGGGGCACTTCGTGCTCACGGACGACGGAAAGGAGGCGGCGCTATGACGGCGGTGAAGCGCCTGGCGGCGTTTTTGCTGAGCATGCTGGTGCTGTCCGCGGCGGTGTTCTGGATCGCCCGGCTGGCCCCGGGTGACCCGCTGGTGTCCTACTACGGGGAGCGGGCGGAGCGGCTGACGCCGGAGGAGCGTGCCCAGGCGGAGGCGAAGCTGGGCCTGGACATGCCCATCGGCGCGCAGTATGTCCGCTGGCTGAAAAACGCCCTTCACGGCGATCTTGGCGTGTCCTTTAAGTACCGCCAGGCCGTCCCGGAGGTGATCCGGGGCCGGCTGGGCAACACCCTGCTGCTGGGGGGCGCGGGCTTCGTGCTGATCTTCTCCCTGGCCCTGGCCCTGGGGGCGGTGTGCGCCTGGTATGAGGACAGGCCGGCGGACCGCGTCCTGTGCCGGCTGGGCACCGTGACCAGCTGTGTGCCGGAGTTCTGGATGTGCCTGCTGCTGATCCTTGTGTTCTCGGTAACGCTGCGGCTGCTGCCCAGCTCCGGGGCCTGGTCCCTGGGCGCGGGCGGCGGCACGGCGGCGGACCGGGCGCGGCACCTCGTCCTGCCCCTGACGGCGGTGGTGCTGGGCCACCTGTGGTATTACGCCTACATGGTCCGCAACAGCCTCCTGGAGCAGATGCGCTCGGACTATGTGCTCCTGGCCCGGGCCGAGGGCCTGAGCCGCCGGCGGGTCATGGTCCGCCACTGTCTGCGGAACATCCTGCCGTCCTACCTGAGCCTGATGGCCATCTCCGTGCCCCACATCATGGGCGGGACATACATCGTGGAAACGGTGTTCTCCTACCCCGGCATCGGCACCCTCAGCTACGAGAGCGCCATGGGGCGGGACTACGACCTCCTGCTGGCCCTGTGCCTGCTGTCCGGGGCGGTGGTGATGGTCAGCGGCATGCTGGCCCAGGCGGTCAACGAGCGTGTGGACCCCCGTATGCGCGCCCGCCGGACCCGCCATGGAAAGGGGGCGGCGGACCGTGGATGATCTCTTCACCGTGGTGGGCCTCCGGCCCGAGGCCCCGCCCCCGCCCCCGCCCAAGCGGAGCCTCCGGCAGCGGGGCGTGCCCGTGACCGCCGCCGTGTTTCTCGCGGCGATGGTGCTGGGGTGCCTGTTCTGCCGGGCGCTGATGACCAAGGACCCCACCTACATGGACCTGGCCAACTGCGCCCGCCGGCCCTGCCGGGAGTTCCTCTTCGGCACGGACACCATGGGCCGGGACATCTTCTCCATGATCTGGTACGGCGGCCGCTCGTCCCTGGCCATCGGCTTTCTGGCCACGGCCCTGTCCACCCTCATCGCGGTGCTGGTGGGCGCGGTGAGCGGCCTGGCCCCCCGGTGGCTGGACAGCCTGCTGATGCGCCTGACGGAGATACTGCTGAGCGTGCCCTCCCTGCTGGTTATCATCCTGCTGCAAGCCCTGCTGGGCAGGCCCACTGTCCTCAGCATCGCCCTGGTCATCGGCCTGACCGGCTGGACCGCCGTGGCCAAGGTCATCCGCGCGGAGGTGCGCCGGATGCGCACGGCGGAGTACGTGATCGCGGCCCGGTGCGTGGGCGGCGGGTTTTTCCACATCCTCCGGCGGCACCTGGCCCCCAACTTCCTCTCGTCGGTGATGTTCATGGTGGTGATGAACGTGCGCGGCGCCATCGTGGCGGAGTCCACCCTGAGCTTTTTGGGGGTGGGGCTGCCCCTGGAAACGGTGTCCTGGGGCACCATGCTGTCCCTGGCGGACAACGCCCTGACCTCCGGCGCCTGGTGGATCATCCTGATCCCCGGCGGCTTTCTCACCGCCACGCTGCTGGCCGTCACGGACCTGGGCAACGCCCTGCGCCGCGGCGCCAACAAGGGCCACAGCAACCTGTGATATACCTGCAAAGAAGCGGTCCCCTCCGCGGAGGGGACCGCTTTTCTATTGTCTTTTCTCATCCGTTTCCCCTGGCGGCGGCCAGCGTCCGGTTCATGCTGCCGGTCTTATAGCCCCCCAGGTCCATGGTCACGTAGGCGAAGCCCAGCGCCCGCAGCTGCTCGTCCAGCTCCCCGGCGTGGTCCAGCAGCCGGCCAAAGTCCTCCGCCGGCACCTCGATGCGGGCCACGTCGCCGTGCACCCGCACCCGCATCTGCCGAAACCCCAGCTTAAGCAGGATCTGCTCCGCCCGGTCCGTCCGGGCCAGCTTCTCCGCCGTGAGGGTCTCGCCGTAGACGAACCGGGACGCCAGGCAGGCATAGGAGGGCTTGTCCCAGGTGGGCAGCCCCATCTGCCGGGACAGGGCGCGGATGTCGGCCTTGGTCATGCCCGCCTCCCGCAGGGGGCTGGCGATGCCCAGCTCCGCCACCGCCCGCATCCCGGGCCGGTAGTCGCCCATATCGTCCAGATTGGACCCCTCCGCCACCCAGTCGATGCCCCGCCCGGCGGCCACGGCCCGTATCCGCTCGAACAGCGCCCTCTTGCACAGATAGCACCGCTCCGGCGGATTGTCCCGGACCCCCTCCACCGCCAGGGGGTCGAAGTCCACCCAGACAAGCTCGATGCCGTTTTCCCGGCAGAACGCCTCCGCCTCCGCCGACTCCCGCTCCGGGCAGAACACCGACCGGGCCGTCACGGCCATCGCCTTATCGCCCAGCACATCGTGGGCGGCCTTCAGCAGGAACGTGGAGTCCACCCCGGCGGAGAAGGCCACCGCCACGGCGCCCATCCGGCCCAGCCGCTCCCGCAGCCGCGCCAGCTTCTCCTGCGCCGTCATGCCAGCGCCTCCTTCACCAGCCGCTCCGCCTCCGTCAGGCTCACGCCCCGCTCCCGGGCGATCCGGGCCAGGTCCTCGTACTCATATTTCGTCCGCTCCGCGCCGTAGCCATCGGACACCTTCCGCCGCACCGGCCCCCAGGGGGTGTCCAGCGTTTCCTCCCGCCGGTCCAGCACATACCGCCGGGTCACCGCCTCCCGCACGCCGATGGTGGTGGTGTGGCGGAACATGGCCTCCACCATCCGCTCCCGGTCGCTCTCCGGGCATATCACCCGCAGCAGCGTCCCCGGCCGGGACTTCTTCATCCCGATGGGCACGGTGTACACCTCCCTGGCCCCGGCCTGGAACAGCCGCTCCATGGCGAAGCCCACCGCCTCCGCGGTCATGTCGTCCACGTTGCAGCTCAGCTCCACCATGGTGTCGGTGGCGCCGCCGCTCTCCCCCAGCATGGCCCGCACGCAGTTGGCCCGCTCAAAGTCCTTCTTCCCCATGCCGTAGCCCACGGCCTTCACCCGCATGGCGGGCATAGGTCCGAAGCTGTCGGCGAAGTGCTTCAGCAGCGCCGCCCCCGTGGGGGTGCACAGCTCCCCCTGGACCTCGCCGCCGTAGATGGGCACGTCCTGCAAAATATAGGCCGTGGCCGGCGCGGGCACCGGCAGTATGCCGTGGGCGCAGCGCACCTGCCCCGCCCCCACATGCACCGGGGACACCACCACCCGGTCCGGGGCCAGCTCCTCCATCAGCAGGCACACCGCCGTCACGTCCGCCACCGCGTCCAGCGCCCCCACCTCATGGAAGTGGACCTCCGTCACCGGCACGCCGTGGGCATGGCTCTCCGCCTGGGCGATGAGGCCGTACACCGCCATCACGTGCTCCGCCGTCGCCGCGGGCAGGCGCATGTGCCCCCGCACGATGTGCTCGATGTCCCCCAGGCCGCTGTGGTGATGGCCGTGCCCGTGGTCATGGTGATGCTCATGCTCGTGCTCATGCTCATGCTCATGCTCATGTTCATGTTCATGCTCGTGCTCATGCTCATGCTCATGCTCGTGGTCATGGTGATGCCCGTGCTCGTCCTCCTCGGCCCCGTGGACCAGCACGGAGATATGGGTACCGGTGATGCCGCACTTGACGGCGCTCTCCCGCCGGAACTCCACCCCGGGCAGCCCCAGGCCGTTGAGCCGGGCCACGAAGCCCTCCGGGTCCGGCACCAGCTCCAGCAGCGCCGCGGTGAGCATATCCCCCGCCGCGCCCATGCCGCAGTCCAGATACAGTGTCCTCATTTTTTCGCCTCCATGTGGTTTATCATGCCGGCCAGATACCCGGCGCCGAAACCGTTGTCGATATTCACCACGCTCACGCCGCTGGCGCAGCTGTTGAGCATGGACAGCAGCGCGCTCAGCCCCTGGAAGGACGCCCCATAGCCCACGCTGGTGGGCACGGCGATCACCGGGCAGTCCGCCAGCCCGCCGATCACGCTGGCCAGCGCCCCCTCCATCCCGGCGATGGCCACGATCACGCTGGCGGACATGATGTCCTCCTTATGGGCCAGCAGCCGGTGCAGCCCCGCCACGCCCACGTCGTACAGCCGCGTCACGGCGTTGCCCATGATCTCGGCGGTCAGGGCCGCCTCCTCCGCCACGGGGATGTCGCTGGTGCCGCCGGTGGCCACCACCACCGTGCCGATGCCGTCGGGCACGGGCATGCCCCCCACGATGCCCACCCGGGCCAGGGGGTGGTACTCCATGGGCTGCTCCCGGCCCACGATCTGGGCCGCCTCCGGTCCCATCCGGGTGATAAGCACCCGCTCCTGGCCGTGCTCGGCCATGGTCCGCAGGATGCCCACGATCTGCTCCGGGGTCTTGCCGGCGCCGTATATGACCTCCGGCGCCCCCTGGCGCAGCTTCCGGTGCAGATCGACCTTGGCGTAGCCGATGTCCGCGAACGGCTCCGTCTTGAGCTGCAGCAGCGCCTGGTCCACCGACATCTCGCCTGCCCGCACCGCCTCCAGGATCTTCTTCGCCTCGCTGTTCATATTGCCTCCTCCGCCGCCGGAAAAAAAGGCGCGTAGCCCTTCCATCGGAGGGATACGCACCTTCCTGGTACTGTTCCGGCGGATCATGCTGAGTCTGGGCGCATCCTGCGCCCGCCGCGGGCTTCCTGCCCTGCATAGCGGCAGTACCGTGTCGCGCGGTTCCGGCGTGAGCCGGGAGCGCGGCTGGTATTGTGTGGTATACTTGCCGCCTTGCGGCTAGTATAGCATGTCCCGCCCCCGCCTGTCAAGGCTGGGGCAAAACGCTGCCCGGGGTCGCCCCCGGGCAGCTTCGCGTATGTTATTTGCGGATCTTCTGGGACTCCTGCTCGCTCAGTTCATCCTCGAAGTCCCTCTGGCGCTTCTTCTGCTTGGCCACGTGCACCGCCAGCACGACGATCATCGCCGCCAGCGCCGCCAGCGCGCCCAGGTCCCACAGGCAGAAGCCGAACTGTGTGTGAAAATACTGATGCATGACCGTACCTCCTTATCTGCTCAGCTCGCTGCGGACCTCGAACTCCCGCTCCTGCCGGCGCTTGCGGTCGTGGGTGTAATACACCGTCACGGCCAGGGCGCACAGCATGATGAGGAAGTGCAGGATGCAGCAGTTCTGGATATCGTCCAGCAGTCCCAGCGGGGTATCGTTCTCCGCGATATCGGCCTCCTCCTTCACCTCATACCCCGGCTTCTCAGCGGTCTGGGGCAGGTTGGCCAGAGGCACAGCGTTGTCGTCGATGTCGGCCTCGCCCTCCGGCTCGCCGGCCTCGCCGCCGTCGGCGGGGTCGTTCGGGCCGTCAGGCTCGTCGCCGTCGCCGGGATCGTCCGGTGTGTCGGGATCATCCGGGCCGCCGGGCTGGTTCGGGTCCACCGGCGCGGGCGGGGCGGGAGGATCGTCCGGGTCATCGGGATCGGGGTTCTCGGGATCGGGATTCTCCGGATCGGGGTTGTCGGGGTTGTCGGGATCGGGGTCGGGGCCATCCGGACCGGGCACCACGGGATCGATGCTGGGTCCCGGGATATCCCGCCCGAAGCTGGCGGTGAAGGTATAGGTCTTGCCGCCCTCGGCATGGAAGGTGAAGTCCAGACCCTCGGCATTCTTCTCGGCATCAATCTCAATGCCATTATCCGCCGTCCAGCTGTCGAAGTGGTAACCGCCGTCGGCGATGGCATTGGCCGTCGCGGTCACATCGCCCTCGGTCAGATACTTGCCGCTCTCGTCCTGGAGGGTGATGACCTCTTCGGTCTGCTCGACCGTGCCGTTTTCGCCGTGCGCGTACTTGATGGTCACCTGGTACTTATCGGCCACGCCGTCGCCCTTCTCGCGCTCCTCACTGGTCCCCATGTTGTCCAGCGTGTACTTCGCGGTGAACGTCAGGTCCGTTGCGGGCATCTTTTCCGCGGAAAGAGTTTCCTCGTCGGTAACGCTTACCTTGATGTAGTGGTCACCGGATGCAGTGGTGATCTCCTCGTCGATATCAACGCTGTACGCGGACTCAAATTCATGAGTCGTCACGGTCGCATCCTGGATGGCATTGCCGTCCTCGTCCACATACTTCACGGTGATCGTGAAGCTGGCCTCGGTATACTTGAAGGTGAACTCCGGACCGTTGACGCCGAACTCGGTCGTGCCGGGGTCCTTATCCCACGCGCCGGTGGCCGCGTCATAGCCCTTGGCGGGCTGCATCCCCGTGGGGATATCGCTCTGTTCCAGCTTGACCATGGCATCGCGGTCATACGCGCCGCTCTCATCCTTCAGCGCCACGGCCACCTGGAAGTCCCCGGTCTTGTCGCCGTCCCACGTGCCGTTCTCCACATGGAAGGTCACAAATGTCTGATAATCATCGGGGATACCGTTGCCGTCCTTATCCGCGGCGTAGTACACCGTAACGGTGATATCCTCCTTGGTCGTGCCGGAGACCTCGCCCTCGACGCGCACCGGCAGGTATGTTACTCCATCCTTCACGATGCTGGGCACAACCACCTGCTCGCCGACGTCATACTGGTCATTCACGGTCGTCACCGACACAGCTTCCTGCAGCTCAATATTCGTGTCCTCGTCCACGTACTTCACGGTGACGGTGTACTCCTTGAGCGCCTTGGTCCAGTAGCCGTAGTAGGTCACATCCTCGCCGCCCATCGTCCGGGCCGCCCCGATATCCTCGACCTTCTGGGTGCATTCCGGGTCAGTGAACCAGCCATGGAAGGTGTAGACGTACATGTCGGTGCCGAGCTTTTCGCGCTCCTCGACCTTATAGCCCTCTACGATCTCCCCCACGTGTTCGGCGATAGTGTATTCTTCACCCTGGAAGTACGCGCCGCCGGCGGGCCATTTGAACTCGCTGGGCATCACCGGGAACACGTCGCTGGGATTGCCGGTTTCGTAGCTCACGCTCTTGGAATCCTCATGGCTCCAGGAGCCGGTCAGGGTGATGTCCTCCGTGACCTCGATCTTGCCGCTGACCTTCTCGCCGTCCAGCATCCAGCCTTCAAAGGTATACCTGGTCTTGCTGCCGTCGCTGTGCTCAACGGTGACCTGGTCATACGTATCGGAGCTGACCTCATGCGTGCCATTCACGTCCAGGGTCGCGCCTTCCGGAGCGGTGGCCGTAGCACCTTCCGGAGCCTTCAGCTCATACGTCACGCTGACCTGGAGGAAGCACTTGACGGTGATGGTCTTGCCCTCCGTGTCCATAGTGCCGCTGGTTTCGCCCTCAACGCTGTCAACGCGGTAGCTCTTGGTGTTCACATCGATGATCTGGTCCTTATTCGGGACCGTCACATTATAGTCAGCCTTGAACTCCACGGGTTCGCTGGTTTCGGTCTTGATCTCGTTCCCGGCCTGATCCACGTACTGCACCGTCACCGGGTACTTGCCCTTCGCGAAGGTGTACGTGAACTCGAACGGGCCGTCCTTGGTGATTTCAGCGGTTTGGGGATCAGACTCGCCCCACGTGCCGGTGGCCGCGTCATGGCCGATGGCGGGCTTCATATTCTCGGGGATGCTCTCCAGATGGCCGCTGCCCTCTCCGGACCACTTGCCGTCCTTCGTCAGCGTCACCCGCTCGGTCTGGTCCTCGGCCCCGCCATCGTCCCACGTGCCGTTGACCACCTTATAGGTCACGGTCACCTGGTACTTGTCGGGGATGCCGTCGCCGTCATCCGCGGCATACACCACCTTGATGCTGTGATTCTCGGTCACATTCACGAAGGTGTAGCTGCCGTCGGCCAGCACGCTCAGCTCCTGCGCCTTGCCGTCCACCGTCACGCTGTCCAGCGCATAGTTCTGGTTCGCCTGGAAGGTGATGGTCTGATCCTGGCCGAAGTTGACCTTGATCGGACTATCAGCGGGATCAGCCGTGCCATTCTCGACCTCGACCGTGATATCGTTGGTTTCCTTATCGTCCGCCGTGCCGTCGTTGTCGCTGTCCACGGCGAACTTCGCGGTGAAGGTATAGGTCTCGCCGCCCTTGGCGTCAAAGGTCTGGCTCAGCTCCTCCTCGGTGCCGACATTTTCGCCGGCGGCATTGGTCCAGCCGTCGAACACGTAGTTATTATTCTTCGTTGCCGTGGCGTTCGCGGTCACCTTGCCGTCCTTGATGGTCAGAACTTCCTTGGTCTTGCTGACCGTGCCGCCCGCAGGAGGCTCGGCCACGTACTTGATCGTCACCTGGTACTTATCGGGGATGTTGTCATGGCCGCCGCCCTCGCCGGTGCCGATCTCGTCCAGCGTGTAGAACACATCCACCACGTTCTTGCTGCGATCAGCACCGATGGTCGGGTCCTCGGGTTCCACGCTCTCAAAGACGTAGTGCTTGCCGTCGTACTCCCTGGGGTTAGCATCGAAGGGGATCTCTGCCTCGAAGGGGAGATTCTCTTTGCTCTGAACCTCCTCGGTTCCCATATCTTCATTGTTGACGCCGCGGTAGTGGTACCTGACGGTATAACCGAAGCTGTCCTTCTCGAACGTATACGTGAACTCCTTGTTCCCGTCCCTGGTCACGGACACGGGTTCATCAGGCTTCCACGCGCCGTCGGTATAGCCCTCGTTGGGCTGCATCCCTTCGGGGGCGTGCAGCGCAACTGCATTCTTCTCGACCCAGTTGCCGTACCCGTCCTTTTCGGCGAACACCACGTCCTCGGTCCTGTCGGCGGTCGAGCCATCGGACCAGGTGCCGTTCTCGATCTTATAGGTCACCGTGGCCTCGTACTTGTCGGGCTTGCCGTCCTTGTCCGTGTCCGCGGTATAGTAGACATGGATCGTATCGCCATTCTTGACGGTCTCCGGTACGGGACAGGGTTCGACCTTCTCGAAGGTCCAGCCGTCGGTATACTTATCGGTGGTATTGACGCTGCCTTCCTGCACCGTCAGGGTGTCGGGAGCGTTGACCCAGACGGATTCGGTAAATTCCTCATGCTCGCCCTCGGCCACGTCGTCCTTATAATACTGGACATAATAGTGCAGCGTCTTGGTCTGCTCGGGGTCCTCCGCGCACTCGTAGATGTATGTATGTTCTTCTCCGGTCCTCTTAACGCGATCACCATTTTGGGCAGAGGGGTTCCAGCTGCCACCTTCGACCTTATAGCCTTTATTGGGCGTTATGGTCGTATCGTTCGTTTCCGGGACGTGCTGCAGCTGAGCTGTGTCACTCGACTGCCAAGTGCCGTCCTCCAGCCTCTTGCCGAACGTCAGCGTTTCGCTCTTATAGTCTCCATCGCTCCAGCTGCCGTGCTTGACCGCATAGGTCACGCGCTCCTCGTCCTTATCGGGAACGTTGTTGCTATCCAAATCCTTCGCGTAGACCGCGATAACGGTGACGCCGTCTGCGTCCATCTCGCCGCTGGCAGGACCGCCCTTAAATTCGACCAGGGTCCATCCGACGATCTTCGTAGGGGCAGTGATCGTAGCGCCCTCCATCGTGGAGTCCTCACCGACCACGAGATACGAAGCCTTGTAGTCGACATCTGCAGTCTTAGGATCATAGCCGATCGGGCCGCCGTCCTCATTCGCAAACGTGACCGTCAGCTTGAACTGGTCGACCGCATACCGGAATGTGAAGGTGGTTTCCTCCCGGACCTCATGATCCTTCCCGAGATCTTCGATCTTCTCTGCGTCCTCGCCGGTGCCCAGGTACCAGGCGCCAGCATGCTTATACCCGGTGTCGGGATTCTCGCCCGCCTCGGGGATGGTTTCTCCCAGCGTGGCGGCGCCGGACTCAGACCGCTTGTCGCCCTCGAACTTGGTCAGATACACGACCTGATCGGCATGGTCTTTCTCGCCCTCGTCCCAATAGCCGTTCTCGACCTTGTAGGTCACCTTCACCTGGTACTTATCGGGGATGCCGTCGGACTCCGTGCCGTCAGCGCCGCCGCCGCACTTGTCCTCGTCATATTTCACCACAATGTTGTGGTTGCCGGTCACATCATTGAACTCGTGGGTGTAATTGACGCCGTCGGAACTGTCCAGGGGCTGCTCCTCGCCGTCCACCGTCACGCTGTCCAGCGCATAGTTCTGGTCCGCCGTGAAGGTGAAGGTCTGGTCCTCGCCCAGATTGACCTCGACCTCGCCGGTTTCGGGGGTCGCCGTGCCGTTCACCACCGTCACGGTGATGACCGGGTTGATGGTCAGCTTGCCGTTTTTATACTCTACAGTTATGTTTTCATCCTTGTAGTTCTTAGAAGTGACGCTGAACTGGCCTTTGAGTTCCTGCGGATACTCTCCCGGGCCGGTCTTGGTAACAGTGATGTTGCCGGTCACGGTGACAGTAACATCGGCATTTCCCTTAGCCGCGCCGCTGACATTATAGGAATATGTACTAACGGTGTGAGAACTGTTGTTAAATCTCTCGGTTTTCTCTTCGCCCGTGATGGTGACGGTGATCTTATCATTGGACTTGTTGATCTTCAGCCAGCCGTCATTGACCACCACGTCCGTGACTTCGTAATTCGTCCCGCCGTCGACAGTGAAGTCGTCCGCGGTCAGAGGCATAGGATAGGTGTCCGCGTCGGTGCCGCTGACCGTATCATTGCCCTTCGAGGTGACCGTCACGCCATTGGGCAGCCCTCCGCCATCGACCGTAGCCGCGAAGCCCTCAGCGGTATGTGTTTTGCCGTCGTAAGTGCATTCGTCCGTCTTGCCGGTGATCGTCACGGTGATGGGCTTTTTCGTGATCTCCACCCAGCCCTTTGTGTACACCACGGTCACGTCGTACTTCTGCTTCCCGTTCCTGTTCTGGGTTACCTTGAAGTCATCCGCGGTCAGTTCATCCATGTAATAGGTGCCCGCGTCTGTGCCTTCGGCATAAGTTTTCCTGTCCTTTTTCAGCTCGACCGTCACGCCCTCGGGCAATTCAGTGCCAATGGATTCGCCCTTTACCGTGATATCGGTGATCTTGTAGCCGTTTACCTCCTGCCGATCTCCATCATACGTGACAGTATCGGTATCGCCCTGGATATAGATCATCAGGGGATTGTCTACCTTCTTGTACCGCGCGGTGATGGTCACATCCACGCCGACGATCGTGCCGCTGATCGGGCCATCAGTCTTGTACCATTCATAGACCGTGCCATCCTCAGTGGTGATGGTGTCGGGGATTTGGCCGGACACACCATATTTATCGTTATACTTGATCGGGTCAGTGGTATAGTCTTTGGTGATTTCCCAAGTTTCCCCGCCTTTTTTAGCGGTCCCTTGGAGCGACTGCCCTCTCTCGTCCAAATACTTGACGGTCACGGTAGCTGTGTCCTTGATCTCATACGTGACATTGAGGTGCCAGCAGTTCCCTACCCCGTCATAGTCGTCTGCATCTCTACACTTCCGGAGCTGAGCGTGGCTCCAGTCGAGAGAATCTTTATAGAATCCGGGTTCATTCCAAAGGCGCTCATTAGGCTCGTAGTATTCTATTCCCCTTGGCCCTTCCACCAATTTGTGGTCGTTCACATAGCTGCGCACACCAAAAGTATCTTCAGCGTTAGCATCCCCCCACGGAACATTACTTGGCGCCGCGGGCATATTCTCCACCGCTGAACGGGGGATCGTGATCTTACCCACAGTGATGAACAGTCCATTCAACCAAGAACCATTGTGGTAGTCCAATATGAAACGCCAGGCGTTAGTGCCCGTCACCTGCATATACAGATAGATAGTGACATAATCATCCTCGGCCACCTGGTTGATGCCGAAGTCGTCGATGCTGGGGCCGTCCATGCCCGGCTCGCCCTCGGCGGGTTCATCGCCGGCGGGCTGGTCCTCGCCCTCGGGCAGCTCCCCGATCTCCGGAGTGGTCTCCGGCTCGCCCTCGCCGTCCCCGGCGGACTCGCCGTTCTCGCCCTCGTCGGCGGGGACTCCGGCGCTGTCCCCGGACTGAATATTATCCACTTTTTCCCCGGAGCCTTCGCCGCCGTCCTCGCTGTCCTGAGGCGCGCCCTCGGGCTGCTCCGGCAGGACCTCGTCGTCCTCAGAAACGACGATATCCGAACCCGGCTCACCGCCGGCCTCGGTCCCATCATCACTATTAGATGTATCGTCGTCTGTCGGTTCCGCCGGCGCCGGATCGCTCGTCGCCGGATCGGACGTCACGCCATCCTGACCCGAATCCCCATCAGGCCCAAGGCCCTCTTGGGCCTGCTCCGCAGTGGCCACTGCGGGCGCGTCGCTGGCCAGCACGGAGATGTCGGCCATTCCCATGCTGTTCATCGCGAACAGGAGCACCAGCATCAGGGCCAGTATCCTCTTCCACATCTTCATATCTCTTCTCCCTTCTGGCCCCTCCCGGGGCCACGCCGAGGTTTGGTTACGTGTTCCTGCGGCGAAACCTGGTCCGCCCTTTAATTGCCTTTAATTATAATGACGGTTTTACATCCCGATTTGGCTCAAAAAAATCGAAACTGTAACCAAATTGTAACTATTTTTTGGCCGTTTTGCGCATGGATGCATGAAATTCGTGCTTATACAATGGTTATGCGCATAATATTCATCGCCCTTTTTCGGCCTGAACTGCGCTTCAAATTTGCGGATAAATATGTAAAATCTATGATAAAATATTCAATTTCCCGCCCGCAGGGCCTCGATGGCCCCCAGCCGGTCCTTTTTCCCGAACACCGCGCTTCCCGCCACCAGCACGTCCACGCCCGCGGCGATCACCCGCCCGGCGTTCTCCGCCGTGACGCCTCCGTCCACTTCCAGACGGCACGCCGGGTTACACCTGTCCAGCATCGAGCGGACCTGCCGCGCCGTTTCCAGCTGCCCCTCGATCAGCGACTGGCCGCCGAACCCCGGCTCCACGGTCATCACCAGCACCATGTCCAGCATCTCCGCGTAGGGCGCCGCGGCCTCCGCCCCGGTGCCGGGCCGCAGGGCCAGCGCCCGCTTCACCCCGCACCGCGCCATCTCGTCCAGCGCCCGCGCGATGCCCTCCGGCCCGTCGGCCTCCAGGTGCACGGAGATCATGTCCGCCCCCGCCCGGGCGAAGGCCTCGATGTACCGCGCCGGCTCCCGGATCATCAGGTGCACGTCCAGCGTCATGTCCGTGAACGCCCGCACCGACCGCAGCACCGGCAGCCCGAAGGAGATGTTGGGCACGAACACGCCGTCCATCACGTCGAAGTGGAGCATGTCCGCCCCCGGGCGGACGGACTGGATCTCCTCTCCCAGGCGGCAGAAGTCCGCCGCCAGGATAGACGGGACGATCTCGATCATAAGCGCTCTCCTCTCTGCGGGCCGGCGGGCGGCGCCATTTCCAATAGATACCATTATTATACAGCACCGCCCCATGCCCCGCAAGGGGGTTCAGGCGGGGAACAGCGCTTTTTTGATCTGTCCGACGGCATTTTTTTCCAGCCGCGACACCTGTGCCTGGCTGATGCCGATGGCGGCGGCCACCTCCATCTGGGTCCGCCCGTCGAAAAAACGCATGGACAGGATGCGCTTTTCCCGCTCGTTCAGCTTGTCCACCGCCTCCGTCAGGGCGATGCGCTCCAGCCACGCCGCGTCGGTGTTGCGGCTGTCGCCGATCTGGTCCATCACCGCCACGCTCTCCCCGCCGTCGTTATAAACCGGCTCGAACAGGCTCACCGGGTCGGATATGGCGTCCATGGCCATGACCACGTCCCCCGGCGTGATGTCCAGCATCTTCGCCACGTCCTCCACCGACGGCTCCCGCTGGTGCTCGTTCATATAGGCCTCCTTGGCCTGCATCACCTTATAGGCCGTGTCCCGCAGCGACCGGCTCACCCGCAGGGCGCTGTTGTCCCGCAAATACCGCCGTATCTCCCCCGATATCATCGGCACCGTTATCTAAAGTGGAAATGGGTCCCTGTTCCCAAGGGTTTGCGGGCTCGTTTTCACTTGTAGAACGCCGTCCAACGGCGGAAATTCGTAAAAAGAAGAAAGGCGGCGACAAAAAAACATGACGACTGCAAAGGCATTTCGACTGATCGTCCACTATCTGGATACCGTCGAGGGTCTCAGCGACAGCCTCCACCAGGCAAAAGATGTACTCGATGATCTGCTGTCAGACTACCCCGGCAAGAAGTGGGACGACCGCTCCATCTGCGCGGCTGTGGAAAGCTTCATTGCGGACCACGGCAGACCACCGACGACCAAGGAACTGGACGCTCTCCCCGAGCTTCCCAGCCACCGATGCGTGGAGCTGGAATTTGACATGAAAGCGGCCCAGTGGCTCCGGGAGAACTACCCCAGCCAGGACCAGCTCTGGTACAAATACCGCGACGAGGAACACACGCCGGAGGAATACCGGGCCGTGTTCGTCAGCGAGTATAACCGCATCCACCCCCATTCCTGTCTGGAATATAACCGCAAGCGGGACCCCCGCTATCCCTCCTGGCAGTACACCGCCAAGGTGCTGGGCTGCCGCCTCTGGAGCGAACTGATACATATGTGTGAGAATGAGCTGGACGTTCCCAAAAGTCGTGAACGCAGCTTCACGGTGGAATCCAGCATCCAACTCATCTGCGGCCCGCTGCATGACCAGCAGGTGTATCAGATCAGGTAGGCGTGACTGAACACAGGCCAAAGCGGCGGAGCAAATCATGCTCCGTCGCTTTATATTTTGCAAAATCCATGTACTTACTAATTATTCGCAGATATCGGGAACCTGGAAAATCATTGGTGTACTTGACCGAAATGCTTTACCCATTGCAATGGCAGTTCTCTCCTTCAATGTCGGTAATATCTCTACAAGATCTGGTCCCATATAATTTGCTAAGAACTCGCTGGTAGTGCGATCCAATTCTTGGAATACTACCACGGAATTGCATTGCGTTAATACAGTTTTAGAAACATTTGCCGTCCGCTGGGCAATAACGAGAAAACCAATATTATATTTCCGTCCTTGTAAAGCGATTTGGGCAATACTGTTTACTGTGGCTCGTGATGCCGTATCCTGTGTCCCCATGGAGTTGATTTCAGGTATAACTGTATGCGCTTCTTCCAGCACAACACAAACACGTTTTCCATAATTCTTGTATTCTTTTGCAATCGAGAACAGCACACCGAAAAACCATCTTGTATATTCCAAACTGCTTGCTTTGTTAGTTATTTCATTAAGCTCAAATACGATTTTATTGGCATCGCTCTTTAAATACCGCTCAATAGCATTTCTGATGCTCTCCCGGATTATCCTCTCAGATTCTTGAATCAGTCCCATATTTCGTCTGTCAGCGAATTTTGCATTTTCCGCTATTAGCATATCAATTCGTGTAGATATAATGGCAGCCTCTTCCTCAGTGATAATAGATGTAATTCCAGGAAATCTCTCTTCATATTCACCAGTTAAATCTACAATTATCACCTTTGTTGTCTCATCAGCAATTTGCCTGATTAGATTCCGCGCAAAGACCGATTTTCCAGAGCCCGTTACGCCCAAAATCGCTGTATGATGTGTTACTGCTAACTCCTTGTTAAGAATAACGGGGTAGTTTGTACCAGGTATATGCCCGACAATAAACTCGCCTTCCTTGAGATCAGGCTCCTCAATTTCAGACGCCAAAAAGAGAGGTGTGTTGATATTCGGTACCCAGCCATACCTTTCAAATCTCCCTGTCTGATGATTCCACTCACCGATCTGTATAGCTTCCCCAACGACAAAACTGGACTCATTCTTATTTGCAAGTTGTTCATTCTTCGTAATGCCTTGCACGACTTGATACAAAACTCTATGTGAGTTGACCGCGAGTTCAACCAGATTTCCACTATATATTTCTACTCTTGCGTTGTATGTGAACTTGATCTTCTCTATCACCGCATTTTCACATATTAGCCCGACAAACCGTGTTAGATAATCTGTCGCAGGTGGGTTCTCCACCTTATAAATATAATCAGGTTCATATTTTTCAATCGTCTTATCAAACAAACCGTCTATCTCCGGCGTAGTCAAAACCTTGATCCATTGCTCCTGATCCAATAAATACACATCCAAAACGATTCCCTTATGCTCTTTCATGTCCACTGCGTAGACAAACTCAACATAATCAAACAGCTTCATTGTCTGCTGTCGATTATCTAAAAGTTGTACAAGAAATGTATTCTTCGATTGAACACCGAATATTTTCCCCACAGGAAGAATCTGTGTGTTTAGATCATCTTTATGAAATAATTCGCTAATCGTCATGGCGACAGATGGAATATTAATTACCATAAAGATGATCCAAAACAGCAGCAAACCGTTAAACCCCACAGCATTCTGACTAAACTGTCGTCCGATTCCCCAAAGGAAAAATGCTGAAAAGAGCACTTCCGGTTTTCCAATTTGCCGATTAAGCCTTGCAAAAAACTGTACCGCCTTATTTTCCAGATACAATTCCTTCGTTCTCATCCACATCAACAAATAACTGCAGACGATCAGATAAACTGTCACCACGAGGAATATCCAAAACGTAGCCGTCCGATCTTTTGCTGGTATGAGCAGGAGTGACAGCAACGCCGTAACACTATTTACAAAAATATTGCTATCCTTAGAAAAGAATGGCTGATCAACCAATGACAGCAAGATAAGTAATAGAAGTCCGGAAGTAAACCAAAAATCCTCGATTATAAACCGCAAGCTATGGTTTATGATCCATCCAACAATGATGAGTAAGGCCAGGGAGATCCCTAAAACCGACAGTCTGTATCTTTTGCTCATGTCTTCTTTTCCTTTCGACTAATCTTCTTTTATAGCAGGTCGTTCAAATCATCTTATTAACCAATTATTATTATAACACCTTTCATTCAACAATGCGACAAAAACATTCTATATCACTACGTTTGACAGCCGTCCACATTTTCGTGGGCGGCTAAATTTATATCTAGGAGGAATCTATCAATGTCAAAAGCAAGACCCAGTGCAGCATCCCTGCTGACCTCCCTGGACGACCTGTTCACCACCCAGGCCGAGCGGGACGAAGCCAAGCTGGAACCCATCCTCGAGATCCCGCTGGAACAAATCAGCCCCTTCCCCGGCCACCCGTTCAAGGTAAAGGCAGACGGGGACCTGGCAGCCCTCGCGGACAGCATCCGGGAGCACGGCGTGCTTGTGCCCGCGCTGGTGCGGCCCCTGGGCGACAGCTATCAGATGGTAGCCGGCCACCGGCGCATGGCCGCGGCAGAGCTGACGGGCGCGGAGACGCTCCCCTGCATCGTCCGCGATCTGACCGACGAGGAAGCGACCATCGTCATGGTGGACAGCAATCTCCAGCGGGAGAAGATATTGCCCAGCGAAAAGGCGTTCGCCTACAAGATGAAGCTGGACGCCATGAAACGGCAGGGCAAGCGGACCGATCTAACTTCTGCGCCAGTGGGGACGAAGTTGCGTGCTGCTGATGAAATGGCAAAAGAAGTCGGTGACAGCCGCAATCAGATACACCGCTATATCCGCCTGACCAGCCTCATCCCGGAGCTGCTGAAGCTGGTGGACGACGGCAAGATCGCCATGCGGCCCGCCGTGGAGCTTTCCTATCTCACCTCGCGGGAACAGGCATCGCTCTATGAGATCATGGTGAGCGAGAACCGCACTCCCTCCTACGCCCAGGCCGTCAAAATACGCAAATTCTCCCAGGAGGGCCGCCTGTCCCCGGAGGTCATTCTCTCCATCATACGGGAAGAAAGAGGGGAGAAGAACAAGTATTTGAGCTTCTCCAAATCCCGTGTAGCCAGCTATTTCAAGCCGGATACACCCAATGAAGTGATAGAGGACACCATCGTCAAAGCCCTGGAATACTACCGCAGTTTACAGCGGGGGCAGGAAAGATAGGCAAAAGCGAAAAAGAAAACGCCTTACTCACAAGGGCGTACCATACCCATTGGCCTGCGGCAAACCTGCCGCCGCGCTCCCCCCTCCCCACACCCCACCCCTGTTTACTGCCTGTACTACCCGAAAAAAGAAAACTTCCGGTGATTCGCACATTTGCAGTTCTTCTCAGTGTGCCCTACAATGGAGCAAAAGGAGGGCATGAACATGAACGAAATCGGCTACACCATGGTGAACGGCTATCGCATCCCCAACCTGCTCCCCCATCAGGAGCCGGAGATCCACCTGGGCAAGTACGCCCTGCTGCGCCGGAGGTTTCTCATGCACCACCGGCCAGGGACATTCACCAATCTGTTGACATCCGGCGGTCTGAATCCTCACCTGCTGCAGGTGGAACAGGATGCCCGCGCCAGGATGGAGCGGCTCACCGCTGAGATGGCCAGCTCACAAGGCGTCACGGAGGAACTGAAAGCGACAGACCAAATGCGCTGGGTGGGACTCATGAACAACATCCACAGCGCCGCCGAGGAAGTGGTTTTGAACGAACTCATTTACGTCTGAATCCCAAAGCCGGGAACGGGATATCCCCCGCTCCCGGTTTTGCATATAATCACACAAAGCCACCATAAAGCTGCACCGTTCCCCTTGCAAAGCGTTATCATATATGGTAACATATTAATCAGAACAACAACACGAGGGAACACCATGCACAGACAGGAGATCATCGCGCAGCTTGTAGCGGCGCGGCTGGAAAAGGGCATATCGCAGGCGGAGCTGGCCCGGATGATCGGCACCCAGCGGTCCAGCATCTGCCGACTGGAGAGCGGCGGGCAGAACCTGACCCTGGATATGGTCCTGAAGATTGCCGCCGCCCTGGGCAAGACGGTATCGCTTTCCTTAGAGGAGCAGGAAGAAATGGCATCAAGCGTTTACAGCCTCCGTATTTATGACACGGAGCTTATGAAATTCACACTGGAAAAGCGCGGCCTGGAGGGGCTGGTGGCCGAGGTCTTGTCCATCAACGAGGACGCCCGCCATCTGCTCCCGCTGGACATGATCTGTACCGAAGAGGGCGTCGTCAAGTGGCTGGGCCGGCGCGTGATCCCCAAGAACCGGGCCTTCGTGGACGAGATACTGAAGACGCTGGGGCTGAGCCAGAACGACACAAAGGGCATCATCGACGTGTGCAAGGGGCTGTCCCTCAACGACAGCTATTGGGTCGTGCCGGACGGCTTCGAGGGGAAGTTTGCCGACTACAACCTCTATGAGAACCGCTTTTCGGAGATGCTGGCGCTGGTGGCCTATACCGGCGCGGGCCAGAGCCGGGAGGCGTTCACCACTTCCCCGGAGCTGACCACCAACGGTATGCTGCCCAAGGCGTGGCGCTTCATCGAAAATGATGGCATCTATCTTTACAAAGGCGGCTCCAGCGGCGCCCACAACGCCGGGCGGGAACCCTACTGCGAATACTACGCCTCCCAGATCGCCCAGACCATGCGGCTGAACGCAGTCCATTATGACCTGGAGAACTGGAAGGGCATCACCGCCTCCAAGTGCGCCCTGTTCACCGACGTGGACACCTCGTATATCCCCATCGGCAGCCTGGTGAAGTCCGGGGGCATCCAGGGGTGCCTGGAATACTTTGACGCCCTCGGCCCGTCGTTTGGAGAGCAGCTCCGCAGTATGCTGGTCTTTGACGCGCTCATTTACAACGAGGACCGTCACCTGGGAAACTTCGGCGTCCTGCGGGACAACCACACCGGCAGGATCATCGCCTCCGCGCCCATTTTCGATAACGGCCTATCCCTGCTGTGCTACGCGGGGCGGGAGGAAATCGAGGATTTTGAGAAGCTGAAGGAATACGCCGGGACGCGGATGAATCCCTATCGGCTGTCCTACGAGGAGGTATGCGCCGCCGTGATGGGTGCGAAGCAGAAGCAGCAGCTTCGCCGGATGATCGGCTTCACCTTCCAGCGCCATCCCAGCATCAACCTGCCGGAGGAGCATCTGCGGGCACTGGAGCGGCTGTTGGAGCTTCGCGTCCGGCAGCTTCTGGCGATCCCCACCAGCAGGAAATAAAACAGGGAAAAGCACGAAAAGCAGCTTGCTCGAACGCAGACTGCTTTTTGTTATTCTCTTTCAGGCAGTGATCCCCCGCAGCGGCAGTCAATCCGTTTAATCGAATGCGACTTTGCCCGCAAGCATCGCGTTTGTACTCCCACAAACGCATTTTTACAGGGGCGAGTCCCTGTGACCCCCACTCACCTACTGAAAAAGGAGGTACTTTATGAGAAGCAGAAACATCCGACTCCAGGTCTGGGTGAACGAAAAGAAGCTGGCAATGCTGGACAGGAAAGCCCAGCGAAGCCACCTCACGCGGGCGGCCTATATCCGTCAGCTCATCAGAGGCTATATCCCCCGGGACGCTCCGCCGCCGGATTACTATGCCATGATGAGGCAGCTATACCGCATCGGCAACAACCTCAATCAGATCGCTCAGAAGGCCCATGTTCTAAACGTGATCGACGTGCAGCGGTATGACGCCGGCGTCCGCCAATTCGAGGAAGCGGTCAGAACCATCACCAAGGCCACGATCCTGCCCAGGAGGATGAGCGAGGAAGACGTCCCCTCTACTCTGCCAGGACCCGGTCACAAAACTCCCTGAGAAGAGGAATATCCTGCTCGATCGTCTCCCATGTGGTCTGCACGCTGATGCTGCCATATGCGTGGGCCATCACGTTGCGCATCCCGCGTATCTCATCCCACGGCATTTCCCTATGCGCCGCCCGGAACTCCGGGCTCAGATGGCCGCCCAACTCCCCGATCTGCAGGATGCACATCGCACAGCTATTTCGATAGTCCTTGTCGGCCTTGAATGCCTCAAAGCTGTTCCCAAACCGCTCGTTTGCCTCTTCTATGTCCTCGCAGTAGGAGATGATATGCCGGAGGATCGATCTGTCACGCTCACTCATGGTCATAGATCAACACCTCCTCCGGTCGGATGTTGGCAAGAAACTCTGCGTCCAGGCTGTCGGAGGTGAGAAGATCCACCTTTCTGCCCAAACGCTCCTCCAGGGCAAGGTGGAAACCGGACAAAGCAAACAGGCCGCGTATCTTTCCCTTGTCGATCCGAAGGTCTATGTCGCTGTCAGCCGCAGCATCTCCGCGGGCAAACGAGCCGAAAAGAAATATCCGTTCGGCGCCATACTGTTTTCCCAAGTCTGCAACAGTTCTCTGTATGTCGGCGATCTGAGGGGCCTGAGCCATCGTTCTCCCTCCTTCCCTGTCTTGTAATTCATTATATCCTACCGGGTGGCAAAACTCAATACGTTTTATCTTGTAGGCATAATACACTTGACGCCTTCTGGATGACAGGCTCGTAGATTTTCCGTCTCATGCGGGGCGTGCAGGAGTTCCTGACTGGTCGGGTGGCACTGCTGTATTGTCGTCCACGTCTCAGCAAGAAATCACTGGTACGCCCTGCGGGCCTCTTATCACAGACATGGATGCACTTCTCGCCCAGCGGGACCAGTTTGCAGCACGTTATCATGCTGGAGTTATACAACCGCCTATGACGGGCACCATGCCGCCGCTGAGCGTCAAGGTGATTGCTTTTATGTACTATTGTTGATTTAGAACTCCCAATTTTCTATGTCGCATAGTTCAGTAATATTAAGAGACTTGATACCGTAACTAGCACATATCTGGGAATTTTATCCTCCTATTTAGGGCTTTCGCGGGAAGTTAATTGAGTTGAATTAATCAGAGATGTTGCAAGGAATTGGAAAATCAAATACACAACGAGCAGTTCCTTTTCTTTTTTCTTCCCCCGTGCCATATTACCCCTCTGCGCTTTCCAGCGACTTCAATTCCTTCACAACGCCCATCAAAAGATCCACTGCTTCTTCCAACTGTGCGATGGCTTCTTCACCGCTTTCGATTGGGTCGGGCAAATCTTCATAGTCAACGATGGAATCATCCCGAATCAGGCCCAAGTCCAAGCTGTTGCCCTTGGCAGCGATCTGCTCTCTGGTAAATACGCTCCACCGTTCGTCCTGTACGGCATGGCGGTCTTCCGCTTCATAGGCCGCTTCAAACTCTGCGAAACACTCTTTCTTCAGCGGATTGGTCTTGCCGAAGGACGGCATATTGGTACGCAGGTCATAGAACCACACTTCATACGTGTTACCCTTGTCGGTCCGACCCCGGGTAAAGAACAGCACATTGGTCTTGACGCCCTGTGCATAGAAGATGCCAGTGGGCAGACGCAGAACCGTGTGCAGGTTGCATTTATCCATCAGGTCAACTCGAATCCGCTCACCTTCACCATCTGCAAACAGGACGTTGTCAGGAAGCACCACGGCGGCGCGGGCTTTCCCATCCGTTTTCAGACTGCGGTAAATGTGCTGCAGGAAGTTCAGCTGCTTATTGCTAGTGGAGAAGGTAAAGTCATCACGGGTGGCGCGCTCACCGCCCTTCTTAGTGCCAAATGGCGGATTGGTAAGGACCAAGTCAAAGTCGTGCATCTGCTTGCCGAAGTTGGACAGGGTGTCACCCAGCAGGATATGGCCGTCGATGTCGTGGAGCATAGCGTTCATCAAAGCCAGACGGTGGGCGTCATGGACCAGTTCACAGCCGGTGAACGCCTCTTTTTTCTCGAACTCTGCCACATCCGCAGGGAGGTCGTAGAAATCGTCGGTATGCTCCCGGACATAGCGGTGGGCAGCAATCATAAAGCCGAAGGTGCCGCAGGCGGGGTCGTTGCAGCGTTCTCTAGGCTGGGGCTTCATGAGCCGGGTCATCACATCGATGAGCACCCGTGGAGTGAAGTACTGCCCGGCCCCGGACTTCTTCTCGCTGGCGTTCTTCTCCAGCAGGCCCTCATATAGCCCGCCCAAACCTTCCTCCTTGGCGGAGTACCAGTCCAGACCATCAATGGACGTGATGATCTTCTCCAGATTCTTTGGCTCCTCAATATTTGTCATGGAACCTTGATAGATCTCACGGAC
>CANQXG010000024.1 GCA_947627735.1 uncultured Oscillospiraceae bacterium | reverse complement strand
AACCCCTACGGCATCACCGACTATCCCAGCCTGAAGGCCTACACCCAGGAGCATCCCGGCGAGCTGCTGATCACCTATGAGGCCGGCGGCACCTCCCACCTGGGCACCCAGATGTTCGTCAACTCCGGCGTGGACGCCACCATGGTGGACATCGGCGGCAAGAGCGAGCAGCTGGCGGCCCTGCTGAGCGGTCAGGTGGACATCGCGGCCCTGGCCATGGGCACCGCTCAGGAGTATGTTGACAGCGGCGAGTTCATCTGCCTGGGCTACGTGGGCGAGGAAAGCCCCCTGTACGACCCCGACAAGTATCCCTGCCTGTCCAACTACGGCGTCACCGACAACTGGAAGATGAACTACACGCTGTTCGCGCCCAAGGGCACCGATCCCGCCATCATCAAGCTGCTCAGCGACACCATCGGCGACATCTGCGCCAATGATGAGGATTACGCCCAGCGCATGGCCGACGCGTTCTACATCATGCCCATCTATCATGATACCGAGGACGCGATCAAGGAGTATCAGGAGCAGGAGAAGCTGCTGGAGGATTACGTCCAGTATCTGCTTGCCTGATAAGTGACCAGGTGAGTTCGCAGAAAAACTCCCGCGAAATATCGTGGGAGTTTTTCCTTAAATCCAGCGTTTACTAGGAGGATTATCCATATGACCTCGCTGCGATCGAAGCATAGGGCGAACCTGTGCTGCGGCATCTTTTTCCTGGTGTTTTCCGGGGCCGTGGCGCTGTACACCCGAACGATCCCCATCAGCTCGCTGAACTTCGGCGGGATGAACTCCCGGACCTTCCCTTACGCCTGCTGCGTCATCATGGGCGTGCTGAGCCTGTGCCTGATCTATCAGAGCATCCGCGGTCTGAAGAACTCCCCCGAACCCACGGAGGAGGAGAAGCAGGCGGAGAAGGCGGAGCGGAAAAAACCCCTGCGCGCCCTGTGCGCCATGGTACTGGTGGCGGCGTATACCCAGCTGGTGAAGCCTCTGGGATACCTCATCACGACGCCGCTGTTCCTGTTCGCACTGTTTATGCTGGTCACGCCCGCGGAGGTGCGCCGACCGGTGAAGCAGGCCATCGTGGCCATCGTGGTGACGGTGTGCGTATATCTGGTGTTCCACTACGCGTTCGCCGTCCAGTTCCCCATGGGGCCGCTGAAGTTTTTGGCATAAGGTGGTAGAAATATGAACGATATTCTCGCAGGAATGATGTCGGTGTGCACACCGACGGCGCTGCTGCTGATGGCGGGCGGCGTGGTCCTGGGCATCGTGTTCGGTGCCCTGCCCGGCCTGAGCGCCACCACCGGCATAGCACTCTGCCTGCCCATCACCTACCGGCTGGGGCCTATCGACGCCATCGCCCTGCTGATAGGCATTTACGTGGGCGGCATCTCCGGAGCGCTGATCTCCGCCATTCTGATCAACGTCCCCGGCACGGTGGCCTCGGCGGCCACCACCTTCGACGGCTATCCAATGGCCCAAAAGGGAAAAGCGGCGGAGGCACTGGGCATAGGACTGATGAGTTCCTTCATCGGGACGCTGCTGTCCTTCCTGGCGCTAATCTTCATCGCGCCCACCCTGGCCCAGATCACCATCCACTTCTCTCCCTTTGAGTACGCATCCATCGTGCTGTTCTCGCTGACGCTCATCGGCACGCTGATCTCCGGGTCCGTGGTGAAGGGCCTGATGTCCGGCGTGCTGGGCGTGATGCTGGGATGCGTGGGCGTGGCCCCCGGCACCGGCACGGTGCGCTTTTCCTTCGGCCTGGTGCAGCTGTCCGCCGGCTTCTCCCAGACGCCCGCCATGGTGGGCGTGTTCGCCCTGGGTTCCCAGCTGGGCCTGATCGCCAAGGGCTTCAAGGCCAAGGAGGACCAGATCCGCCAGTGCAAGATGCACGGCTTCGGCATGCCCTTCAAGGAGTGGCTGCACCACACCCCCAACATCATCCGCTCCGCCCTGATCGGCACCGGCATCGGCATCCTGCCCGGCATCGGCGGCGGCACCTCCAACCTGATCGCCTACGGCGTGGCCAAGAGCACCAGCAAGTACCCCGAGAAGTTCGGCACCGGCATCCCCGACGGCATCATCGCCTCGGAGACCTCCAACAACGCCTCCATCGGCGGCGCGCTGATCCCCCTGCTGACCGTGGGCATCCCCGGCGACACCGTCACGGCTATGCTCCTGGGCGCGCTTATCATCCAGGGCCTGACCCCGGGGCCGCTGCTGTTCAACAACAACGGCGTGTTCGTTTACGGCCTGTTCACGGCTGTGCTGATCTCCACGATCCTCATGATCGTCATCGAGTACACCGGCATGCGCTGGATCGTGAAGATCCTGGGCGTGGCCCGGTATATGCTGCTGCCCATCATCCTGGTCATCTGCATGACGGGCGTGTACACCAGCAACAACCGCATGTTCGACCTGGTGGTCATGCTGTTCTTTGGCATCGTGTCGTTCCTGCTGTCCCGGTACGGGTTCCCCACGCCGCCGCTGATCCTGGGCTTCATCCTGGGACCCTATCTGGAGACCTACGTCATGCGTGCCCAGCAGCTGGGCCGCGGCAGCCTGATGCCCGTGTTCACCCACCCCGTGGCGATGGCCTTCCTGGTGATCACCGTGGTGTTCGTGATCTCCCAGATCGTCAAGAACCGAAAACGAGCCAAGGCACAGGGCGACAACCCCATCGAGGAAGTGGACGACTGAGCCTGAGCATACCGACCGGCGTATGGGCCGAGCCTGACCCATACGCCGATCCGGCGGGCGCGGGCATTTCCCCCGCGCGTGAAAGGGACGAGCGATATGTCTTTGCATGAACCGCCCAAGCTGACGGGATGCGGCCTGTATCCCACGCCTCTGCACCGGCTGGACCGGCTCAGCGGCGAGCTGGGGCGCGATATATACGTCAAGCGGGACGATCTGACCGGCATGGGCTTTTCCGGCAACAAGCTGCGCAAGCTCCAGTATCTGGTCCGGGACGCCTTGGACAAGGGGTGCACCACGCTGCTGACCTTCGGCGGCGTGCAGTCCAACCATGCCCGCCAGACCGCCGCGGTGGCGGCCCGGTACGGGCTGAAGTGCGTGCTCATCGCCAATCTGAAGCAGGACCGGCCCCCGGAGCGGCTGAGCGGCAACCTGCTGCTGGACGCCATACTGGGCTGCGAGGTGGTCTTTATGGACTGCATGCCCATCCTCCGCGCCGCCGGGGACAAGACCCCCGACCAGATCGAGGAGCAGACAGCCGCCCTGCGCCGGCAGGTGGCCGACATGGTCATCGCCGAGCGGGAGGCGGCGGGGGAGAAGGTCTATGAGATCCCCGCCGGCGGCAGCACGCCCCTGGGCTGCATGGGCTATTTCTACGCCGTGAAGGAGATCATGGACCAGCTGGACCGGCAGGGCCAAAAGGTGGACTACCTGGTCTGCCCCAGCGGCTCCAAGGGCACCTTCGCCGGGCTGTGGCTGGGGGCGAAGTATTTCGGCGCCCCCTTCACCGTGGTGGGCGCCTGCGTCAGCCCCCACGACGAGTCCTACCGGGAGAAGGTGTGCGATCTCATCGGCGAGCTGGCGGCGTTCTGCGGTCTGGAGGTGTCCGTCAGGCCGGAGGAGCTGCACATCTGCTGCAGCGAGTACGCCGGCCCCGCCTATGACACTCCGGACGACGATACCTTCGCCGTCATCCGGCGGCTGGCCCGGACGGAGGGGCTGTTCGTGGACCCCTGTTACAGCGGCAAGGGCTTTGCCGCCCTGCTGGGCCTGATCGAAAACGGGACCATCCCGCCGGGGGCGGGGGTGCTGTTCATCCACACCGGCGGCCTGCCGGGCCTGTACAGCGCCCAGCACCTGGAGAAATTCGACCGTGACCTGTGGCAGGGCCGGGAGCACCGCGTCATCACCCTGCCGGCCCCCTGACGCGGTATTTTCCAAATTACGGAAGGAACGAAGCGCTATGATCTATGATTTTGACCGGGTGATCGACCGGAAGAACACCTTTTCCTCCAAGTGGGACAACGTGGGTCCCCGGATCGGCAACCCCGACGCGCTGCCCATGTGGGTGGCGGATATGGACTTTCCCGCGCCCCAGCCGGTGGTGGACGCCGTGCGCAAGCGGGCCGAGTCCGGCATCTACGGCTACGCCTTTCTGCCGCCGGAGTTCCGCCAGGCCACGGCCCGGTGGATGAAGGTCCGCCACGGCTGGGACATCGGCCAGGCCCATGTGCTGTATACCACCAGCATCCTGCCCATCCTGTTCTCGGCGGTGCAGGCCTATACCCAGCCGGGGGACAAGGTCATCGTCCAGAGGCCGGTGTACTATCCGTTCCTGCAGGCCGTGGAGAACCAGGGCCGCGAGGTGAGCAGCAACTCCCTGCGCCTGGTGAACGGCCGGTATGAGATGGACTTCGACGACCTGGAACGCCGGGCGGCGGACCCCAAGGCGAAGATCATGTTCCTGTGCAGCCCCCACAACCCGGTGGGGCGGGTGTTCACCGAGCAGGAGCTGCGCCGGGTGGGGGAGATATGCCTGGCTAACCACGTCCTGGTCATCAGCGACGAGGTCCACTCCGACTTCGTCTATCCCGGCCACAAGCACATCCCCATGGCCTCCCTGTCTGACGCCTTTGCCCAGAACACCATCACCGCCGTGTCCACCAGCAAGACCTTCAACACCGCCGGTCTGCGCACCGCGGCCATGATAACCCACAGCGACGCCATCCGCGAGGTGATGGAGCCGGTGCTGGCCAACAACCGGGTGATGAGCATCTCCACCTTCGGCCTGGACGCCTATGTGGCGGCCTACAACGGGGGCGAGGAGTATGTGGAGCAGCTGCTGACCTACCTGGCGGGGAACATCGCCTATCTGGACAGCACTCTGAAGGCGGATATGCCCAAGATCCGGCTGATCCAGCCGGAGGGCACCTACCTGATGTGGCTGGACTGCCGGGAGCTGGGCATGGACGACGCCGCGCTGGACGACTTCTTCACCAACAAGGCGGCGGTGGGCCTGGACAAGGGCTTCTGGTTCGGACCGGAGGGGTCCGGGTTCATGCGCATGAACGTGGCCTGTCCCCGGGCCACGCTGGAGGAGGCCATGCGCCGCCTCCGGGAGGCGTACGAAAATTACGTGCGCTGACACGTACGGCTGCGGCCCTGCCGTCCATGGACGCCGCCTCCCCGCGCAGGCGCGGGGGGCTGCGATTGAACTGGCGGGCAGGATGTCATAGAATGACTAAAAAATCTGTGTGACGGAGGGCCTTACATATGCGGACGAAACTGCTCCATGTCTTTATGATCGACTTCTCCCCCGGGTGGGGCGTGCGGGAGCACAGCCACGAGTTTTACCAGATCTGGTATGTGGTCAGCGGCAGCGCGGACTATCTCCTGGATGGACGAACGATACACCTGGAACCCCAGAGCGTGGTGTTCCTGCGGCCTGGCGCGGTCCATGAACTGCCGCCGCTGAAGGAGGGGCTGCTGCACTATATCGACGTGAAGTTCCAGGTCCAGGACCGGGAGCTGGAGGAGAAGATGGCGGCGCTGCCCACCGTGATCGGCATGAAGGACCGCCGGATCGAGGAACTGCTGCTCCACTGCCGGGACGCCTGGTACGACGAGGGGGAGTACAGCCGGGACATCGCCGCGCTCATCTTCGAGCAGGCCGTACTGGTGCTGATCCGGCAGCAGGACCCCGCCCGGGGCACAGCCGCCTTCCGCTATCCCGCCCAGCTGGACACCCGGGACCTGCATGGGCCGGTGAAGAAGATGGTCGATTACCTGGACAGCCACTATGTGGAGCGCAACACCCTGGACGACCTGGCCAACGTGATGAGCTACAGCAAGGCCTACCTGTGCAAGCTGTTCAAGGAGGCCACCGGCATGACCATCATCAGCTACCTGAACTACATGCGGGTCACCCGGGCCTACGAGCGGATATGCTACACCAACAGCTCCATGGCGGAGATCGGGGCCATGGTGGGCTTTTCCAGCGTCCACTACTTCACCCGCACCTTCAAGAAGATCTGCGGCATGACGCCGGGGGAGGTGCGCAACCTGCAGAAGGACAGCATCCTCCGGGACACCATGCTCCACGGCAGCTTCAACTACCGGTACTATATCGGCCCCACGGACAGGAAAACGGACGCCAGCGCAGCCGATGGAAACGGGGAAGAGCAGGCGCCGCAGGCGGAGAGCTGAGGGTCGGAAGGATGTGAAAATCTTCCTTCCACAGTTGAATATCCTGCAAAGACACGGTCCCGGGATGGGACTATAATACCAAAAAATGCCCGCGGCAGATCCGCGCGCGGGGCATGAAACACAGCAAAGGAGCGATACGCCATGGGTGAAGTCAGACTCACCAAACAGGACCATATCGGGATCATCACGCTGGACTACCCGCCGGTGAACGCCCTGGACTCTCCGGCCTATTTCCGGCTGTACGAGGCCATGCACGACCTAGCCATCGACGAGGACGTGCGGGTGGTCATCCTGACCGGCGCCGGGGAGCGGGCCTTCGTGGCCGGCGCCGACGTGAAGGAGTTCGTGAAGTTCAACAGCCGCACCGGCAAGGTGTTCACCGAGAAGAACGCCGGCGTCCGGGAGTACATACGCCGCTTCCCCAAGCCGGTGATCTGCGCCATCAACGGTCTGGCCTACGGCGGCGGCTGCGCCCTGGCCCTGGTGTGCGACATCCGCATCGCCTCGGAGAACGCCAAGGTGAACCTGAGCGAGATCAACATGGGCATCGTGGGGGCCATCCCCTATGCGTCGGCCGTGGCCTTCAACGGCACGGTGCGCAAGATGGTCTACTCCGGCGAGAGCCTCACCGCCCGGCAGGCCATGGCCGTGGGCCTGGTGGATGAGGTGGTCCCCCAGGAGGAGCTTATGGACCGGTGCATCGCCCTGGCGGAGAAGATCGCCTCTAAGGCGCCTCTGGCCGTGCTCAAGGCCAAGGAGGTGCTGGTGAAGGCCTCGGAGAGCCTGCTGCCGGACACCGTCGCGGCGGAGGGCGCCGCGGTGGCGGAGCTGTGGGGCACCGAGGACAAGACCGAGGCGGTCAAAGCATTTTTGGAAAAACGTCCCCCGGTGTTCCAGGGGCGCTGAATCATTGTCCACAACGGAGAAAGGAAAGAGCGATATGGCAAAAACATTCAAGCTCCATGTCCAGGAGGCGTGGTGCAAGGGCTGCGGCATCTGCGTGGGATTCTGCCCGAAGAAGGTGCTGGAGATCGCCGTGAACGGCAAGCTGAGCGTGGTCAGACCGGAGGAGTGCGTCGGCTGCGGCCAGTGCCAGCTGCGCTGCCCTGATTTCGCGATCGAAGTGGAGGAAGTGAAATAATGAGCAACACGACAGTACGGTTCATGCAGGGCAACGAGGCGCTGGTGGAAGGCGCTCTGGTGGCCGGGGCGAGGTTCTTCGCCGGCTATCCCATCACCCCTGCCAGCGAGATCACCGAGGGCATGAGCGCCCGTCTGCCGCTGGTGGGCGGCGTGTTCCTGCAGATGGAGGACGAGATCGCCTCCATGGGCGCGGCCATCGGCGCGTCCATGGCCGGGGCCAAGTGCCTGACGGCCACCTCCGGCCCGGGCTTCTCCCTGAAGCAGGAGGGCATCGGCATCGCCTCCATGATGGAGATCCCCGTGGTGATCGTGGACGTGATGCGCGGCGGCCCGGCCTCCGGCATGTCCACCCTCCCGTCCCAGATGGACGTGATGCAGGCCCGCTGGGGCTGCCACGGCGACCACCCCATCATCGTGCTCAGCCCCGCCACCGTGACGGAGTGCTATGAGCTGGCCATCAAGGCCTTCAACCTGGCGGAGCTGATCCGCCAGCCGGTCATCATCCTCTCCGACGCCATCGTGGGCCACCTGCGGGAGCGCATCGAGCTGCCCGACCCCTCCACCGTGAAGATCATCAACCGGAAGATGACCGACAAGCCCCCCGAGGAGTACGCCCCCTTCGAGGCGGGGGAGGACGACGTGCCCTTCTTCGCCGAGCGGGGCACCGCCTATCGCTATCATATGTGCAGCAACGTCCACACCGAGAAGGGTTTCCCCGCGGACACCAACAACGCCGTGGCCGCCAAGCTCATCACCCGTCTGCACCGGAAGCTGGACAACTACGCCGACGAGATCACCTGCTACAAGTTCTTCGGCGCGGAGGATTATGACGTGCTCATCACCGCCTACGGCTGCGTGACCCGGGCCGCCCGGGACGCCGCCAAGGCCCTGAACGCCGAGGGGCGGAAGGTGGGCGTGCTGCAGCTGCAGTCGCTGTGGCCATTCCCCAAGGCCGTGGTGGCCGAGTACGCGGCAAAGGCCCGGAAGGTGCTGATGCCGGAGATTAACCTGGGACAGCTCATCGACCAGGTCCGGCTGGCCACCGACCGGCCTGTGGAGGGACTGAACCGCTGCGACGGCGCGGAGATCCGCCCGGAGCAGATCATCGAGAAAGTAAGGGAGATGTGAGCCATGACCAATGTGAAGGACTACATACGCCAGGATAAGCTGCCGCACATCTGGTGCCCCGGCTGCGGCGACGGCACCATCGCCGGCGCCATGATCCGCGCCATCGACGCCTGCGGGCTGACGAAGGACAACACCGCCCTTATCACCGGCATCGGCTGCTCCGCCCGCTTCAACAACATCATGGACTTCCACACCTTCCAGACCGCCCATGGCCGGGCGCTGTCCTACGCCACGGGCTTCAAGATGATGAAGCCGGAGATGGACGTGCTGGTGGCCACCGGCGACGGCGACTGCGCCGGCATCGGCGGCAACCACCTGATCCACACCGCCCGGCGGAACATCGACCTGACCGTGGTCATGATAAACAACCAGATCTATGGCATGACCGGCGGGCAGTACTCCCCCATGACCCCCTATCCCAGCATCGCCTCCACCGCCCAGTACAGCACCTTCGAGTATCCCTTCGACGTGTGCGAGCTGGTGAAGGCCGCCGGCGGCACCTATGTGGCCCGCAGCACCACCTACCACATCAACCTGACCCAGAAGCTGATCGAGAACGCCATCCGCCACAAGGGCTTCAGCTTCGTGGAGGTCATCTCCCAGTGCCCCACCAACTTCGGCAAGCGCAACAAGATGGGCAGCCCCTACGACATGCTGATGAAGCAGAAGGAGATGTCCGTCACCGTGGAGCAGGCCAAGGACATGTCCCCGGAGGAGCTGGAGGGGAAGATCGTCATCGGCGAGCTGGTCAACCGCACCGACCGCAAGCCCTTCGACGAGGTCTATCAAGATATGGTCCGGAAGGCCCTGGCCAAGAAAGGGGAAAAGCTGTAATGAGAAACGAAGTGATCCTCAGCGGATTCGGAGGCCAGGGACTGATCCTGGCCGGCATCCTTCTGGCCGAGGCGGCGGTGGTGCAGGAGGGCATCAACGCCACCCAGGACCAGGTGTACGGCATCGCCGCCCGGGGCGGCGAGTGCTGCTCCGAGGTCATCGTCAGCGATGACGAGGAGATCAACTACGCCAAGGTGAACGTGCCCGACATCGTGCTGAGCATGTCCCAGGCGGCCTTCAACAAGTACGCTCCCCGGGTGAAGGACGGGGGCGTGGTGATCGTGGACACGGTGTTCGTGGAGGACCTGAGCGCCCTGGAAGGCCGGGACTGCACCATCCTGCGCATCCCCATCACCGCCATCAGCAAGGAAAAGACAGGCCGCACCATGCTGGCCAACGTGACGGCCCTGGGGGCCATCTGCGAGTACACCAAGCTGGTGAAGAACGACAACATGGTCGCCGAGATCCTCACCCGCGTGCCCAAGGGGACCGAGGAGATCAACCGCCAGGCCTATTGGGGCGGGGTGGAGGCCATCCGCGCCCTGGCCGGGAAGGAGGCTTGAAAGATGAAAGTTCTGCTGCTTCAGCGCATGGATGACGCCGGCATGAAGATCCTGGCCGACGCCGGCATGCAGGTGGACATCCCCGCCGACACCTCCGAGCAGGCCCTGGCCGCGGCGGCGCCGGAGTATGACGCCATCATCGTCCGGGGCATGGTGAAGCTGCCCGGCTCCGTCATCGACAAGGCGGTCAACTGCAAGGTCATTGGCCGGCACGGCGTGGGTCTGGAGACCATCGACGTGGAGGCCGCCACCAAAAACGATATCCCCGTGGCCTTCACCCCCGGCGCCAACGCCAACGCCGTGGCCGAGCAGGCGGTGGGCCTGATGCTGGACATCCTGAAAAAGACCTGCTACCTCAGCCACAGGCTGATGAAGGAGAAGGACTACGACTGCCGTCTGGGCGTGATAAACAGCGAACTGAAGGGGAAGGTGCTGGGCGTGTTCGGCCTGGGCAACATAGGCCGCCGGGTGGCGGAGATCTGCACCAAGGGCTTCGGCGCCACCATCATCGGCTTTGACCCCTACGTGTCCCAGGAGCGGTTCGACTCCATGGGCCTGCCGGGCCGGCTCACCACCGACATGGACGATCTGCTGTCCGGCAGCGACATCATCACCCTCCACGCCCCCGGCTCCGAGGTGGGGCTTATCGGCGAGCACGCCTTCTCCGTCATGCGGCCCGGCGCGGTGCTCATCAACACCGCCCGTGGTTCCCTGGTGGATGAGAAGGCCATGTACGCCGCCCTCACCGACGGCCGCCTGGCCGGCGCGGGGCTGGATGTGACGGCCTGCGAGCCGCCCGATCCCAACAACCCCCTGTTCGAGCTGGACAACGTGGTGGTCACCCCCCACACCGCCGCCCTCACCAAGGAGGGCAACGTGAACATGGCCGTGGGCGTGGCCCAGCAGGTCGTGGACGTGCTCCTGGAGGGCAAGAAGCCCTGGGGCCTGGCCAATCCCGCCGTCTGGGACACCAGACGCCGGTGATGGCCGGTCGGGAAAATGCGTTCTGAGGAGGCGCACAGGAAATGAACGAGTATTCTATGCCCCGGTATTTCCAGCATATGGACCACATCGGGGAGGCGGACCTCGCCCTGGATGAGGAGAATGCCGGGGTCCTGAAGCAGGCCGAGGCGGCCATCGCCCAGCGGATCGGCCAGGTCCTGGAGGCGGGCAAGCCCACCGCCGACCTGAATGCCGCCGGCCAGCTCACCGCCATGCAGCGGATCGAAAAGCTGGTGGACGAGGGCACATGGCTGCCGCTGAACAGCCTTTTCAACCCCCAGCACAACGCCAACGGCTCCACCAGCATCGTCAAGGGCCTGGGCCGGATCGGCGGCAAGTGGGCCGTGATCGTGGCCTCCGACAACAAGAAGCTGGCCGGCGCCTGGGTGCCCGGCCAGGCGGAGAATCTGCTGCGGGCCTCCGACACGGCCAAGCGGCTGCGCATCCCGCTGGTGTATCTGCTCAACTGCTCCGGCGTGAAGTACGACGAGCAGGAGAAGGTCTACCCCGACCGCCGGGGCGGCGGCGCGCCCTTTTACCGCAACGCGGAGCTGAACACCCTGGGCGTGCCCGTGATCGTGGGCGTGTACGGCACCAACCCCGCCGGCGGGGCCTATCACTCCATCAGCCCCACCATCATCCTGGCCCACCGCAAGGCCAATATGGCCGTGGGCGGCACGGGCATCGTGGGGGGCATGTCCCCCAACGGGCGGGTGGATATGGACTCCGCCCTGGCCCTCATCGAGGCCAGGAAGAACATCAGCCGCAGCGTGCCCGGCACCACGGAGATCCATCACGACGTCACTGGCTTCATGCGGGAGGTGTACGACAGCGAGGAGGAGATGCTCTCCGCCATCCGCAAGTACGTGGGCTATCTGCCCGCCTATGACCCGGAGTTCTTCCGGGTGGACGCGCCTAAGGAGCCGTCCTATCCGGCGGAGGACCTGTACAGTCTGCTGCCGGCCAACCACCGGCGGGTGTATGACATCTACGAGATCCTCGCCCGGCTGGCGGACGAGTCCGCCTTCATGGAGTACAAAAAGGGCTACGGCCCCGAGATCGCCGCGGGCCTTATCAAGGTGGACGGCCTGCTGGTGGGAGTGGTGGCCAATGTGCAGGGATTCTTCATGGACTACCCCGAGTATCGGGAGGATGGCTTCGGCGTGGGCGGCAAGCTGTACCGCCAGGGCCTGGCGAAGATGAACGAGTTCGTGTCCCTGTGCGCCCGGGACCGGGTGCCCATGGTCTGGCTGCAGGACACCACCGGCATCGACGTGGGCAACGAGGCGGAGAAGGCGGAGGTGCTGGCCCTGGGCCAGAGCCTGATCTACTCCATCCAGCAGTCCGGTCTGCCCATGCTGGAGGTCACCCTGCGCAAGGGAAGCGCCGCGGCACACTATGTGCTGGGCGGGCCTCAGGGCAACGACAACAACGCCTTCTCCCTGGGCACCGCCGCCACGGAGGTGTACGTGATGCACGGGGAGACCGCCGCCGCGGCCATGTACGGCGCGCGCCTGGCGAAGGACCAGGCGGCGGGGAAGGATCTGCAGCCCACCATCGACAAGATGAACGCCATGATCGCCGACTACGCGGCCAAGTCCCACGCCGATTTCTGCGCCCAGGCGGGGTTCGTGGACGAGGTGGTCCCGCTGGCGAAGCTGCGGGCCTATCTGCGGGCCTTCACCGGCGCCGCCTATCAGAACCCGGCCAGCATCTGCCCCCACCACCAGATGCTCCTGCCCCGGACCATCGCGGAGTACGACAGCCTCCACCGGGGAGAGGAGTGAGCCATGAGCGTAACGGTCTATGCGCTGCTGGCCTACGGCGCCATGGCGGTCATCGCCTTCGCCGTGGTGGGCGTGATCGTGCTGATCGACCGGCTGTTCTCCGGCAAGGGAAAGGACGGGCAGTGAGATGCTGGAACTGTTTTCGCAGCTGTTCCCCGGCATAGGCACCTTCTTTGCCGTGGAGCCGGCCATCGCCCTGGCCAGGATCGGACTGATCGTGCTGGGGTTCACGCTGGCCTACCTGGGCTTTAAGCGCACGCTGGAGCCGCTTATCATGGTGCCCATGGGCATCGCCATGATCGCGGTGAACGCGGGGATGCTGTTTCTGTCCACCGGCCAGGTGGGCAACATGTTCGTCGATCCGCTGGTGTCCGACCCGGCCCAGCTGGTGGATGTGATGCAGGTGAACTTCCTGCAGCCGATCTACAACCTGACGTTCTCCAACGGGCTGATCGCGTGCCTGGTGTTCATGGGCATCGGCGCCCGCAGCGAGATAAGCTATCTGCTGGCCAAACCCTGGAGTTCCATGTTCCTGGCCATATGCGCGGAGCTGGGCACCTTCGTGACGCTGGTGGTGGGCGTGGAGGTGTTCGGGCTGGGTCCCAAGGCCGCGGCGGCCATCGCCACCATCGGCGGCGCCGACGGGCCGATGGTGCTGTTCTCGTCGCTGATGCTGGCGCCGGAGCTGTTCGTGCCCATCTCCATCATCGCCTATCTCTATCTGAGCCTGACCTACGGCGGATACCCCTTCCTCATCAAGCTGTTCATCCCCAAGAAATACCGGGGCATCGACATGGTGGTGGAGGTGCCGGAGGTCTCCCGCAAGTCCAAGTTCATCTTCATCGTGGCCGCATGCCTGGTGCTGTGCCTGCTGCTGCCGGTGGCGGCGCCGCTGATCTTCTCCTTCTTCGTGGGAATGGCCGTGAAGGAGGCGGACATCAACCGCTACACCGAGCTGCTGGAGGAGGGGCTGAGCTACTTCGCCACCTTCTTCCTGGGCGTGGTGCTGGGGGTGCTGTGCGAGGCGTCCACCATATTGAATCCCACGGTGCTGGTGATACTGGTGCTGGGCATCCTGGCGCTGGCGGTGTCCGCCGTGGGCGGCCTGCTGGGCGGCCTGGTGATGTACTGGTTCCACAAAAAGCGCGGCCAGGACTTCAACCCCGTGATCGGCATCGCCGGCGTGTCCTGCGTGCCCACCACGGCGAAGCTGGCCCAGCACGCGGCCATGGAGGAGAACCCCTTCGCCATGATCCTGCCGGTGGCCATGGGGGCCAACATCTCCGGCGTGATCACCTCCGCCATCGCGGCGGGCATATTTGTCAGCACGATCCATCTGCTGGGCTGATCCCCGGCGGGAAGGGACCGTCCATATCCTGCGATCAACTACTGTAAAAGGAGATATTACCATGGAAATCAAAGCGCGTATCCCCGGCATGATAACCGCCGTGCCCGTGAAGGTGGGCGACAGCGTGAAGACCAAGACCGTCGTGGCCGTGATGGAGGCCATGAAGATGGAGCAGCCCATCCCCAGCCCCGTGGACGGGACGGTGAAGGAGATCCGTGTGGCCGTGAAGGACAAGGTCAAGGCCGGCGACGTGCTCCTGGTGGTGGAGTGAGCGTCCGGGCGGCCGCCTTCTTTGCAGAGGGCGGCCGCTCTTTATAGGCGGGTCCCGGTTGCCCGGCGGCCTGGGATATGGTATGATAGCCACAGGGTAATACCGATGCCACGATGCGTAAAAAGGAGGGGCCGGGATGATCCGGGAGGTATGGGGGCTTTATTTCAGCCCCTGCGGGAATGTGGAAAAGCTGATCCGGGCCATGGCCGGCGCCGCCGGGGAGACCCTGGGCGTCCCCGTCCGGTACGGGGACTTCACCCTGCCTGCCAATCGGCGGCAGGAATATGTCCTCGGACCGGAAACGCTGCTGTTTCTGGGAACGCCGGTGTACGCCGGGCGGGTGCCCAACAAGCTGGCGCCCTATATCGCCGGGAATATCCGGGGCACGGGACCGGCGGTGCCGGTGGTGTGCTTCGGCAACCGGAGCTTCGACAACGCCCTGGCGGAGCTGGCGGACGTCCTGGATAAAAACGGCTTCACCGTCACCGCCGCGGCGGCGGAGGTGGGCGAGCACGCCTTTTCCTCCGCCCTTGCGGGGGGCAGGCCCACGGCGGAGGACCTGGCCCGGGCGGCGGCCTTCGGCGCCCGGACGGCGGCGCATCTGCGGGACGGGCAGATCCCGGTCCTGGACAGGAGCGCCATCCCCGGCGCGCCGGACGCGCCCTATTACACCCCCCTGGGCACCGACGGGACCCCGGCGAAGTTTTTGAAGGCCGTCCCCGCCGTGGACGAGAAGCTGTGCATCCGCTGCGGGGTGTGCGCGTCGGTGTGCCCCATGGGCAGCGTGGACCGGCTGGACCCGGCCAGGACGAACGGCGTGTGCATCAAGTGCCACGCCTGCATCCGCCGCTGCCCCATGCAGGCCCGGCGGTTCGACGATCCGGCCTTCCTGTCCCACCGGGCCATGCTGGAGGCCAATTATGCCCGACCGGCGGAGCATGTGTACCTGCCGTGAGTCACCGGGAATTTATCGGTAAAAATGTCCGCCGCGAGCGGACATTTTTCTTGCGATTTCCCGGAAATGGGTGCATAATGGCCAAGGGCGTTCGCGCCCGGGGAGGATGAAAAATGGTAAGACTTGACAACGGCTGGCAGTTCGTCTACACCTGGACGGAGGCGTTTGGCCGGGGGGAGGGACCGGCGGAGGATGTCCGTCTGCCGCATACGGTCCGGCAGATGCCGCTGCACTACGCAGACCCTGCGGACTATGAGACCGTGTGCGGCTACCGGCGGCGTCTGGCCCTGCCCGCCGACCGGGCGGGGAAGCGGCTGTTTTTGCAGTTCGACGGCGCGGCCCACATCGCCACGGTGTATGTCAATGGCCGCGAGGCCGCCCATCACCGCTGCGGCTACACCGCCTTCCGGGCGGAGATCACCGGTCTGGTGAAGGGGGACGGCAGCGATCTGGTGGCGATGAAGCTGGACTGCACGGAGGATCCCGCCGTGCCGCCCTTCGGCTATGTGATCGACTACCTGACCTACGGGGGGCTGTACCGGGATGTGTGGCTGGACGTTCGGCCTGAGAAGATCATCGAGGACCTGTTCGTCTATAGCCCGGACCTGACCACCGCCCGGTGCGCCTGCACCGCCCCGGGGCCGGTGCGCTATGAGATATTGGACGATACCGGCGCTGTGGTGGCCGCCGGGGAGGGGAGCGGGACGGTGGACATCCCCGTGCCCGGCGCCCGGCCCTGGGAGCCGGACAGCCCGGCGCTGTACACCTGCCGGGCCACGCTGGCGGACGGCGGGGACGTGCAGCAGACCACCTTCGGCTTCCGCACGGCGGTGTTCGGGCAGAACGACTTTTATCTCAACGGGAAAAAGCTGTTCCTGCGGGGCCTGAACCGGCACCAGAGCTTCCCCTACATAGGCTACGCCGCGCCGGAGCACCTCCAGCGGGAGGACGCCCGCATCCTGCGGCGGGAGCTGGCCTGCAGCGCCGTGCGCACCAGCCACTATCCCCAGAGTCAGTATTTCCTGGACGAGTGCGACCGGCAGGGGCTGCTGGTGTTCACGGAGATCCCGGGCTGGCAGCACATCGGCGGCGGGGCCTGGAAGGACCAGGCCTGCGAGAATGTGCGGGAGATGGTGCTGCAATACCGCAACCACCCCAGCGTCGTGCTGTGGGGCGTGCGCATCAACGAGAGCCTGGACGACGACCCCTTCTATGCGCGCACCAACGCCATCGCCCATGCGCTGGACCCCAGCCGGGCCACCAGCGGCGTGCGCTATCTGGAAAAGAGCAGCCTGCTGGAGGATGTGTACGCCTTCAACGACTTCTCCCACACCGGGAACAACCCCGGCGCCCGGGCCAAACAGGACGTGACCACGGACATGGGCAAGGCCCTCATCATCTCCGAGTGCAACGGCCACATGTTCCCCACCAAGGCCTTCGACACCTGGGACCGGCGGCAGGAGCACGCCCTGCGCCACGCCCGGGTGATGGACGCGGCCATGGCCGACGGCGGCCACGCCGGGTTCTTCGCCTGGTGCATGTTCGACTACCCCACCCACCGGGACTTCGGCTCCGGGGACAGGATGTGCTACCACGGGGTGATGGACGCCTTCCGCAACCCCAAGCTGGCCGCGGCGCTGTACGCCTCCCAGGGGGAGGAGCGGCCTGTGCTGGAGGTGGGCTCGCCCATGGACATCGGCGATTACCCCGGAGGCCAGGTGGGGACGGTGTGGGTGTTCACCAACGCCGACGAGGTGGCGCTGTATAAAGACGGCGCGCCCGTGGCCCGGCGCAGGCCCGGCCCCTGGAAGGGCCTGGCCCACGGCCCCGTGCCCATCGAGGAGGGCCGGGACGTGGTCAGCTGGGGCGGCGAGGCCACCCGGTGGCGCTTCGACGCGGTGAAGGACGGCCAGGTGACCGCCTCCGTGACGAAGGGGCCTGTCGCCGGGCTGTGGCTGGAGGTGCTGCCCAGCCGCACAGATCTGCGGGAGGGGGCGTGCTACGACATGGCCGCCGTGCGCGTGCGCCTGAAGGACGCCAACGGCAACCCCGTCCCCTACGCCCAGCTGCCCGTGACCTTCGCCCTGGAGGGGCCGGCGGCCCTGGCCGGGCCGGAGACCGCCGTGCTGGAGGGCGGCATGGGCGGGACGTATGTGTACACCCTCGGCGAGGAGGGCACAGCCGTGCTCACCGTCCGCACGCCCCAGACAGAGCCGGTCAAGATCATATTCAACATCAAAGCAGAAGAGGAGAAAGCGACATGAAACTGACCCGTTCCCAGACCGCGGCCTTTGGCATCGGCGCCATCGGCAAGGACATGGTCTATGCCCTGTCCGCCAGCTACGTGATGTACTTTTACCAGGACATCCTGGGCCTGTCCGCCACCTTCGTGGGACTGATCCTGATGATCGCCCGGGTGTTCGACGCCCTGAACGACCCCTTCATGGGCATCCTGGTGGCCAAGACCCGCACCAAGTGGGGCCGGTTCCGGCCCTGGCTGATCAGCGGCACGGTGCTCAACGCCGCGGTGCTGTACGCCCTGTTCGCCGCCCCGAGCCTGGAGGGGGCGGGACTGATGGTGTATTTCGCCGTGATCTACATCCTCTGGGGCGTGACCTACACCATGATGGACATCCCCTACTGGTCCATGATCCCCGCCGTCACCGACACCCCCAAGGACCGGGAGAACCTGTCCGTGGTGGGCCGAACCTGCGCCGGCATCGGCTCGGCGGTGATCCAGGTGGGCACCCTGCTGACGGTGGCCGCCCTGGGCGGCGGCAACGAGCGGGCGGGCTTCGGGCGCATCGCCCTGATCGTGGCGGTCATCTTCGTGGCGGCGGAGGTGATCTGCTGCGCCAAGGTGAAGGAGCACGACATAGGCCGGATGGAAACCTCCTCCGTGGGGGAGATGTTCCGGGCGCTGTTCCGCAACGACCAGGCCATGATAACCGTGCTGGCCATCCTGATGATAAACGGGGCGCTGTATCTGACAAGCAACCTGGTCATCTACTTCTTCAAGTATGACTTCGGCGGCGCCGGCTGGATGGGCAGCTATACCATGTTCACCACCGTGGGCGGGGCCTGCCAGATCCTGGGCATGATGGTGGTGTACCCCCTGCTGCACAAGAAGCTGGGCAACACCAGCCTGTTCAAGGTGGCGCTGACCATGGCCATGGTCGGCTACGCCCTGATCCTGGCGGTGTGCTTCATGGGCCTGGGGTCCAACATCATCCTGCTGTGCGTGTGCGGGGCGCTGGTGTTCGCCGCCAACGGCATCCTCACGGTGCTGACCACGGTGTTCCTGTCCAGCTCTGTGGACTACGGCCAGCTGAAGACGGGCCGGCGGGAGGAGAGCGTCATCTTCTCCATGCAGACCTTCGTGGTGAAGGCGGCCTCCGGCGTGGCGGTGTTCATCACCGGCATCGGCCTGGACATGATCGGCCTGGTGGGGGACACCTCCGAGACCGGCGCGGTGGTGGCCCAGAGCGCCTCCACCATCATGGGCCTGCGGCTGCTGATGACCATCCTGCCCATCCTGGGGCTGACGGTGGCGTTCATCTTCTTCGTGAAGAAGTTCACCCTTACCGACAGCCGGGTGCAGGAGATCGCCGACGAGCTGAAAGGGCGCAAGAGCGGCGAGGCCGATGCTTGACTGGCGAGTGGAGGCCGCGGCGGCTGACGGTCCCCTGGTCCTGCAGGGGACCGAGGGCGGCCTGCGCGGCCCGGTCCGGATCACATGCGATATGCCGGAGGCGGTCCTCCGGCATGTGACGGCGTCCATGCCCCTGACGGTGGCGCCGGAGGAGCACATATTCATGAACGGCTACCAGACCTGGACCTACTGTCCGGAGCTGGGGCCGGGGGACAGGCTCCGGGGCCTGCGTGACGCGCCGGAGCCGCTGGTGCGTCGCTTCGGCGCCGACCGGTACGGGGACTATCACTTCGTGGACTACCCTAATAAGCCCGGCCTGTCCCACGGCTTTTCCTGGTGCTACTTCCGCCGGGGAAGCCGGTACCGGCTCATCGCCTCCCTGGACGAGGCGCCGGGCTACACCGTCTTCCGCTATGACGCCGGCAAAGGGGAGCTGACCCTGGAGCGGGACTGCGCCGGGGTGCGCTGGGGCGGAGGAGAGTTTCACGCCTTCGACCTGTATTTCGCCGAGGGCGGGGAGGACCAGGTCTTTGACGGCTGGTTCGCCGCCATGGGCCTGCCCCGGGCCGACGCGCCGGCCATCGCCGGCTACTCCAGCTGGTATAATCGCTATGAGGACATCTCCGAGTCCGCCATCACGGCGGACCTGGCCGGGTGCGCCAGGGTGCTGGAGAGGGGGGACCTGTTCCAGATCGACGACGGCTGGGAACCCGGCGTGGGGGACTGGCTGGAGCCGGACGGGACGAAGTTCCCCGGCGGGATGGCCGCCATGGCGGAGCGCATCCACGCCGCCGGGTTCCAGGCGGGGCTGTGGCTGGCGCCCTTCGTGTGCCGCCGGGACTCCCGGGTGATGGAGGAGCATCCGGACTGGCTGCTGCGGGTGGACGGCGAGCCGTGGCTGTGCGGCAGCAACTGGGGCGGGTTCTACTCCCTGGACATCGACGACCCGGAGGTGCTGGACCATCTGGCCAGGGTGTTCCATCGGGTGCTCCATGAGTGGGGCTTCGACCTGGTGAAGCTGGACTTCCTCTACGGGGCGGCGCCCTTCGGCACTGAGCGGGAGAGCCGGGCCGGGCGGATGATCCGGGCCATGGATTTTCTGCGCCAGGTCTGCGCCGGCAAGCGCATTCTGGGCTGCGGCGTGCCGGTGATGCCCGCCTTTGGCCGGGTGGATTACTGCCGGGTGAGCGGGGACGTGAGCCTGGACTGGGACGACGAGCCATACATGCGCCTGCTGCACCGGGAGCGGGTCAGCACCCGCCAGGCCATCGGCAACACCCTGGTCCGGCGGCAGCTGGATGGCCGGGCCTATCGGAGCGACCCGGACGTGTTCTTCCTGCGGGACGACAATCTGCGCCTGAGCGGCGAACAGAAGCTGCTACTGGCCCAAGTCAGCGGCCTGCTGGGCGGGGTGTACCTCACCTCCGACGACCCGGCGGGCTATGACGGGGAGAAGCTGGCCCTGTACCGGCGGCTGCGCACCCTCTGCCGGGCGGAGAACGTGCGCGTGGACCCGGACCGGCGGCGGATCGATTACCGCCTGGACGGGCAAGACTGCTCCCTGGCGCTGCCCGAGGCGCTGTTCGACTGAGATATACGGCAAGAGCCGCTGCGATGAGCAGCGGCTCTTTTTGTATTCGGATGGTCAGGAAGCCAGACCGTTATGCCTAGCTCTCCTCCCTGTCGGCGGAGAACTGCTCCTCGATGTGCAGCTCCTGGTTCAGGGCGTCGTAGATGATGAACTGGGCCAGGAAGGTGATGTACCACAGGCCCAGGAAGGGCACGATCGTCAGGCTCCAGGGGGCGAACAGCACCAGGATGGCCAGATAGAGCATCTGCAGCAGCGCCGCGCCGAACACCCGCCAGAAGTATTTGGAGGTGAACAGGATGGTGTTGCGCAGGCGGTTGAACACCGTCTGGCGGAACAGCACCAGCTGGGGCCAGTAGAGGGTGGTGAACACCAGCGCCAGCAGCCCGGAGAAGAGATACAGCGCCACCGTGCCCAGGGAGGGGGAGCGCTCCGACCACCAGAACAGCGCCGCCATGAAGGTATACAGCCCCATGAACAGCCCCAAAAAGGCGCCGGGGAGCAGACTGCCCTTCCAGTTTTGCCGCCAGCTCTTGCGGTAATTGGCCCAGCGGGCGGTGTTGTCGTCCCGCATGCTCCGCAGGATGGCGTCGTACATCCCCGCCAGGAAGGGGCCGAAGATCATGCCGCCCACGATGGAGCAGGGCAGCAGCATCAGCACGCTGGAGGACATGACGGACAGGGCGATGCCCGCCGTCAGGGGCATGGCCCCCGCCAGGGTGATCAGGTCCACCAGAAACCAGTGGCCGGCGCTCTCGCTCAGCAGCTGCCGGTAGCGGTAAAAGCCGGTCTGGCGGATACTGGGATCGTAGCTGGGGTCGTCGTGAACGAAAAGGCCCATGGCGTTTCCTCCTTATTCGGGCAGGTCGGCGCTGTAGTGGCAGCCGTCCAGAAACGACGCCAGCACCGCGTCGGCGTCGCCAGTATAGTCCTCCATGCATGTCAGCTCCACGTTGACGGCGTAATTCTCAAACACGCCGAAGGCCACGGCGCCGTGGCTGTAGGGGTTGTCGTCGGAGCGGGTCAGGTAGGTCAGCACGGTGTACTGCTGGCCGTTGTGGGTCTCGGTGCGGGTGTCCGTGACGGTGTAGGTCTCCTGCTCTTGGGCCAGCCAGTCGTCCACGGCGGCCTGGGCGCCGGCGGCGTCCTCCCGGCTGAGCAGCAGCAGATAGAGCTGGGACTCATAGATCTCCATTTCGTCCCCGTCGGCGTTGACGTAGGGGATGGGTTCGCCGCTGGCCCAGGTGGCCAGATAGGTGTCGCTGACGGCCAGGGCCAGGTTGTTGTCCAGCAGCTCCAGGCCATTGCCCGGCTCCTCCACGCCCATGGCGGAACCCAGCATGGTCCAGTTCTTGTCCCATACAGCGCCGTCCGCGGCCTGGGAGGGGTATTTTTCGCACCCCGCCAGGGCGGCCAGCAGGCACAGGACGACGATGAGGGGGATGATCCTCTTTTTCATGGCATAGCTCCTTCGGTCATGGCGGCCCACAGCCCGTCGCAGTCCTCCGGGTTGGGGACGGTCCTCTCCGTCCAGAAGCCCCGCCGGGCCACGTACAGCCCGCTTAGAAGCTCCTGGCACCGGCCGGTGACCTGCTGGCCCAGCACCTGCATGGTGTAATCGCCCAGCTCCAGGGCGCTGAGCGCCGGGCAGTCGCCCCAGGCCAGGCAGCAGCCGTCGGCGTCTTTTACGTCCTCCTCCGGGAGGGTGCCGTCCAGCCGGCGCAGCACGCCGTACTCTTTCTGGAAGGCGTCCGGATCCTGCAGCAGGAAGAAATAGCTGTCGGCCTCCTCCAGGTCGCCCATCAGCGTCACGGTGGTGGCGGCGGCATAGCCGGCGGCGTCGGACACGCCCCGGCCGCTGACGTATTGGTTGATCTTCACGGCGGTGCGCCCGTCGCCGTTGCTGTCCTGCCCCAGCCCGGCCAGGGCCTCGCTGAGGGCGGCGGCCGCGTCGTCGGGCAGGGCGGCGTCGCCCACGTAGGCGAGCTGGTAGTCCGGCTTCACCTGGCCGATGCCCAGGGCGTCGTAGAGGATGTCCCCGGCGATGAGCACCAGCACCACGGCGATGAGCACGTGCCACTTGTGGTAGACCCACCAGTTTTTCCGCTTCTCCTGGGCCGTGTACTGGATGGGTTCATCCGGCTTCACGTCCCGGTATTTCCATTTCAGGTATTCGCTGGCCATAACGCGCCTCTCAGTCCCGGGTGGTGCCGCCGGGGATATAGCTGACCGGCAGGCAGATGAGGCTGGGCAGACTGGAGCGGTCCTCCCGCAGCAGGGTGTCCACGCAGGCCTCCGCCAGCTGTGGAATGGGCTGGGCGATGGTGGAGCAGTAGGGCTTGCCCGTGGCGAAGTGGCGCACGCCGTCGAAGCCGATGACCTGCACGTCCCGGGGCACCTGCAGCCCCAGCTCCGCCAGCAGATCGATCACGCCCACGGCCAGCCGGTCGGTGTTGCAGAAGATGCCGTCAAAATCCGGCACGCCGCCGGGCATATGCTCCTGCAGATACTCCCGGAAGGGTCCGTACCCCTCCCGGTCGTTCAGCACCACGGACCGGTGCTCCACGCCCCGGAGGCCGCAGGCGGCCTGGAAGCCCACGCCACGCTTGTCCGCCTCGCCGGCCACGTCGGAGCCGATGCGGAAAAACAGCAGCCGCCGGCAGCCCAGCTCGATCAGCTTCTCCGCCGCCATCTGGCCGCCGGCGTAGTTGTCCGAGGACACGCAGGGCACCGCGGCGCTGAAATTCCGGTCCACGGAAACAAGGGCGGTCTGCTCGTTCACCTCCAGAAGGGGGTTGTAGGTCAGGCCGATGATGCCGTCCACCTTGTTCTGCTCCACCATGCGGATGCACTGCTGTTCAAAGCTGGGGTTGGAGCCGGTGACGGTCAGGAGCATACGGTAATTGCGCCGGGACAGGGCCAGGCACACGTTCTCCGCCAGGGCGGAGAAGAAGGGGTCGGTCACGTTGGGCAGGATCAGCGACACCGTGCCGGTCTTGCTGCTGCGCAGGCCCCGGGCATAGCTGTTGACCTGATAGCCCAGCTTTTGGGCGGCCTGCTCCACCCGCAGGCGGTAGCTCTCGCCCACGGGCAGGTCGTTGAACACCTTGGACACGGTCCCCAGGGCCACGCCGGCCTCCCGGGCCACGTCCTTCATGGTGGGAGTACTGCTCTTTACCTTCATTGTGTGTCTCCTTTGGCAGGACGGTCGCACCGCCGCTGTTGGATGTGTCCATTATAACCCGGCGGTATTTCATTTGTAAAGTATTAAGTTCACGAAATTTACGTGAAATTAATGAAACGTTATTTTGCCTAAATGGGGTAACCGGCTTTTGGTGATTTGGTCAAAAAACAAGAAAATCGGAAAAATCCTGTTGACTTGCTTGTTGAATGAGGATATATTATGAGTACTTCATCGAATAACGTTTCACAAACGTTCTTGTGGAAGGGGTGAAATACTCAAAAAACCACGGATAACCATTGTGAAACGTTGTTTTCTATTACGTTGTTACATAAAAGTCCTGAAGAGGGGAGGAGAGACCGACCAAACGCCCATCAATACAGTACTAGAAAAGGAGTGGAAACTATGAATGAATCCAGCGCGCCTGTTCTGGCGCCGAGGAAAAAGAGCCTGAACCAGCGTCTGCGTGCCAACTGGCAGATGTACGCACTGCTGCTCATCCCGGTGGTGCTGACATTCATCTATAAGTACATCCCCATGTACGGCATCCAGATCGCCTTCCGGGACTTCAACGCCCGGCAGGGCTATTGGGGCAGCAAGTTCGTGGGCATGCAGTGGTTCACCCGGTTCTTCAACGCGCCCACCTTCGGTCGTATGATCAAGAACACCATCCTGATCAGCCTGTACGGCCTGCTGTGGAGCTTCCCCATCCCCATCGTCCTGTCGCTGATAATCAACCAGCTCCGGTTCGCCCGGTACAAGAGAGTGGTGCAGACCGTCCTGTACGCGCCGCACTTCATCTCCACCATGGTCATCTGCGGTATGCTGCGCATCTTCCTCAGCCCGTCCGGCGGTCTTATCAACCTGATCTTCGGCACTCAGATCGACTTTTTGACCCAGGCGTCGGCCTTCCGAACGATCTACATAGCGTCGGGCATCTGGCAGGACGCCGGCTGGGGATGCATCATCTATCTGGCCACGCTGGCCAACGTGGACCCGGGCCTGTATGAGGCGGCGAAGATCGACGGCGCGTCCGTGTTCCAGCGGATCATGCACATCGATATCCCCGAGCTGCTGCCCATGGCCATCCTGAACCTTATCATGGCGGCCGGCGGCCTGATGAACGTGGGCTTCGAAAAGGTCTGGCTGCTGCAGACCGACCTGAACAAGGCCACCAGCGACGTCATCGCCGTGTACGTTTACGAACAGGGCATCGAGCGGGCCAACTACAGCTATTCTACCGCTGTGGGCCTGTTCAATACGGTCATCAACCTGATCTTGCTGTTCATCGTCAACCGGATCGCCTCCAAGGCGGACGGCGTGCAGTTCGTGTAAGGAGGGAACAGAAATGGAAAACAAGAAAGTCAAGTCCAGTTCTGCGGGCCTTTCCGACAAGACCAGCGACATCATCCTGGTGGCCATCACGGCCATCGTGCTGCTGATCGTGGCCTATCCGCTGTATTACGTGGTGGTGGCCTCCTTCTCCGACCCCTATGACGTGTACGCCGGCAAGACCTTCCTGCTGCCCAGCGGCTTCACCCTGAGCGGCTACAAGGCGGTGTTCGCCGAGAAGACCATCGTTTCCGGCTACATCAACTCCATCAAGTACACCGTCATCGGCACCATCTTCTCCGTGACCATGCTGTACATCACCGCTTACCCCATGGCCCAGAAGGATCTGCCCGGCCGGAAGGCGATCAGCATCTTCTTCCTGATCACCATGTACTTCGGCGGCGGCCTGATCCCCACCTACCTGGTGGTCCGGGATACCCACCTGATCTATAACATGTGGGCCCTGTTCCTGCCCGGCGGCGTGGCGGTGGGCAACATGATCATCGTGCGCAACTTCTTCCAGAACAGCATCCCCCACGACCTGATCGAGGCGGCGGGCATCGACGGCTGCTCCAAGCTGCGCACCTTCGTCAGCGTGGTGATCCCCCTGTCCATGCCTATCATGGCGGTCATGGTGGTGTTCTCCATGGTGGCCTACTGGAACGACTGGTTCACCGCTCTGATCTACCTGCGGGCCGAGGACGCGCCTCTGCCCCTGGTCATGCGGAACATCCTGATCAAGAGCTCCGCCAGCGCGGCCCAGGCCAGCACCATCTCCGGCGGCTTCGCCGAGCTGAACAAGCTGACCGAGAGCCTGAAGTTCTGCTCCATGATCGTGGCGGCGGCCCCCATGCTGGTGGTTTACCCCTTCGTACAGAAGTACTTTGAAAAAGGCTTTATGTCCGGCGCCGTGAAGGGCTGATCCCCTGACCGGTACGGATCGAACGGAAACATACCATTATAATTATCTAGGAGGAAATGATCCCATGAGACAGACTCTCAAGAAGCTGACCTGCCTGGCCCTGGCGCTGGTCATGGTCCTGGCCCTGGCCGCCTGCGGCGGCGGTGGCGGCAGCACCGCCAACGTCAACGACGGCACCGTCAACGAGAACACCGACCAGACCGAGTTCACCATCATGGGCGGTCAGTCCGCTCTGAGTCCCGGCTACGTGGACAACGAGGTCCTCAACGCCATGATGGACAACGTGGGCATCCACATCACCTGGGACACCATGAGCGAGTCCCTGGGCGAGAAGGTGAACATTGCCATCAACGGCGGTGACTGGCCCGACGCTTTCCAGGGTGTCGGTTTCTCCAACTACGACCTGATGAAGTACGGCTCCGACGGCACCTTCCTGGACCTGACCCCCTACATCACCCCCGAGATCATGCCCAACCTGAGCAAGATCCTGGAGGAGCACCCCAACATCAAGGCCGCCATCACCATGACCGACGGCAAGATCTACGGCCTGCCCTCCGCTGAGCAGATGGGCACCGCCGGTATCGGCAAGGAAGAGGATTACTCCATCTACACCATCCCCCAGTTCTCCATGATCAACAAGGCTTGGCTGGACGACCTGGGCCTGGAGGTCCCCACCTCCCTGGATGAGCTGCACGACGTGCTGGCGGCCTTCAAGGAGAACGACATGGCCGCCAAGATGTACGGCGCCGCCCCCGGCAGCACCCTGCCCATGTCCACCGGCTTCGACCAGTGGTGCTGGGGCCAGAACATCTTCTATGCCGGCTTCGGCTTCACCAACTGGCCCAACGACGTCATCAACGACCTGCTGCTCAATCCTGACGGCAAGGTGAGCTTCGAGTGCGTGTCCGACCGCTATCGCGACGCGGTGACCTACTTCCACGACTGGTATGAAGAGGGCCTGATGGACATCGAGATGTTCTCCCAGTCCGACACCCAGCTGATCGCCAAGTGCCAGCAGGGCTATGTGGGCGTGTCCACTTGGTGGTATATCGAGGAGCTGATGGGCGAGCACGCCGAGGACTATGTGTTCCTGCCCATCCTGACCGGCCCCAAGGGCACCGAGTATGAGGGCACCAGCGGCGTCACCGTCCGTACCGGCGGCGGCACCAACTCCGCCCAGCTGTCCATCACCGCCGACTGCCAGAGCCCCATCAACCTGCTGAAGTTCTATGACCAGTGGTACACCGGCGAGGCCGTCATGCAGCTGCAGTATGGTCCCATCGACGTCTACTTCACCGGCCAGGACGAGAACGGCATCTGGCAGTCCATCACCGAGGAGGAGTCCCAGGAGAAGTTCGGCAAGGGCGCCGGCGAGCTGAAGAGCACCTATGAGGTCGCTGGTCCCAAGCTGATCCTGTCCGAGTACTACTCCAACACCTTCGCCATGGAGGACCGGGCCATCGAGCGTCTGACCGACCTGTATGACTTCTGGATGCCCTACGTGAAGGACACCACCGTGTATCCTGTGGACTGCGTGTTCACCCAGGACGAGCTGGACGTGATCGACCAGTACAAGTCCGACTTCGAGAGCGCCGTGTCCGAGCAGGAAGGCCTGTGGCTGCGTGACGGCGGCCCCGACGACGCCGAGTGGGACGCCTATGTGGCTCACCTGACCGAGTCCTGCGGCATGCAGCAGATGCTGGATGTGTATCAGGCCGCCTATGACCGCTACGCCGCGGCTCAGGGCTAAAGAGATAACACCCAGAGAGGGAAATACATTTCCAAAGGAACGATCCATGACCAGTGAAAAACTGCAGCAGGCGAGAGAGTTTGAGGACAAATACGTGCCCCACATCCCCGCGGGGGACCGTCCGCTGTTTCATGTGACCGGGGGCATAGGCTGGATCAACGACCCCAACGGCTTTTCCTGCTACAAGGGCGAGTACCATCTGTTTTATCAGTATCACCCCTACTCCACCAAGTGGGGTCCCATGCACTGGGGCCACGTCAAGACCCGGGACTTCATCCGCTGGGAGCGGCTGCCCGTGGCATTGGCTCCGGACCAGGAGTACGACCAGAACGGCTGCTTTTCCGGCGGCGCTCTGGAGCTGGACGACGGCCGGCAGCTGATCATGTACACCGGCGTGCACCGCCAGCGGCGGGAGGACGGTCTGGTGGAGGAGTATCAGACCCAGTGCATCGCTGTGGGCGACGGGGTGGACTACGAGAAATACGAGGGCAACCCTGTCCTCACCGGCAAGGATCTTCCCGCGGGAAACAGCGTCCTGGATTTCCGGGACCCGAAGATTTGGAGGGAGGACGGCCTGTTCCGCGCCGTGGTGGGCAACCGCACCGAAGACGACAGCGGGGCCATCCTCCTGTTCGAGAGCGACGACGCGCTGCACTGGCGCCCCGCCGGCGTGGTGGATCGGTGCCGCAACGAGTTCGGCCTGATGTGGGAGTGCCCTGACTTCTTCCCCCTGGACGGAAAGCAGGTGCTGCTCACCAGCCCCCAGGATATGCTTGCCCTGGGACTGGAGTTCCACGCGGGCTATGGGGCCCTGTGCCTGATGGGCAGCTGGGACAGCGCGGCGAGGAAGTTTGACCGGGAGAAGGTCCAGTCCCTGGACTATGGCATCGATTTTTATGCCGCCCAGACGCTTCAGGCGTACGACGGCCGGCGGATCATGATCGCCTGGATGCAGAACTGGACCAACTCCAACTGCCAGCCCCGGGGGAGCAGGATCTTCGGCGAGATGACCCTGCCCCGGGAGCTGGCGATCCGGGACGGTCGGCTGGTCCAGAACCCGGTGCGGGAGCTGGACGCCTACCACGGCCACCGGGTGGCCCACAGCGACGTGCTGGTCACCGGGGAGACGAATCTGCCCGGCGTCAGCGGCCGCATCCTGGACATGACCGTCACGGTCCGCCCCGCCGGGGGCATGTATCACGCCTTCCGGCTGAATGTGGCCCAGGACGGGGAGCACGTCACCTATATCCGCTATAAGCCGGTGATGAACATACTGCGGGTGGATCGCAGCCGCTGCGGCGTCCGCTACGACGTGGTCCACGCTCGGGAGTTCCAGGTCCGGCCCCGAAACGGCGAGCTGAAGCTGCGGCTGGTGATGGACCGGCACAGCCTGGAGCTGTTCGCGAACGACGGAGAGCAGGCGGCCACCTTCATCGTCTATACGCCGGAGAGCGCGGACAGCATCAGCTTCCAGGCCGAGGGCGGCGCGGTGCTGGTGGACGTGGAAAAGTACGATCTTGACCTGACCTGAGCGGGGCAGTGCCCGCAAAAAACTTACCTTACATTCCAATGGCGGCGGCCACTCCACAATATGGCCGTGCGTACATTCAAAAAGGAGGAAGCGAAGCCGCTGCTCGCGGTGCGGCAGTGTGGAGACCTGTCGTAATGCGGTCCGCCCTATGGGGGCGGCGCGAGATGGCCGGACGGAGGTCCGGCGGTCAGAGCATGGTAGTATGTCCGAAGTCAAACTGAAGGGATTGAAGAAGGTCTATGACGGCGGTGTCACGGCGGTGCACGACGTGAACCTGGACATCGCGGACAAGGAGTTCATCGTGCTGGTAGGCCCCTCCGGCTGCGGCAAGTCCACCACCCTGCGGATGGTGGCCGGCTTGGAGGACATCACCGAGGGCGAGCTGTACATCGACGGGAAGCTGTGCAACGACGTGGAGCCGAAGGACCGCGACATCGCCATGGTGTTCCAGTCCTACGCGCTGTATCCCCACATGAGCGTGTACGACAACATGGCCTTTGCCCTGAAGCTGAAGAAGGTGCCCAAGGATGAGATCGACAAGAAGGTGCGCGAAGTGGCGGCCATCCTGGACATCACCCAGTACCTGGAGCGGAAGCCCAAGGCTCTGTCCGGCGGCCAGCGGCAGCGTGTGGCCATTGGCCGTGCCATGGTGCGTGACCCGAAGGTGTTCCTGATGGACGAGCCGCTCAGTAACCTGGACGCGAAGCTGCGCAACCAGATGCGCGCGGAGATCATCAAGCTGCGCAGCCGGATCAACACTACGTTCATGTACGTGACCCACGACCAGACGGAGGCCATGACCCTGGGCGACCGGATCGTCATCATGAAGGACGGCTACGTCAACCAGATCGGCACGCCGGTGGAAGTGTTCGACAAGCCTGTGAACCTGTTCGTGGCGGGCTTCATCGGGATGCCGGTGATGAACTTCTTCGACAACTGCCAGCTGCTGCTGGAGGACGGGGTTTACTACGCCCAGATCCGGGGTGCGAAGATCAAGCTGAGCGAGTTCCAGCAGAAGGCCCTGAAGCAGAACGGCCAGGCGGCCTGCGACATCATCGCGGGCATCCGCCCCCAGCACATCAGCGTGGGCGCGGGCGACCTGGAGGCGAAGATCGTGGTCAACGAGATGATGGGCTCCGAGGTGCACCTGCATGCGGACAGCAACGGCGACGAGGTGGTCATGGTGATCCCGACGGTGGACCTGAAGGTGGACGTGTCCATGGGCGCTACCGTAAAGTTCAGCACCAAGCCGGAGCTGATCCAGCTGTTCGACAAGAAGACCTCCGAGAACCTGATCTGGTTCGACAAGGCCTCCGCCGCGGCCAACTCCCCTGTCTGCAAGAGCTACGACTTCTAAAACCATATCGCTTTTAAGACCAGTTCCCGTCCCCTCCCGGGACGGGAACTTTTGTAAAGGGCATCTGCCCGCTTGGAAAGAGGAGGGACGACGGTGGAACCTGTGGCGGTCAACCGCTTTACCATCACGAAAGCGCTGTTTTACGAGGGCACGCTCCGGGTCACGAAGGAGCGTCTGGGACCGTTCATAAAAAAGGTGATGATCCTGCTGGCGGCGCTGTGGGCGGTGCTGGCGGCGGTCACGCTGCTGACCAAGGGCAGCTTTACCTACGCCGGCGTGGAGCTGGCGGTGATCGCCGCGGTGGGGGTGTGGCTGTGCGTGTACATCCCCCGCAGGCAGGCCCGCCTGGCCTGGAAGGCCATGGAGAGCCGCAGCGGCGGCGACATGGAGCGGATCACCTCCTTTTTCTCCGACAGCCTGGAGATCGCCGGCGGCGCGGAGAGGACGGTCATTCCCTACGCCGACGTGCTGCAGATCCTGCCCACGGAGCATCTGCTGGTGCTCACCTGCAGGGAAAAGGTGGGGGTGCTCATCAGCCGGGACGGCTTCACCGCCGGGGACGCTGACGAAGTGTGCGCGCTGATCCGGCAGGAGATGGGCAAGGACGCCTGACATGTGAAACAAGCACCCCGGAGGTCGATGAACTGTACCGGGAAAAACAGACAATAGGAAAAGCCACCCCCTGGTGTAAGATAGAAAACACCAGGGGGTGGAC
>CANQXG010000023.1 GCA_947627735.1 uncultured Oscillospiraceae bacterium | reverse complement strand
GTCCACCCCCTGGTGTTTTCTATCTTACACCAGGGGGTGGCTTTTCCTATTGTCTGTTTTTCCCGGTACAGTTCACACCGTCCGGGCGGTCTTTATTTTTCCGCTTTGCGGGGTCCGATCTGGACCAGCACCACCGCCGCGAACACCAGCGCGCACCCCAGCATCTCCCACCGGGACAGGGCCGAGCCTGGGATGAGCACATATCCCGCCAGCACGGAGAATACGCTTTCCAGGCTGAGCAGCAGACTGGCCACCGCCGGGTGGACCCCCTTCTGGGCCACGATCTGCAAGGTGTAGCCCACGCCGCTGCTCATCACGCCCGCGTAGAGGATAGGCCCGGCGCAGGCGACGATGTCCGCCCAGGCGGGGGACTCGGCCAGGAACATGCCGGGCAGGCCCAGCAGCCCCGCCGTGAAGAACTGCACGCAGCTGATGCGCACCCCGTCGGCCATGGGGGAGAAGTGGTCGATGACCAGGATGTGCACGGAGAAGCCCACCGCGCACAGCATCAGCAGTAGATCGCTCATCCCCAGCTCCAGGCCCTGGCCGGCCATGAGCGGGTCCATCAGGCACAGGAAGAAAAAGCCCGCCACGGCCGCCGCCGCGCCCACCCACACCAGCAGGGGGGACCGCCGGCCCATGAACAGCCCCAGCACCGGCACGATGACCACGTAGCAGGCGGTGATGAACCCCGCCTTGCCCACGTTCGTCTCGGCGCTCTGCAGGGCGATGCCGGACTGCTGCAAAATGGCGGCCACGAACAGCACCGCCCCGCAGGCCATACCCCCCACCAGGATGTCCCGGCGGGAACCCTTTTCAAAGGCGCCGTCCCGGCTGCGGAGCTTATCCAGCGCCGGCAGCATCGCCAGCAGGAAAAACCCCGCGATGAAGGAGCGGGTGGTGTTGTAGGTGAAGGGGCCTATGTAGGCCATGCTGTTTTTCTGGGCCACGAAGGCCACGCCCCAGATGAAGGCCGTCAGCAGCAGAAGGGCGGAGTTTTTCAGTGATCGCAGATGCAAGGGAAGGACCTCTTTTCCGGCGCGCCGCGCCGCCTGCCGGTCAGTATATCCCAAGGGCCGGCCCTTGTCAACCGGGCCTCGGCGGCGGGAACTTTTTTCCCGCCGGGACGTCGGATAAAAAAAGGCAACGGAAGGTTGCGAAAATGTAAGGCGGATTAACACAATCTTAAGAATTGCTCTATTTACTTTCCCGGGAAAAAGGGCTATTATTGACCCGAACCGCCCGGGTCTTCAGGGCGGCGGACGCGGCGCTTGCCGCGGGAGAAAACGGATCATAAGGAGGACGTTATGAGAAAGACGGTTTCGGCGCTCCTGGCGGGGGCGCTGGTTTTGGGGATGCTGGCGGGCTGCTCCGGCGGCGCCGCCTCCGGCGAGGCCGTGCCGGTGGAGCAGGTCAGCTCCATCGTGAGCATGGGCGCCGTGGGCCTGGCCGACCGCTACGCCGGCATGGTGGCCGCGGGCGAGACCGCCCAGGTGAAGCGGGATCAGGAAAAGACGATCCTGGAGACCTATGTGGAGGTGGGCGACCTGGTGCAGGCCGGGGACGTGCTGTTCGCCTATGACACCGAGGCCATGCAGCTGGACCTGGAGAAGGCCTATCTGGAGAAGGAGAAGCTGGAGAACACCATCGCCTCCGCCCAGGACTCCATCAAGGAGCTGGAGAGCGAGCGGGACAAGGCCAAGGACTCCGACAAGCTGCGCTATACGCTGCAGATCGACTCGAAGAACGTGGAGATCCGGGAGGCCCAGTACAACATCACCCTCCAGGAGCGGGACATCGCCTCCAAGGAGGCGGCCCTGGAGAACGCCGAGGTCACCGCCCCCATCTCCGGGCGGGTGATGAGCGTGGACGAAACAGGCGGCAATTCCTCTTATGATGTTTACGGCGACCAGCCCGGCGCCGGCGGCGTGGATTACATCACCATCACCGACGTGACCCGCCTGCGCGTCCAGGGCGTCATCAGCGAGATGAACGCCTCCGCCCTCACCGAGGGCATGGCCATGACGGTCCGCTCCCGGCTGGACAATGAACAGACCTGGACCGGGACCCTGTCCATGATCGACTGGGAGAACCCGGTGCAGAACAACAACGACGGCAGCATGGTGATGATCAGCAGCAGCGACAGCTCCTCCGACGAGATGACCACCGCCAGCAAGTATCCGTTCTACATCGAGCTGGACGACACCGAGGGTCTGATGCTGGGCCAGCACGTGTACATAGAGCCGGACAAGGGCGACGGGGACGAGGCCCCCGCCGGGCCTATGCTGCCGATGTACTATGTCCAGTACGAGGAGGACGGCAGCGCCTATGTCTGGGCCGCCGGGAAGAACGACAAGCTGGAAAAGCGCCCCGTGACCATCGGCGTGCAGGACGACATGATGGGCACCTGCGAGATCGCGGAGGGCCTGGAGCTGACCGACTACATCGCCTTCCCCGCGGAGGGCCTGGCCGAGGGCCAGCCCACCGAGAAGTATGACCCCGCCGCCCAGGAGGAGCCGGGGGCCGTGGAAGAACCCCGGGTCGTGGGGTAAGGAGGCGGCCATGCTTCTTGAGATGAGGGATATATGCAAGGACTACCCCCAGGGCAAGGACGTGGTGAAGATCCTGAAAAACGTGGACCTCACCATCGACGAGGGGGACTACCTTGCCATCATGGGTCCGTCCGGTTCCGGCAAGACCACGCTGATGAACCTGATCGGGTGCCTGGACGTGCCCACCAGCGGGGAGTACCTGCTCAACGGCGAGAACATCGGCAAGGCGTCGGAAAACCGCCTGGCGGATATACGCAACACCACTTTGGGATTCGTGTTCCAGAGCTTTTACCTGCTGCCCAAGCTGGACGCCCGGGACAACGTGGCCCTGCCGCTGCTGTACGCCGGCGTGGGCAAGCGGGAGCGCCGCCAGCGGGCGGAGGAGGCCCTGAAGATGGTGGGGCTGGAGGACCGTATCGACTTCATGCCCAACCAGTTGTCCGGCGGCCAGCAGCAGCGGGTCGCCATCGCCCGGGCCATGATAAACAACCCCAAGCTCCTGCTGGCCGACGAGCCTACCGGCGCGCTGGACAGCACCAGCGGCCATCAGGTGATGGACCTGTTCGACGAGCTGAACGACCGGGGCGCCACCATCGTGCTCATCACCCATGAGCCGGGGGTGGGCGCCCGGGCCAAGCGCCTGCGGCGCATCCTGGACGGCGTGCTGCAGCCGGAGGGAGAAGGAGGTGTGGGCGATGCCTGGTAAGAGCGAGGGCAAGCGCAGGCTGGGTCCCAAGGGAAAGAGGATCGTCACCATCGTGCTCATCTGCGCGCTGGTGCTGGGCGCGGCCGGCGGCGGCGGATTTTACTACCTGAAAAACCGCGCCGGCAGCATCGTGAACGTGTACCCGGTGAGCATGCTGGGCTATCAGGACAGCTACCGCAACCGGGTGGAGACCGAGGGTCCTGTGGTGGCCGACCGGATGCAGTCGGTGTACCTGACCAGCACCCAGACCGTCACGGAGATATATGTGCAGGAGGGCCAGCAGGTCAATGTGGGCGACCCCATCCTGGCCTTTGACACCACTTTGGACGAGGTGGAGCTGGAGAAAAAGCAGATCGAGATCGACCAGCTGAAGCTGGACCTGAGCGACGCCCAGGCGAAGCTGAAGGAGATCGGCTCCTACCGCATCGGCACCCCGGGGTATTTCGCGCCCCCGGAACCCAGCCGTCCCCCGCTGGAGAGCGTGGCCGTGCCCTGGTTCCAGGGCGGCAGCGGCACCCGGGAGGACCCCTACGTGTTCCTGTGGAGCGAGGAGCTGACGTTCTTCGACGCCATGATCGACTACCTGGTGGCCGTGGCCCGGGGCGAGGAGGCCCAGATGCCGCCGGTGCCCGATGAGCCGGACGTGCCCACCACCGCCACCCCGGCCCCCACCCCTACGGCCAGCCCGGAGCCGTCGCCCACTCCCACGCCGGAGCCGGAGGCCACGGCGGAACCGGAGGCTACCGCCGGACCGGAAGCCACTGTTGAGCCGGAGGCCACGGCGGAGCCGGAAGCCACCGCCGAGCCGGAGGCCACGGAAGAGCCGGCGGCCACCGAGACCCCGGAGGCGTCTGCCAGCCCGGAGGCGCCCGCCGGCGATGAGGGCGAGGCGGATGGCGCCGACACGGCATCCCTGCGGCCGGTGACCTACGCCCCCGCCCGGACCGGGCGGATGCTGCGGGCGGAGACCGAGCCGGAGCCTGAGCTGGAGCAATCCCCGGGACCGGAGGTGTCCCCGGAGCCGGAGGAGCCGACCGATCCCGGCGACGGGAGCATCTATATGGTATTTGAGATCCGGGAGGCCAACGCCCTGAACGGCTATGTGTACTCCGCTTTCGAGGTGGCGTTCCGGCAGCTGTGGGGCGGTCTGGACGCGGCGGATGAGCCGGTGACCACCTGGATATTCCGGCTGGTGCAGCCGGCCTACACCCCCCTGGACGACGGCAGCGACGACGTCGGCGTATCCTGGGGCGGCGGCTTCTCCGGCGAGGTATACACCGCCGAGGAGATCAACCGGATGAAGACCGAGACCCAGCAGCAGATCACCGACACCACCTTGTCCCTGCGCCTGGCGGAGCAGGAGCTGAAGGCCCTGGAGTTCGAGCTTTCCAACGGCGAGGTGCTGTGCACCACCGCCGGCGTGGTGAAGTCCGTTTTGGACCCCACCGAGGCCCTGGAGCAGGAGCAGCCCGTGGTGCTGGTGTCCGGCGGCGGCGGGTATTACATCACCGGCGTGCTGGGCGAGTTCGACCTGGACGTGCTGCACGTGGGCGACACGGTCACCGTCCAGGATTGGCGCAGCGGCACCACCCTGGACGCGGAGGTCACGGAGATCTCCCCCTACCCCGTGGAGCAGAGCCGGAACAACTATTACTACTACTGGAGTCCCAACGGCAACGAGAACGTCAGCCGGTATCCCTTCACCGTCCGGGTGGGGGAGGACGCCGGGCTTCGGGAGGGCTACTATGTGAGCATCTCCTTCTCCACCGGCGGCGCGCCGGCGGAGGACGATGAGGAGGCAGCAGGCTCCCTGTATATGGAGCAGTCCTTCGTCCGCACAGAGGGCGGCCGCAGCTATGTCTACGTGGCCAACGGCGACAGGCTGGAGAAGCGCTATGTGACCACCGGCGCCGGCGACGGCTGGTCGGTGGAGATCACCGGCGGGCTGGACATGGAGAACGACTACGTGGCCTTCCCCTATGGCCGGGCCGTGAAGGAGGGCGCCAAGGTGGCCTATCAGGAGGACCTGCAGACCCTCGTGGGCAGCTACTATTGATGAGGAGGCGGAGATATGTTTGAGAACATAGCGCTGGCGTTCCAGGGCATCTGGGGCCATAAGATGCGGTCGTTCCTGACCATGCTGGGCATCATCATCGGCATCGCCTCCATCATCACCATCGTGTCCACCATCAAGGGCACCAACGACCAGATCAAGGAGAGCCTGATCGGCTCCGGCACCAACGCCGTGACCGTGCAGCTGTACCAGGACAACTATCCCTATACCTTCAGCGACTGGAACCCGCCCCCCGAGGGCGTGGAACCCATCAGCGAGGAGACCCGCCAGAAGCTGGCGGAGCTGGACAACGTGGAGTCCGTGGGGCTTTACTGCTCCCGGCAGTACAACAGCGAGATCTATTACAAGAACACCGCCTACTCCGGCGAGCTGTATGGCGTGGACGAGAATTATCTCTACGCCAGCGGCTACGTCCTCAGCTATGGCCGGGGCTTCACCGAGGAGGACTATAAAAACTTCCACAAGGTGGCCCTGCTGGACCCGTCCGCCAAGGCCTCCCTGTTCGGGGAGACCGACCCGGTGGGGGAGATACTGGAGATCAAGGGCGAACCCTTCACCGTGGTGGGCGTGATGGATAAGTCCCGCACCGGCGAGTTCGCCATCGAGAGCTACCGGGACTACCAGATGTACGCCGACACCTCCGGCGGACGGGTGTTCATCCCCCAGGCGGTCTGGCCGACCATCTACCGCTTCGACGAACCCCAGGCCGCCGTGCTGAAGGCCCGGAGCACCGACGACATGACCTCCATCGGCCAGCAGGCCGAGGACCTGCTCACCGCCAGCCAGATCACCGGCACCTCCACCCAGGGCACCTTCTCCTACCAGAGCGACGACCTGATGGAGCAGGCCGCCCAGATCCAGGAGATGTCCAACGCCACCAACAACCAGCTGATCTGGATCGCCGGCATCTCCCTGCTGGTGGGCGGCATCGGCGTGATGAACATCATGCTGGTGACCGTCACCGAGCGAACCCGGGAGATCGGCCTGAAAAAGGCCATCGGCGCGAAGAAGCGCCGGGTGCTGTGGCAGTTCCTGACGGAGGCCGCGGCCCTGACCAGCATCGGCGGCGTGATCGGCGTGGCGGCGGGCGTCATCCTCAGCCGCCTGATCGCCTCCGTCATGGGCACGCCCACGGCGGTGAGCTACCCCGCCATCCTGGTGGCGGTGGTGTTCTCCATGTTCATCGGCGTGATCTTCGGCATGCTGCCCGCCGTGAAGGCGGCAAACCTGAACCCCATCGACGCCCTGCGCCGGGAGTGATGACAAAATACGAGCGCCGGACAGGTCCGACCTGTCCGGCGCTTTTCATATGCCCTTGCGGATGAGGGCCTGGGCGATAGGCTCCACGGCGGCGGTGCGGGCGCCCAGGAGAAGGTCTCCCGGCCGGCCCCAGCGCTCGCTCTCGTCCCACACGGTGCGGCACACCTCCTCCATGGCCGTGCGCAGCCGCCGGTCCGCCTCCCACCGGTCGGCGGGGCCGTCCCACCGGCGGTGGGCCATGATCTGCCCGCCCGCCCCGGCGGCGATGGCGGGGGCATACAGCCCGCCCTCGGCGAAGATCCGCCCCGCCCGGGCGGTGACCGACTGGAACGCCCCCTCGAACACCCCCGCCGGCCTGTGCAGCACGACGCGCCGGGCGGCGGCGGAACCCAGCTTCGTCCCGCCGCCGAACAGGAACACCGCGTCCGCCGGGATGTCCCACAGCACCGGCCCGGGCCGGTACTCCACCCCCGGGGACCGGACGGCCCATAACAGCAGGGGCAGTCCCGGCTCCCGCAACATGCTCCGCAGCAGCGCCAGCGGCAGCCCCGCGGCGGCGTACAGGCACCCCGCGTCGTCCCCCAGGGCCACCGGCAGCGCCCCCATCCGGGCGGCGGTCTCCCCGGCCCATACCGCCGCCGGCCCCGCGCCGGAGATGAGCACCCTCTGGCCCTCCAGCCGCTGGCCGCCTCGCCGTTTCAGGGCGCTCCGGGCGAAATGGCACAGCCCGCAGCCTATCGCCTGGGCCGGCGTCATGGGTCCCGGCGGGGGAGCGGAGCGCTCCCCCCGGCCGGTGAGGGCCGCCATGCGCTCATAGCAGCCCGTCAGATAGTCCAGCTCCCGGCTGGGGGCCTGCCCCGCCCACTGGTCCGGGCGGAAATCCCGGTCCAGCAGGGGATACAGCCCCGCCATGAACCCGGCGCAGAACCGGCGGCTCTCCCCGTCGCTGAGGCCGCCCGGGGCCACGTCCGCCCCCGCCAGCGCCCCGCCCAGGGGCAGGCCCGCCAGAGACCGGCAGAGGCTGATGTCCAGGGCCAGGGCCTTGGCGGCGGACAGGTCCAGCCCCGGCCCCAGGGCCAGGGCGCACCGGCATGGTCCCAGGGCGGTGGTGCAGCGGATGTGAAAGCCCCGGGTGTGCCGGACGCGCCCCCGGTCGTCGGTCCATATCACCGGGAACAGGGCCGTCCGTTCCGGCTCGCCCAGCCGCTCCAGAAGCCCGGCCGCCTCGCATTGGGGCCGCTCCTCCAGCCAGGGGGCCAGGCTCTCCCACAGGCTCTCCAGCGCCTGCAAAAACCCGGTCTGGCCCGGGTCCCGACCGGCCAGGGCGGCGTATGTACGGCGTATATATGGCTGCTCCGTCATATCTCCCTCCCACAGCTTTATGTGTCCCTGCATCCTATGCGGGGCGGCGGCTGTCCTATGCGCGGGGAAAAGGGGGCGGAAGGCGGCGATTTTGTATTTTCCCGTTGACAAGCGCCCGGAAGTGTGGTATAGTTCAACGGCTGGAAGATCAGCTGGTATAGCTCAGTTGGTAGAGCAGCTGATTTGTAATCAGCAGGTCGGGGGTTCGAGTCCGTCTACCAGCTCCAGAACTTACCGAGACCCCCGGGCGGGGAAAACAGAATATGGGGGAATTCCCGAGTGGCCAAAGGGGACAGACTGTAAATCTGCTGGCAATGCCTTCGGTGGTTCGAATCCACCTTCCCCCACCAAAAAGGAACGGTTATTGTGATACAAATGCCGTTCCTTTTTTCGTACCATATACAGCCGGGCCGGGGAGGAGATAACATGAGCTGGAAGTTAAAGTTCGACAATGACACGGGCACCTATTACTGCGACGAAAGCGGGCTTCTGCTCACCATAGAGCCGCGGGAGGACAACTGCCTGTACCGCGGACCCTTCGGCCCCCATCGCCTTGACATGGAGCGCCGCGGCCTGATCTATTATAAGGCATACCGGGTGCGGGATCTGGTCATCCCGGAGGGCGTCCGCATCCTCGGGAGTGCGGACCCGGATTCCTTTTCCCCTGAGGGGACCTTCCGGGATTCGATCATCGTGGGGAAACTGCGGTTTCCCTCCACCCTGGAGAGCCTGCGGGACAATGTCCTGTCCGGCAGCCTTATCATGGACATGGAGCTGCCGGAAACGGTGCGGTATATCGGCTGCGGGGCCATCATGAACTGCTATATCCAGCGGCTGTGCCTGGGCGCGGGGCTGGCGGAGCCGGAGGACGGATGGTACTGGGAGAGAGCGAAGGATGGGCGGTGGAAGCAGGAGGCGGCGGGCAGACTGGCCTGCGGCGGCCGGCAGTTCAAGGAAACGATCATCGGCACGCTCATCGTCCCGGCGGGGTATCCCTATAAGCGGCTCATGCCGGAGGCAAAGATCGACGAAGTGATCGCGTATTGACGGGGGGCACCGGACGCATGCCGCGGAGCTTCCGGACCGTCCGCACGAGCGATATATTTAATAAGGAACGGTGACCGTTTTCGGTCACCGTTCCTTTGCTTTATACCATATATTATTTGGAAGATCCGGCGTCCGCGGGGGGCTTCTTTCCCTTTTTCTGCTTGTCCCCGATGGGTCCGCAGGACTCCCGCAGCACAAGCTCCGCCGGGAGGATCACCTTGGCCGGCAGCCTGTGGCCGCCCTCGATCCGGTCGATGAGCAGCCGCGCCGCGTGGCGGCCCATCTCCTCCAGGGGCACATGCACCGTGGTGAGCATGGGGTCCAGATAGCGCACCGTTTCCATGTCGTTGATGCCCACCAGGGACACGTCCCGGGGGATGCGCAGGCCGTGCTCCCGCAGGGCCTTCATGGCGCCCATGGCCAGCATGTCGTTGGCGCACAGGATGGCTGTGAAGGGCCGCTCGCTCTCCAGCAGCCGGTTGACCGCCTCAAAGCCGCCGGCGGGGGAGAACGGCGCCTCGGCCACATAGGGCAGACTGTCCTCCACGCCGTGGGCGCGCATGGCGTCGGCGTAGCCCTGGTAGCGCTGCTCGTTGATGGTCTCTCCCAGGTAGCAGATGTCCCTGTGCCCCAGGGCGATCAGGTACTCCACGCAGCTGTAGGCGGCCCGGTAGCCGCTGGCGATCACCTGGTCCACGGGGAAGTCCGTCTCCTGCAGCCCCGTGCACACCAGGTGGCGGTAGTATTTGCGCAGGCTCTTCAGCGCCCGCTCGTCGATGCGGCCCAGCACGATGGCCGCCTCCACATTGGACAGGGAGCTGGAGAATTTCTCCGGCTCCAGGTCGGCGATGGAGAACTGGTAGCGAAGGTTATAGCCCTGGGCCATGGCCTCCACCTCCACGTGGTGCATGAGGGTGGTGAAGAAGGGGTCGATCAGGGAGCCGGCGGTGCGGGCATAGACGCAGTCGATCTCCCGGATGGTCCGCTTGGACTGGCTCTGGGGCTGGCGGAGGCTGCGGGCGGTCTGGTTGGGGACGTACCCCTCCATGCGCACCACGGACCATATCTTCTCCTGGGTCTCCCGGCTGGCGGCGGAGGTGTCGCCGCCGTTGACCACCCGGGAGACGGTGGAGGCGGATACGCCCGCCAGCTTCGCTATATCCTTCAGGTTCATAGCAGGGGTCTCCTTTCGTCCCGATGGGCCGCCGGAGCGCGCCCGGGACCGACACAGTGGGTGTATCATACCATATCGAACGGGGGAAAACAACAAAAAGTCGGTTTTTCTCCGTTTTTTACGAAACACAATGCAAACGTTTGGGCAAATAGCTGTTGACAGATGGTTGTGCCATCTGTACAATTTTATGTGACGATAAACGGTGACAAGTTGTCATTTTTTAAGACTAAAATCCCTATTTATGGAAGAGAATTGCCGTAAATCATAAGTTTTCGTAAATTTAGGAGGCATGAAATGGACAAAAAAATACTGTTTTTGGGCCTGGACGCCGCCATGCCCGACCTGATGCAGAAGTTCGTGGCGGAGGGCGCCATGCCCAATACCGCCAAGCTGATGCAGCGGGGCGTATTCTCCCGGCTGGAGACCGTCTTCCCGCCTCTGACCGCGGCGGCGTGGACGGCCATCGTCAGCGGCGCCGGCTCGGGCACCAACGGCGTGCCCAGCCTGATGGTCAAGCACCAGGGCGAGGAGCTGGACCACTGGCACACCTCCTTTGACCGCAACGAGGTGCTGTGCGAGACCCTGTGGGACGTGGGCAAGCGCCTGGGCAAAAAGACCGCCCTCATCAACTGGCCGGTGACCTTCCCCATGGGGGCCATCACCGAGGAGGACGGCTGCCAGCTGGCCGGGTCTTTGAACCCGCCGTTCCGGTATTTCTACATGCCGCTGTGGGACGTGGCCTCCAGCGCCTGCTTCTCCAACAAGCTGCTGCACTGCAACCAGATCCCCGGCCGGGCCGTCCAGGTCCAGACCGAGCCGGCGGAGGGCTGGAGCAACATGCCGGAGAGCAAAAAGCCCCATCTGCAGTTCGAGATCACCGTGCCGCCCACCTATGTGGAGGGCTATAAGATGTACGTGCTGGTCTACGCCAGCGCCGACGCCGGCTATGACCGGATGCTCATCTCCGAGAGCAAGGACGCCTCCCAGGCCATCACCGACATCACCATGGGCGACTACGGCCCCTGGATCACCAAAAACTTCCACGCCCGGGACTACCAGCGGGACGGCCGGTTCCGCTTCCAGATCCTGGAGCTGAGTCCCGACGGCAAGGACTTCAAGCTCTACCAGAGTTCCATCAACATGGCCGAACCCTACTCCGTGCCCGCCAGCCTGAGCAAGGAGGTGGAGGCGGTCGCCGGCGCCTACATGGAGGTGGACGACCCCTGGGCCTTCATGGACGGGTGGATGAACTCCGATCTGTATCTGGAGCAGCTGAGCCTGCACGCCAACTGGTGGGGCAACGCCACCCGCTACGTGCTGGAGCACCAGCAGTGGGACATGGCTTTCTCCTGGGTGGGCACCATCGACCACATCGAGCACGCCCTGTACGCCGGCATCGAACCCACCGCCCGGGTGTACAGCGAGCGCACCGCCCCCTTCTGCTGGCACATGATCCGGGAGGTCTACCGCCAGGTGGACGAGAACATCGGCAAGATCATGGAGGCGGTGGACCTGGACGATACATATGTGGTGCTCATCTCCGACCACGGCATGACCCATCTGGACTGGAACCCCTTCGTGAAGGAGCATCTGGCCCGGGCGGGGCTGCTGAAATACAACCTGGACCTGTCCACGGACGACCCCTCCAACCTGACCATCGACTGGGACAAGACCATGTGCCATCCCCTGGAGCCCTGCCACGCCCACATCTTCATCAACCTGAAGGGCCGCGACCCCCACGGCATCGTGGAGCCGGAGGACTACGAGAAGGTGCAGGAGAAGATCATCAACACCCTGCTGGCCATGCGCAACCCGGAGACCGGCGAGAACGTGGTGGCCTACGCCCTGAAGAAGAAGGAGGCCGGTCGGCTGGGCATCTACGAGGGGCCTGGCTACGACCGGGTGGGCGACGTGCTGTACGCCTGGAAGCCGGGCTACATGTCCCATCCGTTCATCTACCGCTCCGCCATCAAGTACCGGGACGGCTCCGAGCGGATGATCGCCAACCGGGAGCTGTACGAGGAGGCCCGGCTGTGCAAGAACTTCCCCGACCTGATCCAGGACATCGTGGAAGAGAACGGCGGCGACTACTCCGCCGTGTGCGGCAACTTCACCGGCGTCCATCTGGCGGAACCCACCCTCCACGACATGCACGCCTGCATGCTGATGGTGGGTCCGGGGGTGCCCAAGTATGAGCGCAAGTACCCCGCCCGGATTATCGACGTGGCGCCGACCCTGGCGAAGCTTTTGAACGTGGACGTCCCCAAGGATGCTGAAGGAGGTGTTTTGTATGACGTCCTGGACCGCATTGAGCGATAAGATCGAAAAAGTCGGCCTGGTGGGCTGCGGCCGCATGGGCTGCTGCATGCTGGAGAGCATGCTGAACGCCGGCTATGAGGTGGTGGCCTGCGACGCGTTCCCCGCCGCCGCCGAGCGCGCCGGAAAGATGGGCGCCCAGGTGGCCGCCGATCCCGCCGGCGTGGCGGAGAAGGCCAGTGTCATCATCATGTCCCTGCCCGGCCCCGCCCAGCTGGATGAGGTGCTGTTCGGCGAAAACGGCATGGTGAAGGTGCTGCGCCCCGGCCAGGTGGTCATCGACACCAGCACCGTGGACCCGGACACCACCCGCCGCAACGCCGAGGGCGTGGAGGCCACCGGCGCGGCCTATCTGGACTGCCCCATCCTGGGCCGGCCCTCCGCCACGGGCAAGTGGATGCTGCCCACCGGCGGCGACCCCAATGCTCTGGAATATGCACGGCCCGTCCTGCTCACCTTCGCCGCCAACGCCATCCATGTGGGCGGCCACGGCGCGGGCAACGCCCTGAAGCTGCTCAACCAGATGATGTTCTCCTGCATCAACGCCATCAGCAGCGAGGTCATGGCCATCTGTGACCACGTGGGCATCGACAAGAAGGTGTTTTACGACACCGTGGCCTCCAGCAGCGCCGCCACGGTCAGCGGCCTGTTCCGGGAGGTGGGCAAGTGCATCCTGGACGACGCCTTCGAAACGCCGGCCTTCACCGTGGACCTGCTGCTGAAGGACACCAAGCTGGCCCTGCAGATGGCCAAGGACGCCAAGGCGCCCTCCTTCATCGCCGGCACCGTGCAGATGTACAACGAGCTGGCCAGCGCCGACGGCCTGGGCGGCCAGGACAGCAGCGCCGTGTATAAAGTATTCCAGCGCCACTACGACAGCTTTCAGTAAGAACATCACAACAAAGGAGAGCGACACATGAAACTGGATTTTGAGTACGGCCACGGCATGATGAGCGCCCAGCTTCCGGACTGGACCGACGTGTTCATCCCCGGCGAAACGGTGCCCGATCCGCCCTGCCTGCCCCAGGATTGGGACAGCCTTTACGCCGCCACCCTGGACTCCATCCGCCACCCCATCGGCATGCCCTCCCTGAAGGAGCTGGCCGGCCCGGGCAAGACGGTGGTGTTCGTCATCCCCGACATCGTCAAGGGCGGCGTCCAGCCCACCAGCCACCGGAAGGTGTCCATCCGGGCCTGCCTGGATGAACTCTACGCCGCGGGCGTGGAGAAGAAGGACATCCTGCTGCTCATCTCCAACGGCCTGCATCCCCGGGCCACCGTGAAGGAGATGCGCACCATCCTGGGCGAGGAGCTGTTCAACGAGTTCTATCCCACCGCCCAGATCACCAGCCACGACAGCGAGGACTACGACCACATGGTGGACCTGGGCTTCACCGCCTCCGGCGACCATGTGCTGATGAACAAGTACGTCTTTGACGCGGACATCCCCATCCTCATCGGCCACACCCAGGGCAACCCCTACGGCGGCTACTCCGGCGGGTACAAGCACTGCGCCACCGGCATCACCCACTGGCGCTCCATCGCCGGCCACCACATCCCCCGGGTGATGCACGCGCCGGACTTCGTGCCCGTATCCACCAACAGCGTCATGCGCTCGAAGTTCGACGAGCAGGGGATGCTGATGGAGGAGAAGATGGGCCACAAGTTCTTCTGCTGCGACGCGGTGCTGGACTCCAAGAGCCGTCAGATCGAGATCAACTCCGGCTGGGCCAAGGAGATGCAGCCCATCAGCTGGAAGATGGCCGACAAGCGCACCTACGTCCACTGGGCGGAGAAGAAGTACGACGTGATGGTGTTCGGTATGCCCACCGACTTCCACTACGGCCCCGGCATGGGCACCAACCCCATCCAGATGATGCAGGCCCTGTCGGCCCAGGTCATCCGCCACAAGCGGGTGATGGCCGACCACTGCGTGTTCATCGTGCCCAGCATCTGCGACGGGTGGTTCCACGACGAGCGCTGGCCCTATCTGCGGGAGCTGTATGAGATGTTCCAGCACGACTACATGCAGATCCTGCCGGACATGGACCGGTACGGCGAGTATTTCGCCACCCGCAAGGAGTACACGGACAAGTACCGCTTCGCCAACGCCTTCCATCCCTTCCACGGCTTCTCCATGATGAGCTGCGGCCACCTGGCGGAGGAGCACACCAGCGCCATCTACATCGTGGGTGCCCGGGAGCCGGGCATCGCCCGCAGCATGGGTCTGAAGACCCGGGCCACCGTGGAGGAGGCCCTGGCCGACGCCATGAAGAAGTACGTGGGGCCCCACCCCAATATCCTGGCCCTGCCCCGGGCGTTCACCACAGGCGCCGTGCACCTGTGCATGAAAGACCCGGACCAGGACAGCCACAGCCGGGACGGCGCAGGCCACTGCTGCTGCGGCTGATATGACGTGAGTCCGGCAGGCCGGGTCCGGCGGCGCGGACAGGCGCGTACCGGATCCCCGGCAGGCCTTATTTGACCGACGACCATAAACAACTTTAAGGAGGAAAAACATGAAAAAACTGATCGCACTGCTGCTTGCCCTCGTGATGGTCTTTTCTCTGGCCGCCTGCGGCGGCGGCTCCGGCAAGACCGAGGAAGAGAACAAACCCGCTGCCGAGCCCGCTGCTGACGCCGGCAACGCCGGTGACGCGGAAGAACCTTCCGGCGACGCGGAGGAACCCGCCGCCGACGCGGAGGAACCCGCCGCCGACGCGGAAGAGCCTGCCGCCGAGGCGGAGGGCGAGGACCTGACCTGGGGCCTGACCCCCTTCGATGAGCGCCAGACCCTGCGGATCGGCTTCTTTACCGGCTCTCCGCTTTCCTATCCGTTCCTGTTCGCGGATAAGCTGGGCGTGTTCGACAAGCTGAACATCGATCTGGAGTATGTCTGCTTCACCGGCGGCCCCGCCATGATGGAAGCCAACGCCGAATGGGACATCGCCTCCTGCGGCATGGGCGGCCTGTGCAACGGCCTGAAGGGCTATGACTTCTCCCTGATCGACATCACCGACTTTGAGGAGAACCTGGCTCTGTTCGCCCGGGAGGGTTCCGACATCGCGGCCGACCCGGAGAACCCCGAGCTGTGGAAGGGCGCCACCTGCGTGTATCCCACCGGCACCACCGCCCAGGCTGTGCTGGCCAAGTTCCTGACCAACATCGGCCTGAGCCTGGAGGACGTGGAGAGCGTCAACATGGATAACGCCAACGCCCTCACCGGCTTCAACGGCGGCACCGGCGACGTGCTGGGCTGCTGGAACGCCATCGCCCTGTCCGCGGAGGACGCCGGCTACGTGCGTATCTCCGACTCCGGCCAGCTGGGCATCCCCATGGCCTGCGGCACCTTCGCCACCCAGGAGATCCTTGAGGACAACTTCGACCTGGTCGTGACCGCCTGCATCGTGTTCCACAAGGCCGTCGAGTGGTGCTATGCCTCCGAGGAGAACATGGCCCAGGCCGCCGAGTGGTATCTGGATCACTGCGACGAAGAGGGCTTCCTGTGCAACGAGGACGTGGCTAAGCGCACCATGGATTGGTACCGCGGCCCCACCACCGAGGAGTGGATCGAGCTGTACACCAAGACCAGCCCCGACGACGCCGGCCTGTACACCAAGCGTGACCTGCTGGAGGTGGAGAAGGACATCATGCTCGGCCTGGACTTCTTCATCAGCCAGGGCAACTATTCCAACGAGGACCGCACCCAGTTCCTGGACGATCAGCGCATCGACCCGTCCGTGGCCCTGGCCGCCGCGGAGATCCTTGGCATCCCCGTGGAGTGATATCCCCTTCCCCGGCACAGCTGTTTAGCAAAGGAACAAGCAGTCCCGGGCCTGCCCTCCCGGCAGGTCCGGGATCGGAAAAACCGTTTCGCAGAAAGTAGGGAGAGATTTGAACGAGACGACGAACGTGCTGACCAATGAACAGCGGGTAAAGCTGGTGCAGGATCAGAAGCGGAAGCTGACCTACCAGAGCGCGATGCTGTCCATCGCCGGCATTTTGGGGTTCCTGCTGCTGTGGGAATTTCTGGCCATCAGCGGTGTGATCGAGGGCAATAAGCTCAGCGACGTGCTGCAGGTGTTCCGCCTGTTCATCACTAAATTTGTCGACAAAAAACCGGACGGGGCCATCCTTCCGGTGCATATATGGTCCAGCCTGGAGGTCGCGCTGTGCGGCTTTGGGCTGGCGGTGCTGATCGGTATCCCTCTTGGCTGGCTGATGGGCTGGTACCGGGGCTTTGACAGCTTCATGCGTCCTATCTTCGAGATCATCCGCCCCATCCCGCCCGTGTCCTGGATACCCCTGACCATCGTGTGGCTGGGCGTGGGCCTGCAGGCCAAGGCGTTTATCGTGTTCTTCGCGGCGTTCGTGCCCTGTCTTATAAACTCCTACACAGGCATACGCCAGACGAAAGAAGTGCTGAAGAACGTGGGCAAGACCTGCGGCGCCAGTTACTTCACTATATTCTGGAAGGTGGGCATCCCCTCCTCCATGACCATGACCTTCGCCGGGATCAAGGTGGCCATCGGCAACGCCTGGGCGACCCTGGTGGCGGCGGAGATGCTGGCCTCCTCCAGCGGCCTGGGCTACATGATCCTCATGGGCCGCTCCTACGGCCGCGTTGACCTGGTCATCATGGGCATCCTGGTGATCGGCATCCTGGGCGTGGTGATCTCCGCGCTCATCAACCTTCTGGAAAATCTCGTATTGGGGTGGAAGAAGCTATGAGTAAGAAGCAGGAAATGCTGAGCGCCGCCGAAATACGGGAAAAACGGCTGAGCGTGCTCTATAAAATACTGCCGGTGGTATCCGTGCTGCTGCTGGTCGCTCTGTGGCTGGCCGCCTCCTCCAGCGGGACCGGCTTCCCGTCCCCCGCGCAGGTGTGGGATCGGACGGTGCAGCTGTTCGTCAAGCCCGTCAAGAAGCTGACCCTGATCGGCCATGTGCTGATAAGTCTGCGCCGGATCGGTCTGGCGCTGCTGTTCGACTGGACCTTCGGCATCGCCTTCGGCGTGCTGATCGGCTGGTTCCCCCGGGCCAAGGCCCTGCTGGGGCCGCTGTTCAACGCCTTCCGCGCCATCCCGCCCCTGGCCTGGATCCCCCTGATCACCCTGTGGTTCGGCATCGGCGAGTTCCCCAAGGTGCTGATCGTCATCTTCGGCTCCCTGGCCAGCATCGTGGTGAACGTGCAGGCGGGCATGAGCAACGTGGAGAAGATGTATCTGGACGTGGGCACGGTGTTCAACGCCACGCCCCGCCAGCGGCTGATGAAGATCGCCTTCCCCTCGGCGCTGGACGCCATCTTCGCCGGTGTGCGCACCTCCACCAGCGCGGCCTGGATGGTGGTGCTGGCGGCGGAGATGCTGGGCGCCAACGCGGGCGTGGGCTTCCTCATCTCCCGGGGCATGGATTCGCTGGATATGCCTCTGGTGCTGACGGGCATGGTGGCCATCGGCATCGTGGGCGCCATACTGGCCGTCGTAACGCAGTTTGCAGAAAGGATGATCTGTCCATGGACGAGAAGAAAAAAGTCATATTAAGACTGGAGAACATCTGCCAGAGCTACGTGGTCCAGAACGGCGTCAAGGACGCGGTGGAGAACGTGTCCTTCGAGATATATGACAACGAGTTTCTGGTCATCCTGGGACCCGGCCACTGCGGCAAGACGGTGCTGATGAACATGATCGCCGGCCTGGAGAAGCCCGTGGGCGGCAGGATATTCCTGGACGGCGAGGAGATCCACGGCAGCGACCGGCGCATCGGCATGGTGTTCCAGTCCATGAACCTGATGCCCTGGCGGACGGTCATGGGCAACGTGGAGTTCGGTCTGGAGCTGGCCGGGGTGAAGAAGGCCGAGCGCCGGGCCGTCGCCCAGAAGTACATAGACCTGGTGGGCCTGCAGGGCTTTGAGAACTCCTATCCCCACGAGCTGTCCGGCGGCATGAAGCAGCGCGTGGGCATCGCCCGGGCCTATACCAATAACCCCCAGATCCTGCTCATGGACGAACCCTTCGGCGCCCTGGACGCCCAGACGAGGTACGCCATGGAGGAAGAGGTCCTGCGCATCTGGGGCCAGGAAAAGCGCACCATCATATTCGTCACCAACAACATCGAGGAGGCCGTGTTCCTGGCGGACAGGATCGTGCTTCTGAGCAACTGCCCGGCGACCGTCAAGCAGATCTATGACCTGAACGGCCTGCCGAAGCCGCGGAACATGACCGACCCGGAGTTTTTGCGGATACGCTCGGAGGTGTCGGCCAACACCGACCTGGCGCTGTAAGGAGGGCATGCACAGATGGAGAACAACGATGTGAAAGTCCGGGTGGAGCACCTGACGAAGTATTTCGGCAGCCTGCACGTGCTGGACGACGTGTCCTTCGACATCAAAAAGGGCGAGTTTTTGTGCGTGGTGGGTCCCACCGGCTGCGGCAAGACCACGTTTTTGAACCTGCTGACCCGGATCTATATGCCCACCAAGGGCGACCTGTACATCGACGGCGAACCCGCCGACCCGAAAAAGCACAGCATCTCCGTGGTGTTCCAGGAGCCCTCCTCCATGCCCTGGCTGACGGTGGAGAAGAACCTGCGCTTCGGCCTGGAGATCAAGAAGCTGCCGAAAGACGAGATAAACCGCCGGGTGGAGAACATCATCAAGCTGCTGGGGCTGGAGGAGTTCCGCAACAACTACCCCCACCAGCTGTCCGTGTCCACCGCCCAGCGCATCATCATCGGCCGCGCCTTCGCCATGCAGCCGGACCTGCTGCTGATGGACGAACCCTACGGCCAGATGGACATCAAGCTGCGCTTCTACCTGGAGGATGAGGTGGTCCGCCTGTGGAAGGAAACGGGCACCACCGTGGTGTTCATCACCCACAACATCGAGGAGGCCGTGTACCTGGCCCAGCGGGTGCTGATCCTCACCAACAAGCCCGCCAAGATCAAGGAGGAGGTCATGATCGACCTGCCCCGGCCCCGGGACGTCACCTCTCCGGAGTTCATCGCCATCCGCAACCACATCACCGAGCAGATCAAGTGGTGGTGACCGGGCGCTGACGGTATGCTTTCCAAACTGCTGTTTCTGCTGACGCTGTTCATCTCCAACACCATCCAGGTGATCACGGGCTTTGCCGGCGCTCTGCTGGCCATGCCCCCGTCCATCCGCCTGGTCGGTGTGGAGGCGGCCAAGCCCATCGTTGCCATCGTCAGCGGCGCCAGCAGCGTATATGTGGCGCTGCGCCACTGGCGGGACATCGACTTTCGCCAGCTGGGAAAGATCACGCTGCTGATGGGCGCCGGCCTGCTGGTGGGCATATGGCTGTTCGACACGCTGGCCTTCGACCTGCTTTTGCGCCTGTACGGCGCCGTCATCATCCTGATCGCGCTGAAGAAGCTGTTCATCCACAAGGAGTTCAAGCTGCCCGCCGCGGCGCTGTACGGCTGCCTGTTCCTGGCGGGACTGTTCCACGGCATGTTCATCTCCGGCGGCTCGTTTTTGGTGGTGTACGCGGTGTGGGCCATGCCCGAGAAGGAAAAGTTCCGGGCCACGGTCTCGGCGGTGTGGGTGATCCTGAACAGCTATCTTCTGTACAGCCACTACCGGGCCGGCTACTTCGTGCCGGAGGTGCTGGGGCTGCTGGCCGCCTCGGCCATCCCCTTCCTCCTGGCGGTGTGGCTGGGCAGCCGGCTGGCCAAGCGCATATCCGCCCAGAAGTTCCTGCTGCTGACCTATATCCTGCTGCTCATATCCGGTGTCATCGCGCTGGTGTGACCCGCCCCGGCGCGCCGGAGCGCGGCGTTGTATCAAATAGCGCGATCTCTGCCAAAAAGGAACGGTGACCGTGATCCGGTCACCGTTCCTTTGGCGTATATGGATAGTTGTGTTTATTATTCTCGTGCCGCTTGCCGTTCCAGAGCACGGTAGTCAACCTTACCGATAGGCGTGAGTGGTATGTCCTGCACAAATCGATAGTCCAGAGCACAATCCCGTTCGGGGAGATGCTCTTTTGAATAGGCGTCGATGGCGTCGGCTGTGATCCCGGTATCGTTTAAGACGATAAATGCTGTAGGTATCATTCCGTGTTTTCCGCTCGGATTGGGAAGACCCACAACTGCGCAATTTTCTACCCCGGGATATGAGAGGATAATATTTTCTATTTGTGATGGCCAAACATTGTGGCCGTCAGGGCGGATAATCATACGTTTCAGACGACCATTAATATATTGAAAGCCGTCCGTATCCATGTGCCCAATGTCTCCGGAGTGTATCCAAATCTCTCCATCGCTATGTTTAAGCAGGACCTTATTTTCTTCGTCAGGAGCGTTGTAGTAACCAAGCATGACCGTAGGAGAACGCATACATATCTCTCCGATTTCTCCATAGGGTAGTTCTTTGTCTGTGCCGATCTCGAATATAGCTACAGTCGTCTTTAGATGGGGGATGCCAACGCTCCCCAGCTTGTTGAGTTCCAATTTATTGGTTGTTGCGGCCGAACTGATCTCCGTCATGCCATATCCTTTTGTAATAGGATACTTGCATTTGTGCTGAAAAAGAAACTCGTTGATAGCGAGTTCAAAGCCTTCCGCCATGCCATCTCCGCCGCAGCCGGTCATACGGAAGAAACTAAGATCGGCCTTCTTCGCTTTTGGGCTTGTCCGAAGCTGCTCATAGTGCATTGGCACGCCGGCTAAATGCGCGGGCTTATATTTGAGAATAAGGTCTGCAAACTTGCTTGGATCGAACTGCGGAATGAGGATGTCGTTCAACCCAAGACACAAAGGCATGTGTATTCCAAGCACGACGCCATACGCAATAAATGGCGGCATGATGTTGAGAAAATTTTGCTCTCTGCTAATGTCGATCCCAAGCAGTGCATACTGCATTGCCATGGTATTAAGATTTTGATTGCTGAGCATTACGGTTTTAGGTGTTCCGGTCGTACCTCCCGTATGGACCATAACACAGCAATCTGACGATGCGTTTACAGGTGAAAGACATATGTCGCCATTAGAAGATGATATAAACTCGTCCCAGCTTTCACAATAGTTATCATTTGATTTTACTTGATGATTTGTGGCCTTGTAGACAGCTCTTTTGATCGGAGGCAACGAATCGGCGGGAGAGAGTGTGACGATCTTTTCAACAGACGTTCCAATAGCGGCTTTTGCTATTTTGGGATATGCTACATCAATGGTCAGTATTATTTTTGCGTTTACTTCTTGGGCATATTTATGTATCCCTTCTGTACTTGTTCTCGGGTCCGCCATATTAGAGATAGCGCCGATCCGGTTGAGCGCATAAAACGCATAGACCGTTTCCGGGACAGTTACAGTCGTCATTAAAACAACATCGCCTGCCGATACGCCGGCAGTTATAAATGCAACAGCCGTTTGCTCAATTTTCGAGAATAACGTATTGTATGTGATCTTCCGCCCGAAGTAAACCAATGCCACATCGTCCAGATGGTCCTTGTTGTTCTCCCAGAGGTACTCATACATCGTACACTCGGGCAAAGGTTCATTGATTGCCTCGTCGCTGTAGTATTTCAGCCAGGGTTTGTCGACGGACGGATAACCGGTCGGTGGTGATATGTGTTCCATGGTGTCCCTCCCAAAGGTGATGATGTGTACATATTAGTAAAGATATGTACTAAAGTCAATAGTAAACTTCTTTACTGAGGTATACTCCCTCTATCAGGGGGTGGGGCCATGAAAAGCTATCAGGAGCGCATACGGGCGCTTCGGGAGGACCATGACCTGACCCAGGAGCAGGTGGCGAAGTATCTGGGCACGTCCCAGACGATGTACGCCCGGTATGAGCGCGGCGCCAATGAGCTGCCCCTGCGCCATCTGGTGGCGCTGTGCGAGCTGTACCGTGTTTCAGCGGACGAGATATTGGGGATACGGCTCACCTGAGCGCCGCGCCGCCGGCCCCTTCGAGGCATCCATATAAGCATCGAAACCGCCCCCGGACGGTCCTTTGGGACCGGTCCGGGGGCGCCTGTATCTTGGACGAAGGACCGCGCCGCCGCTCACCCGGCGGCGTACGCAGACTGCGCACTTGACACGGATGTACCGCGCAGACTAAAATGGTCAAAAGGACGGATACCGGACAATGGGTCAAAAGGAGGAGGACACCGATGGGGGAGCTGGATCGGTTCACAGGCTGTCTTATCGGCGGGGCCGTGGGGGACGCGCTGGGTTACCCGGTGGAGTTTCTGCCCGCGTCCGCCATCTTTCATCAGTACGGCAAGGGCGGGATCAGGCAGTATGCCCCGCGCCACGGCACGGCGGAGATATCCGACGACACCCAGATGACCCTGTTCACCGCCGCGGGCCTGCTGCGGGGCGCCGCCTGCGGCGCGGAGCGGGACGGCTATGAGAAATACATCGCCGCCGCCTACCGGGACTGGTACAAGACCCAGACCCAGCACTACCCGCTCCCGGCGGGGAGCGGCTGCTCCTGGCTGGTGAACGTGCCGGCGCTGTTCAGCCGCCGTGCGCCGGGGAACACCTGCATGGGCGCCCTGGCGGCGGGCGGGAACGGCACCATGGCGGCGCCGCTGAACCACAGCCGGGGCTGCGGCGGCGTCATGCGGGCGGCGCCGGTGGGGCTGTATTTCTGCGACAGCGGCTGGGCCATGGAGGACATCGACCGGCTGGGGGCCGCGTCCGCGGCGCTGACCCACGGCCATGAGCTGGGCTATCTGCCGGCGGCCATGCTGGCCCACATCATCGCCCGCCTCGCCGGATACGGCGACACGGTGGCGGGCGCGGTGGCGGACGCCCTGTCCGCCCTGCCGGCGGCCTTCCCTGGGGCGGAGCACATGGGCGGGCTGCTGGCCCTGGTGGAGACGGCCGTCCGGCTGGCCGGGAAGGATATGGACGATCTGACCGCCATCCGCCGGCTGGGCGAGGGCTGGGTGGGGGACGAGGCCCTGGCCATCGCCGTGTACTGCGCGCTGAAATACGCCGGCAGCTTTGAAGACGGCGTCGCCGCCGCGGTGAACCACGACGGGGACAGCGATTCCACCGGTTCCATCACGGGCAACATCCTGGGCGCGGCCCTGGGCTATGGCGCCATTCCGGAAAAGTACCTGGACGGCCTGGAGCTGCGGGATGTGATAGGGGAAGTGGGGACGGACCTTTGGCGCTTCGGCCCGAAGACTGATGCCCAGGACCCGGATTGGAACAGTCGATATGTTTCCGGGACATATGCGCCGCCCGGAGAGAACAGGGAGGACAGGATATGAACGATAAGAACAAAACGGGAGAGTTTCCGGTCTCATTGGTGATCGTGGTGCTGATAGCGGTCTTCTTCCTGGCCCGCTCCGTGCTGCACAGCCATGACCTGGCCGCCTCCGACCGGGACACCAGGACCGAAGAATCCGCCGATGACGGCGGGCAGGAGAACGAACTGAGCGACACGTTCCGGCCTCTGGTCTGGTTTGACGGCAAGGCGGACGCCTATGAGCTGTACGACTGGGACACTTCTGAGGACGGCAGCGTCACCGGCGTGTGCTTCATTGTTGAGGACGACGCGGACACCGCGCGGCAGATATTCCAGGCCTACGCCGACCAGCTGAGCGAGGAAGACTGCCTGCAGGAGATGTCCCGCCAGCAGTATGAGAGAGATTCTGGCGGCAGCGGCCAGGAGGCTTGCTACACCTACACAGGCGGAGAGAGCGTGGGGAAGGTGCGCAGCTCGTACAGCCTGACGCGCTGCGATCTGACGGTGTGCCTGATGTTGCCGCAGGACGGCGACGGATTCATAGAGCTGATATGGGGCGATGGTTTCCCTATGGATATCGCTCCGTACGACACCGGCATCGAGCGCGTATACTACATGACCGACTCCGAAGACGTGGGTGAGATCGTCTCTACCGATGCCGCTGAAACTGTCAGCACGCCCGTTCCCACCCCCGTCACCTCCGGCGACGGTATCCTGCCGGACGCCCACGCCTTCTTCAACGGCGAGCTGATCCACACCGAGGAGGACATCACCAACGGGACGAAGGCCGTATTCTCCGTAAAACAGGAATACGCGGCGGCGATGTACGAGTATGTGGATCTTTTGAACAGCGGCCGCTTTGGCCTGACGCTGAGGCAGACGATCACCGACGAGCACAGCGGTTCGGACATGACATACGAGTATTTCTTTGACTATACCGGCAGCAGGGACGTGGACCAGGTGTCTCTGTATACCAACTCGGACTACGTATACGGCGCGGTGATCGTCAGGGTCAACGACTGGCCCAAGTGGGGCTGGTGCGAGATGAGCATCGACTTCTCCGACGATCTGACCGTGGCGGACACCGGCGACCGGTGCTCGATCACCGGCCTGGTGGACGATACCGAAAACGGCTTCTCCGGCCCCATGGGTGGCGGTTATTCCTCCCCCGGCGGCGGCATCGACTGGGATGACGACGATGACGGCGGGCGGACCCGGTGCACCCACTGCAACGGCGGCACCCGGACCTGCCTGACCTGCGACGGCAAGGGATATATCGAGGAGTATGTTTCCGTGCCCAACTATTCCGGCAGCACCTTTGGCTCCAACAGCGGCTGGGAGCGCCACGACTGCCCCAACAGCCTATGCCATGACGGCGAGGTGGACTGCAACTACTGCGGCGGTGACGGCTGGATCGACTGAAGGGAGGACATTTTATGGCGCTGAAGGATATCCTAGGGCGGCTCTTCCATGGGAAGGCGCCCCAGAACGTACCGGCGGAGGGAGCCGATACCGTTCAGCCGAGACCGACCGAGCCTGTGCAGACGGAGCCGATCCGCGGCAGCTGGGCGGGGGACATGGTCCCCCGGGAGGCCGGTCGGGGCAAGTCGATCGAGCGCTCCGGCGGCGGGGGCTATATGAGCGGCAGCTCCGTCCGGCTGGAGTGGGTCAGCCGGGAGACGGACGCCGACGGCCAGCCCCTGCGCACCCGCACCCCCAAGGCCCTCACGGTCACGGTGCCGGAGGTGGGCTTCCTGGCGGCGGGCAGGCCCTATGCCAGCCGGGCCCAGCTCACCGCCCGCAAAGACCCCCACGGCCCCTGGGCGAAGGACGTGTACGGCCGGGACGTGCTGGTGCTGGCGGAGCGGTTCCCCTGCTTCGACAGCTCGGACCTGCTGTATGAGGACCGCTATTTCCGCTGGTATTTCCTGTGCCGGGACGGCAAGCTCACATGCGTCTACCACACGGACGACACGCCCACCGTCACCGTGACGGAGGATGTGCATGAGCTGGAAAACCAGTGCTGGCGGCAGATGAAAGAGTACGGGTGCTTCGATGCCTGAGCGGGAGATATCCCTGCGGGTGATGACCCGCGCGCTGTGCCGGGAGCTGTATAAGGGCTGGGAAAACGACCCCGCCATCTACGCGGACATGGCGCTGTTCGCCCCCTACCGGTACGACGAGAAGGCCGTGGACCGGTACTTCGACGCCCGGCAGGACCCCTCCCGGGTGCTGTTCGCCATTATGAGGGACGGCGCGCCCATCGGGGAGGTGCAGCTGAAGCGCATCGACCGGGCGCGGGGGGAGTGCACATTGAGCATCCATATGCAAAACGACGCCGTGAAGGGCCGCGGCTATGGCACGGCGGCGGAGCGGCTGGCCCTGGGATACGCCTTTGACGAGCTGGGCCTGGCCGCTGTCAACGCCGACGCGGTCATCAAAAACACCCGCAGCCAGCATGTGCTGGAAAAGGCGGGCTTTCGGTTCGTGGGTGAGGCGGACGGCTTCCGGTATTACCGGTGCCAAGTGCCCGGCGCCCAGGCGTGAGCTTTCCAGGGAGGACGGCGAGATGGACAGACAGGGACTGATCGACCACGCCCTGGCGCGGTTCGGGGCGGAGCCGGAGTATCTGTGGCGGAAATATCCGGGATATTTCGTGCTGCGCCGGCCGGATAACGGCAAGTGGTTCGCCCTGGTGATGGACGTGCCCCGGGACCGGCTGGGCCTGGCGGGCGGCGGCAGCGCCGACGTGGCGGACGTGAAGTGCGGCCCCGCGCTGCTGGGGTCCTGCCTGGGCCGGGAGGGGTTCCTGCCCGCCTACCACATGAGCAAGACCAACTGGGTGTCCATCCGCCTGGACGGCGCCGCGCCGGACGATGACGTCGCCGCCCTGCTGGACATCAGCTACGACCTGGCGAAATAGGGGAGAAGAACATATTTGGAGGAACGCGCGTGCGAAGATTTGCAGTCTTGCTGTATCCGAATTTTTCTCTGCAGGAGATCACCTGCCTCACATCCGCGCTGACGGTCTGGTTCGGCGAGGAGATCGACTTTATCGCGAGTGAAAACAGGGAATACCGCAGCGAGGAGGGTCTGCCCGTCATGCCCACCCGGACGACGGCGGACGCGAAGATAACAGACTACGCGTGCGTGATCCTGCCGGGGACGATCGACCCCCTGCCCGCGCTGTTTGACGAGAAACTGATCGGTTTTCTGCGCAGCGGCGTGGGTTCCGATGTGGTATTCGCCGCGATCTCCTCCGCGCCGATCCTGCTGTCCCGGGCGGGGCTGCTGCGGGGCAGAAGGTTTACCGCCGGCTACTTCATGCAGATGGCGGAAACGTTCGACTTCGTGGAAGAGGAGAACTTCGTCCACGACGCCGTGGTGGAGGACGGGAACGTCATCACGGGCATCGGCATGTTTTTCCGGGAATTTGCCCAGGCCGTGCTGCGGCGGTTTGGCTATGACGTCGGCGAGAGGTTCATGCGCGACGCCCCGGAGGAGTACACCCAGGAGGACCTGACGTTCTATTGGTCCGACGGGGACTATCGGGAATTTTTGCAGGAGCTGGAGGCGTACGCCCCCATAACGGATCGGAGAAAGGAGAAGCCATGAAAACGCTGATCGTCTACTATTCCCTGGAGGGCAACACGAAATGGGCGGCGGAAATGCTGGCCGAAAAGCTGGGCGCGGACACCCTGCGCCTGGTGCCCGTGGCCGCCTACCCGGACAAGGGGTTCAAGAAATTCCTGTTCGGCGGCAAGAGCGCCGTGATGAAGGAGACGCCGGAGCTGGAGCCGTATGAAGTTGACATAACAAAATATGAGCAGGTCGTCCTGGCCACGCCGGTGTGGGCCGGCACCCTGGCGCCCCCGCTGCGCACGTTCATCCAAAAGGAGGACCTGTCCGGCAAGCGGCTGGCCCTGGTGGCCAGCAGCATGGGCGGCAGCCCGGGCAGGACCTTTGACAACCTGAAGGCCCTTCTGGGCGTGACGGAGGACGTGCCCACCCTGAGCCTTAAAGACCCCAAGAGCCACCCCAGCCCGGCCAACGACGCCGCCCTGGCGGAATTTTGCGATAAGTTGACATAATATATATCCATCTCTTGACAAGGAGGGGCATCATGGACGTATTTGAGGCGATGCGGGCGCGGCACAGCGTGCGGCAATATCTGGACAAGCCCATCCCGGCGGAGGTGCTGGACACGCTCCGGGCGGAGGTGGACGCCTGCAACCGGGAGGGGGATCTGCACATCCAGCTGGTGGCCGACGAACCCCGGGCGTTCGACTGCGCCATGGCCAAATACGGCAGCTTTTCCGGCGTGCGCAACTACCTGGTGCTGGTAGGTCCGGCGGGCGACGACCTGGAGGAGCGGGCGGGCTATTACGGCGAGAGGCTGGTGCTCCTGGCCCAGACGCTGGGGCTGAACACCTGCTGGGTGGGGCTGACCTTTTCCAAGAAAAAGGCCCGCATCCAGATGGACCCGGGGGAGAAGCTGGTGCTGGTGATCTCCCTGGGCTACGGGGCCACCCAGGGCGCGGCCCACAAGGACAAGCCCATGGAGAAGCTGTGCCGGGTGGAGGGTGATATGCCGGACTGGTTCCGCCGGGGGATGGAGTGCGCCATGCTGGCGCCCACGGCCATCAACCAGCAGAAGTTCCGCTTCACCCTGACGCCGGACGGCAGGGTGCGGGCCGAGGCCATGAAGGGCCCGTTCTCCCTGGTGGACCTGGGCATCGCGAAGTACCATTTCATGCTGGGCGCCGGCCCGGAGAATTTCTCCTGGGCGGAGTGAGGCGGGAAGAATAACAACTGAAACGGAGAGAATAAGTGAGATATATTCGTATAACGAATGACGATATGGACGGACTTAAAGCGCTTAACAAAGGTTATAAACAGGAGATCGGAGAGCAGCCGCCTACGGATGAGGACTTTGACAGCCTCTCTGAGGCCATCAAAAAGGGGCAGATCATCTTTTACGGATGTGTTGATGAGGACAGATTGGTCGCCTGCTGCTCCGTCACACCGACCTATTCCACATTTAACTACCAGACAGGGGGCGTGTTTGAAGATTTCTACATCGTTCCCGAATACCGGCACAGAGGGATCGCAAGACAGTTAGTCAGATTTGCTTATCAAGAAAGCGGTGTGGGTTCCCTCACAGTTGGATGTGCGGACTGCGACATTAAAATGTATCAGTCATTAGGTTTTTCTATCCCGCTTGGAAATATGTTCGCGTTCGAGGGGTGAATCCTCATTAAAAGGACCGTTGACACACCGGTTCCCCGGTGAAAAGTCAACGGTCTTTTTGATGCTTTTTTATGACCGGCTCCGGTTCAGTCCGCCGTCAGAACAGGCGGATGAGGAGCATGTAGATGGCGGTGCCGGAGAGGATGCTCACCAGGGAGCTGCGCCGCCAGATCTGCAGCACCACCACCGCCGCCGCGGCGATCAGCTCCGGCAGCCCGAAGGGGGCCGCGGCGAAAGACACGTCCTTCAGACAGTAGATCACCAGCATGCCGATGATGGCCTGGGGCAGCACATCCCCCAGATAGGATATGTATGCCGGGGTCTTCCGGCCTCCCCGGAAGATGAGGAAGGGCAGAAAGCGCAGCAGGGCCGTGACGGCGGCCATGACGGCCACCAGCACCGCGGCGTGGGACTGGGTCATCTCGCCGCCCCCTTTCCGCTCAGCCGGGGCCGCAGCAGGGTCAGCGTCAGGGTGATGGCCAGCATGGCGGGGATCAAAAACCGGTCCGGCCCGAACACCACCAGGCACGCCAGCGTCCCCAGCAGGCCCGTCAGGGCGGGGATGTGGTCCCGGGAGTCCAGCCACTGCTGGGTGAAGGAGGCCACGAACAGGGCGGTCATGGAGAACTCCACCCCCGCCGTGCTGAAGGGCAGCGCCGCGCCCAGGATGTTGCCCAGCACGCTGCCGGTCACCCAGTAGCACTGGTCGAAGGCGGACACCAAGAACCGGTACAGGTCCCCGTCCCGGCCCTCCGGCCCGTCGCCGCCGCACAGCAGGGAGTATGTTTCGTCGGTCAGGGCGAAGATCAGGTAGGGCTTGTACTTCCCCGCGTCCCGGTACCGGTCGATCATGGAGATGCTGTAAAAGAGGTGCCGGGCGTTGACCATCACGGTGGTCAGGGCGGCGGTGAGCACCGACGCGCCCCCGGCCAGCAGGCTCACGCCCACGTACTGCATGGACCCGGCGTAGATCAGCACGCTCATGGCCAGCGCCCAGAGCACCCCGTAGCCCGCGTCCCGCAGCAGGATGCCGAAGCCGATGCCCAGCACGATATAGCCCGCCATGACGGGGACGGAGCGGAGGAAGGCCTGCCGCACCACGGCGCCCGACGCCGGATTTTTATCAGGTTTCATTGCGCACACCTCTTTTGCGGTACAGTATACCATGGCCCTTGCCGCGGCGCAAGGGCGGCGGGCGCAGACCGGGGGAGTTGACAAAAAGACCGGCCCGGAGGGCGCGGGTATTTGGCGAAACGGCGAAAAATGGAAAAGCCGTTGACAGGCAAAATCCGTCGGCTTATAATGACCCCGGTGCTTTAATGAGGCCCTGAGAGACCTCCAAGGACTGTGACCCGTGCGCGGGTCTATCCGTGTGTCAAAGCGCGGCTCTCCTTGCCGGGGAGCCGCGTTTTTCCGTCTGCGGCACCAAAACTGACATCGGAGGAACGAAAGATGAACGAGAAAGCCAAGACCCCCGTGAAGGACCAGGATTATTCCCTGGAGAGCGTGCCCCAGTCCGCCCGGAAGGGCTTCTGGCCCATGTTCTTCATCATGCTGGGCTTCACCTTCTTCTCCGCCAGCATGTCCGTGGGCGCCAAGCTGGGCAACGGCCTGGACCTGAGCGGCTTCGTTTGGGCGGTGCTCATCGGCGGCGTGATCCTGGGCGCCTATACCGGCGTGCTGGGCTACATCGGCAGCCGCACCGGCATGAGCCTGGACCTGCTGGCCCAGCGGTCCTTCGGCCGCTACGGCTCCTACCTGCCCTCGGCCCTGATCAGCTTCACCCAGATCGGCTGGTTCGGCGTGGGCGTGGCCATGTTCGCGGTGCCCGCGGCGGAGGTGCTGCACGTCAGCCCCATCCTGCTGGTGGTCATCGCCGGCGTGTGCATGACCTCCTCCGCCTACTTCGGCATCCGGGGCCTGGAGATCGTCAGCTACGTCTCCGTGCCGCTGATCGCCATCCTGGGCGTGTACTCCATGGTGACCGCCACGGCGGCGGGCGGCGGCCTGGCAGCCGTGTTCGCCAAGAACGCCGGCGGCGTGAGCCTGTTCGGCGGCGTGGGCATGGTCATGGGTTCCTTCGTCAGCGGCGGCACCGCCACCCCCAACTTCACCCGCTTCGCCCGCACCAACAAGACTGCGGTGATCACCACCGTGATCGCCTTCTTCATCGGCAACACCCTGATGTTCGCCTTCGGCGCGGTGGGCGGCGCTTTCACCGGCAAGGACGACATCTTCTACGTGATGATGGCCCAGGGCCTGCTGATCCCCGCGCTGATCGTGCTGGGGGCCAACATCTGGACCACCAACGATAACGCCCTTTACAGCTCCGGCCTGGGTCTGAGCAACATCACCGGCGTGCGCAAGCGCCCCATGGTGCTGGTGGCCGGCGTCATCGGCACGGTGACGGCCCTGTGGCTGTACAACAACTTCATCTCCTGGCTGAACTTCCTCAACGCCACCCTGCCCCCCGTGGGCGCCATCATCACCCTGGACTTCTTCCTGCACGGGAAGAACTACTCCGACGACGTGCCCGTCACCGAGAAGGTGAACATCGGCGCGGTGCTGGGCGTAGTGGCCGGCGCGCTGGTGGGCAACTTCGTGCCCTGGGGCATCGCCTCCATCAACGCCATGGTGGTGGCCTGCCTGTGCTATGGCGTGTACACCGCCCTGGCCGGGAAGAAGAGCTGAATCTCGAATGACCGGCCGGCCCCGCGGAAAACGCGGGGCCGCCATCAAATGAAACGGAGGATGTGACCATGCTCTTTCAAAACGCGCGCATCGAGAACGCCGGGACCTGCTCCGACATCCGGGTCCTGGACGGGCGCTTTCAGGCCATTGCCCCCCATCTGGACCCCCTGCCGGGGGAGGAAACGGAGGATCTGGGGGGGAAGCTGGTGCTGCCGCCCTTCATCGAATCCCACGTCCATCTGGACACCTGCCTGACCGCCGGCGACCCGGTGTGGAACATGTCCGGCACCCTCTTCGAGGGCATCGAGTGCTGGGCCAAGCGCAAGGACAAGCTGTCCGCCCAGGACATCCGGGACCGGGTGAACCGGGCCGTGCGGATGTACGCCAAAAACGGCGTGCAGCACATCCGCTCCCACGTGGACGTGACCGACCCCAAGCTCACCGCCATGGAGACCATGCTCCAGCTGCGGGAGGAGCTGCGGGACGTGATGGACATCCAGATCGTGGCCTTCCCCCAGGAGGGCATCCTCAGCTATCCCAACGGCAAGCAGCTGCTGGAGGACGCGGTGAGGATGGGCGCCGACTGCGTGGGCGCCATCCCCCACTTCGAGTTCACCCGGGAGTACAGCGTGGAGTCGCTGAACTTCGCCATGGACCTGGCGGTGAAGTACGACCGGCTGGTGGACGTGCACTGCGACGAGATAGACGACGAGGCCTCCCGGGGCCTGGAGACCGTGGCCGCCCGGGCCCTGGAGCTGGGCCTGCGGGACCGGGTCACCGCCAGCCACACCACCGCCATGGGGTCTTATAACAACGCCTACGTGCTGCGGCTGATGCGGCTTTTGAAGATGAGCGGCATCAACTTCGTGTCCAACCCCCTGGTAAACACCCACCTCCAGGGCCGGGCGGACACCTACCCCAAGCGCCGGGGCGTGACCCGGGTCAAGGAGCTGACAGCCGAGGGCATCAACGTTTCCTTCGGCCACGACGACATCTTCGACCCCTGGTACCCCATGGGCAACGGCAGCCTCCGGGACGTGGTGTTCCTGGGCCTGCACGTGACCCAGATGATGGGCTACGAGGACATCGTCAACGCCTACCGCTTCATCACCCACAACGCCGCCCGCACCCTCCATCTGGGGGACGGCTACGGCATCGGCGAGGGCAAGAGCGCCGACTTCATCGTCCTGGACGCGGAGAATTACTACGACGCCCTGGTGCAGGACGCCCCGGTGCTGGCCTCCTGGAAGGCGGGCCGGAAGCTGGCCCAATCCGCCCCCGCCAGCGGCGAGGCGCTGTTCTGAAAAAAGATAATATAAGACCGGCAGGGACATGTGAACTGTACCAAGCGAAACGGACAGGGAAAAAGCCCCCTAGTGTAAGGGAATAAGTAGACGGATGTGTGAAGG
>CANQXG010000022.1 GCA_947627735.1 uncultured Oscillospiraceae bacterium | reverse complement strand
CAGCGTGCCGTCCGGATTCACCGCCACCTTGCCGGAGGTGTCGGGCACCTGCTTCACACATACGATAACTTTCATTTCGCGTCCTCCTTACAGGCCCATATTGCCCGAGATGACCATGCGCTGGACCTCGGAAGTGCCCTCATAGATCTCGGTGATCTTGGCGTCGCGCATCATGCGCTCCATGGGATAGTCCTTCGTGTAGCCGTAGCCGCCGAACATCTGCAGGGCCTTGGTGGTGACCTTCATGGCGTGCTCGGAGCAGAACAGCTTGGCCATGGCCGCGTCCACGGTGTAGCGCTGGCCCCGGTCCTTTTTCCACGCGGCCTTATAGGTCAGCAGCTTGCCGGCCTCGCAGCCCAGCTGCAGGTCCGCCAGGGTGAACTGGGTGTTCTGGAACTTGCTGATGGGCTTGCCGAACTGGGTGCGGCCCTTGGTGTAGTTGACGGCCTCGGCCAGGGCGCCCTCGGCGATGCCCAGGGACTGGGCGGCGATGCCGATGCGGCCCCCGTCCAGGGTCATCATGGCGATCTTGAAGCCCTTGCCCGCCTCGCCAAGGAGGTTTTCCTTGGGCACGATGCAGTCCTGGAACACGATCTCGGCGGTGGGGGAGCCGTGCAGGCCCATCTTCTCCTCGTGCTTGCCCACGCTGAAGCCGGGGAAGGAGCTCTCCACGATGAAAGCGGAGATGCCCCGGGTGCCCTTGGACTTGTCGGTCATGGCGAACACCACGAACACGTCGGCCACGTAGCCGTTGGTGATGAAGATCTTCGAGCCGTTCATCACGTAGTGGTCGCCCTCCAGCTTGGCCTCGGTCTGGCCCTTGGAGGCGTCGGAGCCGGCGTTGGGTTCGGTCAGGGCGAAGGCGCCCACGTGGCGGCCGGTGGTGAGCATGGGCAGGTACTTGGCCTTCTGCTCCTCGGTGCCGTGCTCCAGGATGGGGGCGCAGCACAGGCCGTTGTGGGTGGCGATGATGTCGCCGGTGGAGGCGCACTGCTTGCTGATCTCCTCCACGCAGATGGCGCTGGCCAGGGCGTCGGCGCCCACGCCGCCGTACTGCTTGGGCACGCAGATGCCCATGACGCCCAGGTCGAACAGTTTGGAGATGGTCTCGGCGGGATACTGGCAGGTCCTGTCCGTTTCCGCCGCGATGGGCTTGACCTCGTGCTCGGTGAAGTCGGCCATCATCTTTTGGAGCAGCTTGTGCTCACGGCTCAGTTCAAAATCCATGGTCCCTTTCTCCTTTTCATTCCTTGATGCCCGCGATGGATTTGGCGAGCTGCTTCTTGCCCTGGATATTGCCCTGGCGGGCGATCATGATGCGCTGGGCCTGGGGGGAGCCGGCGCCGTGCATGGACTCGGTGCGGTAGCCCACCGCCGCCGCGCCCAGACACATGTTCTCCAGGAAACGCATGATCCGCTGCCGGTCCTCGGTGGATACGCCCTCCTTGGCGGCGAAATACTTCTTGCAGATCTGGCCGATGGTCTCGCCCTCCCGGCCCACGGGCAGGTCGCTGTCAAAGTCCTTCTGGCTGGGCATGGTAACCATGAGCCCGCCGGCGATGTCCTCCGCCAGACGCACGATCTCGTAGGGGAAGCGGGTCACGTTCTGCTTGCACACGTTGGCCAGCAGCAGGTCGATCTGGTAGTTGCCCGCCTTGGTGGGGCAGCCCTCGCAGGAGCAGGCGATGCCGCAGGAATAGAGGGTCTCGTTCAGGTGGGTCATCTCGATGAGCTTATCCTTCACCGCCGAGGCCTTCTCCACGCCGTTGTACTCCGCGGCCAGAGCCGCCGCGCCGATGACCACGTCGCCCACGCCCACCTTGCAGCCGCCGTAGCTCTGGCGGTGGTAGCCGGCGAAGCGCTCCACGATCATGCCGGCGAACTCGGTCTCGCCGTTGAGGAAGATGTGGTCGTTGGGGATGAACACGTGGTCCAGCACCACCAGGGCCTCCTGGCCGCCGAACTTGGCGTTGCCCACGTCGATGTCGCAGCCCTCCTCCAGCTTGCGGGTGTCGCAGCTCTGGCGGCCGTAGATCATGTAAAGGCCGTCGGCGTCGGTGGGGCAGGCGAAGCTCACCGCCCAGTCCGCGTCCTCCGGACCCATGCTGATCGTGGGCATGAAGATGTGCCAGTGGGAGTTGACGGAGCCGGTCTGGTGGCACTTGGCGCCGCAGACCACGATGCCGTCGGGCCGGCGCTCCACCACGTGCACGTACATGTCCGGGTCCGCCTGCAGGTGGGGGGCCTTGGACCGGTCCCCCTTGGGGTCGGTCATGGCCCCGTCCACGGTCAGGTCGTTGTCCTGAACGTAGACGAGGAACTTCTTGAAATTCTCGTGGTAGTGGGTGCCGTACTTCTCGTCGATCTCATAAGTGGAGGAGAACACGGCGTTGAACGCGTCCATGCCCACGCACCGCTGGAAGCAGCTGGCGGTCTTCTGGCCCACCAGACGCTGCATCTTCACCTTCTTCACCAGGTCCTCCGTGGACTGGTGCAGGTGGGTGAAGCGGTTGATCTTATGGCCGGTGAGGCTGCTGGTCGCGGTCATCAGGTCCTCATACTGGGGGTCCTGGGCCAGGGCGTAGGTCATGGCCACGCAGTTGATGCTGGGGCGGATCATGGGGTGGTCCACCCAGTTGTCGATCTTCTCGCCGAACATGTACACCCGGGTGTCCATCCGGCGCAGACTGTCGATATATTCCTTGGCTGTCATCAATGCCATATGCGTCGCTCCTTTGTCAGTCGTTGGCCAGGCCCATCAGCTCGTCCCGGAAGATGCGCTCGTCCATCAGCTTCAGGTCCTCGGCGATCTGGGGCCGGAACTCCATCTGGTCCAGCACGTCCTTCTGCAGGTCCACGCCGGGGGCGATCTCAATGAGGGTGACGCCCTCGGGCCGCAGCTGGAACACCGCCCGCTCGGTGATGTACAGCACCGGCTGATGGACCTTGTTGGCGTACACGCCGGAGAAGGTGATGTGCTCCACCTGGTTGACGAACTTCTTCTTGGCGCCCTCCTGGGTGATGACCAGCTTGCCGTCCCGGCACTCGGTCTTCAGGCCCTTGGCGGTGAAGGTGCCGCAGTAGACCACCTTCTTGGCGTTCTGGGTGATGTCGATGAAGCCGCCGGCGCCGGCCAGGCGGGTGCCGAACTTGGACACGTTCAGATCCCCGTTGGGGGCCGTTTCCGCCAGGCCCAGGAAGGCCACGTCCAGGCCGCCGCCCTGGTAGAAGTCGAACTGCACGTTGTGGTCCAATATGGCCATGGAGTTGGCCGCGGCGCCGAACTGGGTGCCGCCGTAGGGCACGCCGGCGATGGAGCCGGCCTCCACGGTCAGGGTCATCTTGTCGGAGATGCCCTCCTCGGCGGCCACGTTGGCGATCTTCTCCGGCGCGCCGGTGCCCAGGTTCACGATGGCGTCCTGGGGCAGCTCCATGGCGGCCCGGCGGGCGATGATCTTCTTGGCGTCCAGGGGGATGGGGGGGATGGCGTCCACGGGGATGCGGAACTCGCCGGTCAGCGCCCCGTCATAGGGCATGCCCAGACACTGCATGTTGTCCTCCACGGACCCCACCACGATGGCGTCCACGTAGATGCCGGGGATCTTCACCAGCTTGGGGTCCAGGCTGCCGCCCTGGACGATCTTCTCCACCTGGACGATGACCTTGCCGCCGGAGTTCTTGGTGGCCTGGCACTGGGCGGTCACGTCCAGGGGGCCGATCTCCCGGTGGACGGTGCAGTTGCCGTACTCGTCGGCGTAAGAGCCGCGGACGAAGCACACGTCGATGGGGATGCTCTTGTACAGCAGCCGCTCCTCGCCCTCGATCTCGATCAGCTTGACCAGGTCCTCCTTGGTGACGTCGTTGAGCTTGCCGCCGCCGTTGCGGGGGTCCACGAAGGTATACAGCCCCACGTGGGTGATGGTGCCGATGTTGTGGGCGGCGATGTCCCGGTACATGTGGGTGATGACGCCCTGGGGCAGGTTATAGGCCTCGATCTTGTTGGCCAGGGCCAGCTCGCCCAGCTTGGCCGCCCGGTCCCAGTGGCCGCCCACCACCCGCTTGACCATGCCCTCATGGCCGAAGTGGTCGCCGCCGGTGCCGTCCCGGTGGCCCTGGCCCGCCGCGAAGAACAGCGTCAGGTCCCGGGGGTGGCCGGTCTCCACGAACCGCTTTTCCAGCGCCTTGGTCAGACCCTCGGGGCAGGCGCAGCTGACAAAGCCGCCGGTGGAGATGGTGTCGCCGTCGTTGACCATCAGCGCCGCCTCTTCGGCGGTGACGATCTTTACTTTTTTCATGTGCGCTCCCTCCGCTTACTTGTTCTGGAAGTGCTTTTCCTTGCGCTTTTCCAGGAAGGCGCCCATGCCCTCCTTCTGGTCGGCGGTGGCGTAGCACATGGCGAACAGCTCGTTCTCCAGGGCGATGCCGTCGTCGATGTCCATCTGCATGCCCCGGTCGATGCAGGCCTTGGCGTACTTGATGGCGATGGGGGCGTTGACGGTGAAGCTCTTGGCCATCTCGATGGCCTTGTCCATCAGCTCCTCCAGGGGATACACGGCGTTGGCCAGGCCGATGCGCACGGCCTCGGCGCCGTTGATCTGCTTGCCGGAGAAGATCAGCTCCTTGGCCTTGGCCGCGCCCACCCGGCGGGGCAGACGCTGGGTGCCGGAGAAGCCCGGCGTGATGCCCAGGCCCACCTCGGGCTGGCCGAACTTGGCCCCGCCCTTGCCCTCGGCGTTGGGGCCGGCGGCCAGGATGATGTCGCAGCTCATGGCCAGCTCGCAGCCGCCGCCCAGGGCGAAGCCGTTCACCGCGGCGATGGTGGGGATCTCCAGCTTCTCGATCCGGCGCATCAGGGCGCTGCCCCGGCGGCCCCAGGCGCGGCCCGCGGCCACGTCCATGGGATACTGCTCGCCGATGTCGGCGCCGGCGACGAAGGACCGGCCGGCCCCGGTGATGATCAGCGCTCCCAGGCTGGCGTCGGCCTCCACCTCGGCGATGGCCTGCTCCAGCTCCGCGACCACCGTGGAGTTCAGGGCGTTCAGAGCCTCGGGGCGATTGATGGTCAGGATGGCGATGTTGTCCTGCTTTTCAAAGAGAATGGTGTTGTACATGATGCTTCCTCCAAATAAAATTAATCTATAAGAATATAGGCCGGGAAGGATATGACGGGTGTCATATCCTTCCGATGTTCAACAGCTCAGTAGCACTTGCGGTAGATGGCCTCTTCGCTCTCCAGGTCGAAGGGGTAGTAGGCGTTGGTCATAAGACGCTGCTGGTTGGCCTCCACGGACAGGGGGAAGGCCTTGAAATCCGTCTCGGTGAAGCCGCAGTCCCGCAGGGGCCGCAGGGGCAGGATGCGCTGGAGCAGGTCGTTGAGGTAGGGGATGGCGTCCTTGGCCTCGCAGCCGGTGATGGAGGCGATAAGCTCCTTGAACTTCATGATCTCCCCGTTGGGATCGTGCTCGTCGTAGTAGTCCAGGATGGCGCCGAAGAGCATGTAGTTGCTCTCCCCGTGGGGCACGTGATAGGTGCCGCCCAGGGGGAAGCTCATGCCGTGCACGGGGCCGCAGCCGGCCTTCAGGAAGGCGATGCCGGCATAGAAGGAGGCGGTGACGAACTGGTCCATGTACTCGAACCGGGCGTCCTGGCCCTTCTCGTCCAGCAGCTTGAAGCCGTTGAGGATCAGCTCCATGGCCTTGACGGAGAACAGCTCGCTGGTCATGGTCTTGCGGTGGGGGCTGAGGAAGGACTCGGTGGCGTGGACCAGCGCGTCGATGGCGGAGCAGGCGAAGGGCTTGTAGGGCAGCGTCCGCAGCAGGTCGGGGATCAGGCAGACCTTGTTGGGGATGATGTCGTCGCTGACCAGGCCCAGCTTCGTTTCGCCGCCGGTGAGCACGCCGTCCTTCTCGTCCTTGACAATGGCCACGGAGATGTTGGTGCACTCCGAGCCGGTGCCGCAGGTGGTGGGCACGGCGATGACGTCCTTCTCATGGATGACGGGGAAGCGCTTGAAGTACAGGTTATGTACCGTGTCGGGCCGCTGGCAGCCCAGAAGCTTGCACAGGTCCATGATGGCCCCGCCGCCCACGGCTATGACCCGGTCGTAGCTGTCATAGGGGATGGCGTCGTACATGGTCTGGATCATGGCCTCGCTGGGTTCGCCGGCGCCGAATTTCTCCTGGAACACGAACTGGCAGGGAAGGCCCAGCTGCTCCATGAAGGGGTGATAGATGAACTCGTTGGTGAGCACCACGTCCCGCGCGCCCAGCTTGAACTCCTCGGCCATCTGCGCGAAGGTCTGGAACTTATACACGGTGGGGGCGAAGATGATCTCCCTCTTGTCCGCCATCAGAGAGGCGGAAAAAGCGTCCATTGCCATTTTGTACGAACTCCTCCTTATTATGATTTGCGGGCGACGGCGCGCCGGACGGCGGCCGTGATGTCGGCGGCCCGCAGGCCGTATTCATCCATGAGGAAATCCTGAGGCCCCACCTGGCCGAAGCGGTCCTGCACGCCCACGAACTCCTGGGGCGTGGGCCGGCTCCCGGCCAGGCACCGGGCCACGGCGGCGCCCAGGCCGCAGGTGACGTTGTGGTTCTCCGCGGTGACGATGCACCCGGTCTCCGCCGCGGCGGCGATCACCAGCTCCTGATCCAGGGGCTTCCAGGTGAACATATCGATGACGCGCACGCTGACGCCCTCCGCCGCCAGCTGCTCCCAGGCCTTCAGGGCCTCGTCCACCATGATGCCGGAGCAGATGACGGTGCACACGTCCTTATCGCTGGCGTGGAGCACCGCGCCCTTGCCGATGGTGAACTGGGCGCCGGGGGCATAGACCTGGATGACGTCCTTGCGCACGAAGCGGGTGTAGCTGACGCCCTCCGTATCGGCCAGGCCGTGGGTGATGCTGTACAGCTGGTCGTAGTCGCAGGCGTCGATGACGGTGGCGCCGGGGATGGACAGGTACATGCCCGCGTCCTCCAGGGGCATGTGGGTGCCGCCGTTGAAGGCGGCGGTGACGCCGGCGTCGGAGCCCAGCACCCGCACGCTCAGTCCCGCGTAGGCGGCGGACATGTAGATCTGGTCATAGCACCGGCGGGAGGAGAAGGTGCCGAAGGAGTGGAAGAATACCTTCTTGCCCGTGGCGGCCAGGCCCGCGCAAACGCCGGCGGCGTTGGCCTCGGCGATGCCCGCCTGGAGCGCCCGGTCCGGGTATTTTTTCCACAGCCCCTTCGTGTTCAGACAGCCCATCAGGTCGCAGTCCACATAGCACACGGAGGGGTCGGCGGCCATCAGCTCGTCCAGGGTGGTGACGATGGCGTCACGGCTGGCGCGGGCGTCCTTTTCATGCTTTCCGATCAGTTCAAAGCTCATCTGACTTCCCTCCTTCATGCCTTCATGGCCGCGTCAAGAGCCTGCTCCGCCGCGGCGAGCGCCTGCTGCCACTGTTCCTCGGTGGGGGAGGAGCTGTGGGCGTGGTTGGTCTCGGCGAAGGTGGCGCCCTTGCCCTTGCAGGTGTTCAGTACGATGCAGCTGGGGCCGCCGGTGTGGGCGTGGGCCGCCTCCAGGGCGTGGTAGATGGCCGCCACGTCGTGGCCGTCCACCTGCTGGGTGTAAAGGCCGAAGGCCGCGATCTTCCCGGGCAGGTTCCCGTGGTCCAGGATCTCGGCGGTGGAGCCGTCCAGCTGGTAGCCGTTCATGTCCAGAAACACCACCAGGTTGTCCAGCTTATGGGCGCAGGCGAAGTGGAACGCCTCCCACACCTGGCCCTCGTCGGCCTCGCCGTCGCCCACCACCAGGTAGACCCGGCTGTCCCTGCCGTCCAGCCTGTTGCCCAGGGCCGCGCCGGCGGCGGTGGAGGCCCCCTGGCCCAGAGAGCCGGTGGTCAGATCCACCCCGGGGGTCAGCAGCCTGTCCGTGTGGCTGGGGAAGCGGGTGTGGGGATGGTTGAGGGTGTAGGCCTCCTCCATGGGGTAGTAGCCCATCAGACCGAAGACGGCGTATGCCGCGGGGCCGGCGTGGCCCTTGGACATCACCAGCCAGTCCCGGTCGGGCCAGCGGGGGTCCTTGGGGTCGAAGCGCATGGCCGCGCCGTACAGCACCGCCAGCATCTCCGCCAGATCCACCGACCCGCCCACGTGGCCGAAGCCCCGGGAGTGGATAACCCGCAGGGTCTCCAGCCGTATCCGGGCCGCCAGGACGTTCAGTTCCTTTACGTTCAGCTGTTTCATAGATTCCTTCCTTCTGCGGCGGCGCCGCAAAGAGTCGTTGGCCGCTCCGCCCGCCGGGCGGCAGGCGGAGCGATAGAGCGATCACATATACAGGGCGGGCTTCTCCATGGTTTCCACTTTATAGAACTGGGAGGTGCCCCGGGAGGCGTTCAGCGCGTCGCCGGCCACACAGGCCACATAGCCGTCCCAGGCGGAGGGGCCGGTGAGCTTGCCGGCGTGGACGGACTCCACCCACTTGCACATCTCGATGTCGTAGGCCTCGATGAAGCGCTCCTTCCAGTCGGTCATGATGGGCATGGTGGCGCCGGGTTCCTTCTCAGGGTCGGGGCGGGAGCGGCGCACCACCGCGTAGGGGTCGGGCAGCTTCACGGTGCCATTCTCGCAGACCACCTCGCACTGGATGTCGTAGCCGTAGCCGTCGGCCACCTGGACCTCCACGTCGATGAAGCAGCCCTTCTTGGTCCGCATGAGCATGACCTGGGGGTTGTCGTAGCCCTTGTTGGAGTTGGCGGACTGGCGCACCTTCACGCACTGCACGTCTTCATACTCGTCGTCCAGCAGCCACCGGCAGATGTCCAGCTCGTGGATGGCCACGTTGGTGACGCCGTTCTCGGTCTTGAAGCCGGGACCCTGGAACACGTTGCGGTGGCAGGCCTTGATCAGCAGCGGCGCGCCGATCTCGCCGGAGTCGATGATCCGCTTCATCTCCGCGTAGCCCCGGTCATAGTGGCGCATGAAGCCCACCTGGACCATCCGCTTGCCGATCTGAAGCTCCCGGCGGATGATGTCCTCGCAGTCGGCGGCGTTTTGGCTCAGGGGCTTTTCGCAGAAGCACCACTTCTCCTCGGCCAGGGTCTTCATCACGTAGTCGTGGTGGGTGGGGTCGATGGAGGTTATCATCACCGCCTCCACCTCCGGGTCCTTTATCATGCCGTCGCAATCGTTGGCGTAGGAGCGGATGCCGTACTTGGCGGCCAGGTCGTCCGCCGCGGCGGCCACATAGTCGCTGACGGCCACCACGGTGGCGCCGGGGACGGTGTCGATGATGCGCCGGCAGTGATCCTTGCCGATGGCGCCGCAGCCGATGATGCCGATCTTCAGAACTTTATCCATAGCAAATGCCTTTCTTATTATAAGTAGTTTTTTGCGGATATCAATACTTTCGAGCGTCCTTCACGTGGGCCAGATGGTCCTCGTAGGCGGCCTCATTCTCAGGCCGCTGGCTGACCTCCGTGTCGCCCACGCGCCACCAGGAGCCGTAGCCGTCGGTCATGGTCTTGGGCAGGACCTTGATGTCGATGAGCACGGGCACGTGCTTCACCTTTTTGGCGGCGGTGAGGGCCTCCGTCAGCTCCGCCATGGTCCGTGCCCGGAAGGACACGCAGCCGTAGGCCGCCGCCACGCCGGCGTAGTCGATGTCCATGAACGGGCCGTTCAGGCCGCCGTCCCTGGAGCGGCTGCGCAGCTCCGTGACCAGGGTGGTGTTGCCGTGGCCCACCTGCAGGTTGTTGATGCAGCCGAAGCTGGCGTTGTCGAACAGGCACACCACGATCTTCTTGTGCTCCTGCACGGCGGTGATAAGCTCGCCGTGGAGCATGTTGAAGCTGCCGTCGCCGCAGAAGGCGTAAACATCATGTGCCTCGCCCACGGCCAGCTTGGCGCCCAGGGCGCCGGCGATCTCGTAGCCCATGGTGGAGTAGCCGTACTCCATGTTATAGGAGTCGGGGGCCACCGCCCGCCACATGCGCTGCATGTCGCCGGGCAGGGAGCCGGCCGCGCCGATGGCCACGTCCGCGTCGTCCATCATGGCGTTGATGGCGCCCAGGGCGGCGGTCTGGGTCAGGTCCGTGTGCAGATCGTGGGCGAAGCGCCGGGCGGAGCCGGCGTTGGCGTCGTTGATCTCCGGCTTCCAGGAATCGGTGTCCTCGAACTTTATGCCGTCCAGGCGCTCCAGTTCTTTGAACCACTTGTCCCGGGCCTTGCTCACCTCGTCGGTGTAGGGGGCCTTGTATCCGCCCAGCTTTTCCAGCAGCCGGGGCAGGGCGTCCTTGGCGTCGGCGACCACGGGGATGGCCTCCATCTTCAGGGCCTGGAACTCGCTGACGTTGATGTTGACGAACTTGCAGCTGTCCCTGAAAAGCCACTTGGAGCTGGTGGTGAAGTCGGTGTAGCGGGTGCCCACGCCGATGACCAGGTCCGCCTTTTTGGCGATGTCGTTGGCGGCGGAGCAGCCGGTGACGCCGATGCCGCCCAGGTTCAGGGGGTGGGTCCACTCCACGGCGCTCTTGCCGGCCTGGGTCTCGCCGAAGGGGATGCCCGTGGCCTCGGCAAAAGCCCGGAACTCGCCGTGGGCCTCGGAGTAGCGCACGCCGCCGCCGCAGATGAGCAGGGGGCGCTTGGCCTTCCTGATGGCCTCCGCCGCCTCGTCCAGGGCCGCCTCGGTGGCGGGCCGGCGCTCCAGGCGCCACACCCGCTTGGCGAAGAAGCTGACGGGGTAGTCGTATGCCTCGCCCTCCACGTCCTGGGGCATGGCCAGGCACACCGCGCCGGTGTTGGCCGGGTCGGTGAGGGTGCGGAAGGCGCTGATGGCCGCGCTCATCAGCTGCTCGGGCCGGACGATCCGGTCCCAGTAGCGGCAGACGGCCTTGAACGCGTCGTTGGTGGACACGGACAGGTTGTAGGTGTGCTCCACCTGCTGCAGCACCGGGTCGGGCTGGCGGCAGGCGTAGGTGTCGCCGGGCAGCACCAGCACGGGGATGTTGTTGGCGGTGGCGGTGCCGCAGGCGGTGACCATGTTGGCCGCGCCGGGACCGATGGAGGAGGTGACGGCGAAGATCTGCTTGCGCTTCATCTGCTTGGCGAAGGCCACGGCGGCCTGGGCCATGCCCTGCTCGTTCTTGCCCTGGTAGATCTCCAGGTGCTTCGCCTCCTGGCTCAGCGCCTGGCCAAGGCCCACCACGTTGCCGTGGCCGGGGATCATGAACACGCCCCGGACGAACCGGCTCTGGACGCCGTCCACGTCGATGTACTGATTCTCCAGGAATCGGACCAGCGCCTGGGCCATAGTCAAACGAACGGTTTTCACGGAAGTACCTCCTTATATGAAATATGTTATTTCCTGCAGAGCTTCACAGCTGGAAGATGTGCTCGTTGGCGTCCGGCTTCCAAAGCCAGGCGTGCTCCGGATCGTCGATGCGGGTCTTGAGCCAGGGGTCCCCGTCCAGATGGCGGATGCCCCAGGCGTAGCACATGGCGTAGCCCGGCGCGGCCGCCTGGGAGTGGAAGCCGTGGTTGATGACGGCGCAGCCGTTGTGCTCGGTCTTGAATATCTCCCCGTTGGCGAAGCCCGCCCCGAAGCCGTTGGGATAGTCGAAGCGGTAGAAGTACACCTCCGGCTGGGGGTGGTGGTGGGGGGGATAGGACGACCACTTGCCCGGGAAGTTGAGCACCTCCCCCAGCACCATGTTGGAGAAGGAGGCGTTGTCGTAGTCGAAGAAGGTCTTGATCTCCCGGCGCATGCAGCCCATCAGCTCGCCGGCGGCGCCGGCGTGCTGCACCTGCACCGTTTCGGGGGTGTACATCACCGGCTCATAGTCCCGGTCGTTGACTGTCTGCTGGATGTACAGCTCGCTGTGGCTCTGGGCGGTGAGGCCGATCTTCACCTTCCGGGGAGCCAGCAGGCAGTAGGCCTCATAGTGGAAGCAGTCGGGCCGGTGGGCCTGCACGCTCCGGCCGGCCCAGTCGAAGGTCACGTCCCCCGCGAACAGCAGCACCGCCGTTTCCTTCTCCGGCTCGTCGATCACGTAGCTGTCGCCCTGCTCCAGGATCAGCAGGCCCACGTCCATCTGGGTGCCCATGTCGTCCGCGGCGGCGTCGATGTAGGCGTTGTAGCCCCGCTTCAACTCGCCGTTCTTGTTCATATAACTCATGGTAAAGCCTCCTTAAAGTCCCGTGTGCGCACGGATATATGTCCGGCCCTTGATGGCGTACTCCAGAGGTTCGGCCTTGGCCGGGTCCTGCTCGGCCTCCACTAAAAGCCAGCCCTGATAGCCCGCGTCGGACAGGACCTTAAACACCGGGTCGAAGTCCACGTCCCCGTCACCGGGCACGGTGAAGGCCCCGCTGCGCACGGCCTGCAGGAAGCTCCAGTCATTGGCCTTCACCTGCTCCACCACCGGCAGGCGCATGTCCTTCAGGTGCACATGGCCCACCCGGTCCACATACTTCTTCAGCATGGCCAGGGGGTCCTCCCCTGCAAAGGTGAAGTGGCCGGTGTCGTAGCAGAGGAACACGTACCGCGGGTCGGTATGGGCCATCATCCGGTCGGTCTCGGCGCTGGTCTGCACCACCGTGCCCATGTGGTGGTGGTAGCACAGCTTGAAGCCCCGGTCCGCCGCAATCTTGCCCAGGGCGTTCAGCCCGGCGCAGAACCGGTCCCACTCTGCATCGTTCATCACGTGCTTGTGCCCGCCGGTGAGGATGGGCACATCCATTTTGCCCTGGATGGAATAGCTCTGCTCGCTGACGTTGATGCGGTCGGCGCCCACCGCCGCCAGGAAGTCCAGGCTGGCGGTGAAGTCGGCGATCTCCTCGTCCAGGGGCCGGGTGAGGATGAACGACGAGTACCAGCGGCTGGCGATGCGCATGCCCCGCAGGTCCAGGGCCGCTTTCAGCTCCGCCGGGTCCTTGGGGTACTTGTTGCCGATCTCGCAGCCGGTAAAGCCGGCCAGGGCCATCTCGCTGACGGTCTGCTTGAAGGTGTTCTCCGCGCCCAGCTCCGGCATGTCGTCGTTGCACCAGCCGATGGGGGCGATGCCAAGGGATACGGTTTTCGGGTCGAACATACGCGCTGCCTCCTCCTGCGTCCGGGGCGCTGCGCCAAGTCAGACGGCGCCCCACAGCCGACAGACGGGAGCGCCTGCCGGAACGGACGATTTTATACACGATAAAAATACCACCGCGCCCTATAAAAAAGCAACGGTTTTTCAGCGGGTGTCCGCATTTTTTACGATTTCGCCAAAGAAAACGGCCAAAATTATGGCAGAAATGCAGAATTACGGACCGGCTGTCCGGGCCGGCGGCGGGGAACATTTTTTCAGAGAATATTTTGCTCAAAAAATCACCGGTTTTTCCCGGATATTTATCCGAAAAAAATCGGGGCGGAAAAATCGGCCCCGGCTGCCCCTTCCCGTTCCCGGTCCGGACCGGCGCACAGGCCCGTCCTCGTCCGCGGGACAGGGCGGCACAGAGTCCGGACGGCGGGGGAGAGAACGGAAATTTGAACAAAGATTGTAAAATTTGCGTAAAAATGGCGAAAATGTTTTCGGAAATTTCCGGCGCTGCCGAAGGGTGGGACCCTTAAATTGTACAATTCTTAAAAGTATGAAATGGCAAAAACGCCGAAAATCGCTTTTTGCGGGCAAAGTGATTGACGAAAAGTTTATATCTTGATATAATTTTATGCGTATTGGACAACGGAAACGTGTTCGATGCCGCGGCCCTCGCCGTGTATGGAGCGGCGGGGCGCGTCTATGGCTTGCGTGAAAGGAGAGTCCCGATGTGAAAAGGAAACAGCACAGGCCGTTCAACCCCATCCGGCTGAAGAACCAGATCCTGAACGTGGTGAAGAACCCGTTCAATATGATCGTGGCCATCAGCCTGGTGGTCCTGTTCTGCCTGATCGTCATCCCCTTGCTGCAGATGATCGCCACCACGTTCACCGTGGCCAAGAGCGAGCTGCGCCGTATCCGTGGGGCAGAGGTGGGAGATTTCACCCTGTACTATTGGAAATACATCCTCACCAGCGGCATGGCCGGCGCCACCCTGTGGGGCCCGCTGAAGAACTCTCTGGTGGTGGGCTTTTTCACGGTGCTGGTGAGCGTGCCCCTGGGTTCGGTGCTGGGCTGGCTGATCGTGCGCACCGACATCCCCGGCAAGAAGCTGCTGGGCATGCTGGTGGTCATCCCCTACATGGTCCCGTCCTGGTGCAAGGCCCTGAGCTGGCTGGCGGTGTTCCGCAACGCCACATCCGGCTCGCTGGGCTTTTTGGCCGGCCTGGGCATACCGATCCCGGACTGGCTGGCCTACGGGCCGGTGGCCATCGTGCTGTGCATGAGCCTGCACTACTACGCGTTCTCTTACATAAATGTATCCTCCGCCCTGCGGAGCATCAACTCGGAGCTGGAGGAGATGGGCGAGATCTGCGGCGCCAATAAGCTCCAGATCCTCAAGTCCATCACCATCCCCCTGGTGCTGCCCAGCGTGCTCAGCTCCATCATCATGACCCTGTCCAAGTCCATCGGCACCTATGGCGTGGCGGCCAACCTGGGCAACCGGATCGGCTACTTCACCCTGGCCACCAAGATGAAGACCTTCATCAACGGCTCTCCCCAGGCGGTGGGCTACGCCATGAGTCTGGTGCTGATCGCCCTGGCGGCGCTTATCATCTTCTCCAACCAGAAGGTCGTCGGCGTGCGCAAGAGCTACGCCACCATCGGCGGCAAGGGCGGCCGGTCCACGGAGATGAAGCTGGGCAAGGCCAAGACCCCGCTGATGATCTTCCTGGTGGTGTTCCTGTTCTTCGCCATGGTGGCGCCCATGTTCGTGCTGGTCATGGAGACCTTCCAGATCACCACCGGCAACGGCTACGGGCTGAACAACCTGACGCTGTACAACTGGATCGGCACCGTGGACGAGGCCCAGCGGTACATCAACTATCCCGGCATCTTCCGCAACCCCGAGTTCACCCGGGCCATCTACAACACCGTCCGGCTGACCTTCATCGGCTCCATCCTCACCGCCCTGTGCGGCCAGTTTTTGGGCTATATCTCCACCCGCGGCCGCGGCAAGTGGTACGGCTCCGCCACCGAGCAGCTGGTGTTCATCCCCTATCTGATGAGCGGCGTGGCCTTCTCGGCCATGTACGTGGCCATGTTCAACCGGCCCCGGCTGGGCGGGCTGATCCCGTCGCTGTACGGCACCTTCGGGCTGATCGTGCTGACAAGCGTGGTCAAGCACTTCCCCTTCGCCAGCCGCTCCGGCACCTCCAACATGATGCAGATCTCCACGGAGCTGGAGGAGGCGGCGGACATCAACGGCGCCAACTTCTGGCAGCGGATGGCGAAGATCGTCCTGCCACTGGCGAAAAACGGCTTCATCTCCGGGTTCATGCTGACCTTCATCAGCATCGCCAAGGAGCTGGACCTGATCATCATTATGATGGATAAGCGCACCCAGACCATGAGCTACCTGGCCTTCACCTACTCCCAGGAGGGCTACAACCAGATGGCCGACGCCATCTCGGTGTGCGTGCTGCTGTTCATTCTGGTGTGTTATATCATCGCCAACAAGTTCGGCGCGGATATAGGCAAGGCGTGGTGAGCGAAGGTTGATTCAGAGAAAGGGAAGGTTTATAATACAATGAGTAAGATCGTTTTGAGCCATATCGACAAGTTCTACGGCGACAACCACGTTCTGCGGGACATCAACCTGACCATCGAGGACGGGGACTTTATGACCCTGCTGGGTCCCTCCGGCTGCGGCAAGACCACCACGCTGCGTGTGGTGTCCGGTCTGGAGCGGCCCCAGAACGGCGTGATGACCATCGACGGCGAGGAGATGATCAACGCGGACCTGGCCTATTTCGCCGAACCCAGCAAGCGGGGACTGAACCTGGTGTTCCAGTCCTACGCTCTGTGGCCCCACATGACCGTGCGCAACAACATCGCCTTCGGCCTGAAGATCCAGAAGCTGCCCAGGGCGGAGGTGGAGAAGCGGGTGGCCGACTCCCTGCGCATGATGCGCATCGAGGAGTACATCGACCGCTACCCCAACGAGCTGTCCGGCGGCCAGCAGCAGCGCGTGGCCATCGCCCGCGCCGTGGCCTCCAACCCCAAGCTGCTGCTGCTGGATGAACCCCTCAGCAACCTGGACGCCCGTCTGCGGGTGGATATGCGCTCGGAGCTGCAGCGCATCCACCGGGAGCTGGGCACCACCGTCATCTACGTCACCCACGACCAGGTGGAGGCCCTGACCATGTCCACCAAGATCGCGCTGTTCAAGGCCGGCGAGATCAGCCAGGTGGCCACGCCCATGGACCTGTACATGAACCCCATCGACCTGGAGGCCGCCGACTTCATCGGCAACCCCCGCATCAACTTCCTGGAGGGCGCCGGCCACATGGACGGGGCGAAGCTGCACGTGTCCTGCGAGCTGGCGGAGTATGAGTTCGACCGCTCCGACATGACCGAGCAGGAGATCCCGGAGTCCGGCGACTTCCCCGTGGTGGTGGCCATCCGCCCCGAGCAGATCCACCTGACCACGGAAAAGAGCACCGACGGCATCCCCGTGAAGGTCTACGCCAACCAGCCCGCCGGCTCCGAGACCCTGGTGAGCCTGCAGGGCGCCGGCGGCACCGACTTCCTGGCCAAGGAGATCGGCCTGGCCCAGTACGACATCGACCAGACCGTCTATGCCCACATCGCCCCGGAGAAGATCAACATCTACGACGCCAAGAGCACCAGGCTCATCAAGCGCACCCGGTAACGGCGGATCGGTTCTGACGCCGCGCGAGCGCGGCGAGGGAATAAGACGCGACCAATGTGAGCAACCGAAACAGTCAAAAAACCAACGCGACAATATGAAAGGAGAACTGAACCCATGAAAATGAGCAAGATCCTGGCCCTTCTTCTGGCGCTGGCGATGGTGCTGAGCCTGGCCGCCTGCGGCGGCGGCAGCAGCAGTGAACCCGCAGTCGAAGAGGGCGGCGGACTCAAGGCGGAGGGCGGCGAGTCCGCTGCCGAGCCTGAAGCCGAACCCGAGACCGAGCCTGAAGCGGAACCCGAGGCTGAACCCGAGGCCGCCGGCCCGTCCGTGGAGGACTCCGCGTACTACGGCCCCGTCTATGACGAGTGGAGCGAGATGACCACCGACGAGCTGTACCAGGCGGCCCTGGACGAGGCCGACGGCCAGCCCATCCGCATCTACGCCACTTCCTCCAAGATGCTGAAGGTGGAGGAGGACTTCGAGGAGCAGTTCCCGGGGCTGGATCTGGAGATCCAGGACCTGGACAACGACGAGGTCATCGAGAAGTGCCGCCTGGAGGTGGACGCCGGCAACGTGGTGGGCGACGTGATGCAGGCCAAGGACGTCAACGGCGACGTGTTCTTCGGCTTCTATGAGGGCGGCTACTGCACCGCTTTCTATCCCAAGGACATCTGCGAGCACATCGACGAGACCGCCCTGCGCTTCGGCTATCCTCTGTACACCTCCCAGAGCTTCTGGTACTACAACACCGAGGAGTATCCCGACGGCCAGCCCATCACCAACTGGTGGCAGATCATCGAGACCAATGACGACGGCACTCCCAAGTGGAAGCTGTTCACCAAGGAGGTCGCCCAGGAGACCGCTTATATGTCCCTGTTCACCAGCTTCATCAACAACGCCGACCAGATGGAGCAGGCCTATGAGGATCTGTACGGCGAGCCTCTGGAGTACACCTACCCCACCGACGGCAGCTGGGAGTTCGACTTCAGCCAGTATGAGAACAACGCCGGCGTGGAGTACCTGTGGCGCTTCACCCAGCTGGCCAAGACCATGACCTTCATCGGCGACGGCGACGAGCTGGTCCTGGCCGTGCACAACTCCGAGAACGGCCCCACCCTGGCCCTGGCCTCCGCCGGCAAGATCGAGAACCGGGAGGAGTCCGGCTACAACATCGGCTGGCTGACCAACCTGGAGCCCTATACCGGTCTGCAGAACTATGAGTGCCTGTACGTGGTGGAGGGCTGCCCGCACCCCGCGGCCGCCCGCCTGTTCATCCGCTGGCTGACCGGCGACGCTGACGGCGCCTCCGGCGGTCTGAAGCCCTTCCAGAAGACCGGCAACTGGGTGGTCCGCGACGACATCGAGGACGAGGACAACCCCGTTCCTCTGAAGGAGACCGGCGCCATCGACTCCGATCTGGGCGCTATCTACAACACCTTCCTGGATGCCCAGGATATGTGGATCCAGTGGCTGGATATGGCCCTGAACGGCTGATCTGAGCAAGCAGTAGAACAGTTTTGAACGGACCCCGCGCGGCAGACCGAAGCCGCCTGCCGCGCGGGGCTTTTTTTGCCGCGGCGCGGGGAGGTGGTCCCATCGTGGCCAGACAAGAGGATCGATTCGACCGGCAGATCCGCGACGCGGAGCGGGAGCGGGACCGGCAGGCCCGCCAGGAGAAGTGGGCCAAGCGGGAGAAGAAATTCTTCCGGACCTTCCTGTTCACCGAGGACGGCAAGCCGAAGAGCAGCTTCGGCATCTATACCTTCTGCCTGAGCTTTGTGTTCCTGGCGGCGGACGTGCTGATCTACGGGCTGGTGATCGACGGGCTGCACCCACATATGCAGGCCTGGCCCACATTGGCGGCCAACCTGGTCCAGTCCCTGGCGGCCACGGCCCTGACGCTGGTGCTCCCCCTGGTGATCCACCGGCTGTGCAAGGATAAGCGCCTGGCCTTCGGCACCTACCTGTGGCTGGCGCTGTACGCGGTGGCGGTGGTCATTGCCATGGCGGTCATGCTCCGGGGCAGCGGCGCCACCGGCGCGTTTTTGGTGTTCTTCGGCTGGTTCGTGGCCATCCCGCTGGCGGCGGGACTGGCGGTGACGGGGCTGCTGTGCCGCCGGGATCACCACCCCCAGATCCCCCAGCAGGAGGATCAGCCCTGGAAAAAATACACCGACCGGCGCTGAGGGCGCCGTCCCACACCCAAAACTGAGCCGGGTCAGACCCGGCAGCCGCGGCAGCGGCGGGAGGCGAGATATGATCACATCTGTACTGTTCGATATGGGCGGCACGCTGGAGGATATCTTCGTGGACGAGGCGTCCGACCGGGAGGCTGTTCGGAGGCTGGACGAGATGCTCCGCTCCTGGGGCATGGACCCCGGCGTGGACCTGGACGCGCTCCGGGAACGGGTGAGCCAGGGCTGGGTGCGCTACGGCGCGTACCGGGACGCCCGGGACGTGGAGCTGAAACCCATATCCATCTGGTGCGACTATGTGCTGTCGGACTTTGACTTCCCCCGCGATACGCTGGCGCCCCACTGCGAGCAGATCGCCCACATGTGGGAGGTCACCCACTACCACCGGTCCCTGCGGCCCCGGGTGGCGGAGATGCTGGACGGACTGAAGGGCCTGGGGATGAAGCTGGGCATCGTCAGCAACACCGCGGCGCTGTATCAGGTGTTCGACACCCTGCGGGAGTACGGCATCCGGGACTACTTCCAGGACGTGACCCTCTCCTCCGTGACGGGCATCCGCAAGCCCTGCCCGGACATCTTCCAGGTGGCCCTGTGCCAGCTCCAGTCCGAGCCGGAGCAGTGCGTGTACGTGGGGGACACCGTGTCCAGGGACATCATCGGCTCCAAGCGGGCCGGCTTCGCCGTGGCCATCCAGATCGGCTCCAAGCTGACCAAGGAGAAGGACGCCGGCGTGCTCCGGCAGTTCGAGCCGGACTATACGGTGGAGGACATCTACCAGGTCTATCCCATCGTGAAGGGCCTGATCGGGGCCTGAAAAGACCCATAAGCGCGGCAAAACGCCCCTGCGGCGCCGGGGAGAAGCGGCACGGCAGGGGCGCTTTGTTCTCTTTTTCCTCTTATTCCTCCCGGACTAGGGGGGCGCAGGAGCTGCGCTCGATGAGGGTGGGCAGGAGGATGCGGTGGGAGTACCCCGCCAGTTCGCTTTGGATCTTGTCCAGAAGGCTGTCCACCGCCACGGAGGCCATCATCTTCTTTGGCTGCTCCACGGTGGTCAGGTTGATGCGGGGCAGGCCGCTGTCCCGGATGTTGTCGAAGCCCAGCAGGGAGATGTCCTCCGGGATGCGCAGGCCCGTTTCCTCCGCCGCCTGCATGATGCCCAGGGCATTGGTGTCGGTGGCGGCGAAGATGGCGGTGTAGTTCTTCTCCTGGGCGAACAGCTGCTTCGCCAGCTGGTAGCCGTACTTGATGGACGTGGCGGGGAAGGCGTTGTTGCAGTACCGGGGGACCAGGTCCAGGTCCTTGCAGGCGGCGGCGTAGCCCTCCGCCCGCAGCTGGTGGGTGGTGCTGCCCCGGCGGCGGCCGAAGTAGAGGATGTCCCGATGGCCCAGATTATAGAGGTACTCCACGCCGATGTAGGCGCCCCGGTAGTTGTCCACGGAAACGTAGCTCTCCGGCACCTCCCGCAGGTTCTCGCCGATGAACACCGTGGGGATGCGGCTCAGATAGGGCCGCAGGGACTCGTGGCTCTCCGGCCCGGCGGGGAAGATCATCACCCCGTCCACCTGCCGGCCGATCATCAGCTCGAACAGCTCCCGCTCCTGGTCGATGTTCCGGGAGGAGTTGCACAGCACGATGTTGTACCCCCTCGCCCGGGCCTGCCGGTCGATGTGGTAGGCCAGTTCCGACATGAAGGGGTTGTTCACGTCCGTCAGGATCAGCCCCAGCAGCTTCGTGCTCTTCATCACCATGGCCCGGGCCACAGTGTTGGCGGTGTAGTTCATCTCCTTGCACAGCTGCAAGATGCGCTTGCGGGTCTCGGCGCTGATCTCCGGGCTGCCGGACAGAGCCCGGGAGACGGTGGAGTAGGAGACGTTGGCCGCCTTGGCGATATCTTTGATGGTCACATTTTTCATGCGCGGTCCCTCCGGGCGGAAATGAAGTACAAGTATTTTCGCTGTTCCATTGTAATTCTTTTCTTTGAGAAATGCAAGAATTTTTTGCAATTTGCGGGAACTTTGCGCTGGAAGGGCTTTGCGCGCCCGCCGGAGCGGGGCCGTACGGCCCTGCGGAGGGCCGCATGAGAGGCGGGGCACATCCCTGTCAGGCCGGGAAAATCAGGGAAAAACGCCCCCTCCGGCCGGCGCGGCGGAATGGGGAAGAAAATGTGGTTCTATCTATTGACAAACGGCGGGGGAAAGTGTACAATCAAGAACGAAAATAATACGCAAACGTTTGAGATATTCAAAACAGGACGGGATGGAAAGGACGGTGCAAATTATGATCCGTGCGGTACTGTTCGACATGGGCGGCACGCTCCACACCTCCTTCTCGCCGCCGGGCCAGGCGGAGTGGTTCGCCAGGCGGCTGATGGACCGGCTGGCCGATTACGGCATCCGGCTGGACACCACGCCGGAGGCGCTGGCGGGGGAGCTGAACGTCAACGGGGAGGAATACAAGCACTGGTCCGAGGAAAACCTTCGGGAGCTGCCCCAGGAGGAGATGTGGAGCCGGTTCTATCTGAAGGGCTACGGCCTGGCGCCGGAGACCCTGGCGCCCATGGCGGAGGAACTGAGCTTCCTGTATGACTACGAGCGGACCCGGTGCATGCGCCGGCCCCACCTGCGCCAGACCATGGACGCGCTGCGGGACATGGGCCTGCGGCTGGGGGTGATAAGCAACGTCACCAGCCGGAGCGTGATGCCCCACTATTTGATGGAATACGGGCTGGATACATACATGGAATGCGTGCTCCTGTCCAGCGTCACCGGGGTGAGAAAGCCGGCGGCGGAGGCCTTCCGCAACGCCGAGCGGATCATGGGCCTGGCCCCGGAGGAGATGGCCTATGTGGGCGACACCATCTCCCGGGACGTGCGGGGCGTGCGCAACGCCGGCTGGCGCCTGGCCATCCAGATCGCCAATCCCTCCGTGGCCCACCGGGACGTGGGCCTGGAGCACATCCGGCCGGACTACCTGATCCAGGACCTGGCCCAGATCCCCGACATCATCCGCCGGGAGAACGGAAAATGATCCCGCGGGAGCGGCCGCGCTCCTTATGAATACACGACACTGGGAGGAAAAGACGATGAACAGCAATATCGACACCATTTTCTTTGACGTGGGAGCCACCCTCCGGTATGTGGTGGAGGACCCCGAATTTGCCATGGCCGCCGACCGGGAGCTGATGGAGCTGGTGGGCGCCGACGAGCCTCACGATGTGTTCTTCGAGAAGCTGAACGCCAACTGGAAGGCCTATCGGAAGTGGGCCAAGACCGCGCTGCTGGATGTGTCGGAGATGGAGCTGTGGCTGCAGTACCTGCTGCCGGACTATCCCGCCGCCCGCATCGCCCCCAACGCCCCCCGGCTGACCCGCCTGTGGCGGGACCATGACGGCCGCCGGGTGCCCCATGACGACGTCAAGCCCACGCTGCTGGAGCTGAAGCGCCGGGGCTATAAGCTGGGCATCATCGCCAACACCATCACCGAGACGGAGATCCCCGACTGGATGTGCCACGACGAGGTGGCCGACTGCTTCAAGACGGTGATCCTCTCGTCCAAGGTCCGCCTGCGCAAGCCGGACCCGGCCATCTACCTGCTGGGCGCCCGGTGCATCGGCTCCGTGCCGGAGAACTGCGCCTATGTGGGCGACAACCCGGTCCGGGACGTGGAGGGCGCCGTGGACGCCGGCTTCGGCGCCATGGTCCTGTACGAGAACGCGGGCACCGCCGACCGGGAGGGGAAGGCCCCCACCGTGCTGCCCGACTACACCATCCGGGCCATCCGGGAGCTGCTGGACCTGTTCCCGCCCCGGGAATGAGAGGCGGCCATGGAGAAGATCAAGGGCGTATTTTTCGACCTGGGGGGCACGCTGCGCATCCTCTATGAGGAGCCGGAGCACCAGGCCGCGGCCCGGGCACGCATGGCCCAGCTGGCCGGCTATGACGACGTGGACGGGTTCATCGACATGGTGGAGGAGCGCTATAAGCCCTACCGGGACTGGGCTTTGACCGCCAACCGGGAGAGCGGCGACTATGAGCTGTGGGCCAAGTGGCTGCTGCCGGAGCTGGGGGAGGAGAAGCTGCGGGCCATCTGCCACGAGATGACCTATCAGTACCGCCAGATCAAGGGCAAGCGCTACCTGGTGGAGGGCGGCCTGGAGGTCATCAAGACCCTGAAGCAGCGGGGCTATGCCCTGGGCATCATCAGTAACCTGATCGGGGAGAACGAGATCCCCGACTGGCTGCGGGAGGACGGGCTGGAGGAGTATTTCGACGCGGTGGTGCTGTCCTCCGTCTGCCACATCCGCAAGCCGGACCCGGCCATCTACCGCATGGGCTGCGAGGCCATGGGCCTGGAGCCGTGCCAGTGCGTGTCCGTGGCGGATAACCTGGACCGGGACATCACCGGCGCCATCGCCGCCGGGGTGGGGGCCAACATCCTGTTCATCAGCCCCGAGAAGCTGGCCAAAAAGACCATCACCGATGAAAACCGGCCCGACTACATCGTGCACAAGTTCATCGACATCCTGGACCTGCCCATTTTGCAGTGAGGAGATGTGACATGGAGAAGAATATCGATACCATTTTCGTGGACCTGGGGGACACCTTCCGGGTGATCCGCCCGGACGAGGAGTATATGCTCCAGGCCAAGACGGAGATCCGGGACCTGCTGGGCGCGGACGCGGACCCCCTGGAGTTCTATAAGACCGTCATCGAACCCAGGTACGACAAGTACCGGGAGTGGGCGCTGCACTTTTACTGCGAGGCGCCGGAGAAGATCCTGTGGACCCGGTGGCTGGCCTACGACTTCCCCAAGGACCGGGTGGAGGCCGCCGCCGGCAAGCTGACCTACGCCTACCGCCGCACCAAGGGCGAGCGGGTGGTCACCGAGGGCGGCGCGGACACCGTCAAGGAGCTGAACGCCCGGGGCTATACCGTGGCCATCGTCAGCGACCTGGTGGGGGTGAACGAGGTGGACGAGTGGCTGGACCGGGACGGCCTGCGGCCCTATTTCAAGAGCGTGCAGCAGTCCTCCCTGTGCCTGATCCGCAAGCCCCACCCCGCCATCTATTACTATGCCCTGGCGGAGACCGGCTCCGAGCCGGAGCGGACCTGCTTCGTGGGCGACAACCTGGAGCGGGACATCATCGGCGCCAAGGCCGCGGGCCTGGGCATGACCATCGGCGTGCGCTATCCCGGCAAGAAGCATCAGCCGGTCACCGAGGAGAATAAACCGGACATGTTCATCACCCATTTCACCCAGCTGCTGGACATCTTCCCGCCGCTGGCATAAGGAGGAGAGCCATTATGAGCGAGAGCGCTGTGCACGGAGGGGAGGCCCTGGCCCGGGCGGTGGAGGCCGCCTATGCCCAGGGGGGCACCGATTACAGTCTGGAACCCATGGTCCTGGAGGACGACAAGGGCGCGCCGGTGGGCCGGATCAAGGACGGCGACCAGGTGGTGTTCTGCTGCCGCCGGGGCGAGCGGGAGATCGAGCTGACGGAGGCCTTCACCCAGGCGGATTTCCCCTACTTCGCCCGGGAGAAGATGGACGACCTCACCTTCGCCATCATGACCATGTACCACGAGAAATTCAAGGACCTGCCCATCGCCTTCGCCCCGGAGCGGGTGACCAACTGCCTGGCCCAGGTGCTGAGCCAGGCGGGACTGCGGCAGTTCCACTGTGCCGAGTCGGAGAAGTACGCCCACGTGACGTTCTTCTTCAACGGCGGCCACAACCAGCCCTTCCCCGGGGAGACGGACCTGAAGGTGCCGTCGCCCAAGGGCATCCCCTTCGACCAGAAGCCGGAGCTGAGCCTGCCGGAGGTGGCGGAGAAGGTGAAGGGTGCCGTGGACGAGGGCTATGACTTCATCGTCACCAACTTCGCCAACGGCGACGTGATCGGCCACACCTCCAACACCCAGGCCAAGCTGAAGGCCGCCGCCGTCATCAGCCGCTATTCCAGCCAGGTGGCGGAGTACGCCCGGGAGCACGGCTATCTGGTGGCCATCACCGCCGACCACGGCAACATCGAAAAGCTCTATACCAAGGACGGCAAGCCCGACGGCGCCCACACCACCAACCTGGTGCCTTTCATCGTCCTGGACCCCCAGGGCCGGGACATCGCCCTGCGGGATGGCCGGCTGGGGGACGTGGCCCCCACGGTGCTGGGGGTGCTGGGCGTGGACCAGCCCGCCGATATGACCGGCGGCAGCCTGATCCTGACCGAGGGCATCACCAACAAGAAGATGATGCTGATGATCCTGGACGGCTGGGGCTTCGGCACCCATGACGAGGGCGACGCCATCTATCTGGCGGACACCCCCCAGTGGGACGCGCTGCTGGAAAAGTATCCCAGCTGCCGCCTCAGCGCCTCCGGGGAGGACGTGGGCCTGAAGGCCGGCAAGGCCGGCAACTCCGAGGCCGGCCACTCCAATCTGGGCGCGGGCCGGGTGGTGGCTCAGGACGACGTGCGCATGGACAACGCCATCAAGGACGGCTCCTTCCGGGCCAATCCCGTGTTCGCCAAGGTGCTGGAGAAGGCCCGCCAGGGCCATGCCCTGCACCTTATCAGCCTGCTCACCGAGAAGTCCAGCCACGGCTGCATCGACTACCCGCTGATGCTGGCGGAGATGGCCGAGGGGGTGGAGGAGATCTACCTGCACATCATCTTCGATGGCCGCAGCACCGAGCCGGGCAGCGCCCCCGCGCTGCTGCGGATGGTGGACGGGAAGCTGGCCGCCCTGGGCCGGGGCCTGATCGTGGACGGCATAGGCCGGGGCATCGCCCTGGACCGGGACAGCAACTATGGCCGCATCGAGAAGGCCTATCGCTGCCTGGTGGACGGGGCGGGGACCCGCTACCGGCAATGAGTCGGGCGCGTAAAGCGCCGTAAGGAGATTCGTTATGCCATCTGACGTAACTGTGGATCTGTCCGCGCTGGCCCTCACGCCCTGGCAGGTGCTGCTGCGCCTGGGCTGCGCCATGCTCATCGGCGCGGTGGTGGGCACCGAGCGGGAGTACACCCACCGGCCCGCGGGCATGCGCACCCATATGCTGGTGGCCATCGGCGCCTGCGCCGTGATGACCACCAGCCAGATGATCTTCGCCCAGTACCGGGCCTACGGGGCCACCCCGGACCCGGCCCGGCTCAGCGCCCAGGTCATCACCGGCATGGGCTTTTTGGGCGCCGGCACCATCATGAAGGAGGGCGTCAGCATCAAGGGCCTGACCACCGCGGCCAGCATCTGGGCCACCGCCTGCATGGGCATTGCCGTGGGCGGCGGGTATTACAGCGTGGCCCTGATCGGCGCGGCCTTCATGATGATAACCCTGGTGGTGTTCGAGGGCCTGCAGCAGAAGATGATGCGCAACCACTATGAGCTGTACCAGTTCACCGTCCAGTGCACCGACCTGACCGACACCCTGGAGCACGTGAACCGCCTGGCGGAGGACTTCTCCGCCAAGATCACCCATATCCAGGTGGAGGGCCGGGAGGGCGAAGTGGTGGTGTCCTTCAAGGCGGACTTTTCCGGCCGCCGGTCCCAGGAGAGGCTGGATATGTTCGTCGCCGCCCTGGACAGCGGCGAGAGCACCCGCGGCGTGAAGCTGGAGCGCAGCCGCATATAACGCTGGCCCCGTGCTGAGCCGGGGCAAAAGGAGATACGATGGTACCCTATGACCTGATGATCGTCGGCCCCGCCACCCGGGACCGGAACACCGACTATACCGGCGCGGAGGAGTATATCGTGGGCGGCGCCGTGACCTACTGCACCCCCGCCGCCATGGCCGCCGGCGCCCGTGTGTTCGCCGCCGTGAAGGCGAACGGCGCCGACCGGGACGTGCTGGACGCCTTCCATGTGGACCGCGGCGACATGGTCCTGCTGCCCTCGGCGGCCACCACGCTGATGAGCAACAAGTATTTCACCCCCGACCGGGAGCGCCGCCAGTGCGGCTGCCAGGCCCAGTCCGACCCGGTGACCCTGGAGGAGATCCCGGACGTGCCCTGCAGGCTCTACCACCTGGCGGGGCTGCTGTACGGCGACTTCCCCAACAGCCTCATCGAGGGGCTTCATGACCGGGGCATGGTCTCCGCCGACGCCCAGGGCTTTCTGCGCCACAACGAGGGCGGCGAGCTGCGCTTCCACGACTGGGCGGATAAGATGCGCTACCTGCCCTATATGGACTTTTTTAAGACCGACGCCGCCGAGGCGGAGATCCTCACCGGCCTGACCGACCGGGCCGCCGCGGCGAAGCAGCTGTACGCCTGGGGCGCCAAGGAGGTCATGGTCTCCCACAACTCCGAGATCATGGTCTACGACGGCAGCCAGGTCCACACCTGCCCCATCAAGGCCCGGAACCTCACGGGCCGCACAGGCCGGGGGGACACCACCTTCGGCTCCTACCTGGCCATGCGGATGCTGGGCGCGGACGTGGCCCAGGCACTGCTGTACGCCACGGCCTGCGTCAGCCTGAAGATGGAGACCCCGGGACCCTTCCGGGGCACCCGCGCCGACGTGGAGGACTACATCCGCCAGTTCTACGCCTGAGGCGGCATCAACACACCACCCCGGAGGTTTTTATGTACAAGATCGAGACCCATCTGCACACCAAGCACACCAGCAAATGCGGCTGGCTGGAGGCGGAGACCCTGGCGGAGGCCTATCAGGCCGCCGGCTACAGCGCCATCGCCGTCACCGACCACTACAACCGCACCACCTTCGAGTACCTGAACGTGGACCTGGCCTCCGGCGCGGACAAGATGGCGGCCTTCCTCACCGGCTACCGGAAGATGGCGGCGGCCTGCGCCGGCCGGGGCATCGTGGTCTACAAGGGAGCGGAGCTGCGCTTCGACGAGTGCGAGAACGACTATCTGCTCTATGACTACCCGGATGAGCTGCTGGCCGACCCGGAGAGCATCTTCCGCATGGGCATCGCCGCCTTCGCGCCGCTGGCCCGCCAGGCCGGCGCCCTGCTGATCCAGGCCCACCCCTACCGCACCAAGTGCACCCCCGCCATCGCCTGCTACCTGGACGGGGTGGAGGTGCTGAACCTGAACCCCCGCCACGCCAACCACAACGAGCGGGCGGAGGAGTACGCCCAGCAGTTCAATTTGCTGCGCACCGGCGGGTCCGACTGCCACCGGCCAGGGGACATCGCCGCCGGGGGCATCCTGGCCGACACGGTGCCGCAGGACGAGCACGCCTTCGCCCAGCTCATCCGCTCGGGCCGCTACCGCATCATCGGCGCGGACGACTGAACAAGCGACAAGCAAGAAAAAACACCGCCCTCCGGCGGTGTTTTTTCTTGTCACAGCTGGCGGATCAGCTCCCGGCGGAGGCGGTGGATGATCCGCTTTTCCAGACGGCTGATGTAGCTCTGGCTGATGCCCAGGCGGTCGGCCACCTCCTTTTGGGTCAGCTCCCTGCCGCCGCCCAGGCCGAAGCGCATCATGATGATGGACCGCTCCCGCTCCTCCAGCCGGTCCACCGCCTGCAGAAGGAGCTGCTTTTCCACGTCGTCCTCGATGGGCTTGATGACCTCGTCGCCGTCGGTGCCCAGCACATCCGACAGCAGCAGCTCGTTGCCGTCCCAGTCGGTGTTCAGCGGCTCGTCGATGGATATCTCCGAGCGGTGGGTGCTCTTTTTGCGCAGGTACATGAGGATTTCGTTTTCGATGCAGCGGGAGGCATAGGTGGCCAGCTTGATGCGCTTGGCCGGGTCGAAGGTGCCGATGGCCTTTATCAGGCCGATGGTGCCGATGCTGATAAGGTCCTCGATGTTCACGCCGGTGTTCTCGAACCGGCGGGCGATGTATACCACCAGGCGCAGGTTGTGCTCGATGAGCTTCTGGCGGGCGTCGTGGCAGCCGGCCATCAGCCCGGCGATGGCGGCCTCCTCCTCGTCCTTGTCCAGGGGCGGGGGCAGCACGTCGCTGCCGCCGATGTAGTACAGCCGGCCCCGCGGCGCCAGGCGCAGCCGCAGGCGTATCAGGAGCAGTTGCAGCTTGTTCATGGGTCACTCCTTTACAGTATGGCGTCATAGGTCCCGTCGGAGCCGATGGAGCCGGGGACCACGGCGGCGAGCAGATCGTCCCGGGACCGGCCCTCCACCGTCACATCGTCCGGCAGGAAGGCCAGCAGCAGCCGGCCCTGCCCCTCCAGCCCGGCGTAGGGGATCAGCCGCGCCCCGGGCAGGTGCAGCGCCGCCTCCGACGGCTCCGCCCGCAGCCAGGATGCCTGCCCCGGCGGGAACAGCCCCTCCAGCGCCCCCGCCTCCGCGATCAGCGCTCCCCGGCCTGTGAGGGGGTCCGTCAGACCGTTGCCCGTGTCCTCCAGGGCACGCAGGGCCACGGACCGGCCATCCCGCCGCACCGTCACGGCCAGGATGCGCCGCCGGGGGGCGGCCCGGCCCCGGTACAGCAGGCTCACCCCCGCCCAGCACACCGCGAAGGCCAGCGCCAGCACCCGCATGTCCAGATGCAGCAGCGGCCCCGCCGGGTCGCCTTTGATAAGCCCCGCGGCGTATACCGCCCCGCCGAACAGGGCCGACACGGCCAAAAACGCCGCCAGACACCGGCCCAGCCGCCGCTCCCCGCCGAAGGCCGTCAGCGTCATGGCCACCGCCAGCGCCAGACGCATCACCGGCCTGAGCAGCCAGCCCATGGAGGACAGCAGCCCCAGGCAGTTCCACAGCCCGCCCAGCGCCGCCGCGGCCAGATACCGGCCCCGCCGGTAGGGCAGGGCGCACAGCCTGGCCGCCGCCATCAGCAGGAAATAGTCCACGGCCAGGTCCAGGCAGAACAGTTCGTCCAGATACACGCTCTCCATGGACCGATGATAGTCCGGCGGCGGCGCGAAGCCGGTTGAAATCGGATGGCATCTGTGATAAAATTTATCTTGGCGCTCTGTGGGTACGGATGGAGGTTGAAAATGTAACCTTTGTCCCGTACAATGGAGAAAACAGGCTGGGAGGCGTGATGATATGGACAGTCCCGCGTACCGTCGGGTACTTTTGAAGCTCAGTGGCGAGGCCCTGGGAGGCCAGAGCGGCCGGGGGCTGGATTTCGCGGTGATGCACCGGGTGTCCCGGGCCATCGGCGCGCTGGCGGAGATGGGCGTGCAGGTGGGCCTGGTCACCGGCGGCGGCAATTACTGGCGCGGCGCCAAGGACGGGGGCGGGAAGATGGAGCGCTCCCAGGCCGATAAGATGGGCATGCTGGCCACGGTGATGAACAGCCTGGCCCTGGCGGAGGTGCTGGGGCAGGAGGGCGTGCCCGCCCGGGTGATGAGCATGATCGACATGCCCCGCATCGCGGAGAGCTATTCCTACCTGCGGGCCATGGAGCATCTGGCCAAGGGCCGGGTGGTGCTGTTCGCCGCCGGCAGCGGCAACCCCTATTTCTCCACCGACTCCGCCGCGGCCCTGAAGGCCGCCGAGATCGGCGCGGACGCGCTGCTGATGGCCAAGAACATCGATGGGGTCTATACCGCCGACCCCCGGACCGATCCCACCGCGAAAAAGCTGGACAGCATCGGCTATGACGAGATCCTGGCCAAGGGGCTGGGGGTCATCGACTCCACCGCCGCGTGCATGCTCCGGGACAACGCCATCCCCACCATGATCTTCGCCCTGGACCCGCCGGAGAACATCCTCCGAGTGGTGAAGGGGGAGAAGATCGGCACGCGGGTGGACTAAAAGCCTCCCCTGTGTAAGGGGAGGTGTCGCGGCAAAGCCGCGACGGAGGGGTTGTCGTACTCTGGAGAACAATCCCTCAGTCAGCGCTTCGCGCTGCCAGCCCCCTTTGCACAAGGGGGCCAATATGGAAGAAGTTTTGTTTTCAATACGACTATACATCAAAGGAGGACCTGACAATGTCTGAGCTGAAGGAATTTGAAGTGAAAATGACCAAGGCCAAGGAATTTTTGTCCGGCCAGTTCGACGCCGTGCGGGCGGGGCGGGCCAACGCCGCCGTGCTCAACGGCATCACCGTGGACTATTACGGCTCCCCCACGCCCATCAACCAGATGGCCGCCATCTCCGTGCCCGATCCCCGGACGCTGGTGATCACCCCCTGGGACAGCAACGCGCTCAAGGGCATCGAAAAAGCCATCCAGGCCTCCGAGCTGGGCATCAACCCCCAGAACGATGGCCGGGTCATCCGCCTGGCCTTCCCCCAGCTGACCGAGGAGCGGCGCAAGGAGCTGGCCAAGCAGGTGCGCAAGTACGGCGAGGAGGCCAAGGTGGCCGTGCGCAACATCCGTCGGGACGCCATGGACAAGATCAAGAAGCAGCAGAAGGCCGGGGACATCACCGAGGACGACCAGAAGGACCTGGAGAAGGAGCTGCAGAAGCTGACCGACGACAACATCAAGGACATCGACAAGCTCACCGACGCCAAGGAAAAAGAGCTGTTCGCCATATGATCGCCGGAAAGAACGACGGATTGGCGGGAGAGTCCAGTGGACTCCCCCGCCATGAGTATGTGGAAGAAATGGAAAACGCGCGCCTGCCCCGCCACATCGCCGTCATCATGGACGGCAACGGCCGCTGGGCCCGCCGCCGGGGCATGCCCCGGTCCGCCGGCCACTCCGCCGGGGCGGACAGCTTCCGCCGGGCGGCCCGGTACTGCCAGAGGCTGGGCATCGAATACCTGACGGTGTACGCCTTCTCCACGGAGAACTGGAAGCGGCCCAAAGAGGAAGTGGACGCCATATTGGCCCTGCTGGAGAAATACCTCCGCCAGGCCCTGCGGGACCTGGAAAAGGAACGGGTGCGCATCTGCATCTTCGGGGACCTGGCCCCCTTCGATCCGGCGCTGCAGGAGCTGTGCCGGCAGTGCATGGAGCGCTCCGCCGTCTACAGGGGGGCGCAGGTGAACATCTGCCTGAACTACGGAGGCCGGGACGAGATCGTCCGGGCGGCGAAGAAGTGGGCGGCGGAGGGCTGCCCGGAGCTAGACGAGGAGCGCTTCGGCGGCTATATGTGGGGCGGGAACATCCCGGACCCGGACCTGCTCATCCGCCCGGGCGGGGAGAAGCGCATCTCCAACTTCCTGCTGTGGCAGGCGGCCTATGCGGAGCTGTACTTCTCCGACGTGCTGTGGCCGGACTTCGACGAGAAGGAGTTCGACAAGGCCATCGCCGCCTATCAGAGCCGGGAGCGCCGGTACGGCGATGTGGGGGAGAGATTATGATCCGGTCCGTTTCCATCCTGGGTTCCACCGGGTCCATTGGCCGCCAGAGCCTGGCGGCGGCGGAGCGGCTGGGGGTGCGCGTGACGGCCCTGGCCGCCCGGCGGGACATCCGGCTGCTGGAGGAGCAGATACGCCGCTTCCGGCCCGGCTACGCGGCGGTGTACGACAAAGACGCGGCGGCCCGGCTGCGCCTGGCCGTGCGGGACCTGCCGGTGGAGATCGGCGAGGGCCTGGAGGGCCTGCGCCGGGCGGCGGTATACGACTGCGAGGCGGTGGTGACGGCGGTGTCCGGCTCCGTGGGCCTGCAGCCGACGCTGGACGCCATCGCGGCGAAAAAACGCATATGCCTGGCCAACAAGGAAACATTGGTGTGCGCCGGGTCCATCGTCATGGCCGCCGCCAGGCAGGCGGGGGCGGAGATCGTGCCCGTGGACTCGGAGCACGCGGCTGTATTCCAGTGCCTGGAGGGCCGGCGGGACCAGCTGCATAAAATATTGCTCACCGGCTCCGGCGGCCCCTTCCGGGGCTGGACCCGGGCCGAGACCGCCTCCGTGACGCCGGAGCAGGCGGTGCGCCACCCCAACTGGCACATGGGGGCCAAGATATCCGTGGACAGCGCCACCATGATGAACAAGGGTCTGGAGCTGATCGAGGCCATGCACCTGTTTGGCCTCATGCCCGACGACATCCAGGTGGTCATCCACCCCCAGAGCGTGATCCACTCCATGGTGGAGCTGGTCGACGGCACGGTGCTGGCCCAGATGGCGGTGCCAGACATGGGCCTGCCCATCCAGTACGCCATGACCTGGCCGGAGCGGGCGGCCTCCCCCTATGAGCGGCTGGACTTCTGGAAGATGGGGGAGCTGACCTTCCAGGCCCCAGACCTGGAGAAGACGCCCTGCCTGGCCCTGGCCATGGACTGCGCCCGCCGGGGCGGCGTGGCCCCCGCGGTGATGAGCGCCGCCAACGAGGAGGCGGTGGCCCTGTTTCTGGCAGGCCGGATCGGGTATAATGATATCTATGACCGGGTGGCGGAGGCGGTGGCGCGGGTGCCCGGCGTGGCCGATCCCACCCTGGACGACATCCTGGCGGCGGACGGCGAGGCCCGGCGCCTGATGACAGAGAGATAATCCCCGCCGGCGGGGAATAGACTGGTGGTACTATGACGATCCTTTACATCCTGCTTGCCATATTGATCTTCGGCGTGCTCATCGGCATCCACGAGCTGGGCCATTTCATGGCGGCCCGGCTGTGCGGGGTGCGGGTGCTGGAGTTCTCCATGGGCATGGGTCCGAAGCTGTGGGGCACCGTGTCCAAGAGCGGCACCCAGGTCAGCCTGCGGGCGCTGCCCATCGGCGGGTACTGCGCCATGGAGGGGGAGGACGGCGAGTCTCCGGACCCGGCGGCCTTTTCCAACGCCGCGGCCTGGAAAAAGCTCATCATCCTGGCGGCGGGTGCGGCCATGAACTTCCTGCTGGGGCTGCTGCTGGTGGGGCTGTGCTACACCCAGGTGGACTCCTTTTCGCCCCCCACGGTGACCCGGTTCATGGACGGCTGCCCCTATGAGGGGGCGGACGGCATCCTGCCGGGGGACACCTTCTACCGGGTCAACGGCGAGAGGACATACCTGGCCAGCGACGTGGGGCTGTACATGGCCCGCAGCCGGGACGGCCGGATGGACCTTGAGCTGATCCGGAGCGGGAAAAAGGTGGTCCTGGAGGACTACCCCATGACCACCCGGGAGTACACCGACGAGGTCACCGGCGAGAAGGTCATGCGCTATGGGTTCTATTTCGAGGCCACGGAGTCGGGCCTGTGGGCCAGGCTGAAATACACTTGGTACGGGGCCATGGACTTCGTGCGGATGGTGCGGCTGGGGCTGACGGACCTGCTCACCGGGGCGGTGGGCGTGGACCAGATGACCGGCGTGGTGGGCATCGTGGACATGATCGCCGATGTGGGCACCCAGGCGCCCTCGGTGGCGGACGGACTGCTGAATATCTTCTACCTGGCGGCGTTCATCGCGGTGAACCTGGCGGTGATGAACCTATTGCCCATCCCGGCCCTGGACGGCGGGCGGATATTCTTCCTGCTGGTGACGTGGCTGGCCGAGCACATCCTCCGGCGGCGGATCGACCCCAAGTATGAGGGGATCGTGAACACCGCGGGGCTGGTGCTGCTGATGGGGCTGATGGTGTATGTGATGTTCAACGACATAGCGAGGATCATTCGGACGTGATGAGAAGAGAGCAGACCAGACGGATCGACGTGGGCGGCGTGGCCGTGGGCGGCGGCGCCGCCGTGACGGTCCAGTCCATGTGCAATACGGACACCCGGGACCCCGAGGCCACCCTGGAGCAGATGGCCCGGCTGGCTGCCGCCGGATGCGACATCATCCGGGTGGCGGTGCCCGACGCTGCCGCTGCGGCGGCTCTGCCCGCCATCATGGCGGCGGCGCCCATGCCCGTGGTGGCGGACATCCACTTCGACCACCGGCTGGCCATCGCGGCGGCGGAGGCGGGAGTGGACGCGGTGCGCATCAACCCCGGCAACATCGGCTCCAGGGAGCGGGTGGCGGCGGTGGCCGCTGCCTGCCGGGAGCGGGGCATCCCCATCCGGGTGGGCGTGAACACCGGCTCGCTGGAGAAGGACCTTCTGGCCAAATACGGCGGCCCCACCGCCGAGGCGCTGGCGGAGAGCGCCGCCCGGGAGCTGGGGGCCTTGGAGGACGTGGGCTTTCAGGACGTAGCCCTGTCCGTGAAGGCGTCGGACGTGTCCCTCACCGTGGCGGCCTACCGGCTGGCGGCGGAGAGGTTTGACTGCCCCCTGCACGTGGGGGTGACGGAGGCGGGCACCAGCTACGGCGGACTCGTCAACTCCGCCGTGGGCATCGGCGCGCTCCTCATGGAGGGCATCGGCGACACCATCCGGGTGAGCCTCACCGCCGACCCGGAGGAGGAGGTCAGGGCGGGCCTGGCCATACTGCGGGCCTGCGGCCTGCGGAACAAGGGCGTCCGGTTCGTGTCCTGCCCCACCTGCGGCCGGACGCAGATCGACCTCATCTCCCTGGCGAAAGAGGCGGAGCGGCGGCTGGCCGGCCTGGACCGGGACATCACCGTGGCGGTGATGGGCTGCGAGGTGAACGGCCCCGGGGAGGCCCGGGAGGCGGACTTCGGCGTGGCCGGGGGCCGGGGCTTCGGCAGCCTGTTCGTCAAGGGACAGGTGGTGCGCACAAGGGTGCCGGAGGCGGAGCTGCTGGACAGGCTCATGGAACTGATCGAGAACTCGTAAGACATATCTGGAGTACATAGGACTGTGGAGAAGAGATCGCTGTTGGATATGTTCCCCTGCTGCGGGGAGCTGGACCGGAGCTACGGCAACCTAGGCCAGACCCAGGTGCTGGAGGGGACGGTGAACCGGGAGCGGACGGCCATGACCGTCCGTGTCCTGTTTCCCGCCATGCCCGCCCCGGCGGAGGTGTCGGCCCTGGAGTGGGCCATCGCCGGGGATCTGGGCCTTATGTCGGTGCATATCGATGCCTCCTGGCCCCAGGAGGAGAGCCGCCCCGCCGAGAAGGCCGGCCCCGCCGGCGGCGGGAAGGTGCTGCTGGGCCGGGCCATCAAGGGCAAGCCCATCCCCATGAAGGACGCCTCCCCGGAGCAGAAGACCGTGGTGGTGTCCGGCCGGGTGTTCGCCGTGGAAACCCGGGAGGTGCAGCGCCTGGGGGCCACCGTGCTCCAGTTCGACATGACCGACGGCTCCGGCAGCGTCCGGGTCAGCCGGTTCATCCCCAAGGAGGAGGACCAGTCCTTCGCCAAGAAGATCGCCGAGGGCATGTACCTGACCGTGTCCGGGGCCATGAAGTTCAACGCCTACAGCAAGGAGGCGGAGCTGGAACCCAGGCACATCCAGACCGCCGAGGCCCCGGCGCCCCGCCGGGACAACGCCCCGGTGAAGCGGGTGGAGCTGCACCTGCACACCCAGATGTCCTCCATGGACGGCCTGACCGACCCGGCCGCCGCGGTGAAGCGGGCGGCCTACTGGGGCATGCCGGCGGTGGCCGTCACCGACCACGGGGTGGCCCAGGCCTTCCCCGCCGCCTCCAAGGCGGCCAAGGGGATACGGGTCATCTATGGCATGGAAGGGTATTATGTAAACGATGTGGACGAAGGCGTCGCCGTGCGCGGACCCGGGGACGGGCCGGTGGAGGGGGACTATGTTGCCTTCGATATCGAGACCACCGGCCTTTCCGATGAAAAGGACCGGATCACCGAGATCGGCGCCATCCGGTTCGTCAAGGGGGTCCCGGGGGAGAAATTCCAAACTTATGTAAACCCCAATATGCCCATCCCGGAGGACATCCAGCGCCTGACGGGCATCACCGACCGGGACGTGTTCGACGCGCCGTCGGAGGCGGAGGCGGTGGGGGCGTTTTTGGACTTCGCGGGCCAGCTTCCCCTGTGCGCCCACAACGCGGACTTCGACGTGGGGTTCATCGCCGCGGCGGCGGAGCGGATGGGCCGGGATTTCGACCCGCTGTACATCGACACTCTGGCCCTGGCCCAGGCGCTGCTGCCCGAGCTGAAGAAGTTCAAGCTGGACATGGTCTCCGACCGGCTGGGCCTGCCCGGGTTCACCCACCACCGGGCCAGCGACGACGCGCTGGTGTGCGGACGGATATTGGCCCGTTTCGTGCCCATGCTGTCGGAGCAGGGCGCGGCGCGTCTGGGCCAGGTGAACGATATCGTCCGCGCTCTGCGCGCCCGGTCCGGCCGCCATCCCCGGACCCGGCACATCTCCCTGCTGGTGCAAAACCGGGCGGGGCTAAAAAACCTCTACGAGCTGATCTCCAAGAGCCATCTGGAGCACTTCCGGAAGGTGCCGGTGATCCCCAAGAGCCTGCTGATGGCCCACCGGGAGGGGCTGCTGGTGGGCAGCGCCTGCGAGGCGGGGGAGTTCTTCCAGGCGGTATGCCGCCACCGGGGCCGGGCGGAGCTGAAGCGCCTGGGGGCGTTTTACGACTACTTCGAGATCATGCCCCTGGCCAACAACGCCTTCATGCTGGACAGCGGCATGGCCAAGAGCGAGGAGGAGCTGCGCGATTTCAACCGCCGGGTCCTGGCCGTGGCCGACGAGCTGGGAAAGCCGGTGTGCGCCACGGGGGACGTGCACTTCCTGGACCCGGAGGACGAAACCTTCCGCCACATCCTGCTCAACGCCAAGGGCTTCTCCGACGCGGACCGGGACACGCCGCTGTACTTCCGGACCACGGAGGAGATGCTGGAGGAGTTTGCCTACCTGGGGCAGGAGCGGGCCTATGAGGTGGTGGTGACCAACACCAACCGCATCGCGGATATGATCCAGGGGCAGGTGGACCTGCTGCCGGAGCACCGGCTCTATCCGCCGGTGATCGAGAACTCTGCCGGCCAGCTGGAGGACCTGGTGTACGGCAAGCTGCACCAGATGTACGGCCCGGAGCCGGAGCAGATCATCACCGACCGGGTGACCATGGAGATGGACACCATCCTGAGCCGGCACTTCGACGTGATCTACATGTCCGCCCAAAAGCTGGTGGCGGACAGCCTGGCTCACGGGTATCTGGTGGGCAGCCGGGGCAGCGTGGGGTCCAGCCTGGTGGCCTATCTGGCGGGCATCACGGAGGTGAACAGCCTGCCGGCCCACTACCTGTGCCCCAAGTGCTACCACACGGATTTTGCCTCCGGCAAGGGCTACGGATGCGGGGCGGACATGCCGGACAAGGTGTGCCCGAACTGCGGCACGGAGATGCGCAAGGAGGGCTTCGACATCCCCTTCGCCACCTTCCTGGGCATCAAGGGCGACAAGGTGCCGGATATCGACCTGAACTTCTCCGGGGAGTACCAGGCCAACGCCCACGCCTATACAAAGACCCTGTTCGGCGCCGACCACGTGTTCAAGGCCGGCACCGTGGGCACCATCGCGGAAAAGACCGCCTACGGCTATGTGAAGAAGTACGCCGAGGAGAAGGGCTATACCTTCAACCAGGCGGAGATGAACCGCCTGGCCCAGGGGCTGGTGGGCGTCAAGCGCACCACCGGCCAGCACCCGGGGGGGCTGGTGATCATCCCCCAGGACATGGACGTGACCGACTTCTGCCCGGTGCAGCACCCGGCGGACGACGCGGACACCGGCGTGATCACCACCCATCTGGAATACCACTTCATGGAGGACTATCTGCTGAAGCTGGACGAGCTGGGCCACGATAACCCCACCATGATAAACATGCTGGAGCGGCTCACCGGCACCGACGCCAAGACCATCCGCCTGGACGACGGGTCCACCATGAGCCTGTTCTCCTCCCCCAAGGCCCTGGGCCTGCCGGACGACGACCCCATCATCGGCCAGACCGGCTCTCTGGGCATCCCGGAGTTCGGCACCGGCTTCACCCGCCAGATGCTGGTGGACACCAAGCCGGACAAGTTCGACATGCTGGTGCGCCTGTCCGGCTACTCCCACGGTACCGGCGTGTGGCTGGGCAACGCCCAGGACCTCATCAGATCCGGCGTGTCCGTGTCGGACACCATCGGCTGCCGGGACGACATCATGATCTACCTCATGCAGCAGGGCATCGACGCCAACACCGCCTTCAAGGCCATGGAGAACGTGCGCAAGAAGAACAAGCAGCTCACCGACGAGCAGGTGGAGCAGATGAAGTCCCACGGGGTGCCCCAGTGGTACATCGACTCCTGCCATAAGATCGAGTACCTGTTCCCCAAGGCCCACGCGGTGGCCTATGTGCTGATGGCCTTCCGCATCGCCTGGTACAAGGTCCACTGGCCGCTGGCGTTTTACTCCGCGCTTTTCTACCGCCGCAGCCAGAAGGACGGCTTCGACGCGGAGATGATGATGGGCGGGGCCAACAAAGTCCGGGCCAAGATCCGGGAGATCAATTCCAATCCCAACGCCACCGCCAAGGAGCAGGACCTGGTCACCACTCTGGAGATGGTGTACGAGTTTTACATGCGGGGGTATGACTTCGCCCCCATCGACCTGTACAAGTCCAGCGCCTTCACCTTCGACCCGGTGGGGGAGAAGCAGCTGCGTGTGCCCTTCGTGGCCGTGTCCGGCCTGGGTGAGACGGCGGCGCTGGACCTGGCCCGGGCCAGGGAGGGCGGCCGGCAGTTCGTGTCCGTGGAGGAGCTGGCGGCGGCCTGCCCCAAGGTCAGCTCCGCCCACATCGAGGTGCTGAAAAAGCTGGGCGCCTTCGGCGACATGCCGGAGGAGAGCCAGATGACCCTGTTCGGCTTCTGACCTGTTTGGACAAAAAAGCTCCCCCTCCGGATCGAACTGTACCGGGAAAAACAGACAATAGGAAAAGCCACCCCCTGGTGTAAGATAGAAAACACCAGGGGGTGGACTGT
>CANQXG010000021.1 GCA_947627735.1 uncultured Oscillospiraceae bacterium | reverse complement strand
CACCTCCAAGAAGAACAAGCGCGCCGTGGCCGCCCAGAAGGAAGTGGAGCGCAAGGCCGCCGAGGCCCGGGCCGCCAAGGCTGCCCGCCGTGCCCGGCTGGGCCTGCCGGAGGAAGAGGAGCTGCCTGCCTCCCAGGTGGGAGACCGGCGCTTTGCCCGGGGCCGCGCCTATGTGCCCGACCGGTATACCAACCCCGACGAGGCGGAGGAAAAGACCGCCGCCGCCGCGGCGGAGAGCGAGCGGTATGAGGCCGCCATGGCCGCCGCCGGAGAGAGCGGGGAGAGCATAGAAACTGCCCAGATCCCGGAGGCCGCCGAGGCCGACGGGGCTGTGGAGGCCGTTGAAGCGGCGGAGCCGGCGGAAGCAGCCGCACCCGCCGAGCCGGCGGAACCTGCCGAAGCGGCGGAACCTGCCCAGGCTGCCGAAGAGCCGGAAGAGGCTGCCGCGGAGCCGGCGGAGGAGCCTGAGAAGCAGGCGGAAGAGTAACGGAGGAGAACGTAAAGGATATGCAGAAATCGATCGAGGTCCGTGGAAAGACGGCGGACGACGCCCTGGCGAAGGGCCTGGCACAGCTGGGTCTGGAGCGGGACGATGTGTCCGTGGAGATCATAGAGCGGGGCAAGAAGGGCATTTTGGGCATCGGCGCTGTGGACGCGGTGGTGCGTCTGAGCTATGAGGCCCCCGACGAACCCGCACCCAAGCCGGCCCCCGCGCCGGCCAAGCCTGCCCCCAGGGCGGAAAAGCCTGCCCCCAGGCCGGCCAAGCCCGCTCCCAGGCCGGAGCGGCGTCCGGAGCCGAAGCCGGAACCCAAGCCCGCCCCCAAGCCGGAACCCAAGCCGGCCCCCGCGCCGGCGGTGCGCGCCGAGGGGACCCAGGCGGAGCAGACGGAGGCCTTTTTGCGGGGCCTGCTGGAGCGCATGGGCGTGCAGGCGGACATGGAGATCACCCCCCGAGAGGGCGGCGGTCTGGATGTGCAGCTGACCGGCGAGGGCATCGGCGCCGTCATAGGCCGCCGGGGCGAGACCCTGGACGCCATCCAGCATCTGACCAACTACGCCGTGAACCGGGGCAGCGACCGCCACGACCACATCAACGTGGACGCGGAGCACTACCGGGCCAAGCGGGAGGAGTCCCTGGTCCATCTGGCGGAGAAGATGGCCGCCAAGGCGGTGAAGTATAAGCGGAGCATGGCGCTGGAACCCATGAATTCCTACGAGCGGCACGTGATCCACACCGCGCTGCAGAATTACGAGGGCGTCACCACCAGCTCCATTGGCACCGAACCCAACCGCCGGGTGGTGGTGGCCTACGTCAAGCCGGAGCCCCCCAAGAAGGAGCCTGCGGGCTACAAGGAATGGTGCTAATTTGATCTGGGAGCGGGACGGGCTGAGCGCGTCCCGCTCTTTCTGAGGGAAAGGAGGTCCGGCGGATGGTTTTTTCCAGCGCAATCTTTCTGTTCGCCTTTTTCCCGGCGGCCTTTGCGCTGTACCGGCTGACGCCGGGCGTCCGGGGAAAGAACATCGTGCTGCTGGTCCTGAGCCTGGTGTTTTACGCCTTCGGGCGGCTGAGCTACGTGCCGCTGCTGCTGGTGTCCATACTGGTCAACTGGGGCGCGGGGCGGCTGCTGGGCCGGCTCACGGACAAGCGTGCCCGCCGGGCGGTGGGCGTGACGGCGGTGGCGCTGAACGTGGGCGCCATGGCCGTGTTCAAGTATCTGGACTTCGTCATCGCCAACATAAACGCCCTGCTGGGCACGGCCATCCCGCCCGCGGGCATCCCCCTGCCCCTGGGCATCTCCTTTTTCACCTTCACCGCCGTCAGCTACGTGGTGGAGGTGTGGCGCAAGCCTGCCAACATGGCGGAGAGCTTTCTGGACACGGCGCTGTACATCAGCTTTTTCCCCGCCATCCTCTCCGGACCCATCGTGCCCTGGAAGACGGCGGCGCCCCAGCTGCGGGAGCGGTCCTGCACGGCGGAGGACGCCGTGGCGGGCATCCGCCGCTTCATCGCCGGCATGGGCAAAAAGCTGCTCATCGCCGACATCGTGGGGGGCCTGGTGGACGGCATATACGCCTCCGGCGCCCTGGACGCCCGGCTGGCCTGGCTGGGGGCGGTGGGCTACGCGGTGCAGATCTACTTCGACTTCGCCGGCTACACGGACATGGCCATCGGCATTGGCCGGTGCTTCGGCTTCACCCTGCCGGAGAACTTCGACCGGCCCTACCGCGCATTGGGTCTGACGGACTTCTGGAAGCGGTGGCACATGAGCCTGACCGGGTGGTTCCGCAATTACGTGTATATGCCCCTGGTGATGAGCCGTCCGCTGCAGCGGCTGTATAAGAGGATGTCCGCCCGCTATGGCCGGGCGAAGGCCAACCGGCTGAGCATCCTCATCCCCATGAGCGTGGTGTGGCTGCTGACGGGCCTGTGGCACGGGGCGGCCTGGCACTATGTGCTGTGGGGGCTGTGGCACGGGCTGTTCTGCGCCCTGGAGGGCGTCGGGCTGATCCCCGCCCAGAAGATGAACAAGTCCCGGGCAGGCCGGGCGGCGCTGGCGGTGTATACGGCGCTGGTGGTGCTCATGGGCACAGTGCTGTTCCGCGCCCAGGATATGGCCCAGGCCGGGCAGATGCTGGCGGCCATGTTTACCGGCTGGCGCTTCACCGCCGCCGGGACGCTGACGATCCAGACCGCCGCCAACGGCATGAACCTGACGTGCCTGGCGGTGGGGGCGGTGCTGAGCCTGGCACCGGGGATGAAGAAGCGGCCCGAGGGGCCGGCGGTCGAGGCGGCGCGCTGCGTGGGCAGCCTGGCGCTGCTGGTGCTGTGCGTCATGGCCATGGCCCGGGGCGGCTTCGCGCCGTTCATCTATCTGCAGTTTTGACGGGAGGCGGACGGGATGAAAAAGATCTGGTGCTGGATATTCATCGCGGTGTTCTTCCTGGCCTGTCTGACGCCCCTGGCGGGACTGCTGATAAAGGGGCCGGGAGAGCCGGCGGCCAACGAGGTGCCCGCGGCAAAGCCCCGGGTGCTGGACCTGGACGGCAGTCTGAACACCTCGTTTTTGTCGGAGCTTCAGACCTACATGGCCAACGGGTTTTTCCTGCGCCTGGAGGGCATCACCGCCTGGGACACCCTGGCGGCGAAGGTGTTTCACACCTCCGGCAGCGACGACGTGCTGGTGGGGCCGGATGGGTGGCTGTTCTACGGCGGGGCGGTCAACGACATCTCCGGCGCGGAGCAGATGACCGACCGGGAGATATGGTGCGCCGCCCGGAGCCTGGCGCTGATGCAGGAGTACGCCGCCGGGCAGGGGGCTGAGTTCCTGTTCACCGTCCCCTGCGGGAAGTACACCCTCTATCCGGAGCACGCCCCCAGCCTGGTCACCGTGGCCGAGGGGAGCAACCGTACCCGCCTGGAGGCGGCCATGGTGGAGCAGGGCGTGAATTATGTAAACCTATATGACGTGTTCACCGCCTGTGACGAGGAGCTTTATTGGCGTCTGGACAGCCATTGGCACAGCCGGGGCGCTGCCCTGGCGGCGGATGCCATCCTGGGCGCTCTGGGCCGGGAGGCGGACTACTTCGCCGGGCCTTTCGTCCAGGGGGAGGACCACGAGGGGGACCTGTACGCCATGCTCTATCCCACCGGCTCGGAGCGGGAGCCGGACTGGGTGTGGCAGCCGGGGTTCACCTTCTCCTATCTGAGCGCGTTCCACTCCGCGGACGACATCTCCATCGAAACGGAGCTGCCTGGGGCGGAGGGGAGCCTGCTCATGTTCCGGGACTCCTCAGGCCGGAGCCTGTATCCCTACATGGCCCAGAGCTTCGGGAGGGCGTGGTTCTCCCGGCTGAACAACTACCGGCTGGACCTGATCGCCCGGCAGGAGGCCGACACCGTGGTGGCGGAGCTGGCGGAGAGGACGCTGCCCTATCTGCTGCAGTACCCGGCGGTGTATCCCGCCCCGGAGCGGGACGCCGGGGCGCTGGAGGGGGCCGAGGCCCTGGAGAGCGATATGACCGCGGAGGAGCCGGGCAAGACCATGGAGGGGTATTATAAGCTCACCGGCACGGTGCCGGCGGGCCTGGCCGCGGACACGGCGCTGTACGTGCAGGCGGACGGGAAGGTGTACGAGGCCATCCCCAACGAGGACAGCTTCACCCTCTGGCTGCCCGCCGGCACCAACTGGCAGGGCGCCCAGGTGTGGGGCGTGCGCGGGAAATAAATAAGTTATTATTCAATATAAAGGAGAAACATACCATGCAACTGCAGCAGGCACTGGATACCCTGGACGATGTCCAGCGGAAGATGTACGCCTTCGGCTCGGCCACTTCGGCCCTGTATCTGGACAGCGTCACCGTGGCCCCCAAGGACACCGCGGAGGGCCGGGGCGTGGCCCTGGGCATTCTGGCGGGGGAGAGCCACAAACTGATGACCGACCCCGCCCTGGCCGAGGCGCTGGACTGCCTGGCGGAGCACCGGGAGGAGCTGGACCAGGTCCGCGCCCGGCAGGTGGAGGAGCTGGGCCGGCAGGTGCGGGTGCTCAAACGCATCCCCGCCGAGGAGTACATGGCCTACGCCCAGCTGGCCAACCAGTCCAGCGACGTGTGGCACCGGGCCAAGGAAACAAGCGACTTCGAGCTGTTCCGGCCCTGCCTGGAAAAGCTGGTGGAGTACAAGCGGAAGTTCGCCGGGTATTATGACCCGGACATGGCCCCCTATGACGCACTGCTGGACCAGTACGAGCGGGGGCTGGACCGGGAGTATCTGGACCGGTTCTTCGACGTGCTGCGCCAGCGTCTGGTGCCCCTGATCCGGGCCGTGGGGGAGAGGCCCCAGCCGGACGTCAGCTTCCTGCACAAGCACTATCCCGCCCAGCAGCAGAAGGCATTTTCCGACTACCTGATGGAGGTGATGGGCCTGGACCGTGCCCACTGCACCATCGGCGAGACGGAGCACCCCTTCACATTGGAGTTCAACAACAAGGACGTGCGCATCACCACCAACTACCGGGAGAGCGACGTGTCCGGGTCCATGTACTCGGTGATCCACGAGGGCGGCCACGCCCTGTATGAGCTGGGCGTATGCGACGAGGTGCAGTACACCTGCCTGGCCGGGGGCACGTCCATGAGCATCCACGAGAGCCAGAGCCGGTTTTATGAGAACATCATCGGCCGGTCCCGGCCCTTCATCGAGGCCATCTACCCCAAGGTGCAGTCCTTCTTCCCCCAGCAGCTGGAGGGGGTGACGGCGGAGCAGTTCTGGCGGGCGGTGAACATGGCCCAGCCGTCCCTGATCCGCACGGAGGCGGACGAGCTGACCTACTGCCTGCACGTGATGATCCGCTACGAGATCGAAAAGCAGCTCATCGGCGGCACCCTGGCGGTGAAGGACGTGCCCGGGGTGTGGAACAGCCTTTACAAGGAATATCTGGGAGTGGACGTGCCCGACGATAAGCACGGGTGCCTGCAGGACTCCCACTGGTCCGACGGCAGCTTCGGCTACTTCCCCTCCTACGCCCTGGGCAGCGCCTACGGCGCCCAGATGCTGGCCAACATGGAAAAGGACATCGACGTGTGGGGGCCGGTGGGCCGGGGAGACCTGAGCCAGGTCACCGGATGGCTGCGGGAGAAGATCCATAAATACGGCAGCATCCTCACCCCCGCCCAGGTGCTGGAGCGGGCCTGCGGCCAGTTCGATCCCACCTATTACACGGATTACCTGACGAAGAAGTATTCCGCCCTGTATGGGCTGTGAAAATCAGGAATAAATTGGATATTTTGACGTAATCGTAAGTATTGACGGAATGGGGCGCGTACAGGTATACTGTATGCGCCTCAGCATATGATGCGCAAAGAATATGATTTTAGGGTGAACAGATGAAGAAAGACAATCGACAAGCCGACGCGGTGAGGCGGATCGTGGACAGCTATGACTGCCAGGAGTCCAACCTCATCGCCATTTTGCAGGATGTGCAAAATGAGTTCAAGTACCTGAGCGAGGAGGCGCTGACCGTCATCGCCGAGAAGCTGGGCGTCAGCACCGCCAAGGTCTACAGCGTGGCCACCTTCTACGAGAACTTCTCCCTGGAGGCCAAGGGCCGCCACATCATCCGCATCTGCACCGGCACCGCCTGCCACGTGCGCAAGAGCCAGCCCATCTACGACACCATCCGGGAGTATCTGGGTCTGACCGGCAAGCGGAAGACCTCCGACGACGGGGCGTTCACCCTGGAAACGGTGGCGTGCCTGGGCGCCTGCGGCCTGGCCCCGGTGATGACCATCGACGGGGAGGTCCACGCCAAGATGACCCCTGAGGACGCCGTGGCGCTGCTGGAGAACGTCCGCAGAGAGGAGGCCGCCGCCCAATGACCAGACGACACAATAAGCTGACCCGGGACACCTTCCATGTGTTCCAGGCCAACGCCAAGAACGCCCTGCGCCAGAGCGAGCAGGTCACCAGCGTCCTGATCTGCGCCGGCACCGGCTGCATCGCCGGCGGCGCGCTGAACATCTATGAGAACATCAAGGCCGAGTGCGCCAAGCGGGGCCTGGCGGTGTACGTGGGGCTGAAGCACGACTCCGACGAGGAGAAGAGCCTGCACATCAAGATGAGCGGCTGCCACGGCTTCTGCGAGATGGGGCCGCTGGTGCACATCGAACCCATGGGCGTGATGTATATCCACGTCAAGCCCGAGGACTGCCACGAGATCATCGAGAAGACCGTCATCGGCGGCGAGATCATCGACCGGCTGGTGTACAAGCTGGACGGCGTGGCCTATCCCCGGCAGGAGGACATCCCCTTTTATAAGAAGCAGCACCGGGTGGTGCTGGAGAATTGCGGCCGCTCCGACGCGGAGGACATCGAGGAATATGTGGCCAAGGACGGCTATGCCGCCTTCGAGAAGGCCCTGTTCGAGATGACCGACGAGGAGATCTGCCGGGCCATCACCGACTCCGGCCTCCGTGGCCGGGGCGGCGGCGGCTTCCCCGCCGGACGGAAGTGGGACGGCGCCCGCCGGCAGAAGTCCGAGGTGAAGTACATCGTCTGCAACGGCGACGAGGGCGACCCCGGCGCGTTCATGGACCGGTCCGTCATGGAGGGCAACCCCCACTCCGTGCTGGAGGGCATGATGATCGCGGGCCGGGCTGTGGGCAGCCATGAGGGCTACATCTACGTCCGGGCCGAGTATCCCCTGGCGGTGAGCCGGCTGAAGGCCGCCATCGCCCTGGCGGAGGAGTACGGCCTGCTGGGCGACAACATCATGGGGTCCGACTTCTCCTTCCGCATCCACGTCAACCGGGGCGCCGGCGCCTTCGTCTGCGGAGAGGGCAGCGCCCTGACCGCCTCCATCGAGGGCAAGCGGGGCATGCCCCGGGTGAAGCCTCCCCGCACCATCGAGCAGGGCCTGTGGGCCAAGCCAACGGTGCTCAACAACGTGGAGACCTTCGCCAATGTCCCCCTCATTATCCGCAACGGCGTGGACTGGTACCGCTCCATCGGCATCAAGACCAGCCCCGGCACCAAGGCCTTCGCCCTCACCGGCAACGTGGTGAACACCGGCCTGATCGAGGTGCCCATGGGCACCACCGTCCGGGAGGTCATCTTCGACATCGGCGGCGGCATCCGCAAGGGCAAGGCCTTCAAGGCCGTGCAGATCGGCGGCCCCTCCGGCGGCTGCTGCTGCGCCAGCGAGGAGCATCTGAACCTGCCGCTGGACTTCGACTCCCTCAAGGGCATCGGCGCCATGATCGGCTCCGGCGGCCTGGTGGTCATGGACGAGGACACCTGCATGGTGGAGACGGCCCGGTTCTTCATGGAGTTCACCCAGAAGGAATCCTGCGGCAAGTGCGTCCCCTGCCGGGAGGGCACCAAGCGGATGCTGGAGATCCTCAACCGCATCGTGGCCAACAAGGGCACGCTGGAGGATCTGGACCTGCTGGAGGAGCTGGCGGACACCATCACCAATACCGCCCTGTGCGGCCTGGGCCAGAGCGCCTGCAAGCCCGTGCAGAGCACGCTGAAATATTTCCGCAACGAGTATCTGCGCCACGTGGTGGACCACTACTGCCCCATCTGCAACAAGGAAAAGCCCCATCCGGTCATCGACGCGGACAAGTGCAAGGGCTGCGGCAAGTGCCGCAAGAACTGCCCCATGGAGGCCATCACCGGCACCGTGAAGCAGCCGCATGTCATCGATCCGGAAAAGTGCGTCAACTGCGGCGCGTGCGTGGCCAACTGCCCCTTCGGGGCCGTCACCGCCGCGAAGGAGGGCTGAGCAAATGGCAAAAGGCATCATGTATATCGACGGACAGCGGGTGGCCTTCGACGGGGAGAAAAACGTCCTGGCCGTCATCCGCAAGGCGGGCATCGACATGCCCACGTTCTGCTACTACTCCGAGCTGAGCGTCTACGGCGCCTGCCGGATGTGCGTGGTGGAGGACGAGAGGGGCAAGATCGACGCGTCCTGCTCCATGGAACCCCGGGACGGCATGCGCATCCGCACCAATACCGCCAGGCTGCTCAAGCACCGGCGGATGAACCTTGAGCTGATGCTGGCCAGCCACTGCCGGGACTGCACCACCTGCGAGAAAAACGGCAACTGCCGGCTGCAGGAGCTGGCGCTGCGCTTCGGCGTGCGGCACATCCGCTTCGAGGACACCCGTCCCCACTATGAGCGGGACTCCACCTCTCCCTCCATCGTCCGGGACCCCAACAAGTGCATCCTGTGCGGCGACTGCATCCGGGTGTGCGAGGAGATGCAGGGCATGAGCATCCTGAACTTCGCCTACCGGGGCAGCGAGCTGCAGGTGATGCCCGCCTTCGGTCGGAAGATGGCGGAGACCAACTGCATCGGCTGCGGCCAGTGCGCCGCCGCCTGCCCCACCGGCGCCATCACCATCTACAACGAGATCGGCGCCGCCTGGCGTGCCCTGCACGACCCCGGCAAGCGGGTGGTGTTCCAGATCGCCCCGGCGGTCCGGGTGGCGGTGGGCGAGGCCTTCGGCCTGGAGCCGGGCACCAATACCCTGAACCGGCTGGTGTCCGCCCTGAAGATGATGGGCGCGGACGAGGTCTATGACACCACCTTCGGCGCGGACCTGACGGTGATGGAGGAGGCCGACGAATTTTTGGAACGGCTGGCCAAGGGCGGTCCCTTCCCCATGTTCACCAGCTGCTGCCCGGCGTGGGTGAAGTACGTGGAGAGCGAGGCGCCCCAGTTTTTGAAGAACATCTCCACCTGCAAGTCCCCCATGCAGATGTTCGCCGCCGTGCTCCGGGCGGAGCACGACAAGCTGGATAAAGAAGATGGCCGCACCACCTACCACATCGCCATCATGCCCTGCACCGCCAAGAAGGGCGAGGCGGCCCGGGAGGAGTTCACCCACAATGGCCGGCGGGATGTGGACCTGGTGCTGACCACCCAGGAAGTTATCAACATGATAAAGGAGTCCGGCATCCGCTTCGCGGAGCTGGAGGGGGAGGCCCCCGACCTGCCCTTCGGTATGGGCACCGGCGCGGGCACCATCTTCGGCGCCACCGGCGGCGTGGCCGAGGCGGTGGTCCGCCGGGTGATGGAGGACAAGAGCAAGAACACCCTCCGGGACATCGAGTTCTCCGGTCTGCGTGGCTCCGACGCGGTGCGCACCGTGAGCCTGCCGGTGGGCGACAGGATGCTCCGGCTGGCGGTGGTCCACGGGCTGGTGAACGTGCGCAAGCTGCTGGCGGACATCGAGGCCGGGGAGGAGTACTTCGACCTGGTGGAGGTGATGACCTGCAAGGGCGGATGCGTCGGCGGTGCCGGCCAGCCCTACGGTCTGACCGCGGTGAAGAACCAGCGGGCCGGCGGCCTGTACGACACCGACCGGCGGGCCCTCATCAAGAGCTCCGAGCGCAACCCCATCGCCATGCGGGTGCTGGACGAGCTGCAGGAAAAGACCCACGAGCTGCTCCATGTCCACTACAAGGGCAAGGCAGCGGCGAAATAAGATGACCAAAGAGAGCCGCCCGGTCCATGAGGACCGGGCGGCGTTTCCATGTCCGGAGGCATGAAAAAAGAGCATGGCCGCGCCATGCTCTTTTTTGCGGTCCGGCATTTAACCGAACAGATTTTTGAAGAAATCCACCACGCCCTGGAAGAAGCTGGCCACCTTGGCGCCGAAGCCCTGGACCTGCTGGGCGTAATGGGTGACGGAGGTGAGGGCGTCCTTGAACTGCTGGACCTTCTCCTGCAGCTCATTGGTGGACAGTCCCTCCAGATCCCGGCACAGGCCGATCAGACGGCTGATGGTGTCGTCGTCCAGGGTATAGCCGTACTGGGCGGCGATCTGGACCACCTGCTCCCGGAGCTGGTCGTCGGTCATGGTCTTTGTTTCATCCAGGATCAGCTTCAGCTCGTTGACGATGGCCACGGCGTCCACTTCGTTGAGCTGGTCGGCCAGCTCCGCCGTGATGACCAGCTCGTCGGTGGCGGTCTCCTTGGCGGACTGCTGCAGCTGCACGCCGGTGATGTTCTCGTAGGCCTTGTAGATGCCCGTCAGGGCGGCGGTGCCGGACACCCCGAAGGGGGCGGCCACCTTCACCTCGGCGTCATAGATGCCGGCGGTCATCAGGGCGGCCTTGTACATGTCCTCGGTGCACCAGGTGATGTTGCTGGCGGTGACGGACAGGCCGGAGTCGGCGGCCAGTGTCTTGATATACACGCAGGAGATGGAGTTGGTGCCGATGATGCTCTCGTCCACCAGACCCTCCAGATAGTCCCGCTCCTCGGAATTGGACACGGTCAGCTCCGTCACGGTGCCCCGGGTCAGGCCGAACTGGCTGTAGACGTTCTGGATCTGCTCCTCGTTGAGATCGGCGCCCACCACCACCCGCTCCTCGCCCTCGCTCAGGGCGAAGGCGGGCGCGCTCATGGCCAGCAGGAGGCTGAGGGCGAGAAGGATGCTAAGGATTTTTTTCATGGGATGTTAGGGATCACTCCTTTCCCAGCGCCTCCGCTGCGGCGGCACAGGCATTGGTCTTGGCCAGGCACTCGGCCTTCTCCTTTCCGCGCACAAGGATGTAGACCTTGATCTTCGGCTCGGTGCCGGAGGGCCGGATGATGAAGTTGGTGTCGCTCTCCAGCTCAAAGTAGAGCACATTGGACCCGGAGATGGGCGTGCGGCCCACAGGCCCCAGGCCGGGCACGGAGACGGTGCCTTCCCGGTAGTCACGCATGCGGATCACCCGCTGGCCGGCGAATTCGGCGGGGGTGTTCTCCCGCAGCCGGGCCATCAGCGCGGCCATGCGCTCCGGGCCGTCCACGCCCTCCATATAGATATTCACGGTCTTTTCCGAGAAGAAGCCGTATTTTTCATACAGCGCGTCCAGCGCGTCCAGCAGGGTCATGCCCTTCTGGTAGTAGTGGGCGGCCATCTCGGCGATCATCATGGAGGCGGTGACGGCGTCCTTGTCCCGGACATAGTCGCCCAGCATGTAGCCGTAGCTCTCCTCGAAGGCCAGCAGATATTTCTCCCCGGTGCCGGCGGCGGCATAGCCGGCCAGCCGCTCGGCCATGAACTTGAAGCCGGTGAAGGTCTCGCCGAAGGCCACGCCGTTGGCCTCGCAGATGGCCTTCGTCATGGACGTGGACACGATGGTGGACAGGATCACGGGCTTTTCAGGCATGGTGCCGGCCTTCCGGCGGGCGGTGATGACGTAGTCCGCCAGCAGCGCGCCCATCTGGTTGCCGGTGATGGTGTGGTAGTCCCCGTCCTTGCCCCGGGCCATGACGCCCACCCGGTCGGAGTCCGGGTCGGTGCCGATTATCAGGTCGCTGTCCACCTTCCGGGCCAGATCCACCGCCAGGTAGAACCCCTCGGGGTTCTCCGGGTTGGGACTCTCCACCGTGGGGAAGGAGCCGTCGATGACCATCTGCTCGGGGACGGGGTGGATGTGTTTCAGGCCCAGGCGCTTCAGCGCCTCAGGCACCAGGATGTGGCCGGCCCCGTGGAAGGGGGTGTAGACCACCTGGAAGTCGTCGGCCACGGCCTTCACCGCCGCCGGATCGATGGCCTGGCCCAGGACGTTGGCCAGGAACGCCTCGTCCGTCTCCGCGCCGAGGAACTCGATCAGACCCTTTTCCACCGCCTCGTCGAAGGGCATGGAGGCCACGCCGGTGAAGATGTCGATGGCGGCCATGTTCTTGGCCACCACCTCCGCGTGGTGGGGGGGCAGCTGGGCGCCGTCGGACCAGTAGACCTTGTAGCCGTTATAGGCCTTGGGGTTGTGGCTGGCGGTGACGTTGATGCCCGCGGTGGCGCCGTAGTGCAGCACGGCGAAGCTCAGCTCCGGGGTGGGGCGCAGCGCGTCGAAGATGCGCACATGGATGCCGTTGGCGGCGCACACGCAGGCCGCCTCCCGGGAGAACTCCGGGCTGTTGATGCGGCAGTCGTGGGCGATCACCACGCCCTTGTGCCGGGCCTCGTCCCCCTCGGCCACGATGAGAGAGGCGAAGGCCTGGGTGGCCCAGCGGACCACGTGGACGTTCATCCGGGCGAGGCCCGCGCCCATCACGCCCCGCAGGCCGGCGGTGCCGAACTCCAGCGGGCCGCGGAAGCGGCTTTTTATCTCGTCGTCGTCACCGCGGATGGCGTCCAGCTCCCGCCACTCCTCGTCGGACAGGGCGGGACTGTCCAGCCAGCGCTGATATTCCTTCCTGTAATCACTCATTTTCAGGCTCTCCTTTCAAAAGCTCCTGCGCGTCCGCCAGGAGGCTCTTTGGTACATAGATATCCACGCCGCTGCCGCTCATGCCCAGCATGACCTTGCCGAAGGACCCGTCGCCGGGATAGCTGACCGTGCTGGGGATGCCGTATGCCTCCAGCATGTTCCGCAGCATGTCCGCCGCCATATCCAGCGGGGAGCAGTGGGTGAGAAAAGCCGGCTCCTCCGGCTCACCGTCCGGCCCCTTGGGCCAGGCGTCGTAGTCTTTTCCGAATTTGTGCAGTCCCCAGGACATATCGGTCACCTCAGTGCGAACAGACGTTCATTTGTGGTATTTTGTTCCCGCGTTGATGGAAAGGGCACGGTATATCTGCTCCAGGACCATCACCCGGGCCAGGTGGTGGGGGAAGGTCATGTCCGACATGGACAGCCGCAGATCCGACGCCTCCTTGGCCGCCGGGGGCAGGCCCTCGGACCCGCCGATGAGGAAGCAGATGTGGCTGCGGCCCAGGTTGGCCTGTTTTTCCAGCAGCGCCGCCAGGGCGGGGCTGGACAGCTTTTCGCCCTCCACGCACAGAGCGATCACATAGGCGCCCCGGGGGATGCGGCCCACCACGTCCCCGTCCTCGGCCAGTTCCGTCACCTCCGCCTTGCAGAAGGCGCCCAGGCGCTTGATATACTCCCGGCAGGCGGCGATGTAGTACGGCTCCTTCAGCCGCCCCTGGCAGATGACGCTCACGCGCAGCATGACGTCACCTCCACCTCCAGAAACCCCTGCTCCGGGGCCACATACAGCTGCGCGCCGGTGCCCTCCAGGCCCCGGCAGACCGTGCGCCGGGCCAGGCCGGGCAGGTTGTTGTTCTTGGAGATATGGCCCAGCACGATCCGGCTCGTGCCCTGATGGGCCAGCACGGAGGCAAGCCAGGTGCACTCGGCGTTGGAGAGGTGGCCCGTGTCGGAGAGGATGCGCTTTTTCAGGTACGCCGGATAGGGACCCGACCGGAGCATGGCCTCGTCGTGGTTGGCCTCGATGAGGGCGGCATCCGCCCGGGCGAACCAGCGGAGCATGGCCGGGGTGACGCAGCCGGTGTCCGTGGCCGTCACCAGCACGGCCCCGTCCGCCTCCAGCCGGTAGCCCACGCTCTGGGCGGTGTCGTGGCTGGTGGGGAAGGCCGTCACCGTCATGCACCCCAGGGACAGGGGCCGCTCCGGGTCGATGGCGCGTATATACGGGCAGACCCCCGGGTATGACCGGCGCAGGGCGCCCGCCACCGTCCCAGGGGCATAGACCGGCAGGGGATATCGCTTTGTGAAAACGGTGAGCCCCGAGATGTGGTCAGAGTGTTCGTGTGTGATGAATATGCCGTCCAGACCGGCGGGGTCCACCCCCGCCGCCTCCAGCCCGGCGCATATCCGCTTGGCGGAGATGCCCGCGTCCAGCAGCACGGCCCGCCCGCCGCCCCGCACCAGGGCACAGTTGCCCGTGGAGCCGCTGGCGAAAACGGTCAGGCGCATCTCACCCGGCGATCCAATCGGCCGCGGGCTGGCCGTTGGGCAGGTCCGGCTCATCGACGCAGACGATGTCCGCGCCCAGGGCCCGGAATTTTCCCACCAGGTTCTGGTAGCCCCGCTCGATGTAGCTGATGTCCTCTATCACGGTGGTGCCCTGGGCGGCCAGACCGGCGATCACCATCGCCGCCCCCGCCCGCAGGTCGCATGCCTTCACCACGGCGCCGCTGAGGCCGTCCACGCCCTGGATGAAGGCGGATTGGTCCTCCACCTGGATGCTGGCGCCCATCTTCTTCAGCTCGCCCACGTACTTGAAGCGACCGCCGCTCCACACGCCCTCCGTCACCACGCTCAGACCGGGGGCGCAGCAGAGCACCGCGGTCATCTGGGGGTGCATGTCGGTGGGGAAGCCGGGGTAGGGCATGGTCTTCAGGTTCGCCCGGTGCAGGGGCCGGTCCCGGCGCACCAGCACATAGTCGTCGCCCTCCTCCACCTGTACGCCCATCTCCCGCAGCTTGGAGGAGATGCACTCCAGGTGCTTGGGGATCACGTTGGACACCCGGATGGCGCCGCCGGCGGCGGCGGCAGCCGCCATGTAGGTGCCGGCCTCGATCTGGTCGGGGATGAGGGTGTAGGACCCGCCGTGCAGCTCCCGCACGCCCCGGATCTTTATCACGTCGGTGCCCGCGCCGCGCACGTCCGCGCCCATGGAGTTCAAAAAGTTCGCCAGGTCCACGATGTGGGGTTCACGGGCCACGTTCTCGATGACGGTGCGTCCCTCTGCCGTGGCGGCGGCGATCATGATGTTGATGGTGGCGCCCACGGAAACTTTGTCCAGGTACACGGTGGTGCCCTTGAGCCGGCCGCCCCGGGCCTGGGCCCGGATGAAGCCGCCGGTCACGTCCATGTCCGCGCCCAGGGCCGTCAAGCCCTTGATGTGCTGGTCGATGGGGCGCACGCCGAAGTTGCAGCCCCCCGGCATGGTGGAGCAAGCACGGCCAAAGCGGCCCAGCATGGCCCCGATGAGGTAGTAGCTGGCCCGGATCTTCCGGGTCAGGGTCCACATCTGCCGGGGCAGGACGTCCATCTGTACGTTGGTGCAGTCCAGCTCCACGGTGGTGCGGTTTATCATGTTCACCTTCGCGCCAAGGAAGGTAAGGATGTGCAGGAGGGTGTCGGTGTCGCTGATCTGGGGAAGGTTCTCCAGCCGGCACACGCCCCGGACCATGATGGCCGCCGGGATGATGGCCACCGCGGCGTTCTTCGCCCCGGAGATCTCCACCTCGCCCCGGAGGGGCGTTCCGCCATGAATCACATACTTTTCCATAAAAACTCCCGTTGATATGTATTGAAAGCCGGGGCCGTCGGCGGCCCCATGGGGATGAATGGCAAAGTTACTATGTATTCTACCACATATGAAGGGAAAAATCAATTCCCGGCGAGAAGCCGCGCCGCCCGCAGGGCGCCCACCACCGTTTTGGCGTCATGGACCTGGTCCGACTCCACCATGTCCACCAGTTTCGACAGGGGCATGCGCTCCACGTCCAGGAACTCATTGGGGTCCGGATGGGCCGCGCCCTGGCGCAGGTCGGTGGCCAGATAGAGGTACAGCTTCTCCGTGGAGATGCCGGGGGAGACGTAGATGAAGCCCATGTCCCGCCACGTGCCGGCCTCCAGGCCGGTTTCCTCGCTCAGCTCCCTCCGGGCCGCCGGGAAGGGGTCCTCCCCCGGCTCCAGCTTCCCCGCCGGCAGCTCCAGCAGGGTCATCCCGAAGGGATAGCGGTACTGGCGCACCAGGGCCACGGTCCCGTCATTGTCCACCGCTGCCACGCATACCCCGCCGGGGTGGTGGACCACCTCCCGGACGGTGTGGGCGCCATTGGTCAGCTCCACCATGTCCTCCGTCAGCTCCACCACAACGCCCCGGTAGGAACTGATGCGGCGGAGGGGCTTTTCCGTGTATTCCAACCCATATGCCCCCTTTATTCTGTGTGTCCCCGCGAAAACGGGTTACATAATTCAGTATCTTCACCCAGTATACCACGTCTTTGGGAAAATTACCACATTTTTATTCTATGCTTCGACCCTTTCTTTGCATTATAATCACCATGAGGTACTTTTGTGCGCGGGAGGGCATACATAATGAAAACGGTACAGGCCACGGACACGGCGGTGTCCATATGGATCACCCGGGAGCAGGCGCCCACCGGCGAGCAGATGCTCTCGCTGGTGCGTCAGGCCCTGGCCGACAGGGGGCTGGCCCCCTGGGCGGAGACGGAGGCGGAGTGCTTCGCCGCCGGGGAGGACACCCTGGTGATCGCCCGGCCCGGCCACGGACGGCGCCTGGGATTTTATTTTGCGGACCTGGAGGAGCTGCTGGGCGCGGCCCTGGCCGGCGGGCCTGGGGACGGGTCTTTGTACGATGTGGGCCGGGGGTATATGCTGGCGCTGGCGCCGGAGGCGGCGGGGCCGGCGCTGTATGAGTACGGCGCGCCCCGGACCCTGGCGCCCGGCTGGGAGGAGCACGCCCGGGAGCAGGGGATGTGTCTGCTGCGGGACAGCGCCCTGGCCCAGCTGCGGGGCTGGTTCGGCGGGGGAGTGTAAACTTTTTTCAAACACTGGCCCGAACCGTTTGCCAAAACGGCCGGGATACGTTATAATAACACCGCTGGCACCGCGCCCCGGGAGGAGGTGACCGCCATGGCGGTGAAGGGAAAGGGCACAAAGACCATCGCGGACAACCGCAAGGCCCGGCATGATTACTTCATCCTGGACCGCTATGAGGCGGGCATCGAGCTGACCGGCACGGAGGTAAAATCCATCCGGGCGGGGACCTTGAATCTGAAGGACTGCTACGCCCGGGTGAAGGACGGCGAGCTGTGGGTAAAGGGGATGCACATCAGCCCCTACAAGCAGGGCAGCTACTTCAACGCCGACCCGGACCGGGACCGGCGGCTGCTGATGCACCGGCGGGAGATCGTCCGCCTCGGCGCAAAGGTGCAGCAGGAGGGCCTGGCCCTGGTGCCCCTGAGCCTGTACTTCAAGGACAGCCTGGTGAAGGTGGAGCTGGGCCTGTGCAAGGGCAAAAAGCTCTACGACAAGCGCTCTGACGCGGCGGAGAAAAGCGCCCGCCGCGAGATGGATCGGAAATTCAAGGAGGCTAACGCATGAAAAATCCCATCGTGACCATCCGGATGCATGACGGCGGCGTCATCAAGGCGGAGCTGTATCCCGAGATCGCGCCCAATACGGTGAACAACTTCATCTCCCTGGTGCAGAAGGGCTTCTATAACGGCCTGATCTTCCACCGGGTCATCCCCGGGTTCATGATCCAGGGCGGCTGCCCCCAGGGCAACGGCACCGGCGGACCTGGCTACTCCATCCCCGGCGAGTTCACCGCCAACGGCTACATCAACGACCTGCGCCACACCCGCGGCGTGCTGAGCATGGCCCGGGCCATGGACCCGGACTCCGCCGGCAGCCAGTTTTTCATCATGCACGAGGACGCGCCCCATCTGGACGGGCAGTACGCCGCCTTCGGCCAGGTGCTGGAGGGCATGGATGTGGTGGATAAGATCGCCGCCACCAAGACCGGCTGGGGCGACAAGCCCCTGACCCCCCAGATCATGCACAAGGTCACCGTGGAGACCTTCGGCCAGGATTATCCTCCGCCGAAGAAGGCATAATTACAGCATAAACAATATAGTTCGTTCTCACAATACGCTCCGAGGAACAAATCGACGCTTCCGGCCCGGCAAGGGTCCCCCGAGCGAACCAAGCAAAGCTGTTCGCGAGGGGAGAGGAGGAGTCGCGGAGTATCCGGGATATGGCGCTGGCGCCGTATCCCGGCCTACGGAGCGCACTCCGACGAGGGGCTGCAATGGTTTCGACGGGGGCGTGGGGGCGGAATAAGCGGGCGGATGCCCCGGACATCCATAAAACCGGGAACCTTTCAAATTAACTGAGAACGACAACTACGTTCTGGCCGCCGCTTAAGGCAGGCCCGTCCAGCCCGGGAGCGCTGCGGCCCGGGGCCTGGGCGTCGATCAGCAGCGTCCGTGCGTGCGCAAAGCTTTGAGCGCACCATGCATAATGAAGCTACCTGACCTGTATCGCGTGACGGCTTGCGCCGGGAAGGGGAAGAGCGCGTAGGCGCAAAATAACCGCCTGCGCCCGGAGAAGGTTCCGCTGAAGTGCTTTCGGACAGGGGTTCGATTCCCCTCAGCTCCACCAAACGAAAGGACACGTCGTAAGACGTGTCCTTTCGTTTGGGCTTCGGCCCGGCGGAGCGGGCCTCGCACTGATTCAGTTCTTAACGGCGGGAGTGAATCCCGCCTAAACCAATTCTCCGCTTCGCTCCGAATTGACGCGTGACTGCGCGCGAACATTGAAATGGCAGGCGTGCCGCGCGGGGGACCCAGAGGGATAAGTGCCTGCAGTATTTGGACAGTCGGTTTCGGGCTGGCCGGATACTGCAGGCACTTCGGATTTGAAGGAATAACACCGCGGCAGGCCGGTTTTTGGGACAGCTGACAGTATATCCTTTCAGTATCCTCCAGGATGGTCGATTTGGAGGACTATATCAAAAAGAAAGGATGAAAACGGATGACCGGCATTGAAGTGCGAATGAAAGACAAGAAAGGCTCCCACCTGTTCAAAAGTGAAACGGAAGTGGGGGGAAAAGGCGACGGGGTTGGCCCCGCTATCGCCGGAGCCAGGGAACTGGCCGGACTCACTCGTGAGCAGCTGGCCGAGAAAATCGGCATCCCGGCCAGTGAGCTTGAGATGATCGAGATGGGGAAGGAGGAACCCACGGCTGATCTGCTTCTCAAGCTGGCAGGCGGCCTCAAAATGAAGATGGAGCTGACGTTCGATATGAATCCAGACACCACCATGGGCGTCAAGTTCAAAAAATGAGGGGGATAGGCCGATGGATACCGGCGATGACAGCTCTGTCATGTCGCTTATTCGGTATTCCATTATATCCAGCATTTTCAAAGCCGGAGGCATTCCCGCCTCCGGCTTTTTGTCGATATGTGCGCCCCGTCAGAAGGGGGCGTTGTTGTTTTCCGGGGTGCCGATCTCGTACAGGCGCTGCTCCGGGGAAACGTACATCTTTCCGCCGTGGCGCTTCAGGTACGCGAAGATGGCGTCGTACATCCGCGTGCCCACCTGATGCCACTGCAGGCTGTCCGCCACCAGGCCGGTGTCGTTGCCGCCGGAGGCCATGTACTCGGAGGTGGCCACGGTGTAGACCCGCTCCGGCTCGATGGGCGTGCCGTCCCGGAGGGTGACGGAGCGGATCTTCTCCCCGGCGGGGCGGGTGTGGTCGGCGTGGACCACGATGCCGGAGTAGATGAGCGCGGCGTTGTTGCCGAACCGCGCCGGCTCATAGACCAGCTCCAGCAGCCGCCACAACTGTGCGCCTGTGATCTCGGCGCACAGGAGGGGGTCGTTGAAGCCCATCACCTGCATGATGTCCTCGGCGGTCACCGGCCCGGGCAGTATCCGACCGCCGGAGCTGGTGGCGTTCATATAGGCGATCTGGGTCCCCGCCGCCTCCTCCACGCACTGGGCCAGGAAGTTGCCCAGCTTGGTTTCGCAGGCAAGGTGCATCTCCCACAGCTCGTCGGCGGTGGCCAGGGGGGTGCTGAACAGCGCCTCAAAGGGGCCGGTGACCCGGGCGGCATAGGCGGCGCACACCGGGTCGGGGGTCCGGCTCCGGTCCGTCTGGACCACCCGGGCCTGCCGCCGGACGACGCGCTGCCGGTCCGTGTCCCAATACAGGACCGCGTGGCACAGGCTGTTGCCGGAAAAGCCGCCTTTCAGCACCGCCGTGTCCCCCCACATCCCCGCGTAGTCGCCGGGGATGTGTCCGCCGATGCACACGTCCACCGGGGGCATGTCCCGCAGCAGGTCCGCCAGCTCCCCGGAGATGGTCCCGTCCTCCTCCACATAGAAGGGGATGTGGCACAGAGCGACGATGATCTGGGCGCCGGCCAGGCGCATCTGGGGGATGGCCTCCCGGGCGGCCTGGGCGCAGGAGCGGGCCTCATAGGGGGCGAAGGCGGAGGCGGTGACCATATAGGGGGTGTACTCGGTGGTGAGGCCCAGCACGCCGATGCGCACGCCCTGCCGCTCCAGGATCACCCAGGGGCGGGTGCCCGGCACGGGCGCGCCGGTGTCCCGGCGGAAGATGTTGGCGCACAGCACCGGGTACTTCGCTGCGGCGATACAGCTCTCCAATATGGCGTCGCCCCGGTCGAACTCGTGGTTGCCCAGGGTCATGGCGTCGGTGTGCCACACGTTCAGGGCCTCCACCATGGGCAGCCCGCCCCAGAAGTTGGCGGAGAACTCGTCCCCCGCGTCCAGCAGCAGGGTGCCGTCGGGGTTTTCCCGGCGGATGGCCTCGATCTCGGCGCCGAAGGCGGCCATGCCGGGGCAGCGCTTCGTCTGCCGCAGCTGGCCGGAGAAGTCGGCGTGGGCCAGGATATCCAGTCTGATCTCGGACACGGCGCGCCTCCTTATCCCTTCAGACCGCCCCGGGACACGCCGGTGACGATGTGTTTGCGGAAGAAGATGAACAGGACGATCATGGGGATGACCACGATGGTGGCCGCCGCCATCAGCCGCTCATAGCGGATGCCGCTGGAGGACATGAAGGCGTACAGGCCGAAGGGGAGGGTGCGCACGTTGGTGTCGTTGGTGACCAGTACGGTCCATAGGAAGGAGTTCCAGCAGGTGATGGCGTTGAGCAGGCCGATGGTCACCAGAGAGGGCTTGGCCATGGGCACCATGATCTTCCACAGATACTGCCAGTTGGAGGCCCCGTCCACCCGGGCGGAGTAGTAGAAGCTGTCCGGGATGGACAGGAAGAAATTCCGCAGGATGTATGTGTAGAAGATGCTGGATGTGAAGGGTATGATAAGCGCGATCAGTGTGTCCAGCAGGTCCCACTTCACCATGGTCTGGTAGTTGGCGATGATGAGCATCTCGAAGGGGATCATCATCATGCTCAGCAGCAGGGAGAACAGCAGATCCCTCCCCGGGAACTTCAGCCGGGAGAAGGCGAAGGCCGCCAGGATGGTGGTGAACTGGGTGCACGCCACGCAGGCCACCGTCACGATCACGGAGTTGCGGAAGTAGATGAGGAAGGGCGCCTTTTCCAGCGCATAGCGGTAGTTGTCCCAGGTGGGGGACTTGGGGAAGAAGGTGGGGGGCGTGGTGTTGACCTCGGACGCCGTCTTCAGCGAGGAGAGGATCATCCAGATAAAGGGGAACACCATGATGAACGCGCCCAGGGCCAGGATGAGGTAGACCAGGGCCTTTTTTCCTTTATTCATAGCTCATTTCTCCCATTTGCGCTGAATGAAGAGCTGGATCATGGTCAGCACCAGCACGATCAAAAACAGGATGACCGCGCTGGCCGCGGCCCGGTCCAGCCGCCACTTCACAAAGAACTGGTCGTACAGGTAGTACACCACCGTGTATAGGGAATAGGCCGCGCCGGGGTTGCCGTTGAAAAGCGGGAACAGCTCGGAGAACACCTTGGACGCGGAGATCATGTTGACGATCAGCGTCAGGCCCACGGTGGGGGCCAGCAGGGGCAGGGTGATGCGGAAGAAGATCCGCGCCGTGGACGCGCCGTCCACCCGGGCGGCGGTCATGTACTGGGGGTCCACGTTCTGCAGCCCCGCCAGCAGCAGGATCGTGGTGAAGGGGATCATGCTCCAGATGCCGTATATGATAAGCGCCGGCAGGTTATACACCGGGTTGTTCAGCCAGTTGATGGCCTTTGCGCCGAACAGGGACAATAGGTAGTTTATCAGGCCGTAGTCGAAGTTGAACAGCCATTTCCACACCAGGCCGATGGCGGTGATGGAGGTGACCATGGGCAGGAAATAGCAGGTCTGGAAAAACCCCTTCAGCTTCACCTGGCTGTTCAGCAGCGTGGCGATGAACAGGGACAGGACCGTGGCGATGGGCACCACGAACACCACATACAGGCTGGTGTTGCGCAGACCGCTGCGGAAATAGGGGTCCGCGATCACGTCGGCGTAGTTTTTGAACCCTATGCCGGAGAAGGTCTGGTTGGCCAGACGGTAGTCCTCCTTGAAGGAGATCAGCAGCACGTTGATGAAGGGGTAGACCGTGAAGATGATAAGCCCGATGAGGAAGGGCGCCAGGAACAGGGCGGGTACCAGGAAGGTCTTGGCCGTGAGCCTCTCCTGGTCCGCGTGGAACCGTTTCTGCCTCATGCCAATCTCTCCCCTGTGGCCTCGTCGAACAGGAACACCCCTCTGGACCGGAGACCGATGTCGATCTCCCCGCCCAGGGGCAGGTCGTACTCGCCGCCGATGAAGCCCCGCATCCGCTGGCCGCCCAGCTCCAGCACGGACAGCTCGTCCTTGTTGATGGAGTACCGCTCCAGCACCTTGGCCCGCAGGGTGTCGCCCTCGGCGGGGTAGATCACGCTCTCCGCCCGGATGGCCAGGATGGCACGGGTGTCGTCGGCCGCCTCCCGGCGCAGGGGAAGGCGCCAGCAGAGGCTTTCGCTGCCCTCCCAATAGAACGCCCCGTCCCGGACGGTGCCCCGGAGCTTGTTGATGGGCGGCGCGCCCAGAAAATCCGCCGCGAAGAAGTTGGCCGGCTGGTCATAGAGGCTGCGGGGCGAACCCATCTGCTGGAGCACGCCGGAGCGCAGCAGTATCACCTCGTCGGCGATGGAGGAGGCCTCCTCCTGGTCGTGGGTGACGAAGATGGTGGTGATCCGGGACGCCCGCTGGATGCGCAGGATCTCCTCCCGCATCTCCACCCGGAGCTTGGCGTCCAGGTTGGAAAGAGGCTCGTCCAGCAGGAGCAGCTGCGGTTCCTTCACCAGCGCCCGGGCGATGGCCACACGCTGCTGCTGGCCGCCGGACAGCTGGCTGGGCTTGCGGTCCAGCAGGTCCTGGATGCGCACCAGCTCTGCCAGGGACTTCGCCCGCCGGATGCGCTCGGCCTTGGGCACCCGCTTGATCTCCAGGGGGAAGCAGATGTTCTCCAGCACCGTCATATGGGGGTAGAGGGCGTAGTTCTGGAACACCAGGCCGATGTTCCGCTTCTCCGGCGGCAGGGCGGTCACGTCCCGGTCGTCGAAGTGGATGGTCCCGGCGGTGACCGGCAGGATGCCGGAGAGCATGTTCAGTATGGTGGTCTTCCCGCAGCCGGATGGCCCCAGCAGGGCGAACAGCTCGCCGCTGCCGAAGGTCACGGACAGGTCGTTCACCGCCACGGTGGGTCCGAAATGCTTTGTCAGATGTTCTACTGTCACTTTCATGGTGCAAGCACCTCCCTGATGATCTGCCCGTCCGTATCCGGCATGGTGAAGCCCAGCATCCGCGCCATGGTGGGGGCCTCGTCCACCATGGGCCGGCGGTCCAGCCACACCCCGGGCCGGATGTCCGGCCCCGCGGCCAGGAAGGTGGTCAGCTCCTGGCGCTGGGGTCCTCCGCCGTGGGTGGCCGCGCCGATCTTATAGTTTCCCGGCACCTTGCTGCCGTAGATGGTATCCAGGTCGTACCGCTCGCCGAAGGAGATGGGCAGGTCGCTCTCAATGACGAAGTCGAACGGCCCGTCCACGTGAAAGCGCTCTTTCGCCTCGTCCCGGTCCAGCACGTAGGAGAGCCTGACCCGGGGGTCGTCCTTCAGCGCCTCCAGCCAGGAGCGGACACGCTCATGCATGGCCCGGTCCCCCGGGTGGGCCAGCTCCACATAGGCCGCCAGGCCCGTGGAGTGGATCACCGCTTCGAAGGACTCCAGCTTCCCGTCCGGTCCCACCCGGATGAACCCCGCCTGGCGCAGCAGCACGTTCAGGTGGATGACGTCCCGGATGTCCGTCTGACCGTGGTCGCCCAGGATGACCACGTCGGTGTCGTCCAGCGTCCCCTTCCGGCGCAGGGCCTCCAGAAGCGCGCCGAACTCCTCGTCGTGCTTGCGCAGCTGCTCGGTGACCATCTCGTGGTGGACGCCGTAGCGGTGGCGGCTGCCGTCCAGGTCGCACATCTTCACCAGCATCACGTCCGGCTGGTCGAAGTCCTCCAAAATGTCCAGGGCCAGGGCCATGGTCAGCAGGTCCAGGCTCCTGTCCCGGCCCTTCAGGTATCGGCCGTGCTTGTAGAAATACCGGTCCATCAAATTCTGGGTGGCCGTGTCCTTCAGCCACTGCTCCGGCTCCCAGCCGTAGTAGTCATAGGGCACGATCATGGGTAGATTCATGGTGTAATCCGCCCCGCCGGACACGGGCCAGGCCAGCGAACAGGTGCTCATGCCCCGCTCCCGGGCATAGTCCAGCAGCGTGGGCACCTTCACGTCCGCCTTTCGGTTGTACCAGGGCAGATCCCAGTGCCCGCCCCGGCGCAGCTGCTCGTTGTGGACGATGCCGTGCCGGTCCACGTAGCAGCCGGTGATGATCGAGGCGTGGCAGCAGTAGGTGAGGGCGGGCCAGACCGGTTCGATCTCCCGCACGCCCGCGGCCCGGGCCATGAAAGGACCGAAGTGGGGCATGGAGCGCATCTGCTCCAGATCGGAAGAGCACAGCGCGTCGATGCAGAATACAAGGACTTTGCCCAAGAAGGTTCGCCTCCTGTCGTTACTTGTGATGCCGGCATCCCGCCGCACGGCGCGGCCATGGACTGTCGGACTGATCCGGCAGCCATGGTGCGCTCCGCGGCGGGAGGGGAGTTATCAGCCCTCGTTGAGGGCGGCGTTGGCGGCGGTGACGAAGTCCGCGTAGGCGGTTTCGGCGTCGGTGACGCCCAGGGCCACGGACTGGGCCATCTTGTCGATCTCCGTGCGCACGGTGGCCGCGCCCAGCACGCTGGGCAGATAGCCGATGCGGTCATACTCTTCCATCAGCGCCACCAGAGCGATGTTATCGGCGGCGTAATCCTGGAAGGCCTGGGTGTCGATGGCGTCCCGGTAGGCGGGCAGAGCGCCGTAGGCGATGGCCCACTCCGCCAGGGTGTCGGTCTGGATCATGTACTTGAGGAACTCATAGGCGCCACGGGCGTGCTCCTCGTCCTTGGCCAGGCAGACATAGTCGCTGCCCCAGCTGGAGATGTAATCCTGGGTGCCAGCCTGGGGGATGGGGCAAGCGGCCACCTCGAAGTGGCCCTCCTCGCCCTCGGGGGGAATGGCGCTGTAGACGTAGTCCACACCGGCGGCAGAACCCACATACATGCCGATGGCCTGGCTGCCGAAGGGGTTGGAGAAGAAGTAGTCCTCGCCCACCAGGCGGAAGTAGCCCTCCTCCACGCCGTGGGCGAACCAGTCCAGCCACTTCACGGCGATGTCGTGGTCGATGTCGATCTGGTTGTTGGCCACGTCGATGTATCCGCTGCCGTCCTGCACCACCCAGCCCTGGAAGGTGTCGGTGATGGAGTCGGTGCCGAAGCCGGCGATGCCGTAGGCCTCATGGATGGCCTTGGCGCAGGTCTCCAGGTCCTCCCAGGTGGCGGGAGCGGTCAGATCCAGCGCGTCGAACATGGTCTTGTTGTAGAACAGCACCTCGCTGCCGAAGGTGGTGGGGATGAAGTAGATGTCCCCGTCGCCCCACTGGGTGATCTCGGCGAAGAGGCCGGGGGCCATCTGGTCCTCAAAGTTGGGGATGCCGATCTCCGGGTCGTGGATGAAGTCGGTGAAGGGATAGAGATAGCCGTTGGTCACGTAGTTGATGGCGTCGGAGGGGAACATGCCGGTCAGGTCGGGGCCGGTGCCGTTGCTGACGGCCTGGAGCAGCTTCGCGTCAAATTCGCTGTAGGGCTGCTGCTCCGCCACCACGGTATAGCGGTCCTGGGAGTCGTTGAAGCCGTCGATGATCTTGGTCAGGGCCTCCAGATGGTGGTCGGTGTAGGTGGTCCACAGCACGATCTCTACCGGCTCGGCGGGTTCAGGCTCGGCTTCCGGCTCGGCTTCGGGTTCCGCCTCGGGCTGGGCCTCTTCCGCGGGCGCGGCGGCCTCGGGCTTGGTGTCCTCCGCGGGCTTGGTGTCCCCGCTGCCGGAGCCGCAGGCGGCGAGGAGCGTCATGAGCATGGCGGCGACGAGAATGATCGATAGCAGTTTCTTCATGGCGTCTGACTTCCTTTCTGTCCTTTGTTTTATTTTTTGGTTCCCGTGTATGTGAATGGAGGACAAGGCCGGCTCACCGGCATATCTCCTCCAGACAGCACGCCAGTTCGTCCAGGGTGTGCACGCTCCAGTCGCAGTCGGGTTCGTGGATGTCCCGGAAGGGGTTGATCCACAGGGCCTTGCAGCCCAGCCGCTGCAGGGGCATCAGATCGTTGAAGGCGTGGTCGCCCACCGCCAGGACGCTGGCCGGGTCCGTGACCAGGTCCGGACAGCGGCTCATCAGGTTCTCCGCCAGCCCCCGGGGCTTTCCGGCGGAGTACACCGCCTGGCGGAAGGCGTCCTGGAAGCCCAGCTGCCGCAGGAAGTCCACCGCCGTTTCCTCGTAGGAGTTGGTCAGCAGCACCGTGGTGCAGCTCTCGCCCAGCCGGGATATGGCGCTGCACAGCCGCCGGTTGCCCTGCAAGCCGTCCTGGCTCATCTTCCGGCGGATCTGCCGGTAGATCCGGTCCTGCCGCTCCCCCTCCAGCAGGCCCAGTGCCCGGCCGATGAAGGTCACCACCGCCCAGGCGTCCCCCAGATAGAGGCAGTCGTCCCGGTCCAGAGCGGTGTCGTAGTCCATCTCCGGCAGGCGGGCATCCTCCAGCCGGCGGCACAGCTCCTCGGGGCTGGCCGGGTCCATCAGGGACACCCGGTAGTAGGCATTCATCACCAGCCGCCGGCCCAGGTAGACCTGGTCGATGAACGCCGACAGCGGCTCCTGCCACCCCTCATAGGCCGTGCCCTCCAGCAAAAAGCCCATGTAGTCCCGGTGGAAGGTGTTATTTTGATAGATCGTCCCGTCCAGATCGAAGACGACCGTTTTGAACCTGTTATCCATGGCACGCTCCGTCGAAGTTGTTGGCTCCATGGGAACATTATACAGTATTTTTCACAAATCGTTTTTTACGTTTTCGTGTATTTGTTCACATCTTGCACAGCTTGCTACACATGCCCACAATAGGTGGACATCCGGGCATAAAAAGACCCGCGCGGGCGGAGAGCCTGCGCGGGCGGCACCGGCGATGCCGGCATGGCGCGTTATTCGTTTCCCTGGAAATACAGCCCCAGCAGCTCCTCCATGATGAGGATGACCTTGCCGAAGAAGGGGTTGGGCACGGCGGAGATCAGCGCCTGGCGGTCGCTCTCCACCAGGAAGATCACGTCGCTGAGGCCGGCAAGGGTGGAGGTCTTGATCTTGGTGAAGGACACCACCTTGAAGCCGTTCTCCTTGGCCCGGTAGACGCTATTCAGCACCAGGTCCGTTTCGCCGCTCTGGGAGATGGCGATGAGCACAGCCGGCTCGATGTTGGTCTGCATGGCCGTGCCGCTGCCGTCCCGGAAGAGCATGTAGTCGTAGAAGCTGACCCGGCTGAAGACCATGAAGCCGCACACGCTCAGCCGCTGGGCGATGTAGTCGGCGGAGATGTCGGCGAAGCCCGCTCCCACCACGAAGAATTTTCTGTCCCGGTACTGGCGCAGATAGCCCAGAAACTGCCCCACCAGCGCCTCGCTGTAGTTGTCCAGCAGCACCCCCAGGTCGCAGGGCCGGGGGGCGATAGAGTCCTGCCGGGTGTGGGACAGGTTGTAGAACAGGTCCGTATACCCGCTGAAGCCCAGGCGCTTGCTCATCTTGACGATGAAGGCGTTGGAAACATAGTTCTCGGCGGCGATCTGGGAGATGCTCACCTTTTTGTCGCCCCGCTCGATGTGGCTGATGATGCTGGTGATGATGCCGGTCTCCACGGTGCTCAGCTGATTTGTCAGAAAAAAGTAGTTGTTGTTCATGGCCGTCACAATCAATGACATCGGCGGACAGGCGCCCCAAGACGCGCCCTGCCCGCATCCGTATCGAACTTCCCTCGCGCTCCCCGCGCATGAAAACAGTATACATTATTTTACAGCAAAAGGCAAGTGCCCGGGGGCGGGGAAGGATGGGGGGCTGAGGTCACAGGACGCCTGTGCGGCGCGGCCCCGACGGACCCGGAAAGATAGAATAAAAACAGAGGACCACCGGTCCCGATTTGTCCGGGACCGGTGGCCGATCATCTGTTCGGATATAACGGCTGTCGATCGTTTTGCCGGGGAGAGGGACAGTGCGCGGGGTTTAGATCAGACCACGATCCCTTCGGCCGGAAGCCCATGAAGTACATTCAGGACGTTTTTCACGATCGTCATGCCGGTGTTGTATAACGCCTCCTCCGTATTGCCGCCGATATGGGGCGTGGCGGAAAAATTCTCCAGTGTCAGGAGCTTGCTGTCGGGCGGGCACGGTTCCTTGGCAAACACATCGAATGCCGCGGCCCGGAGCTTTTTTGCCGTCAGCGCATCGTAAAGGGCGTCTTCGTCCACGATCCCTCCCCGGGAGGTGTTCACGAAGATCGCGCCGGGTCTGAAGTGATCGAACGTCGAAGCGTTTATCATGTTCTGCGTCGCGGCTGTCCGGTGGACGCTGATGCTGACCAGATCGGCAGCCTCCAGCATCTGCTCCAGGCGATCATATTTTACGATCCCCCTGCGCCGGAACTCCTCCGCCGATACATAGGGATCATACCCGATCACATGCACGTGAAAGGCGGCCTTCATCATAGCGGCGACAAGCTGAGGGATGTGCCCTATGCCGATCAGTCCCAGCGTTTTGCCCGTCACCTCGGTCCCCACCATATCGGGCGGAGAGCTTTTCGGGAACCGGCCTTCGCGGAGGCCTACGTTGCCCCGGTACAGATCGCGGCTCATCTCCAAAAATCGCGCGACGATCAGCTCGGCGACCGAATTGGCGTTGGCGGTAGGCGCGTTGAGAACGCGCACGTGGTGTTCGCGGGCGGCCTCGATATCGACCTTGTCATACCCTACGCCGTGGCGCCCGATGACCTTCAGGTTCACCGCCTGTTCGATGATGCTCCTTGGGACGGGGGTCGCCCGCACCACCATCCCGTCGATCTCGCGGATGCGATCAAAGTCGCTGACCACCTCGGCGGAGCTTTTCAGCAGCGCCACCGCTTCCGGGTGGATGTTGTCATTCAAGTATACGATCATACCGCTTCCCCTTTGCTGCCGGTCGTCAAAACAGCCGCTCGTCGCGGATCGTATAGCCTTGGGCTTTCAGCTGATCCGTGACCTTGCCGTTGACCAGGTAGGGCTTGTATATGGTCTTTTCCTTCACGGCCTCTGTGCAGAGGGTACAGGCGGTCCTGACCAAGACGGCGCCGGCTTCCACGCCGCAATAGGCGCTGTGGGGGGTCAGGACAGTACGGTCGTCCATGGCCAGAAGAGGGCTTTCGCTGGGCAGCGGTTCTTCCTCGAAGGTGTCGATGGCCGCCGCCGTGATCTTTCCGGAGGCCAGCGCCTCCGCCAGGGCGGCTTCATCGATGATGGGGCCGCGGGAAACGTTGGCGATGATACAGTTGGGCCGCATTTTCTCAAACGCCTCCGCGTTGAACGCATGATAGGTACTGGCGTCCAGCGGCACATGTATCGACAGGATGTCCGACTGCCGGCAAAGCGTGTCAAAATCGACCAGCTCGACATGCCGCGCGGCCGCCGCAGCCGCATCCACATACGGATCGCATGCGATGATCCTGGCGCCAATGCCGCTGCCCCAGATCTGCGCCATATAGCGTCCGCTGCCGCCCAAGCCGTACAGGCCCACCGTCAGCGCGCTGCAGCGGCGCGGGGTTCGGCCCTTTGCCTTGGGCCAGTTGCCTTTGCGCATCTGCCGGTCATAAAACGTTATCGTGCGCAGGTTGGCGAGGATCAGCGCGGTCGCGTGGACCGCCAGTTCCTCTATGCAGTAGCCCGCTACGTTCAGAACAGGGATCCCATGCTCTGTCGCGGCGTCCAGATCGATGGAGTTGACGCCTATGCCGGAACGCTGGATAAGCTTGAGATCGGGGCAGTTCTCGATAACGGCTCTGTTGATGATCGGGTTGCCGTTGCAGTACAGGATATCCGCATGCCGGCAGACGTCGATCATCTCTTCATCGGTGAGGCCCAATGCCAGAGCGACATCCACTTCAAAGCCGGCGTCTTCAAAGTACTTGATCTGCCGGGCGCTCCGCTGACGCATCTGCTCGGGGGACTCATCTTTGTATTTTGTCATCTGGAGGATCACTGTCCGCATCGGGCTTCCTCCTCAGTCGATATACTCAAAGCCCAGCGCGTTCAGCTTGTCGGTGACCCACTGACGGCTGGAAGGGCGCCCGGCCTTCGTGTTGGCCAGACCGGCTGTTTCTTTGGCAAGCGTCGCCTCTCCGGCCGCGCAGACCGCTTCCGCGTCCGCGGCGGGGATGACGACGATGCCGTCCGCGTCGCCCACCAGGATATCGCCGGGCATGACCGCCTGGCCGCCTATGGCGACGGGAACGTTGATCTCGCCGGGGCCGTTCTTGTACGGACCGTTCGGCTGGATACCGCGGGCATAGACCGCGAATCCCGCGTCCGCGTAGGCGTCCATGTCGCGGACGGTCCCTTCTATGACGAACCCGCCTAGCTTTTTCATCTTGGCGTACTGGACCATCATCTCGCCGCTGAAGGATCTGTCGCCCCCGCCGATCCCGGAGATGACGAGGATGTCGCCCGGCTGAGCCAGGTCCATAGCGTGATGGAACAGCAGGTTGTCGCCGCTGGGACATTTGACGGTAAATGCGGGGCCGCACAGAGGACACTGGTTCATGGGCCTGATGCCGGCGTCGACGGCATACAGCCTGCCCATGTTGTCGTCCAGGTTCGCTACGGGGACCTTGGCCAGCCGGGCCAGCAGCGCCGGATCGGGGCGGTCGATCTTTGTATAAATGCGGGAACCGATGCTCATAACAGCACTCCTTTCAAATCGTCACACCACGGAGTCATTCTTCCTGGGACGGCTGCTCTGCGCCGCCCTCCGCAGCCTTTTGCGCTTTGCGCGACCTGACGCCGCGCACTATGGGGATCGCGATGAATATGACCGAGAGGATCAAAAACACCAGGCAGATGGGAGAGGTGAACAGGCGGGAAAGACTGCCCCGCTCGTTGATTATGCCTGTGCGGATATACCGCTCAAATGTCGGCGCCAGAACGAAGCCGATGACGGCCGGCGCCACAGGCACCTTCCACTTCCGCAGGAAGAATCCGGTCAGACCGAAGAAAAACATGCATATCACATCGAATACGATGTGATTGGCCGAATAGCACCCCAGCACACACATGACCACCACGATGGGCAGCAGGATGTTTTTGGGGACCGACAGCATTTTCACAAACAGAGGAAGCAGGAGCCGTTCCATGATGACCATAAAAATATTTGCCAGCGCAAATGTGGTGAAAATACCGTACATCAGCGTGCCGTTGGTCTTGAAGATCATGGGGCCGGGCTGGATGCCGTGGATGATCAGGCCGCTCATCAAAAGAGCCGCCGTACCGCTGCCGGGAATGCCCAGCGTCAGCATCGGGACCATGGCGCCGCCTGTCGTGGCGTTGTTGGCCGTTTCAGACGCGATCAGACCCTCAATGGAGCCGTGGCCGAATTCCTCCGGCTTTTTCGAGGTGATCTGGGCGGCGGAATAGGACATCATGGCCCCGGTGTTCCCGCCGATGCCGGGGAGGATACCGATGACGATGCCTATAATGGAGGACTGGATGATAAGGCGGATATTGTGGACAAACTCTTTGAGTGTGATACCGTAGCCGCGGATCTTGGCCGTTTTGATAACGGGTTTTTTCTGCTCTTTGGAGAAATTGAAGCCGTATTCCAGGATCTCGCTGATGGCGAAAAAGCCTATCATAACGGGAATGGTGTCAAAACCACCCATCAGATCCGAAGAGGTCGGGGCGAAGCGAACGGTGGAGGTGATGGGAGCGGTGCCGACACAGGACAGGAAAATGCCGAAAAACGCGGAGATCAGACCGAGGATGGGCTGCTTTCCGGTCAGAACGGCGATGACGGTCATGGCGAAAAAGACGCACATCGCGTATTCAAATGAGGTGAATTTCAACGCGAAACTGGCCAGTACCGGCGACAGGAAGATGAGCGCTATCACGCTGATGATGCCGCCGATGAAGGAGACCAGGATCGCGGTGCCGATGGCCTTGCCGGCCTCGCCGCGGTCGGCCATCGGCCCGCCGTCGAAGACGGTGACGATGGACGACGGCGTTCCCGGGATCTTCAGCAGGATCGCCGAGATCAGCCCGCCGGATATGGCGCCGATATACAGCGCGCAGAGCAGGGAGATGCCGTTGATGGGCGTAAGACCGTATGTCAGCGGCAGGAACAGACATACCGCCATCACGGCGGACAGACCGGGAACGGAGCCAAAGACGATCCCGATGAAAACGCCGATAAAGATAAAGAGGATACACATCGGCGATAAGAGGACGGATCTAATACCTTCCAGGATCATATTCTTGCCTCCTTCCCTTATCCGAGAATGCCCGTTGGCAGGGTATAGTTCAACGCCTTCACGAAAAGAAGATACAGTAAGATCGGCATGAGCACGGAAATGGCGACGGTCAGCAGCCAGTGGCGCTTGCCCTTCTCCGTGTAGATCGTCAGCTGTACGAAGAGGTAGACGGCTGTGGAGATGATAAAGCCTACGCTCCGGTAGCTGAAGACATATAAGAGGAGCAAGAGCACAGAGCCTGCTCCGCGGAGAGTATCGGAGATATCCTCGGCGCTGCGCTCCACGCGTTTGGCGTAGTTTGCGTCTTTGTTGAGCAGCGCGCCGACCAGGCGAACTGCCGCGAGGATCGCGATGGCGCCGCCGCAGACTTTGGGCAGCCACGCGTCTGTCAGGTCGTTTTCCATCCGCACGATGTTGTATGACATGGAAATGATATAGACTACAACACCAAAGGCGATCAGGACCAGAGATGACAGGATGTCGGCTTCTTTTTTGCTGAATTTGAATTTCATCTTATCACTTCCTTATCTATCTCAGCGCATCGAGAGGGGTGACACTTTGCAGTGCCGCCCCATCTCATGCTCGTCGTGTGGATCGGTGGTGCGGAACGCGTTATTCCTCAGCGAAAGCCGCCTTCATGCCCTCCACTCGTTCTGTTTCAAAGGCCTGCTGGTCTGCGGGACTCATATAGCTCACTTCGGCGAAATACATTTCGGCGACGGAGTCCAGACAACCCGTGCCGACCGCCTCCTTGACGGCGTCGGCGAACTTGTCCACGATGGCCTGATCCACGCCGGCCTTCATGCGGAACAGATACCGCTTGGGGTTGGTGACGCTGACGCCCTCCATCTGCTCAGCCAGGGTGGGTACGTCAGGAAGGTTGGGGTTGCGGTGGTCGCTCAGCAGGCCGACGCAGACGACCTCGCCCTGGGCGATGTAATCGGTGAAGTTGCCATAGGTGCTGTAGATCGCGTCCACCTCGCCGGAGAGCAGCTGCAGCGTGCGGCCGGAGGAATCGCTCGCCTGCGCCACATAGTGAAAATCGACTCCGGTCTGTTTTGCCAGCTCGCTGGACAGATACGCCTCAACGTTCTGGGTGCCGTTGGCGAACTTGAAGCTGGGGTCCGCTGCCGCCGTCAGGAACTGCTCAAAGTTGGTGATACCGCTGTCGGCGCGGACGAAGAGGCCGGTGTTCTCATCACTGGCGATGACGCCGGCAGGGACCATATCGTTGATAAGGCTGATATCGCCATACTTGCCGGCCGCTTCGGTGGCGTTCAGGGAGGTGTTGTAGTAGAAGACCGTGTAACCGTCGGCGTCGCGCTTGAGATACTCGGAAATGGCCCCGAGGGACTCGCCGCTCATGTTGGTGACGATCACGTCAACTCCCAGGATCTTGCTCAGCTCGGGCGTGAGGGCGCGCAGATAAGCGTCCGAATCGCCGCCGGCGCCGAAGGGGATGATGACCTCGATGGGCTTGGTAGGCCAATCGATGTCGGAGGTTTCAGCCGTTTCCGCCGTTTCCGCCGATCCGCCGCTGCCGGCGGCTTCCTGGCCGGAACCGGAGGTGCTGCCGGTGGCTTCCTTGTCGGAGCCGGAGCTGCCGCAGGAGGCCATGGAGAGGACCATGATAAGGCACAGGAGCACTGCAAGTAGTTTCTTCATTTCTGGTTCTTCCTTTCATTTTGTTTTTGAATTTTGTTTTTTCAAGAACGATGGTTTACAAAGGCCGTCAAAAGTCACGTGTCTTTCCCCACACCTCCTTTTATCGAGCCGGTGGACCCGGTGCGTTGAAATGGGAAGGCATATATCGTTCAGCCTTCTTCCTGGATCGAGTCGATATACTCCATCAGCTTCCGTGTCTTCAGGAGGATGCTCTCCTTTTCCTGCTCGGTCACAGGCTCCAGCGGGCGTGTGACGCGGCCGTCGAAGAGTCCGGTCTCGCTCAGCGCGCACTTGGTGGAGCTTGTCCCGTTCGGACTCATGGTGCACAGCTTCATGCACTCGCCGGAGATCCTGTCCCAGAATATCAGCTTATCGATGTCGCGCGCTTTCGCCGCTTTGTAAATGTTCAAAAAGACTTTGGGAAACGCCGTGGCGATGGAGGGTATCATCCCGTCGGCGCCCATCAGCACGGAGATCCCCGCCAGCTGTACGATGCCCTGCAGGATGCAGAAATCCGTAGATCTGAAGTGGTCGATGCACTTGAGCGTTTCTGCCATTTGCCCGGAGCTGTCTTTATATCCGACCACCTTGTCGATCTTGGCCAATTCATAGATCGTCTCGGCTTTCAGAGTGTTGTGGGTATAGGAAGGGATGTTGTAGATGATAAGATCCACATTGGTATGACGGGATATCTCTTCAAAATGCCGGATCGTCTCCGAGGGGTATGTATAGCGGGAATAGAAGGTCGGTGATACGACCGCCGTGGTGCCCCCCATGTCCTCCAGGCGCTTGCAGTTTTCGATCACGCGCCGGGTGCTGGTGTCCATGACCCCGGCCAGAACGGGAAGCCGCCCCGCCGTTTCGTCCAAAACGATACGGATCGCCCTGTCGCGCTCCTTCTGCGTCAGGCCAAGGCTCTCGCCGTTGGAGCCGCCGACGAAGATGCCGTTCATGCCGGTCTCGATCGTATGCCGCACAAGCTTCCGAAGCGCGCCTTCGTCAACATTTTCCTGCTCGTCGATGGGGGTGGAGATAGGGGGGATGATGCCATAGAATCTCTTTGCCATACAGTTTCTCCTTTCATTTGACCTTATTGACCGGGTATTGGATATCTCTGCCTGAGGCGAACAGAACGGCCTGCTCAGCGGCCTTCCTTTTCAGATCTTCCGATGCCTGCTCAGAGTACCACGCCATATGGGGCGTGCAGATCAGGTTTTTGTGCCGAAGTATCCGCGCCCCGGGCGGCGTGGGTTCAACGGCCATGCAGTCCAGCCCCGCGCCGGCGATCTCGCCGGTCTCAAGAGCTATGTCCAGGTCTGGTTCGTTTACAAGACCTCCCCGGGATACGTTGATAAGGACGGCGCTGTTTTTCATGGCTTTGAAGACCTTCGAGCAGAACATGTTCCTGGTCTCATCCGTACAGTGACAGTGGATGGAGATGACATCGGAACAGCGCACGAGTTCATCAAACGACAGAGGATGGATATATGCCGTGCCGTCGGCCTCGTTCGGCGTGTAAAACGGGTCGGTCCCCACGATCCTGCAGCCAAGGCCCGCGGCCAGTCCGGCGAACGTTCGGCCTATGCGGCCCAGGCCTACTACGCCGACGGTCATGGCGCTGAAACGCTGGATGGGTATCGCGTGGGTATAATTCCAATCGGTGGTCTTTGTGATCTCATTGATGTAGACGATCTTGCGCGTCAGCGCCATCATCAGGGCGAACGCGTGCGCGGCCACCTCGTTCACGCCGTAGTCCGGTATGTTGCATATCTGTACGCCCAGGCTCGTAGCGGCTTCTACATCGATATTATCATATCCGACGCCGTAACGGATCACGAGTTTCAGGTCCCGAAGCGCCGTCATGACTCTCCTTGTGATAGGCGCGTACTGGTTGATGAATATCTCCGCTCCCCGGCACTGGTCGATCACGTCCTGCTCGGTCTTGCACTGGAGGAGCCGGTATTCGATGCCGGCGTTTCGGAGCACGGCGTCTTCGATGGAGATGCCGGTGTGATCGCAGTCTGTAATAATCACTTTCATCGCAGTCACCGGGCCATTTTCAGGATATCGCAGATCATCTTCGCGTCCAGCGGCAGGAAGCCGCCGATCGTCACGCTGTCGTTGGAGGTGGCCTTCATCGCCATCTCCAGGATCTGGTCGTCTGTCGGTTCAATGCCGAGCTGCCGCAGGCTGGTGGGCATCTGAAGCCGCCGGCACCAATCCTCCCATGCCTCGATCCCTTTTAGTGCCGTCTGTTCCGGATCGCTGTAATTCATCCGGACCTGAAATACATTGACGGCAAATTGGGCAAAACGGTTCACATTGGTCTTGTACACATATCTGGCCCAGCTGCCCCACACGGCACACAGACCGGCGCCATGGGCCACGTCGAACATCCCCCCCAGCTCGTGTTCGATCTTGTGGGACGCGAAGTCCGTCACACGGCCTGTGCCGAGAAGACCGTTGTGCGACAGGCTTCCCGCCCACATGAGCGTCGCGCGCGCCGCATAGTCGTCGGGCTTTCGCAGCGCTTTGAGGGCGGCGTCGCGCACCGTGACGAGAAGCCCCTCCGCCATGGCGTCGATGAGTTCCACGTCCGGGGTGTTCGTGAAGTAGCGCTCCATCGTGTGCATCATGATATCCGCCGCGCCGCAGGCTGTTTGGTAGCTGGGCAGAGTATACGTCAGTTCCGGGTCCAGCACGGCGAACCGCGGACGGGCGCAGTCGTTGTTATATGCCCGCTTGAGCATGCCGTCCTCCAGCGTTATCACGCAGGAATTGGATGTCTCGGAGCCGGAAGCGGAGATGGTGGAAACACATCCCAGCGGCAGGATCTTATCTGTGGTCCGCCGGCCGGTGAACAGCTCGTCCACATCGAAATCGTTTGCCACGCCATAGGCGATCGCCTTTGCCGAGTCGATGACGCTGCCGCCGCCCACCGCCAGGATAAAGTCGATCCCTTCCTGGCGGCAGCGTTCGATCCCTTCCTTGACGAGGTGCATCCGGGGGTTCGGTATCACGCCTCCCATATCCACATAGGAGATCCCGCACTTGCTCAGACTGCTGTGGATACGGTCCAGCAGGCCGCTGGAGTATAAGTGTCTGCCGGTCCCAAAGTGTACCAGGACCTTATGTCCGCCTTCGGCGCGGACCAGGCTGCCGGTCTTCTGTTCGGCGCCGCGTCCAAAGACCACTTTTGTCGGAGCGGCATATTCAAAGTCGATCATAGTTTCCTCCCCGCTTTTACCGCTGTACGCGCCCGGAAGCGTTTCCGGATACGAGCGCCTCCACTTCCGCGACGGATACCAGGTTGAAGTCGTTTTCGATCGAATGTTTCAAACAGGACGCCGCCACGGCAAAATCGATGGCGTGCTGGGGCGCGTATCCCTGTGTCATCGCGTAGATCAGTCCGCCGCCAAAGGAGTCGCCTCCGCCAACACGGTCAACGATGTGCACCAGATATTCAGGGGAAAAGAATGCGTCGGCGCCGGTATAGAGCATGCCGGACCAGCGGTTGTCGCTGGCGGAGATGCTGCCCCGCAGGGTGATGGCCACGTGCCGGAAACCAAACCGCTCCGCGAGCTGACGCGCCACATCGATGTATTTTTCCCTGTCCAGTTTGCCCTCCCGGACATCACTGTTCTCCGCGCGGATACCGAACACGTCTGCCGCGTCCTCTTCGTTGGCGATGCACAGATCCACATATTCCATCAGGGGAGTCATGACCTTCTGCGCCGTCTCCCGGGACCAGAGCTTTTGCCGGTAGTTCAGATCGCAGCTCACGCTGACGCCATGCGCTTTTGCGGTCTTGCACGCGGCCAGACAGATATCCGGCAGGGCGCCGCCCAATGCGGGGGTGATCCCGGTGAAATGGAACCAGTCCGCGCCCGCAAAGATCGCGTCCCAGTCAAAATCTTCAGGCTGCGCCGTCGCGATGGAAGACGACGCGCGGTCGTAGATGACTTTAGAGGCGCGCTGGGACGCTCCCTTTTCTACAAAATAGACGCCCAGCCGGTCGCCGCCCCGGACGATGCCGCTCGTATCCACGCCATAGCGCCGCAGCGCGTTCACCGCGGACTGCCCCAGGTCGTTTTGCGGGAGCTTGGTGATGTACGACACATCCAGACCATAATTTGCCAGCGACACCGCCACATTGGCCTCCCCGCCGGCATAGCTGACCTCGAAACGGTCCGCCTGGGTGAACCGAAGGTATCCCTCGGGGTTCAGCCGCATCATTATCTCGCCGAAACAGACAGCCTTTTTCATTCCGCCCCTCCCCGGGCACACGCCGCGATGAACTCTGCCGCCAGAGCGGTGATCTTGTCAAATGCGCCCTCGCGGACCCACTGCGCGTTCACCAGTTTTCCGCCGGCGCCGATCCCCGTGACGCCCGCGCGGAAGTAATCCCCGATGTTCTTTTCGTTGATACCGCCGACGGCTATGAGGGGGATGTGACTCAGCGGCGCGCGGATGGCCTTGATGTATCCCGGCCCCAGATCGTCGGAGGGGAATACCTTCACCGCGTCGGCGCCCATCTCATATGCCGCCGCGATCTCCGAGGGGGTCATCCCCCCCGGCAGGGACATCATGCCGAGTTCTTTTGTCCTGCGTATGACGGCCCGGCAGGTGTTGGGAGAAACGATAAACAGCGCGCCCGCCTCCCGCGCGGCCTCTGCCTGCTCCGGCGACATGACCGTCCCCGCGCCGAAATACATGTCAGGAAAGGTGCGGATCAGCTGGCGTATGGCCTGGGTGGTCTGCCCATAGTCCTTGCTGTTTTGGTCGAAAGTCACCTCCGCCATGCGTATCCCGCCTTCTCTCAGCGCTCCGACCAGCCGTATGCACGGCTCGGGAGCGATGCCGCGAATGATCGCGATGATCTTATGCTGCCTCAGTTCATCCAAACAGATCTCCGTCATGTTGACCTCCCTGCGGCGCCACGGTCCGTTTTTTCCGAAGGGGATGTGCCGCCGCGACCGTTAAAATCCTTTTGCGGCTTTATTATATTCGCCCTATTCTTCCTTTTCAAGAGGGCCTATTTTTGTTAAAAATGCATGAAAAATGCGTTTCAAAAGGCAGACCATAAGTTTCTGCAAGGAAAACGGAAAAGCCATAATAAGCGACGCTGTTTCACGATGTGAAACGGAGTTGCCGGTTTGCTTGATAATTGTGTATAACGCACAAATCTGCATCTTCCCGCTTGTCGGAAACACAAAATTTGATTTTTTTCCGTACCGAAAAAACAGAAACGGCAGCGGTACGCCTGCCAACAGGTAAAGCATTTGCAATTTATTTTGCTTTTCGCTATAATAATAAACAGGAGCCTGCGAATAAAAAGTCAAGCCCAAAATGAAGAAAAAGTACAGCGGAGGAAAGGGCACGACAAAAAGGC
>CANQXG010000020.1 GCA_947627735.1 uncultured Oscillospiraceae bacterium | reverse complement strand
CGGTAACGTGTTCAGCCGACCGGTACTAATAACCCGAGGGCTTGACCTATTTGGCAGACTCAGGCCTTGACAACTCCCCCTTCCATTGTTCAGTCTTCAGGGCGCAGGCCTTGAAAAGTTGGTGGCTATTACAGCGGGGGTCCACCCGTTCCCATTCCGAACACGGCAGTTAAGCCCGACTGTGCCGACGATACTTGTCTGGAGACGGACCGGAAAAATAGGTCGCTGCCAACATCATCCCCTGGAGCGTTGCTCCAGGGGATTTCTTTATGCCAGGAAATGTGGTATACTGACTGCAAGACAGATCGGGATCTGAAACGGAGTTTTACCATGCTGCAGATCGTTTTTTCCGACAGTGAGTGCGGCGCGCTGAAGCTGGCCACACGCTGCGGTCCATCCGATGGGGCCGACGGTCCGATCGCCTTTATTCTCGGTGACGGGGAACAGGAACCCACCCGGGAGGAGAAGGAGCAGGCCATGGCCCGGCTGAAGGCCCGGCGGGAGAGGGAAAGCCGCCGGGCGCGGCCCGTGGGCGGCGACCCGGGCGATGTGCTGTGCCCCAGCATGGGGCTGGACATCGGCCCGCTCAGCGGTCCGGACGCGGAGAAAGCCCGGTTTGACCTGCTCACCGCCTGGCTGGGCGGGGACTTTCCTCTCCCGGGCTGTGACCCGGAGGATCACACCCAGCGGGATATGCTCTGGGAAGCACGCCGGCGGGACAGGAAGCGCCTTTTGGAGGGCGGCGAGCAGGGGGAAGCGGTGCGCATCTGGTACAGCGGCGCCCCCTATTCCCTGTGCGGGTTTTACGACGTGCTCTGGCTGCTGCGGGACAGCGGCTGTCCCGTGACGGCTGTGGAGATGCCCCGGTGGATGCCATTGGGGGACGGCACGGCGCTGTCCTGTATGAACTGGGGGGAGCTGTCCCCGGGGGACTGGGCAGCGTATCTGCCGCTGGAACGGGAGATCCCCCCAAATGTCCGCAGGGCTGCCGCCATGGAGTGGTCCCGGCTCCGGGAGGAGAATGCCCCCCTGCGCGCGGTCGTGAACGGGCGGCTGCACAGTGTGGCGGAGGACTTTTACGACCCATTCATCCGCGCCCATATCCCTGACGGGACCTTCCGGGTGGCCCAGCTTATTGCTGATGTGATGGTGCGGTGCCAGCTGGGGATCGGCGACTGGTGGATCGCCAAGCGTATCCAGGCCATGGAAAACCGGGGAGAGCTGATCACGGTGTCCAGGGGCGACGGCTTCTACCAGAACGAGATGCGTCTTGCGCAGTAAAAATCACTTCCCCGTTGTGGAGAAAAGACCATGAACACCTTTGAGGACATCTGGAACATCGTGCGGCAGATTCCCGCCGGGAAGGTGGCCACCTATGGGCAGATCGCCCGCATGACGGGCCGGCCCCGGGGCGCCCGGCTGGTGGGCTGGGCCATGGCCTCCTGCCCGGAGGGCAGCGGCGTGCCCTGCCACCGGGTGGTGGACCGGGCCGGGGGCACGAAAAAGGCCTTTGACGCGCATATGCCGGACGGCCAGCGGTTTTTGCTGGAGGCGGAGGGCGTTGTCTTCCGCCCGGACGGCACGGTGGATATGGACCGCTGTCTGTGGCGGCCGGAATGAGGAGAGAGCCGATGAAGCTGCATTACATGGGAAAATACAATCTGGACCCGAACAGCCTCCCCCGGGGGGAGCACATGCCCGGGGCGGTGCCCTTCAAAGAGGTGAAGGACACCAAACAGATGAGCCTGCTGGCCAACGGCCTGTGCCTGGTGCTGACGGTGCTGCTGGGGATCGGGGCGGCGGCGCGGTGCCGGCCCTGGTTCGTGGAAAGCCGCTGGCAGCTGCCGCTGGGGTGCGTCGCGTCGCTGCTGACGCTGTTCCCCCACGAGCTGCTGCACGCGGTGTGCTTCCGGGAGGATGCATATCTTTACACCAACCTGGCCCAGGGGCTGCTGTTCGTGGTGGGTCCGGAGACCATGAGCAAGGGCCGGTTCATATTCATGTCCCTGCTGCCGAACCTGGTGTTCGGGCTGGTCCCCTACGTCATCGGGATGATATGGCCCCGGCTGGTGTTCTGCCTGGCCATGGGCACGCTGTGCATCGGCATGGGGGCGGGGGACTATTACAACGTGTTCAACGCCGCCACCCAGATGCCCCGGGGCGCCCGGACCTATCTCTACGGCTTTAACTCCTGGTGGTACATGCCGGACGGGGCCGCCGGCGCGGGAGGAGAGCCGTGATCGTCTGGATCGACGGCCCCTACGGGGTGGGCAAGAGCACGCTGGCCCTGGCACTCCATCAGCGGCGGCCCGATAGCTTCGTCTTCGACGCGGAGGCGGTGGGGGACGCGGTGCGGGACAACCTGCCGCCGGCGCTGAACCGCGGCGCCATATACGAGGACTATCCCCGGTGGCCGGAGATGTGCGCGGCGCTGCTGGGGGATATCGCGGAGGGCTTCGGCGGGGACGTATACGTGCCCATGACGCTGGTGCGGCCCGGGTCCTTCGAGGCGGTCGCCCGGCCGCTGCGGGAAAAGGGCGTGCATGTCCTGCACATCCTGCTGGAGGCGGACGACGACACCATCCGCAGGCGCATCCTGGCCCGGGGCGAGGAGGCGGACTGCTGGTGTGCTCAGCACATCGGCCTGTGCCAGGCCAGCCAGCGGGCCTTCCATGACGTGATACGGATCAACACCGCCGGCAGGACCGTGGCGGAACTGGCAGAGCAGGCCCTGGCCGCCTGCCGGAGGGAGGAGAGCATATGAGAAAATATGACCTGGTCATATTCGACCTGGACGGGACGATCCTCTACACGCTGGAGGATCTGAAAAACAGCCTGAACTACGCCCTGACCAGCCACGGCTATCCGGCGCGGACGCTGGAGGAGGTGCGCCGGTTCGTGGGAAACGGGGTGCGCAAGCTGGTGGAGCGGGGCGCCCCGGCGGATACGGACCCGGCGGAGCTGGACCGGCTCTATGAAACCTTCCACGTCCACTATAAGCAGCACGATCTGGACAACACCCGGCCCTATGAGGGCATCGCGTCGCTGCTGGAGCGGCTGCGGGCGGCGGGGCTGCGCCTGGCGGTGGTGTCCAACAAGGTGGACTACGGGGTGAAGGACCTGTGCGGCCGGTTCTTCCCCGGGGCCTTCGACGTGGCCATCGGCGAGCGACCGGGTGTGGGGAAGAAGCCCGCCCCAGACATGGTCAACGAGGCCCTGGCCCAGACCGGCGCCGACCGGGCGCGGGCGGTGTATATCGGCGACTCGGAGGTGGACGTGCAGACCGCCCGGAACGCCGGCATGGACGAGATCATCGTCGCCTGGGGCTTTCGCACGGCGGAGGAGCTGGCCCCCTACGGGCCGAGGCGGACGGCGGCGGACACCCAGGCGCTCTATGAGATGCTGACAGAGGAGAAATGACATCGGGCGAGGAGGGGCACGGGACCATGGAGGCGCGGAAAAAGCGGATATTCGACATCATCCAGATCGGCAACCGGCAGGACCTGCCCAGCCGGCTTTTCGACGTGGGCCTGATCGCCATGATTCTGGCCAACCTGTTCATCGCCGTGTTCTCCACCTTCGACAGCTCCGTCCCCTACCGGGATACGATGGCGGCGGTGGAGCTGGTGACGGTGGTGTGCTTCGCGGCGGAGTACGCCCTGCGGGTGTGGACGGCGGAGTATCTCTATCCAAAGCTGACCCGTGGGCGGGCCACGGTGCGGTACATGACCTCCTTCAGCGGAGTCGTGGACCTGCTGTCCTTCCTGCCCTATTTCCTGCCGGTGTTCTTCCCGTCGGGAGTGGTGGTGTTCCGGATGTTCCGGGTGGTGCGGATACTGCGGCTGTTCCGGGTGAACGCCTACTACGACGCCCTGAACGTGATCGCCGACGTGGTCCGCAGCAAGAAAGACCAGCTCATCAGCTCCATCTTCATCATCCTGGTGCTGATGGTGGCCGCGTCGCTGTGCATGTACAGCCTGGAGCATGAGGCCCAGCCGGAGGTGTTCCGCAACGCCTTCTCCGGGTTCTGGTGGGCGGTGTCCACCCTTCTGACGGTGGGCTACGGGGACATCTACCCCATCACCGCCGCAGGCCGGGCCTTCGGCACGGTGCTGACGTTCCTGGGGGTGGGCATGGTGGCCATCCCCACCGGCATCCTCTCCGCCGGCTTCGTGGAGCAGTACACCCGCCTGAAGGACCAGGGGGATGACGACGGGGTCACGGACATCCGCTTCGTGCGCCTGGCCCTGGGGCCGGACCACCCCTGGACGGGCAGGCCGGTGGGGCAGCTGCCCCTGCCCCCGGAGCTGATCCCGGCGGTGATCCAGCGGGGGGCGGAGGTGATCGTGCCCCGCGCCGACACGGCCCTCGCGCCCGGGGACGGGCTGGTGCTGGGCGCCCTGGGTTCCCGGGACGAGGCCGGCATCACCCTCCGGGAGGTCACCCTCCGGCCCGGCCACCCCTGGGCGGGCCTGCCCATCGGCCAGCTGGACATCTCCCGCCGGGCGCGGATCGTGATGGTCCGCCGGGGGGATGGGCTGGTGACGCCCGGGGAGGAGCTGGTCCTGGCGCCGGGGGACACGGTGCTGCTGTACGCCGACCGGCCCCGCCGGGAAAAATAAAAAAGGAAAAACAAAGGACGGTGCGGCTTCGGCCACACCGTCCTTCTTGATATGTTTTGCGCGGATCACTCCGCCCGCAGGCGGTACAGCACCGTCCCGTCGGAGGCCCCGTGCACCGGCTCATAGCGCCGGGCCAGCACCTCCGCCACCGCCAGGTCCAGGGGCTTTCCCCGCCCCAGGGCGTCGGAGGACACCGCATACCAGACGGGCGGATCGGTGCGGAGCATCTCTATGTACTCCTCCGTCACCTGCGCCTGCCAGGTGGACAGGTCGAAGGCGCAGTACCGGTAGCAGGGCAGGATGTCGCAGATCACGTACCAGGCCGGGGGAGTTTCATAGGCCAGGACCTGGTCCCGCTCCTCCGGGGGGATCAGCGCGGCCTGCTCCCGATAGGAGGCGGTGCGCTCGCTCACCGGCTGGGTCATGCCCCGGCGGATATAGCCCGCCGCCTCGCCGGCGGGGACCAGCGCCCCGATCAGCAGCGTCGCCGTGCCCAATCCCGCCAGCAGCCAGGCCAGCCGCCGACCGTCGGCGGATCGGAGCAGAGTGCCCAGCAGGGCCGCGTCCAGCAGCACATAGGGGCAGACCATGATGAAGTAGTGGGTGTAGGCGTAGCCGGGCACCAGAGCCGCCGCGGACACGGCGCAGCAGCACAGGATCATCCGGCCCAACGGCTGCCGGTGCAGCCGGGTCAGCAGCACCAGCCCCACGGCCCCGGCGATGGGGGCCATGCCCTTGGCCAGGGTCAGCCACTGGGAGGCGTCCCGGGCCGCCAGCCCGCCGCCGGCGTAGGTCAGCGGGGCGATGAAGGTGCCCCGCAGCAGCTCGCCCAGGGCGCCCTTGGAGGCGAACCAGGTCACCAGCGGCGCGGACACGGCTGCCAGGCCCCCCAGATAGGCCAGGGCGCAAAGTGCCAGACATTTCCAATTTTTCTGCCGCACCAGTGCGCACACGAAATAGGCCACCGCCCCGAAGATCAGCGCACCGTGGGTGATCTTCACCCACGCGGCGCACCCGCTGCACGCCCCGCAGACCAGGGCGAAAACGGGCAGGCGCCAGTCTGTATACTCCTCATCCTCCGCCCGGCGCAGGGCCAGGAGCAGACACAGCGCCGCCAGGGGCAGGCAGAAGTCCTCCGTCAGGTTGCCCCCCTCCTCCGTGGCGGCCAGGTACAGCCCCGCGCAGACCACGGCGGCCATGGCCCCGGGCCGGCTCAAAAACTGCCGGGCGGCCAGAAACAGGCACACCGCCGCGGCGAAGGTGAAGGGGAACTGGATGAAAAACGCCCCCGTCCGGCCCCAGGCCAGACGCTGCCCCAGGGCCTCCGCGAAGAAGATCAGGGGACCCTTGATGTCGAAAAAGTCCAGGTAGGGGACCCGGCCACGGGCCACCGCCTGGCCGCACATGGTGAAGAAGGCGGCGTCCCGGCCATAGACGGTGGGGGTCAGAGGGCTGGTGGACCAGGTGAACGCCAGCATGAACGCCGCCGTCCCGGCCAACAGGCCCGCCAGGCACAGGATGTCCTTCCCCCGGGGGGAGAGAGGCTTTGACATGGTTCGCCCTCCATGGGCGGCCGCCGGCCGCCGGTCAAACGATCTCGGAATAGCTGCCCAGATACCGGAACGTCTCGCACATCTCCTCCAGGTCCGCCATCAGCTGGATGAACCGGGGGGAGTAGACGCTGGTCTCCAGGTCGAAGTAGAACATGAACTCGAAGTCCCGGTCGGGCAGGGGCCGGCTCTCCAGCTTGGTCAGGTTGATGCCCAGGGCGGTGATCCGGCTCATCAGCCGGTACAGGGAGCCGGGCCGGTGGCTCACCGTGAGCATGATGCTGGTCCGGTCCGCGCCGGGGAAGATCTCCGGGTCCTTGCCGATGCAGATGAAGCGGGTGTAGTTGTTGCCCTTGTCCTGCACGTCCGCCGCCAGGGTCTCCAGGCCGTACAGAGCGCCGCAGGCGTGGCTGGACAGGGCGGCCACGTCGTTCCGGCCTGACTCGGCCACCCGCTTGGCGGCCACGGCGGTGTTCTCGCACACCGTCACCCGCACGCCGGGCATGGTCTTGATGAACTCGCCGCACTGGGCGATGGCCTGCTCGTGGGAGAATATCTCCCGGATGTCCTCCCGCTTTGTCCCGGGCCGGACCAGCAGGTTGTGGTCCACCTTCACCCGCACGGAGCGGACGATGCTGAAGTTGTACTCCATCATCAGGTCGTAGATCCGGTTCACGGACCCGGCGGTGCTGTTCTCCAGCGGCAGCACCCCGTAGCGGCAGAAGCCGCTGGCGATGGCGGCGAACACGCCCTCGAAGCTCTTCACATAGGAGATGTGGGCGTCGTGGAACAGCTTGTCCGCGGCGATCTGGGCATAGGCCCCCTCCACCCCCTGGCAGGCCACGGTGGCCGACTCGGGGAACAGGGGCTTGGTGGTCTGCACGCTCCGGGCGATCCGGGCGCACAGGGCGCTGGGTTCCCGCAGCAGGGTGGCCAGATAGCTCTGGCACACGTCCTGGAGCGTGGAATACACCACCCCGGCATAGCCGCTCAGCTCCGGGCCTGCCACGGCCTGGAACCGGTCCTTCGCCTCCCGCTGGCCGGCCAGGTCCACGGGCACCAGCCCCATGTCCCGGCGGGTCCGTGCCGTCTGGGCGGACAGCTCCATCCGCCGGGCGAACAGCTTGCCCATCTGCTCGTCCAGCTCGTCCATCTGCTGCTTCAGCGATCCAAGATCCATCGTCATTCTGCCTTTCTGAAAGAAATAAAACAAAAAGCCGTGCGGTGATCTCACCGCACAGCCCAAATGCCGTTTATTTTACCGCAGTGAAGATCGGCTTTACTTTTGCCAGGCAAAGGTAAAGAAGCTAAAACCCGCGGTAAAGCCGAAACGCATGCTTTTGCGCCTCCCGAACGTCGTTGCCTAATGATACCGTTTTTTCGGACGCTTGTCAACAGACAATTACTGAATGTGCACGTTCAGGTGCTCGTAGGTCATCTTCACGCCCCGGTCCCGGAAAGCGTCCCAGACCAGCTCGTTGAGGTGAAAGCGCACGTCCCAGTAATCCTCCTGCCGGCACCACACCCGCAGGGCATAGCTCACGGCGCTGGGGCCGAACTCCCGGATGGCCGCCAGGGGGGCGGGGTCTGTCAGCACCTTGGGTTCCCCGGCTGCCGCCGCCAGCAGGGCGGCGCGGACGGCGTCGGTATCGTCGTCATAGGACGCGGAGAAGGTCATATCCAGCCGGCGCACCGGCTCGGCGGAGTAGTTGATCACCGCCGCCGCGGTCACGTCTGCGTTGGGCACGCTCACCCGCATGTTCTCGAAGGTGTCCAGCACGGTGTAGAATAGCCCCACCTTTTTCACCGTGCCCACCTTCCCGGAGATGTCCACATAGTCCCCGGCCTCGAAGGGCTTGGTCACCAGCAGGGTGATGCCGGAGAACACGTTGCCCATCACGTTCTGGATGGACAGGCTCAGGGCCAGGCCGATCACGCTGACCACCGCCACCAGGGAGGAGGTGGACAGGCCCAGGGCGTCCGCCACGATGATGGCCGTCAGCACCCACAGCAGGATGCGCACCGCGGACTGGAGAAAGCCCCGGAGGGTGGGGTCCAGCTTCTTGGCCCGGTCCAGCACCCGGCGGACCGCGCCGCTCAGCAGCCGCCCCGCCAGCAGGCATACGGCCAGCGCCAGCAGTGCGGCGGGGATGTTCCCCAGCTGGATGCCTCCCACGTGGACGTCGGCAAGGGCCTGCAGCCGCTGCAATAGATCCATGGCGCGCTCTCCTTTCCTCGGTGTAGCATAAGTATAGCACATGTCCGGCAAAAAGAAAAGCGCCCGGGATGACCGGGCGCTTTGGTCCATGCTTGGGATCAGTCGAAGGTGCGGATGACCTTCCGGGGGCAGATCTCCGCGCAGTGGCCGCAGTGGACGCACTTGTCCTGGTCGATCTTCGCCAGGAAGTTTTCGATGGTGATGGCGTCGGCGGGGCACTCCTTCTTGCACTTCATGCAGCCGATGCAGCCGAAGTCGCAGTACTTGGTGACGGCCGCGCCCTTGTCGTTGGAGTTGCAGCCCACGGCGTTGGTGGAGGCGGCGGGGACCTTGGTAATCAGCTTCTTGGGGCAGACGCTGGCGCACTTCATGCAGCCGACGCACTTGGAGCGGTCCACCTGGGCGATGCCGTCCACGATGTGCATGGCGTCGAAGGGGCAGGCGGCGGCGCAGTCGCCGAAGCCCAGGCAGCTGGCCGGGCAGACGTTGGCGCCGTTGCTGCCGGGCACGCGGGTGGCGGCCAGGCAGGAGTTGATGCCCTCGTACTCGAATTTCTTCTTGGTGTGGCCGCAGGTGCCGGAGCAGCGGACGAAGGCCACGCTGGCCTCCCCCGCGTCGGCGGCGACGCCCATGATCTCGCCGATGGCCGCGGCGGTCTTGGCGCCGCCGGGCACGCAGCCGTTGACGGGCGCCTCGCCCTTGGCCACCGCGGCGGCATAGCCGTCACAGCCGGGATAGCCGCAGGCGCCGCAGTTGGCGCCGGCCAGACAGGCGCGGACCGCCTCTTCCTTGGGGTCCTTCTCCACATAAAAAACCTTGCCGGCGATGACCAGCAGCACACCGAACACCAGGCCCAGCGCGCCCAAGATCACGATAGCCGAAATAACAGTCGTCATATCTCTCAGCCCTCCTTATACAGGGATCTTCATGCCGGAGAAGCCCATGAACGCCAGAGCGAACAGAGCCGCGGTCACGAGGCAGATGGCGAAGCCCTCGAAGGCCTTGGGATAATCGGCGAACTCCAGCCGCTCCCGCACGCTGGCGAACAGGACGATGGCCACCGTGAAGCCGATGCCGCCGGTGAAGCCGTCAATGACGCTCTCCAGGAAGCCGTAGCTGTTCTGGGTGTTCAGCAGCACCACGCCCAGCACCGCGCAGTTGGTGGTGATAAGGGGCAGGAAGATGCCCATGGCGGAATACAGGGCCGGGATGGCCTTTTTCAGGAACATCTCCACGAACTGCACCAGCACCGCGATGACCAGGATGTAGGCCACCGTCTGCATGAAGCCGGCCACGCCGAAGGGGATCAGAAGGAACTCATTGATGACCCAGCAGATGGCGGAGGCCATGGTCATAACGAAGATGACGGCCACGCTCATGCCGGTGGCGGTGCTCATCTTGTTGGACACGCCCAGGAACGGGCAGATGCCCAAAAACTGGGAGAAGATGAAGTTGTTCGTCAGGATCGCCGCCAGGGAGATGGTGACTATAGAAGCGAACATTATTCTTTAACCTCCTTTTCTTTCCGGGCCTTCTTCTCATTGCTCTTGCGCAGCGCATACTGCATCACGGCCATGAGGCAGCCCAGAGTGAGGAAGCCGCCGAAGGGGAGGACCAGCGCGCCCGCGCCGAAGCCCTCGGGGATGATGCGGAAGCCGGCGCCGGTGCCGTCCAGGGTGATGAAGGAGGAGGCGCCGTTGAGCAGGCCGCCGCCGATGGTGCCGGAGCCCAGCAGCTCGCGGACCAGGCACATCAGCACCAGCACGCAGGTATAGCCCAGGCCCTGGAACACGCCGTCCCGGAAGGACAGGAACACGCCCTCCTTGGAGGAGAAGGCCTCGGCCCGGCCGATGATGATGCAGTTGACCACGATCAGCGGGATGAACACGCCCAGCGCGGAGGAAAGGGCGGGGATGAAGGCCTGCAGCAGCAGGTCCACGATGGTGACGAAGCCGGCGATGACCACCACGAAGATGGCCAGACGGACCTGGCCGGGGATGATCTTGCGGATGGCGGAGATCACCACGTTGCAGCAGGTGAGGATAATCAGCACGGACAGGCCCATGCCGATGCCGTTGAACAGGGACGTGGAGATGGCCATGGTCGCGCACAGGCCGATCTGCTGTACCAGTACGGGGTTGTTGGTGATAAGGCCCTCGGTGAGCTGTTTCTTTGCGTTCATACCCGTACCCTCCTTAACCTAAAGTCTCGCACAGGGCGATGGCGCTGGTGACGCCGGTGGAAATGGCCCTGGAGGTGATGGTGGCGCCGGTGAGGGCGTTGATGATGCCGCCGTCCTTGGTGACGGCCACGGTACCGGTCTGGCCCACGAACTGGCTGCGGAAGGCCTCGCCCGCGTCGCTCTGCTGGGAGGCGATGGCGCCCAGGCCCGCGGTCTCGCTGGACTTGGTGACGGAGATGCCGGTGCAGGCAAGATCCGCGTCCACGCCCACCATCAGGGTGACGGCGCCCTGGGAGCCGGTTTCGGTGACCTGGACGACCCAGCCGCCGCCCTCGGCGGCGTAAGCCTCGTTGATATCGGCGGGAGTCTCCGCGCCCAGCTCGATCTGCTCATAGGACGCGGCGGGGAGCACCGCCTGCATGGCGTTGGTCTTGGTCTGCTCGGCGATCTCCGCGATGCGGTCGCGGGTCACGGAGTCCACCATGCCCAGGACCAGAGCTACCACGGCGGCCACAAGCAGAAGGATCGCGGCGGGCTTGACGAAATCGATGACTTTCTTCATTACTTTGCGCCCTCCTTCTTGGATCTCTTGCCTACGACGCCGAAGCGGCGGGGGGCGGTGTGCTGATCGATGAGCCAGGTGCAGCAGTTCATGATCAGGATGGCGAAGCTGACGCCTTCAGGATAGCCGCCGAAGTAGCGGATCAGCACGGTCAGCAGGCCGCAGCCCACGCCGAAGATCAGCTGGCCGTTGGGCGTCACGGGGCTGGTGCAGTAGTCGGTCGCCATGAAGATGGCGCCCAGCAGCAGGCCGCCGGACAGCACGTTCTGGAGCATCCACATAAAGTGGTTGTTGCCCCGGGAGAAGATGAGGGTCAGCACGGCCACCGTGCCGATGTAGGCCACGGGGATGCGCAGGGAGATGACCTTGCGGTACACCAGCCATGCCCCGCCCAGCAGCAGCGCCAGAGCGCTGACTTCGCCGAAGCTGCCGCCGATGTTGCCGATGAACATGTTCCAGATGCTGTCGGGGGCGAGGTTGCCGGCGTGAAGGCTGGCCAGGGGGGTGGCGAAGGTGGCCGCGTCGGGGGCGTCGGCCTCGATCCAGGTGGTCATCAGCACGGCGTAGCTGATCAGCAGAAACGCACGGCCCGCCAGAGCGGGGTTCCAGATGTTCTTGCCCAGTCCGCCGAACAGCTGCTTGACCAGCACGATGGAGAAGAACGCGCCGATGATCACCGCCCACCAGGGGAAGGTGTAGGGCAGGCAGTAGGCCAGCAGCATGCCGGTCACCACCGCGGACAGGTCGGTGTAGGAGTCGCCCTTTTTCAGCAGCTTCCGGTATCCGATCTCAAACACCTCGCAGCTGACCACGGACACGGCGGTGACGATCAGGGGCTTGATGCCGAAGAAGATCACGGCAGCGACCAGGGCGGGCAGCAGAGCGATGATCACGTCCAGCATGATCTGCTGGGTGCCCCGGGGCGTGCGGATATGGGGGGAGGAGGATACGATAAGTTTCCGTTCTTCGTTCATCTTATTTGTCCTCCTTCTTCTCGGCGGCCTCGGCCTTGGCCTTCTCCGCCTCGGCCTTCGCCTTCAGCTCGGCCTGACGGGCCTGGACCATGGCCTTGCCGGTCTTGAACGCGTGGGTCAGGTGCAGCCGGCCCGGGCAGATGTAAGAGCAGGAGCCGCACTCCACGCAGTCGAGAATGTTCAGCTTCTGGAGCATATCCACGTCGCCCTTCTGCTGATACATGTACATGTAGATGGGCTGCAGGTTCATGGGGCAGGCGTCGATGCACTGGCCGCAGCGGATGCACACGGGGTCGGCCACGGTCCGGTCCTCGTCCTCGGCGAAGGCCAGCAGGGACGCGGTGCCCTTGGCGCAGGGGACGGTCATATCGTACTGGGCCATGCCCATCATCGGGCCGCCCATGATGATCTTCCAGGGTTCCTTGGCGAAGCCGCCGGTCTGTTCGAACACCCACTCCATGCTGGTGCCCACGCGGACCTTCACGTTCTTCGGCTCGGCGATGGCGGAGCCGGAAACGGTGACCACCCGCTCGATGGCGGGCCAGCCCTCGTAGCAGGCGCGGTAGACGCTGTAGGCGGTGAAGGTGTTGAACACGTTGCAGCCCACCGCCGCCGGCAGGCCTCCGGGAGGCACCTCGCGGTCGGTGACGGTCTTGATGAGGGTCTTCTCAGCGCCCTGGGGGTACTGGCACTTCAGGGGCACGATCTCGATGCCCATCTCCTTGGCGCCCTTGAAGTTCAGCAGGTCGATGGCGAATTTCTTGTTCAGCTCGATGCCGAAATAGGCCTTGTCCACCTTGCACGCCTTCATAATGAGCTGGATGCCCTTGAGAAGCTCCTCGGGGTGCTCCACCATGGTGCGGTAGTCGCTGTTTATGTACGGCTCGCACTCGGCGCCGTTGATGATGACGGTATCCACCTTGCCCCAGCCGCTGGTGATCTTGAACGCGGTGGGGAACGTGGCGCCGCCCATACCGACGATGCCGGCCTCGCGGACGATGGCCGCGATCTGCTCCGGGCTTTCCAGGGCCTCCGCGGGAGCGGGGACCATGGTGTCGGCGGGGGTGTCCTTGAAGTCGTTCTCGATGACCACGGAGTTCACCATGTTGCCGAGACTGTTCAGATGGGGCGCGATGGCCACCACCTTGCCGGACACGGAGGCGTGGACGGGCGCGGAAACAGGCGCGCTGGCCTCGCCGATCTTCTGGCCCAGCTTCACCTCGTCGCCCACCGCCACCAGAGGCGAACAGGGAGCGCCGATGTGCTGGGACATGGGGATGACCACCTGTGCCGGCTGCGGTATGGTGGTTATCGCCGCTTCGTTGGCGGGCGCTTTCTTGTCGTTGGGATGCACGCCGCCATGGGACTTAAAGAGCATGAGCATCACCTCTTGCTTAGTTTTATACTTTGATATAATAGCACAACTCCCTTCGGCTGTCTACAACTTAATTCGCCAAATCATGCAAACTTGCCGCAAAAAATCCCGGTAAATTTTTCGCCGGACGTTGCGGCGGCGGGCCGGGATGTACTATAATATGAACATACCTGAGAGGATAGAGATGGGACCGGAGCGTTTTTCCTTTGTGGAGGTGTTTTCATCCATGTTCGATGAATATCCCCGCCCCCAGATGGAGCGGCGCCAGTGGTGGGACCTGTGCGGGACGTGGCAGTACGCCATCACCGGCTCGGACGCCGTCCCGGCGGCCTGGGACGGCGGCATCGCCGTGCCCTTCTCCCCGGAGGCGCCCGCCTCCGGCGTGGGGCGGACGGTGGGGCCGGAGGACCGGCTGTGGTACCGGCGGCAGGCGGACTTTTCCGATGCGCCGGGCCGGGTGCTGCTCCACTTCGGCGCCGTGGACCAGACCGCCCGGGTCTGGGTCAACGGGCAGGACATGGGCGGCCACGCGGGGGGCTATACCCCCTTCACCCTGGACGTCACCGACGCCCTGGGGCCTGACCGGCAGGCGGAGATCCTGGTCCTGTGCCGGGACGGCACGGATACGAACGGCATGGCCCGGGGCAAGCAAAAGACCGCCCGGGGCGGCATATGGTACACCCCCCAGAGCGGGATATGGCAGCCGGTTTGGGCCGAGGCGGTGCCGGCGAGGTACATCCGCGCCCTGCGCGTCACCCCGGACTTCGACGCCGGGGCGGTGACCGTGGACGCGGACCCGGCGGGCACGGTGCATTTTCGCGGCGCGGACTATGACTGCCCCGCCCGCATCCCCGTGCCGGACTTCGAGCCCTGGACCCCGGAGGAGCCGAAGCTTTATGACTTCACCGTCACCCTGGGGGAGGACGAGGTGAAAAGCTACTTCGCCATGCGGAAGTTCTCCGTGGAGGGTGGCCGGCTGTGCCTGAACGGCAAACCCTATTTCCACAACGGGGTGCTGGACCAGGGATACAACCCCCAGGGGCTGTACACCTGGCCCGACGACAGGGCCATGGTCCGGGACATCAAGCTGGCCAAGGCCCTGGGCTTCAACACCATCCGCAAGCATATCAAGGTGGAGCCGCTGCGCTGGTACTATCACTGCGACCGGCTGGGGATGCTGGTGTGGCAGGACATGCCCAACGGCGGCGGCGCCCGGTATGACCCCCTGGTGATCCAGGCCCCCGTGGTAGGTATCGGAGGCCGGCTGCGGGACGACCGGTACGCCCGCTTCGCCCGGGCCGACGCCGCCGGCCGGGAGCAGTTCGTCCGGGAGCTGGACGAGATGATCGACACGCTGTACAACTGCCCCTGCATCGCCATGTGGGTGCCCTTCAACGAGGGCTGGGGCCAGTTCGACGCGGCCAGGATACGGGAGCATGTGAAGCAGCTGGACCCCACCCGCACCGTGGACCACGCCAGCGGCTGGCAGGACCAGGGCGGCGGGGAGACGAAGAGCCTGCATGTGTACTTCCGGCCCTATCACTATAAGCCGGACCGGGAGGGCCGGGCGGTGCTGCTGAGCGAGTTCGGTGGGTACAACCTGCGGGTGGAGGGCCACACCTTCAACGACCGGGACTTCGGCTACAGCCGCTGCCGGGACGCGGGCCAGCTCATGGACAAGCTGGAAAAGCTCTATAGGACCCAGATCGCCCCCGCCCGGGAGAAGGGCCTGTCCGCCGCCATCTACACCCAGCTGACCGACGTGGAGGACGAGCTGAACGGCTTCGTCACCTACGACCGGAAGGTGGTCAAGCTGCTGCCGGACCAGGTGAAAAAGATCATCGCCGGGGTTTGAGCGGCGTTTTTTGTCTTTGCAACCGCTGGTTGCGGCTTTTTCAAGGGAACTTTCTTGTCTGCAACGGGAAAAACGGCTATGCTGACGGCAGATCAGAAAGGAGCTGAGCGCTTATGACAATGGCAGATAAGCTGGTGGAGCTGCGCAAAAAGGCGGGCTGGAGCCAGGAGGAGCTGTCGGAGAAGCTGGACGTGTCCCGCCAGTCCATCTCCAAATGGGAGGGCGGCCTGGCCGTCCCCACGGTGGACAAGCTGCTGGAGCTGAGCCGGCTGTTCGGCGTGAGCACGGACTATTTATTGCGGGACGAGCTGGAGGCCCTGGAGCCGGCGGCGCCGGAGGAGCCCGCCCCGCGGCAGGTGTCCCGGGAGGAGGCGGAGGCGTTTCTTTCTCTGAAGCAGGCGTCCGCCAAGCCCACCGCCCTGGCGGTGGCGCTGTGCATCCTGTCCCCGGTGTGCCTGATCCTGTTGAGCGGGCTGAGCGCGATCCGCCCGGTCCGGGCGCAGATCGCCGTGGCGGCGGGGCTGGTGATCCTGTTCGCCTTCGTGGTGCCGGCGGTGGCCCTGTTCGTGACCTGGAGCGGGCGGCTGAGCAGATATGAATACCTTGAGAAGGAGATATTTTCCGCCGCCCCAGGGGTGACGGCTCTGGCCCGGGAGGCCATGGACCGGTTCCGGGAGAGCCACAGCCGCCGGATGGTGGCGGGCATATGCCTGTGCGTGGGGTCGGCGGTGCCCCTGCTGGTGTGCGTCGCGGCCCCGGAGCACGAGTTTTTGCTCACCTGCGGCGTGGGGCTGCTGCTGATCCTGGTGGCGGTGGGGGTGTACCTCATCGTCAGCGCGTCCATCCCCTGGGACGCCTGCCAGATGCTGCTGCAGGAGGGGGACTACGCACCTGAGGAGAAGTCGCCCCTGCTCCGGACGGTCTGGGCCATATACTGGTGCACGGTCACGGCGGTGTACCTGGGCTGGAGCTTTTATACCCGGCGGTGGGACGATACCTGGATCGTCTGGCCGGTGGCGGGGGTGTTGTTCGGGGCGGTCTCCGCCGCCCTTCACCTGGTGCACAGAAGGAAAAAGTGAAAAGGAAAGGGGCGCGGCTCTCGCCGCGCCCCACGTTATGGAAGGCCTCCCCTGTGCAAGGGGAGGCTTTGCGTCCCTCAGCGGGCGACTTTTCTCGCCTCTTCCTGCTCCCGGATCTTCTTCTTCCAGCAGCGGTGGCACATGGCGGTATAGGTGTCGTTGCCGCCCAGGAGGACCTGCTGGCCCTGGGTGACCACGTTGCCGTCGGCATCCAGACGGGCATTCACCACCGCCTTGCGGCCGCAGGCGCAGATGGTCTTGATCTCCGTGATGGAGTCGGCCACCTCCATCAGCCGCCGGGCACCGGGGAACAGGTGGGTCTGGAAGTCGGTGCGCAGGCCGAAGCACATCACCGGCACGTCCGCCCGGTCCACGATGTCCCGCAGCTGGTCGATCTGGGCGGGGGTGAAGAACTGGGCCTCGTCGGCGATGATAACGTCGCACCAGCCCGCGGCCTGGTACAGGTCGCCGATGTTGTCCTCCGGGGCGATCACGTCCCCGGCGGCCTCCAGCCCGATCCGGGAGCGGACCGCGTCCACCCCGTCCCGGGTGTCGGTGGAGGGCTTGATGAGCCAGCAGCGCATCCCCTGCTCCTCGTAGTTGAACTTGGCGATCAGCGCCTGGGCGGACTTGGACGAGCCCATGGCTCCGTATTTGAAGTACAGCTTGGCCATATTATCCTTCCTCCTGCAAATGGGCCTGGATGCGCCGGATCAGCAGCTCCACGGCCACGTCGTTCTGGCCCCCCTCGGGGATGATGACATCCGCCCTCCGCCGGGACGGCTCCACATACAGCTCATGCATGGGCTTGACGGTGGTGAGATACTGGTTCACCACGCTCTCCAGGCTCCGGCCCCGGTCCCGCACGTCCCGGACGATCCGCCGCAGGATGCGCACGTCCGCGTCCGCGTCCACGAACACCTTGATGTCCAGACTGTCGCACAGCCGCTGGTCCGCCAGGATCAGGATGCCCTCCACCAGCACCACCGCCGCCGGGTCGATGCGCTGGGTCCGGGCGGAGCGGTTGTGGACGGTGTAGTCGTAGATCGGCCCGTCCACGCTCTCCCCCCGGCGCAGGGCCGCCAGATGCCGCACCAGCAGATCCGTTTCAAAGGCGGCCGGCTCGTCATAGTTGAGCCTGGCCCGCTCCTCCATGGTCAGGCCGTCATGGGCACGGTAATAGTTGTCGTGATAGAGGGTGCAGACCCGGTTTTCAAACTGGCGCTGGAGCCGGCGGGTGATGGTGGTCTTGCCGCTGCCGGTGCCGCCGGCGATGCCGATGGTGAGTATCCTGCCCATGGGCGAGCCTCCCTTCGGGTTCGGTCACTTATTGTAAAATATGATATCATAAATAAGCCCCGGTTGCAAGAGTTGCGCCCGCTGGGCAGACTGCAACTAAATTGTGATTTCTGTTTCCGTTTTTTTACGGACCTGTCCATTGAATATGCGGTCGGGACATGCTATAATTTTACTGTTCGGAACAAGACAAATTCTGTCGATCATCCACGAAAATTTTTAAGGAGGACAACATGAAAAAGTTTCTGGCACTGCTTCTGGCTCTCGTGATGGTGCTGTCCCTGGCCGCCTGCGGCGGCGGCAGCAGCTCCGCCCCCGCTGAGGGCGACAAGACCACCGACGCGTCCGATCCCGACTCCATCGAGGATTCCGTCACCGCGTCCGACAACACCTACGAGGTGGCTTTCATCACCGACGTGGGCCAGCTGAAGGACAAGAGCTTCAACCAGGGCACCTATGACGGCGTGAAGCTGTACGCCGCCGCCAACGGCAAGGATTACAAGTACTATCAGCCCGCCAACGGCGATCAGGCCACCGACGACGACCGCGTCAAGGCCATGCAGGACGCCGTGGACGGCGGCGCGGAGATCATCGTGGCCGCCGGCTTCATGCAGGAGACCGCTATGATGAGCGTGGCTGCCGCCAACCCGGACGTGAAGTTCGTGTTCATCGACTGCGACCACCCCGTGGCCGACGCCAGCGGCGCGGTGCTTGACAACGTGGCTGCCATCTCCTTCCAGGAGGAGCAGAGCGGCTATCTGGCCGGCTATGCCGTCGTGAAGGAAGGCTACACCCAGCTCGGCTTCGCCGGCGGCGGCGGCGGCACCAACCCGGCCTGCTGCCGTTACGGCTACGGCTACGTCCAGGGCGCCGCGGCGGCTGCCGATGAGATGGGCGTGGACGTGACCATCAACTACACCTGGCAGTACGGCGACACCTTCTCCGCCTCCCCCGAGCTGCAGACCATGATCAGCGGCTGGTATGAGAACGGCACCGAGATCGTGTTCTCCTGCGGCGGCTCCATCTTCCAGTCCATCACCGCTGCGGCCGCCGAGAATGACGGCGACGTCATCGGCGTGGACGTGGACCAGTCCTTTGAGTCCGACACCGTCGTCACCTCCGCTCTGAAGGGCCTGACCGCGGCCACCACCTGGGCCATCGGCAAGTTCTACAGCGACGAGTGGGCCGACATCGGCGGCGCCAACACCGTCCGCGGCATCAACGACGACTCCGTGGGCCTGCCCACCGCTACCTGGAGCCTGGAGAACTTCTCCATTGACGAGTACAACACCCTGGTGTCCTCCCTGAAGGACGGCACCCTGGTGGTGGACAACAGCGTCCTGGCCGGCGGCGACATCGCCCAGGCCGCGACCGACCACGTGACCATCAACTACGTCGGCTGATATCCCGGTACATAAGAGAAAGGGAAGAGCGCTCCTCTTCCCTTTCTTTGTCAAAGCACTTAGTTAAAATTCCGGCAAATCCACAAGAAGGAGGAGGAAGCATGGAGCAGAACCCGGAATATGTCATCGAAATGCTTCACATCACCAAGGAATTTCCCGGCATCAAGGCCAACGACGACATCACCCTCCAGCTGCGCAAGGGTGAGATCCACGCCCTGCTGGGAGAGAACGGCGCCGGCAAGAGCACGCTGATGAGCGTGCTGTTCGGTCTTTATCAGCCGGAGCAGGGCGAGATCCGCAAGAATGGTCAGCCGGTGAAGATCGAGAGTCCCAACGACGCCACCGCCCTGCACATCGGCATGGTGCACCAGCACTTCAAGCTGGTGGACGTGTTCACCGTCCTGGACAACATCATCCTGGGCGCCGAGGACACGAAGATGGGCTTCCTGCAGAAAAAGGACGCCCGGAAAAAGGTGGAGGCCCTGTCCGAGCAGTACGGCCTGCACGTGAACCTGGACGCCAAGGTGGAGGACATCACCGTGGGCATGCAGCAGCGCACGGAGATCCTGAAGATGCTCTACCGGGACAACGAGATCCTGATCTTCGACGAGCCCACCGCGGTGCTCACCCCCCAGGAGATCGAGGAGCTGATGCAGATCATGAAGAACCTGGCCGCCGAGGGCAAGAGCATCCTCTTCATCTCCCACAAGCTCAACGAGATCATGGAGGTGTCCGACCGGGTGACGGTGCTGCGCAAGGGCAAGTATGTGGGCACCATCGACACCGCCGGCACCACCAAGGAGGAGCTGAGCCGGATGATGGTGGGCCGGCCGGTGCAGCTGGTGGTGGACAAGGACGAGGCCAAGCCCGGCGAGGCGGTCCTCACCGTGGAGGGGCTGTCCGTGCCCTCCAAGGTCCACAAAAACGACGCGGTGAAGAATGTCTCCTTCACCGCCCGCGCCGGGGAGATCGTGTGCATCGCCGGCATCGACGGCAACGGCCAGACCGAGTTCGTCCAGGCCCTGACCGGCCTGGAGAAGGCCAGCGCCGGCAAGATCACCCTGTGCGGCCACGACATCTCCCACGCCTCCATCCGCGCCCGCAGCCAGACCGGCATGAGCCACATCCCCGAGGACCGGCACAAGCACGGCCTGGTGCTGGACTTCACCCTGGAGCAGAACATGGTGCTCCAGCGCTACTATGAGTCCCAGTTCCAGAACCACGGCTTCATCCGCTTCGGCGAGGTCCGCTCCTACGCCGAGAAGCTGATCGAGCAGTACGACGTCCGCTCCGGACAGGGCCCCGTCACCGTGGCCCGGAGCATGTCCGGCGGCAACCAGCAGAAGGCCATCGTGGCCCGGGAGATCGACCGGGACCTGCCCCTGATCGTGGCGGTGCAGCCCACCCGCGGCCTGGACGTGGGCGCCATCGAGTACATCCACAGCCAGCTGGTGGCCCAGCGGGACGCGGGCAAGGCCGTGCTGCTGGTGAGCCTGGAGCTGGACGAGGTGATGAACCTGTCCGACCGCATCCTGGTGATGTACGAGGGCGAGATCGTGGGCGAGCTGGACCCGAAAAAGACCACCGTGGAGGAGCTGGGCCTTTACATGGCCGGCGCCAAGCGCCAGGGAAAGGAGCGTGAGAGCGCATGAAAGAGAAGACTCCCCTGATGAAGCGGGACGGCACGCGCTCCGTGCTGGCCTCCCTGATCTCCATCCTCATCGGCCTGGCCGCCGGCGCGCTGGTGGTGCTGCTGGCCAGTCTGTTCAACAAGAGTCTGAACCTCAAGACCGCCTGGGAGGGCATCCGCCTTATATTCCTGGGCATCGTCAGCACCGGCCGCGACGCCGCCGGCGAGCTGAGCTTCGGCTTCAACCCGGTGACCTTCGGCAACATGCTGTTCCGGGCCACCCCCCTGATCCTCACGGGTCTGTCCGTGGCCGTGGCCTACAAGACGGGCCTGTTCAACATCGGCGCCCCCGGCCAGTACCTGGCCGGCACCACCGCCACGCTGTTCATCGCCCTGGAGATCCCCACCACCGTGGTGCCCGCGTGGCTGGTGTGGGTGCTGGCCCTGCTGGGCGGCATGGCCGCCGGCGCCCTCTGGGGCGCCATCCCCGGCATGATGAAGGCCTTCCTCAACATCAACGAGGTGCTGGCCTGCATCATGACCAACTGGATCGCCGCCAACCTGACCACCTGGGCGTTCGACGTGTCGAACCTGAAAAACACCGTGGAGAACACCAAGACCGCCTATATCTACAAGACCAGCTTCAACGGCGTGCAGACCCCCAAGCTGTTTCTGGACAAGCTCTTCCCCGGCTCCCAGGTCAACGGCGGCATCCTCATCGCCATCCTGCTGGCGGTGCTGATGTACATCATCTTCACCAAGACCACCTTCGGCTATGAGCTGAAGGCCTGCGGCGCCAACCGCCACGCGGCCAAGTACGCGGGCATCAAGGACCGGCGGAGCATCGTGCTGAGCATGGCCATCGCCGGCGCCATGTCCGGCGCGGGCGCGGCGCTGTACTACCTGGCCGGCAACACGGAGTTTTACTGGAGCACCTACCAGTCCCTGCCGGCCACCGGCTTCAACGGCATCCCGGTGGCGCTGCTGGCGGTGTGCAACCCCATCGCCGTCATCTTCACCGGCATGTTCATGTCCATGCTGGACATCGCCGGCCAGCAGCTCACGGCGCTGACGGCCTATAACGAGTACATCACCGACGTGATCATCTCCGTGATCGTGTACCTGTCCGCCTTCTCCCTGGTGATCAAGCTGTGGCTGGGCGGCAAGGCGAAGAAGAAGGGTCCGGCAGAGCCGGACGCCAACGCGGAAAAACAGCCTGTTCCCGCCCCGGATGCGGCGGCGGAAGGAAAGGAGGCCGGGAAGTAATGTCGTTTCTGATCCGGCAGACCCTGATCTATGCGGTGCCGCTGATGGTGGTGGCGCTGGCCGGCGTGTTCGCCGAGCGCAGCGGTATCATCAACCTGGCGCTGGAAGGCATCATGATCTTCGGCGCCTTCGTGGGCGTGCTGTTCGTGCGCCTGGTCCAGCAGTGGGGCTGGTTCGACGCGGCCAAGCAGATGGACAACTGGGTCGCGCTGCAGGGCTTCGTGCTGATGACCATGGCGGTGGCCGCCCTATTGGGCGCGGTGTTCTCGCTGCTGCTGGCCTTCGCGGCCATCAACCTGCGGGCGGACCAGACCATCGGCGGCACGGCCCTGAACCTGATGGCCCCGGCCCTGGTGCTGTTCCTCATCCGGCTCATCGCCAACCAGAACACCCTGCAGATGGCCACCGGCGACGCGGCCAGCTGGTTCATGCTGAAAAAGACCATGTTCGGCTACGATAAAAACGCCGACCTGGGCTTCTTTGCCAGCACCTTCCTGGACAAGGTCTACCTCACCACCTATGTGTGTATCCTGGTGTTCGTGATCCTGTCCGTCATCCTCTACAAGACCCGGTTCGGCCTGCGGCTGCGCTCCTGCGGCGAGAATCCCCAGGCCGCCGACTCCCTGGGCATCAACGTGGTGAAGATGCGCTACGCCGGCGTGACCATCTCCGGCGCCCTGGCGGGCATGGGCGGATTCGTATACGCCCTCACCACCGCCAACTGCGCCTCCACCGGCGACGTGGCCGGCTTCGGCTTCCTGGCCCTGGCCGTGATGATCTTCGGCAACTGGAAGCCGCTGAACATCGCCTGCGCGGCCATGCTGTTCGGCCTGTTCAAGTGCATCGCCGCGGCCTATGCCAGTCTGGACATCAACGGCGACGGGGTGTTCATGCTGGCGCAGCTGGGCCTGAACGCCAACTTCTACCGGCTGCTGCCCTATCTGGTGACGCTGCTGGTGCTGGCGTTCACCTCCAAGAGTTCCCGCGCCCCCAAGGCCGAGGGCATCCCCTACGACAAGGGACAGAGATAGTCGTTTGAAAGGCAACGCCGCAGGCATTCGCCTGCGGCGTTCTCCTTATGGTTTGATATCTCTCCCCCAGACCCCGGCTGACGCCGGGGCCAGCCCCCTCGTCAGAGGGGGCCTGATTCCGGGGCGCAGCGGGGAATACGCCTCCCTCTGACGAGGGAGGTGGCGCGGCATAGCCGCGACGGAGGGAGAGATACGACCCGTGTGGCGGCAGTATGATGCGTATGGGCTGAGGAGATTTTTTCATGGACGACAAAAGACGGCTGGAGGTGCTCTCTCCGGCGGGGGACCGGGAAAAGCTGGTCATGGCGGTAGCCTATGGCGCGGACGCGGTGTATCTGGCCGGGCCGGGCTACGGCATGCGGGCGGCCGCCGGCGCCTTTGGCCGGGAGGACATGGCCTGGGCCGCGGCATACTGCCACGAGCGGGGCGTGAAGGTGTATGTGACGGTGAACACCATCCCCACGGACCGGGAGATGGACAGGCTGCCGGCGTACCTGGAGCAGCTGGACGAGGCCGGGGCGGACGGGCTGATCGTCTCCGACTTGGGGGTGCTGTCCCTGGCGAAAAAATACGCGCCCCGGGCGGCTGTCCACATCAGCACCCAGGCGGGGGTGATGAACGCCGCCGCGGCCCGGATGTTCTATGACCTGGGAGCGAAGCGGGCGGTGCTGGCCCGGGAGATGAGCCTGGACGCCATCGCCGAGCTGCGCGCCCGGGCGCCGGCGGAGATGGAGCTGGAGGCCTTCGTCCACGGGGCCATGTGCGTGTCCTTCTCCGGCCGGTGCGTGCTGTCCAACTACCTGACAGGCCGGGACGCCAACCGGGGCGAGTGCGCCCAGCCCTGCCGGTGGAAGTACCACGTGGTGGAGGAAAAGCGGCCCGGGGAGTACATGGAGATCACCGAGGACGGGGGGACGTATCTCTTCAACGCCCGGGACATGTGCATGATCGACCACATCCCCGCGCTGCTGGCGGCGGGGGTGAGCAGCCTCAAGATCGAGGGCCGGACCAAGTCCGCCTACTACGCCGCCGCGGTGACCAACGCCTACCGCCACGCCGCAGACGCGGCCCTGGCGGGGCGGCCCCTGGACCCGGTGTGGCGGGACGAGGTGCTGGCCGTCAGCCACCGGCCCTACTGCACGGGGTTTTATTTCGGCAGGCCGGACCAGTATACCGCCGACGCGGCCTATTTTTCCCGCTATGACGTGGCGGCGGTGGTGGAGGCCTGCGACGGCGGCGGCAACGCCCGGCTGACCCAGCGCAACCGGTTCTTCCCCGGGGACGAGCTGGAGCTGCTCATGCCCGGGCGGGAGCCGATCGCCTTCACCGCCGGGGAGATACTGGACGGCGAGGGCGCGCCCGTCGCCGCCGCCAGCCACCCCAAAATGGCCCTGCGCATGATCCTGCCGGTCCCCGCGCCGCCCTGTTCCATCCTCCGCCGGCGGCGCACCCAGGTCCTGTCCGGCCACGGCATCGACCCGGAGGCGTGACGGAACGCGAAAAATGAAACGGACGGTATGGCATTGGCCATACCGTCCGTCTGTTGTTGAAATCTTTTTACGCCCGGCGCCACAGGAGCATGCCGTCGTCAAACGTTGCGTCCAGGCGGCCCGCGTCCTTCAGCCAGCTGAGATAGGAGCGGACCGTGCTGCCCACCAGGGCGTACTGCTCGAAGTTCATGGTCAGCCCATAGCGCCGGAAGAGCTGTCCCAGCAGCTGCTCGAAGCACACCGGCTCCGCGCACAGGTCCAATATGGTCTCCGCCACCGCCAGCACCGCGTCGATGTTGTACTGGGCCAGTTCCGCCACGCTCTCCGCCGCGGGGGCGTGGGCGGGCACGAACATGGCCCCCTCCATGGTCTTGACCTTCTCCAGGGTGGCCAGATAAGCGGCCACGTCGTAGATAAAGCCGATCTTGTACTTGTCCAGGGTCTCCCGGCTGGACAGGCAGTCGGCCAGATACACCACCCCGTCCGCCGTGCGGAAGCCCACCATGTCGAAGAAGTGGCCGGGCAGGCCGATGGCGGTCATGCCCTCCGGCAGCACCTCCGCCGTCAGGGGCAGGGCGTCGCTGGGCTGGGCCAGGAGGAATTTGTGCCGCAGGTCCCGGCAGGGATAGCCGCCGTAGAGGAACGAGGGCTCCAGCAGGGGGTGGCGGGTGAAGCAGCACTCGATGCCGGGGGCGTATACGCGGCAGCCGGTCTGCTTTTGCAGATACTGGTTGCCGCCGATGTGGTCGGCGTTGGAGTGGGTGTTGTATATGGCGTCCAGGCGCCAGCCGCGGCTGTCCAGGAGCTGGCGGACCTTCCGGCCGGCGTCCTTGTCGTTGCCGCTGTCGATGAGGCACACCCGCTCGTCATCCAGCCGTACCAGGCCCATCCTGGCGGGGCTCTGGATATAATAGCAGCGGTCGGTCAGCTGTATCAGTTCGTACATAGTGCGCTCCTTTCCCGCAAATCAGTCCGGATTGAAGATGCGCAGGGCCTCGAAGTCCATCACATCGCCGTTGCCGTGGCCCTGGAGGATGTCCATGGGGCCGATCCACAGGGAGAAGGCGTCCCGGGCTTTTTCAAAGGCGGAGGGGGACACGGGGCCGCCGTCCGCCACATATTTGCCGTCGTCCTCCCGGCCCACCTGGCCATGGGCCTCCATGGTGAGGGCCTGGCCGAAGGCGCCCGCCGGCTCGTCCAGGGGGAAGTAGGCGTAATAGTCGTTGAACTCGTCCCCGTCCCAGAGGTGGCACTCCAGAAGCATATAGACCGTGCCGTCCCGGCGGACCAGGGAAACGCTGCCGCTGTTGCCGCCCACCTCGGTGAAGAGCCGGTTGCGGGCCAGCAGCGCCGCCTCGCCGTCCCGGATGAGCCAGACGTCGGTCATCACGGCGTAGTCGTTGTCCGCCACCGTTTCGTACTCCGTCAGCAGCAGCCGCCCGCCGTCGATATCCGCCACAAAGCCCAGCGGCTCCATCCAGCCGTCGTCGCCGGGGTTGAAGCCGGGCAGGTCCTCGGTGGCGTCCAGCACCGCATCCACGCCGCCGCGGATGATCTCCCCGGCCCCGCCGGAGGCGGCGGACAGGCCGTCGTTGTTCACCCGCAGGGAGAACAGGGTGTCGCTGAAGGCGGCGGCCACCTGGTCGGCGTACTCGTCCGTGGCCTCGGCGGCCACCTCCCAGTAAAAGCCGCCGGAGACGAACAGGGCGAGGTATGCCGTGTAGTGCTCGCCGCCGTCGTAGTACTCCAGGGAGAGCATGTCGTAGCTGTACCGGCCCAGGTCGAAGTGGGAGGGCTGGGCCGTGGACCGGGCGTCGTCCTCGTATTTGAAGTAATAATCGCCGCAGCTGTCCATGACCGTTTCCAGGTCATAGGTGGACTCCCAGGCGGTCCGGCGGATGGAAACGCTGGCCTCCACGTAGATCCCGTCAACGGGGTAGACGCCGACGCTGCTGGTGCGCTCCTGGACAAGGGCGGTGTCCCGGGCGAAGAGCTGCACCGGCATGCCCTCGCACTCCATGTCGTAGAGGACATAGCCCTCCGCCTGGTAGGGGCCGGTGACGGTGAAGCTGCGGACCATGTGCTCCATCTGCTGGACGTACGTCTCCGCGTCCGCCGCGTCGTCCCGCATCAGGACCTGCAGGCAGTAGCAGCCGAAGTCCCCCTGGCCGTCGAAGAGGTATACCGCGCCGGAGAAGGCGTCGCCGCCGAGCTGGGTGGTGTAGGCGCACACGTAGCAGCGCGTGCCGTCCACCGCGCCCCAGCCGGAATCCTCTACCGTCAGCTCCGGCACGCTGGTCCAGTCGGCCAGCACGGCGTCGTCGGCCTCGATGAAGGCGGCGAAGTCGTCCGCGCTCTGGATGAACCGGGCGTTGTCGGCGGTGGTGAAGGTGTACTCCGCGGCCACCCGGAAGTCGTCGCCGTCGGAGATGAAGACACCGTTTACGTAGGGTTCCGTCACGTCGTACCCCGCCGGCACGTCCATGGCGAAAAGCACCGTGTCGTTTTCGTACTGCTCATAGCCGTCATCTCCGGCGCGGAGGGAGGGGAGCGCTCCCCTGTCCGCGGGAAGGGCATAGCCGCTGCCCAGCGCCATGGCGGCGAGCATCATTGCCGCCAGCGCCAGGGAAAAGATCCGTCTGCGCATCGTCATGTTCCGGCGCCTCCTTCATCACCAAGGAATAGATGGGTCAATCATATCACCCCGCGTCCGCGGCTGTCAATCGGCCCGACCGGCTCAGCCCTCCCGGCAGACCTGGAAGATGAAGAACTTCAGGTAATCCGAGTCCTCCGCGCCCCAGAGGATGGGGTGGTCCGGGGACTGGGTGCGTGCCTCCACCTGCCGCAGCCGCCGGCGGACGTTGTTGGCCGCCTGATGCACCGTTTCGCCCAGCAGGGCCGCGTCCACGAAGTGGGAGCAGGAGCAGGTGACCAGATACCCCCCGTCCCGCACCAGCTGCAGGCCCCGCAGGTTGATCTGGCGGTAGCCCTTCACCGCGTTTTTCACCGCGCCCCGGCTCTTGGCGAAGGCCGGCGGGTCCAGGATGACCACGTCATACTGCTCGCGCTTTTTGATCAGCTCCGGCAGAAACTCGAACACGTCCGCGCACTGGAACCGGACCCGGTCGGCCATGCCGTTGAGGGCCGCGTTCTCCCGGGCCTGGGCCACCGCCAGAGGCGAGGCGTCCACGCCCAGCACGCTCCGCGCCCCGGCCAGGCCCGCGTTCAGGGCGAAGGAGCCGGTGTGGGTGAAGCAGTCCAGCACCTTCGCGCCCCGGCACAGGGGCCATATGGCCCGGCGGTTATATTTCTGGTCCAGGAAAAAGCCGGTCTTTTGCCCCTCGGCCACGTCCACCATGTACCGCACGCCGTTTTCCGTGATCTCCACCTTGGTGTCGAAGCTCTCGCCGATGAAGCCGGTGACCAGGGGCAGGCCCTCCCGCTCCCGGACGGGGGCGTCGCTGCGCTCATATATGCCCCGGACGGTCACCCCGTCCGCCGCCAGGGTGTCCACCAGCAGCGCAAGGATGGTGTCCTTCATCCGGTCGATGCCCAGGGCCAGGGACTGGACCACCAGCACGTCGGCGAACTTGTCCACCACCAGCCCGGGCAGGAAATCCGCCTCCCCGAAGATGATCCGGCAGCTGGAGGTGTCCACCGTGGCCTTGCGGTACTCCCAGGCGGCACGGACCCGCCGGGCGAGGAAATCCCGGTCGATGACCGCGTCCTCGTCCCGGCTCATCACCCGCACCAGCAGCTTGCTCCTGCGGTTGATGAAGCCCCAGCACAAAAACCGGTCCTTCCAGTCCCGGACGGCGACGATGTCCCCGTCGGCTGGCTCCCCCCGGACGGAGGCGGCCTCGTTGTCGTATACCCAGGGGCCGCCGGCCTTCAGCGCCCGGCCCGCCCCCTCCTTCAGGGTGACGATCCCGTTTTCCATATCATCCCAGCCTTTCTGAGCGTATTGTACACGGCCCGGCCCGGTCCGTCAAGGTGGGGCGCGTCGCTTGTACTTTCCCGAAAGTATGCTATAATATTAGTTCAATGCATATCCAAGGAGGCCGGTCATGGAAAGCAGACCCTTCAAGGTCGTATCCCCCTATGAACCCGCGGGCGACCAGCCCGAGGCCATCGACTCGCTGGCGGCGGGGCTGGAGAGCGGTCTGGACGAGCAGGTGCTCCTGGGCGTCACCGGCTCCGGCAAGACCTATACCATGGCCAAGGTCATCGAGCGGGTCCAGCGGCCCACCCTGGTGCTGGCCCACAACAAGACCCTGGCCGCCCAGCTGTGCGCGGAGTTTCGGGAGTTCTTCCCGGACAACGCCGTGGAGTATTTCGTCTCCTACTACGACTACTACCAGCCGGAGGCATACATCCCCCACACGGACACCTTCATCGAGAAGGACGCCTCCATCAACGACGAGATCGACCGGCTGCGCCTGAGCGCCACCGCGTCGCTGATGGAGCGGCGGGACGTGATCGTGGTCAGCTCCGTGTCCTGCATCTACGGCCTGGGGGAGCCGGACGACTTCGCCGCCATGATGGTGACGTTGCGGGTGGGCCTGACCATGAAGATCGAGGACCTGTCCCGGCGGCTGGTGGACATCCGCTACGAGCGCAACGACATCGCCTTCGAGCGCAACAAGTTCCGGGTCCGGGGGGACACGGTGGAGATCTGGCCCGCCTATTGGAAGGACACCGCCGTCCGGGTGGAGTTCTTCGGCGACGAGATCGACCGCATCAGCGAGATCAACGCCGTATCCGGCCAGGTGGTCCGCCGGCTCACCAACATCCCCGTCTGGCCCGCCAACCACTACGTGACCACCAAGGAGAAGATGGAGTCCGCCATCGTGGAGATCCGCAAAGAGCTGGATGAGCGGGTGGCCTGGTTCGAGGCAAACGGAAAGCTCCTGGAGGCCCAGCGCATACGCCAGCGCACCGAGTACGACATCGAGATGATGCAGGAGCTGGGCTACTGCTCCGGCATCGAGAACTACTCCCGGATCATCTCCGGCCGTGCCCCAGGCAGCGCCCCCATGACCCTGCTGGACTACTTCCCCAAGGATTTCATCCTGTTCGTGGACGAAAGCCACGTGACCCTTCCCCAGGTCCGGGCCATGTACCGGGGCGACCGGAGCCGGAAGGAAACGCTGATCCAGTACGGCTTCCGCCTGCCCTCGGCCTTCGACAACCGGCCGCTGAAGTTCGACGAGTTCACCGCCCGCATCCACCAGGCGGTGTATGTGTCCGCCACGCCGGGGGAGTATGAGCTGACCCGGGCGGGGAACATCGCCGAACAGGTGATCCGGCCCACGGGCCTGCTGGACCCGGAGATCGTGGTGCGCCCGGTGGAGGGGCAGATCGACGACCTCATCGGCGAGATCAACGCCCGGGTGGAGAAAAACCAGCGCACCCTGGTGACCACCCTCACCGTGAAGATGGCGGAGGACCTGACTGCCTTCCTCACCGACGCGGGCATCCGCAGCCGGTATCTGCACCACAACATCAGCGCCATCGAGCGCATGGAGATCATCCGGGACATGCGCCTGGGCCACTTCGACGTGCTGGTGGGCATCAACCTGCTCCGGGAGGGCCTGGACCTGCCGGAGGTGTCCCTGGTGGCCATCCTGGACGCGGACAAGGAGGGCTTCCTCCGCTCGGAGACCAGCCTGATCCAGACCGTGGGCCGGGCCGCCCGGAACGCGGAGGGCACGGTCATCATGTACGCCGACGAGATCACCCCCTCCATGGACGCCGCCATCCGGGAGACGGAGCGGCGCCGGGCCAAGCAGAAGGCTTTCAACCAGGCCCACGGCATCGTGCCCAGGACCATCATCAAGGACGTGAAGGACATGATGGAGATCTCCGACGGCGCGGAGCGGGCCGAGGCCGTCACCGCCGCGGGGGTGAAGATGACCGCCCGGGAGCGGCAGGCGGAGATCGAGAAGCTGGAAAAGCAGATGCGCAAGGCCGCCCAGATGCTGGAGTTCGAGTACGCCGCCGTCATACGGGACCGGCTGGTGAAGCTTCGGGGCGAAAAGTGAACAGAAAACGCCCCCGGACGTATGACCGGGGGCGCTTCATATGCGTTCACATGGTGAACTGGAGCACGCAGAAGGCCGCGTATATGGCCAGCAGGGCAATGCCCTGGGCCCGGTACAGCTTCCCCTTCATCAGGGAGGGCACCGTCAGCAGCAGCATCACCGCGAACATCACCGGGAAGTCCATCACCAGCGAGGCGTTCCGCCCGGCGATCATGGACCCCTGGGGGATGCTGAAGGGCGCCAGCGTCACGGACACGCCGCTGACCAGCACCAGGTTGAACAGGTTCGCGCCGATCACGTTGCCCAGGCTCAGGGCGCCGTGGCCCTTGGCCAGGGAGGTGATGGCGGTGACCAGCTCGGGCAGGGACGTGCCCAGGGCCACGAAGGTCAGGGCGATGACCGACTCGGGCACGCCCAGGGCCTGGGCGATGAGGGTGCCGTTGTCCACCAGCAGGTCCGCGCCCACGGCGATCAGCGCCGCGCCCACTACCAGCGACAGCAGGCTCTTTCCCAGGGGCGGGACCTCCTCCTGGGCCTCCTCCTCCGCCGGTGCGGCGGGGTCCTTGCGGGTCATCTGCCGGACGGTGAGGATCATATAGGCCACGAACAACGCCAGCAGCACGATGCCCGTGAACCGGCTGAAATAGCCGGTGGTGTAGGCCACCCCGGCGTAGAACAGCGCGGCGGTGAAGAAGAAGATCACCGGCGTGCGCAGGGCCTTCCGGTCCACGGGACCGGGCCGGACGGCGATGGTGATGGCGGCGATGAGGGCGGTGTTGCAGATCACCGAGCCGATGGCGTTGCCGTAGGCGATCTCCCCGTGGCCGCCGAGGGCCGAGGTGGTGGAGACCATGACCTCCGGCAGGGTGGTGCCGATGGACACCACGGTGGCGCCGATGAGCAGCTCCGGCAGATGGAACCGCCGGGCGATGTCCGTGGCGCCGTCCACGAACCAATCCCCGCCTTTTATGAGGCACAGCAGCCCCACGATGAACAGCAATACAGGTACAAGCATAGGCTCTCTCCTTATCTCCCCGCCGTAAAGCAAACGGGCACCCCCTATTATATCGCCCCGGGGGCCGCCGTCAAGTGATTTCTGCCGGAGCGGGGGAGGCGATTCAGCCGTGCAGCTGCAAAAGGGCGTCGATGGCGCCCAACAGCTGCTCCTTCTGCGCCGGGAGCATCCCCCGGATGGTGTACTGATCCAGGACGGTGGTGTCCTCGAACAGACAGTCCGTCACCGTCAGCTCCCGGAGCATCAGCCGCTCCTCCGCCAGCACCTCCGCCGGCGTCATCTGGGTGAAGTGCCCGGCCCGGGCCTGCCGGTAGAGGGGCGTGTCCGGGTACAGGTGCAGCTTCAGACACCATATGTTCCGCGGGTGGGTGCGGTTGAGCATCCGGGCGGTCTCCACCGCGTGCAGGCGGGAGTATTCCCGGCCTCCCAGCCCGGGGATGACGGTGACGAAGTAGTCGATCCCCGCCCGGTCCAGCCGCAGCAGGGCCTCCACCGTCTGGGCGGCGGTGACGCCCTTTTCGCACCGGTGCAGGATGCTGTCGCAGCCGCTCTCCACCCCGATGTGCAGCGCCCGGACCCCGGCGGCGGCCAGCACCGCCAGCTCGTCGTCGGACTTGGCCAGCACGTCGTCCGCCCGGGCGTACATGGCCAGGGCGTTCACCTTGGGCATGTGCCGGCCGATCAGCGCCCGGATGGCTAGAAGCCGGTCCGTGTCCATGCAGAAGGGATTCTCCCCCAGCAGGAACAGCCGGGTCTGCTCCGGCTGGAGCCGGGCCAGCACCTGTACCCGCCGCTCCACCTCCTCCAGGGGGATGAGGCGGAAGGGGTCCTTGGCGAAGTCGCAAAAGGCGCACCGGTGCCAGGAGCAGCCCAGCGCCGCCTCCAGCGCCCCGCTGGTTTCCTCGTGAGGCGGGATATAGATGGTGTCGTGAGTATAGATGGAGCGGTACAGCTCCTCCCGTGTGGGTCCGGCCATGTCAGCGCACCCGCGTCGGGACGGGGACGGACGCCGGGACCGTGGGGGACGTTTTCATAGGGCGCGCCTCCTTTGTGGGGGTTCATGTCACGATTATACGATGTGCCCCGCGGCGCTGTCAATAAAGGGAGGGGCGTTACTCTCTCCCCCCGGGGTCCCCGCGCGGCACGCCTGCTCATTCTAATGTTCGCGCGAAGTCGCGCGTCATTCGGAGCAAAGCGGAGAATTGGTTTAGGCGGGATTCACTCCCGCCGTTAAGAACTGAATCGGTACGAGGCCCGCTCCGCCGGGCCGAAGTCCAAACGAAAGGACACGCTTTCGCGTGTCCTTTCGTTTGGCAAAGATTGCGCTATTTGATACAATGCAACGCTCGAAGCCGGAGCGTTGCACTTGTCGTATTAGCGTTGCATTTGTAGTGTCAGCATTGCATACTCTTTTTCCCTCTCCGCAGCCAGCGGGCCAGATAGTGCCCGATGAAAATGAACAGGCCCATGATGGCGATATAGTCCAGGTAAAACACGATCCTGGGCGCGTCAAAGTCGAAGAACACAAAATGATTTCGCAGCAGCAGGTAGTTCAGAATGTCCTGTTTGGCGAAGGCGTAAATGCCGTACAAGGCCACCGCCAACGCCACAAACCGCAGAAGCCATGTCCGCGTTTCTGAGGTCGTTTTACGCATCTTGGCCAGCATCATATTCCAGTGAAGGCCCAGGTGCAGGCTCATCAGCACGAAGCCCCAATAGGCGCAGAGCATATGGACCACTCTGGCCCAGGCCCGTCCGCCCCGAATGGGCAGAAAGTCCAGCGCGTAGCGGCTCAGCACCGCGCCGCTCACCGCCGAGCCGACCATGCCCGCAAAGATCAGCAGCACCAGCGCGGTCTGAAATATGCGAAAGGGCGTGTATTTGCCCTTGAAAAATCCCCGGAACCACCGCCTATTGAGCACATGATGGGTGACGAAAAGGACCAACATGGCGATGCCGATCCATTCGTGGGCCGCCTCCCCCAGCAGGCTGTAGCTCATGAGCAGCACCAGCGCGGCAGTCATCAGGATGTCTACGATCATTCGTTTCATGACATACCCAGCCCTTCGCCCTATGATTTGGCGTTTAGCCTGACGGCTCCGCCTTACTCCATGGCCACGTTTTCCTGGAGCCAGTTTTCAATGTGGTCCGCGATCACATCGTTGTTCAGGTCCTGGAACATCATGTGGTCGTTGCCATAGATGCCCTCATCCGGCAGACTGACCACCGTGCAGACGCCGCCCGCCTCCGTATAAGCCTGTCCGAAAGCATCGGCAGAGGACTTCATCATGGCCCACATACCCGCAGCAGGAACATCCGTGTATTCCTGGCCGATGTAATCCCCATAATAGAACGCCACGGGGATATTCTTCTCCAGAAGCGTGTTATAGCCGTCGCTGTCCGGCATGGGCGCCATGCCCGGCTCGATGGCGATGATCGCCGCCACATGGTCCGTGTACTGAGGCACATCCCAGCCGGGGATGCCGCCCTGAGAGTGGGTCACAAGGACGGAATCCTTGCCGGTCATCTCATATACCTTGTCGATGGTGGCCGCCACCGCCTGCGCCACAACAAGGTTGTCGATATTCTGATCGCCGTTGGCGGAATCCATGCCCGTGTCCGGGGTCATCTGCCGGAAGAACTGGTCCAGCACATCCTCTCCTTGGGGGAATTGGGAGTTTTCGTTGTAAGTAAACGCGCCGTCGATATAAGTACCGATACGGAATTGGGTATACCAGGTCTGGTCAGAGGGCGTGGTGCTGATCGTACCGGCGACGGAGGTCTGGCCGGCTTCGCCGCGGCGGGGTTCGTCGATCAGGAAAACGCCGTGGCCCTTTTTCAGGAACATATCGGACCAGCCATCCCGCCCGTCAGGCGTGGTCATCCAGCCCATGCGGGACTGGCCGTACCCGTGCAGGAACACCATCGGCAAGCCGGTCTGATCCGCCGGGAGCTGATAAAACACATTGGCGTGGTCCACATGAGAGGTGGAACCCTCCCTGGACATATAGTAGTTGGACACATCGAAGGTCCCGTCCGATGTGATCACCGTGCCGCCAGCGGAGAACATCCCTTGGTCCGCGATTACGAGGGCGCCTTCCGGTTCCTCTGCCGCCCATGCGCCTGCGCCCATGGCGAGCGTCAGCATCAGCACGGCCGCCATGGCCGCTGCAAACCGTCTCTGCTTTTTCATGTTCATAGATCCTCCTTTAAGATTTGTTTTATCGGCTCTGTTCCAGGAGCCACTCCTGGATGCGTTCTTCCTCAAACAGCATGTTCCCGCCGCCGTGTTGATTCGTGATGCCTCGGTCAGCGAACCATGCGTCGTCCGGTATCCATAGCCGCAGGAGCTCGTCTATTTCCTCATCGTCAAGGCCGGTCTGACGGTATGCCTCCAGCAGCCCGTCGTATGCCTCCCGCGCTCTGTCCGAGCCGTAGTATTCGTCATGCTCACCCATGAAGATGTAAACTGCCGTTTTGCTCTGGGCAGCCGGGGCAAATTCTCCGTCCCATTGGGAGGCTCCGTGCAGATATGCCGCGAACAGGTCCGGGCGCATCCCCATGACCCTGGACATGGTTTCGCCGCCCGCCGAATAGCCCGCGCCGTACACGCGGGTCCTGTCCACGGCGAAGTTTTCAAGAAAATACTCCGTCAGCTCGATGGTCTGCCGGGCGGAGGTGTCGTGCCAGTCCGTGACCTGGGGCGAGACCACGATCATGGGTTCGTCGATCTCTGTCCAGACAGATACGCCCCTCTCCCGCAGGTTGGTCCCCTCTGAATCCTCTCCGAACCACATCCCGCCGTAGCCGGGCAGGGTCATCATCAGAGGATATTCCCTCTCTCCGTCGTAGCCGTCTGGCAGCCAATAGCTGTAATGTATCTCGCCCTCGGTGCTCTCCAGCAAGTTTCCACGGATGAACTGGCCGGTGGTATAGTCCTCTGTGGCGGCAATGTCGACAGGTCCACAGGCGCAGAGAAGCCCCGCAGCCAGCACGGCGGATATGAGCCTCCGCACCATCGTCAGTAGCCCAGGCCGTCCAGCCACGCGGCCACGTCCTCCGCCGCTTCTGCAGCGTTCTGATGGCTGACGGTAAAGCCGTCCTGGATCACCGTGGCCTCCGGCTCCAGCTCCTGGATGGTGGCCGGTGTGCCGGAAAGACGGCTGCCATTGTGAACGGTGAAGGGGATGATGGTCTTGCCCGCAAAGTCGTACTCCTCAAAGAAGGAATACATCACCTGGGGCATATCGTACCACCAGATGGGGAAGCCCACGAACACCGTGTCGTAGGCGTCCAGGTCCTCGATGTGGGTCGTCAGTTCGGGAAGCACGCCGGCGTCCTGCTCCTCGGCCACATAGTCGATCAGCTCGCCCATATCGGCGGGGTACACCACGCTGGTCTGGATGGAGAAAAGCTCGCCGCCTGTCCGCTCCGCGATCATGTCCGCCACGGCCTGGGACACGCCCTTGGCGGTATCGTCCACTGTGACCACGCTGGCGGAGGACACGGCGTCCACGCCGCTGTTTTCAGCCGCGGTGAAATAGGCGACCAGGATATTGCCTCCGTCGGTCGCGCTATTCTCCTCCGCTGTCCCGTCCGCCGCCTGCGCCGCTTCAGTGCTCTGGGGCGCGGCGGTGGGCGCATTCTCCGCGGCGGCAGCTTTCCCGCAGGCCGTCAGGGCCAGTACCATCACCAGCGCCAAAAGCCCGGCGATAAAACGTGTTTTCTGCATTTGCATTTTGGTGCCCTCCTGTTGTTCTCACGCTTCCGGCTTTTCTGCCGGGAGCTGTGCGTATTCCTCGTCAGAGATGCGGTCGAACCATTCCAGGCCCGTCATCTCCGGGTTCGTGTTGACTGTGATATGTGCAAAGGACGTGTCTGCGCTGCCGCCATGCCAGTGTTTCACGCCGGGCGGGCAGAAAGCCACATCCCCAGGATAGAGGACCTCCACCGGCTCTCCCTCGATCTGGTGATAACCGATCCCATCTGTGGCGATCAGGATCTGGCCGCCCTCATGGGTGTGCCAGTTATTGACCACGCCGGGCTCAAACACGACATAGTGCAGGCTGGGCGCGCCGGCCACATTGTCAGAGCCCAAAAGCGTGGACACATAGGCCGGGCCGCTGAAGGTCGGCGAGTTCATAGCGGTCTCCGCCTTGGGGAACATGAATGAGCCGTCGTTCTCCGCGCGGCTCTCATACTCCACGGCTTCCAGGGCGTTGTAATACTCGTCCGTCACCGGCTCATCGTTCCCGCCGCCCTGGTATGTGGCGTCATAAATGACCATCTGGGAAAACCAGCTGTCCGGCGTGGCCCCGTGCCAGTGTTTCACGCCTTCCCGGCATTGGATCACGTCGCCCTCCCGGATGATTTGGGCCGGCTTACCTTCCTCCTGGTAATAGCCCACGCCGCCGGTGACGAGAATGACCATGCCGCCGTGGGTATGCCAGCCGCTCCGTGCGCCGGACTCAAAGGCCACGTTGTTGGTCTGGGGGAAATGATATATCTGATCGTAGGGGATCATTTGTGCAAGATAAGCTGTTCCGGTAAAGCCGCTTCCCATCGCCATTCCGATGGGGAATGTGAGGTCGTCTTTCCCCGTCTCCACGCCGCTGGCTGCGGCTGCGGCGCTCCCGCAGCTTATAAAGACCAGCACGGCTGCAAGAACGGCAGCCAACACCCGGTGTGGTCTGAGCATTCCATTTCCCTCCATTCCTGATCCTAAGCATATTATACCATGTCGCGCGGTTCCGGCGTCAGCCGGGAGCGCGACCGGTATCTTGATGTATAATAGCGGTTCTACCGCTATTATAAAATGATCGAGACCTCATCAGAAGTCTCGATCTGTTAGTGGGTTTATACCTTTGGGTTTATACTCGCTTTGTTTATTTCTGCTCGTCCACGGGCGGGACCATGGATGCGTAGCCCGCCAGCATCTCCGGGGTGCTGTGGTAGTACCGCTTGTCCCTGTTCACCAGCTCAATGGCGGCCATCTCCCCGTCCGTCAGGGCGAAGTCGAACAGGTCCGCGTTGGCCCGGATGTGGTCCGGGTTCCGGGAGCCGGGGATGACGATGTTCCCGGACTGGACGTGCCAGCGCAGGATGATCTGGGCGGTGGACTTGCCGTACTTCTGGGCCAGGTCCGTGAACACCGGCTCGGCCTGCAGCGCCTTGTCCCCGTGGCCCAGGGGATACCACGCCTGGATGACGATGCCCTCTTTGGCCAGAAACGCCTTCAGCTCCTTCTCCTGGGAGTAGGGGTGGACCTCGGTCTGGAGGATAGCGGGCTTGATCTCGCACACCGCCAAGATCTCCTTGATCTGCTCAACGGTGAAGTTGGAAAGACCGATGGCCCGGACCTTGCCCTCCTTGTACGCCTTCTCCATGAGCCGGTAGCCGGCCACATAGTTGCCCGCGGGCTGGTGGATCAGCAGAAGGTCGATGTAGTCCGTGTCCAGCCGGGCCAGGGTCTTTTCCACGGCGTCCGCCTGCTCATAGAAAGCGGGCCAGAGCTTGGTTTCCAGGAAGATGTCCTTCCGAGGCAGGCCGGAGCGTTTCATGGCCCGGCCCACGGCCTTCTCGTTCATGTAGGCGTTGGCCGTGTCGATGAGCTGATAGCCGCTGGTGAGGGCGCTCAGGGCCGCGGCCTCCGCGTCGTTCGGGCTCATCATAAAGGTGCCGATACCCACCAGGGGCATCTCCACGCCGTTATTAAGGGTGATGGTCTTTTTCTCGCTCATTGTTCCGCGCTCCTTTGTCGTTATTTGATGGTCCCATTGTACCGGCAAGTCGCGGAAAACAGAAGTCTCGAAATGTTATAAGGTTTATACCTCCAGGTGTGCAGTCAAGGTTTCAGCGGGCCATAGTAATAGCTTGCGGTCGCGCCGCCGTCGATGAGGATCGTAGAGCCGGTGATGAACGCGCCAGCAGGCCCCATCAGAAGTTCCGCCACGTTTGCAACCTCGTCCGCCGTACCGGGCCGGCCAGCAGGGCAGTTGGCGAACATATTTTTGTAAAAGTCCCCGCGAGGACCGTTGAACTCGTCGATGGCCAGAGGCGTCACGATGATGCCGGGGGCGATGTCGTTGATCCTTGCTCCACGTTTGCCCCACTTTACCGCCTCGGCCATGGTGCGCTTTTCGTTGCACCGCTTGGCCATCTGGTAGGCATGAAGGGTGTCCCGGATATTCTCAGGCTGGAGCATCTCCAATGAGAGCAGCTCGTCCACCGGCGTGGTGGCCAGCAGTTCGTCCTGCTCCGGGGTAAGGGCGGGCATACGATGACCGCTCTGGCTGGAGATGGTGACGCCGCTGCCGCCTTCCGCGATGACCTTGCCCACTTCCTCCAGCAGCACTGCGGTGCCGTATAGGTCCACCTGCAGGATCGCTTCAATGGGGGCCTGGCTGGGGGACACGCCTGCTCCATTCACAAGCCCGGTAATCTCACCGTACTTCTGGGCTTCCTCCACCAGATGGAGGATATCCTCTTTTTTGCCCAGGTCCATTTTCACGGCAGTCACGTCGAAGCCTGCCTCGTTCATCAGCTTCGCCATGGCCTCACCCTTGTCCAGACTGCGGTTGCCCAGGATGATCTTTTTCCCAAAGCCCACCCGCCGGGCAATAGCCAAGCTGATCTGTCCCGCGCCAGCTACAATAAGGACTTCTTTTTTCATTGTGTTCGTTTCCTTTCAGTGTACCGCTTTCTTTGCCCATGCCGCCACGGCGGCCTCGGACCGGGCGGCGTCCGCACCGTGAACGGCCAGACCCTTGCCAAAGGAAGCCCCGGCACAGGTCTTTTTCAGGTCCCGCTCACAGCTTCCCAGCCCGCTGCCCTCATGGGTCATAACCGGCATAACGTGCTTGCCCGTCCAATCCAGCCGCTCAAGCTGGGTGAACACCGCCATGGGGAAGGTGCCCCACCAGCAGGGGCCGCAGACAAACACGTTGTCATATCCGTCCAGGCTGTCCAGATACCGTTTCAGCTCCGGCCTTGCGTGGGCGCGCAGTTCGTCCTGGGCCTCGCGGGTGCATTCCGTGTAATCGGCGCTGTATTCCCGCACGGTCTCTATCTCAAAGAGATCGCCGCCCACGGCCTTCTGGATGTATTCGGCCACGATCTCCGTGTTGCCCTTGGGGATGGAGCAGATGGAGCCGTTGAAGTAGTTTTCTCCCTTGCGGGAATAATAGATGATCAAATTCTTACCCATACTCTCCCTCACTTTTCAAACGCCGCCGCCACGTCCTGCAGCAGCTCCCGGATGGGCAAATGCTGGGGGCAGGCTTTCTCGCACTTCCCGCATTTGACGCAGTCCGAGGCTTTTCCGTTGGCAGTGGTATAGACGTTGTTGTAGTAATAATCCGTGTTCCAGTTGTTGAACACCCGCTTGGCGTTCAGGCAGGCGAACAGGTCCGGAATGGAGATATGCTTGGGGCAGCCAGCGGTGCAGTACCGGCAGGCGGTGCATTCGATCAGGTGCTTGCTGCGGAAGATGTCCCGCACCGCCATGACTGCGGCCAGTTCTTTTTCGTCCAGGGACTTAAAGTCCTTCATGGTGGAGATGTTGTCCCGAGCCATGTCCATATCGCCCATGCCGGAGAGCGCCATCATCACATTGGGTTGGCTGGCGGCAAAGCGGATGGCGTAGCTGGCCGGGCTCCCGCCGTGGAGCGCGTCCAGCACGGCTCTGGCGTCGTCGGGAAGCTGGGCCAGGTTGCCGCCCTTTACCGGCTCCATGACGATCACGGGCTTGCCGTGCTTTTCGCAGACCTCATAGCATTTGCGGCTCTGTACCGCCGGGTCCTCCCAGTCGGCGTAGTTCAGCTGCATCTGCACCACCTCGATCTGGGGGTACTCGGTCAATATCTGTTCCAGTACGTCCGCCGTGTCGTGGAAGGAGATGCCGAAATGCCGGAATTTCCCCTCCGCCTTCAGCTCCAGCGCCGTTTCGTATGCCCTGCAACTCTTGAAAAAGGCAAAATTCGCCGCGTTTTGGGCGTGCATCAGGTAGAAATCGAAATAGTCCACCCCGCAGGCGGCCAGCTGGCTTTCAAACAGTGGCCGGATGTCCTCCTGCTTTTTGAAGAAGAAGTTGGTCAGCTTGTCGGTCAGTATGTACCGGTCCCGTGGATAGCGGCTGGTGAGGCAGGTCTTCAGCGCAGGCTCACTCAGTTGATTCACATAGCCATGAGCTGTGTCGAAATAGTTGAAGCCCGCGTCCAGAAAGGCGTCCACCATCTGGCTGAACAGCCCTGTGTCCACAACGCCGTCCTTCAAGGGCAGGCGCATACAACCAAAGCCGAAGTTCTTTTTGATCTCGGGATAAAAGCGGTCCATCCGCAGGTCCTCCTTAATTCTATTGATGTAATTATAGCAAGTGTTTCTTATTCAAACAATTCCGCTTTCCGCAATCTTCAATAAGTATAACTGATATGAAACGCACCCCTGCCACACGACAAGGATGCGTTGTTATTTATTCCTGTTCAAACTGTTCCTTCAAAAGTGCTATGAATGGCTCTATGAAACGGTTGGTGTTTTGCTTTTTCCAAAAGGCGCAGGTATTCACACGAAAGGGCTCGCCGTTCCGACACAGAGGCAGGCTCACTATCAAATCGGCATATTCCTCCGGGCGCTGCCCGCCGTCAACGGGCAGAAACCCCTGACCGCCGACGACCATGAGCCGTGCCTCCTCCAATCCCTCCGCGAACAGCATCTCGCTCCGGATGCCATAGACCTCCCGGTAATGGACCTGCTCCGTCTGCCGCTGGGAACTGGACGCCACCAGGATGCAGGGCGTGTTGGCCAGCTCGTCCACATTGACCCGGTCCAGCCGTGCGATGGGACTGTGGGCCGAGACCTCGATCTGACACGCGGTCGTGGAGAGGATCACGTTGCCATACTCGTCGGAAAAAGCCCGCCGCTGGTCGTTCAGCGCAAGGTCGATTTCTCCGTCCCGAAGAAGCTCATAGAGTTCCTCGTGGTTGCCGGTTCGCACTTCCACGGATACAGTTGGGTATCCTGTTGTGAACGCCGCCACCGAGCGCTGGAACTCCGCGCCACCATAGCTCCGCAGCCGTCCTACCCGCAGTGCGGCATCCTGTCCCCTGGCCAGGCGTACTGTATCCCGGCACAGCCGGTCATAATCAGCCGTCAGGAGGAGGCTCTTCTTGTAAAAATACTCTCCGGCAGGCGTAAGAGAAAACCGGCGGTTCTCCCGGCGCAGAAGCTCGACGCCCAACTCTCGCTCCAGCGCCTGGATCTGCTGAGAGATGGCGGATTGGGAGATGTAGCACTCCTCTGCCGCCTTGCTGAAACTGCCCAGCCGCACCACAGCCTGAAAATACCGGATCTGTTTGAGCATAGCACCACCTCCCACAACGCCATTATATCTGAACACAGTAGATGATGCAATCTTCCTGTTTTCACAGGCACTCCTTCAAAAGCTGGAATATCTCCTCCTGGTCGAACTTCTTGCAGCAGCCCGCCGTGAGGTTGCAGGTGTCCGCCGTGGCCCGGAGGACGCTCTCGTCCGTGATG
>CANQXG010000019.1 GCA_947627735.1 uncultured Oscillospiraceae bacterium | reverse complement strand
CAGTCCACCCCCTGGTGTTTTCTATCTTACACCAGGGGGTGGCTTTTCCTATTGTCTGTTTTTCCCGGTACAGTTCAGACCGGCGGGGGATCTTTTATGCCTTTTGGATGATGTGGCGGTTCAGCCAGTTCATGCGCAGGTGGTAGACGATGAACACCACGCCGGTGATGCCCCAGGTGACGGGGTAGCTGGCCGCCACCATGGCGGGGGTATGGTGCAGGGGCAGCACACACCAGATCCACAGCAGCCGCAGCACGCACACCCCGAAGATGGTTATCACCATGGGCTGCAGCGCCTCGCCCACGCCCCGGGCCGCGCCGGAGAAGATCTCGATGAACACGTAGGTGATGTAGGCCGGCGCCCACACCCGCACGAAGGTGACGCCCATGGCCACCACCGCCTCGTCCTTGTTGAACACCCGCAGGATCGGCCCGGCGAAGAGCAGCTCCAGCGCCGTCAGGGCCAGGGTGGTCCCGGCGGTCATGGCCAGGCACACCCGGGTGCCCCGGAGGACCCGGTCATAGCGGCCGGCGCCGAAGTTCTGGCCCACGAAGGTGGTCACGGAGATGCCGAAGGCGCTCATGACCATCCACACGAAGCCGTCGATGCGGCTCACCGCCGCCCAGCCGGCCATGGCGTCGATGCCGAAGGCGTTCACCGCCGCCTGGATCACCAGATTGGAGATGGAGTACAGCACCGACTGCATCCCCGTGGGCAGGCCCAGGCGCACGATCTTTTTCAGGGTGGGGCCGTGGAAGCGGACCTGGCGCAGGCGCACCTGGTAGGCCTCCTTCACCCGCATCAGCCGGGCCATCACCAGCACCGCGCTCACCGCCTGGGCGATCACCGTGGCCAGGGCCACGCCGAACACCGCCCAGCGGAACACAACCACGAACAGCAGGTCCAGCACGATGTTCACGCCGCAGCAGGCGATGAGGATGTAAAGCGGCCTCTTGGAGTCGCCGATGGCCCGGAGGATGCCGGTGCCCACGTTGTAGATGACCGTGGCGATCATGCCGCAGTAGAACACGCTGATGTAGGTCATGGCCTCGTCCATGACCTCCTCCGCCACGTCCAGCAGCTCCAGGGAGGGGCGGGCGGTGGTCAGGCCCAGGACGGACAGCACCGCGCCGCCGGCCAAGGCCAGGGCGATGGAGGTGTGCACCGCCCGGGACAGGCCCTGGGCGTCGCTGCCGCCGTAATATTGGGAGATGATGACCGACGCGCCGCCGGCCAGGCCCACGAAGAACCCCAGCCACAGGTTGATGACCGTGCCGGTGCTGCCCACGCCCGCCAGGGCCTGCTTTCCCACGTACTGGCCCACGATGACCGTGTCCACGGTGTTATAAAGCTGCTGGAAGAACGAGCCGATCAGGATGGGGAAGAAAAAGATCAGCAGCTGCTTCCAGATGACCCCTTCGACGATCTGGTTTTTCTGTGCGGTGTCCATGGCGGTCCTCCCTTATGCGCCGGTCCAGTCCGGCCGCCGGCACACTATCATATCACACTTTATACGTTAGTCAAGAGGGAAGAGAAAAACCGCGAAGGGGGAATATTGATTTACATAATATAATTTACATAATAACAAACCGCCCCGGCGGCGAAGGCGGGAAAAGACACTTGCCGGCGGGGCCGGGAGGGGGTATAATGGGCCGGTGAAGGGGGGCGAGAGCGTGACGGAGGTCGTGGCGGCGCTCATATGGAGAGAGGACCGGTTTTTGATCTGCCGGAGGCCGGCGAACAAGGCCAGGGGACTTTTATGGGAGTTTGTGGGCGGCAAGATCGAGCCGGGGGAGACGGGACCCCAGGCCCTGGTACGGGAGTGCCGGGAGGAGCTGGGCGTAGAGCTTACCGTGGGGGATGTGTTCATGGACGTGGTCCACGCCTATCCCGACATCACGGTGCATCTGACGCTGTACCGGGCCGCGCTGGGGGAGGATCGGCCAAAGCTGCTGGAGCACGCGGCCATGGCCTGGATACGCCCGGAGGAGATACCCCAGTACGATTTTTGCCCTGCGGATGAGCGCATATTGGCGCGGCTGATGGCGGGGGAGCGATAAAAAAGCACCGCCCCGGTCCTTTCGGATCGGGGCGGAGTCATAAGGGGCAGGATCACTTTTTCAGCAGGCCCGCGCCGGAGTTCCAGGCCTGGCCCACCTTCTCATTGCAGGCATAGTAGCCGTTGCGCATCTGGTCGAAGGCGAAGGCGTTCAGCTTGGCGGCGTCGATGCGGCCCAGCTCGTCCAGGACCTTCTCGTCGGCCATCACGTTCCGGATGCGGCCCAGCACCCGCAGGCCGTAGGGTTCGTCCTCGAACCGCTCCACGGTGCACTCCAGGGTGAGGGGGTATTCCTGGATGACGGGGGCGTCCACGCGGGTGCTCTTCACCGCGTGCAGGCCGGTGCGGGCGAACTTGTCGGGGGTGTCGTTGGCGGAGGCGATGCCCATAAAATCGGACACGGCCAGGGTGTCCGTGCCGGGCACGGAAAGGGTGAAGGCGCCACGGGCGCGGAGATTGGCGACGGTCTTGTGGGCCTCCTCCAGGTTGAGGGCCACCATGTCCTCGGCGCAGATACCGCCCCAGGCCATCATCATGGCGTCCACGGTGCCGTCGTCGTTGTAGGTGGCGATCATATAGGTGGGCATGGGATAGAGATAGGGCTTGACCCCGAAATCCTTCATCATGGCAAAAACGCTCCTTGCTGTCATTGACTTTCCCGGTGTGGGTGCGTATAATTCTAGCAGGACGGCTGCGTGAAAGCAAGTACGCACATTTTTGATATATACTATCCCGGAGGAAAGCGTTATGGCCAAGGAATGCATCGCCGACTGTCGGCTGGAGGACACTGGCTTCAACTACACCATGGGCCTGATCCAGGGCAAGTATAAGATGTTCATCCTCTATACGCTGATGGAGTTCGGCACCGTGCGCTTCAACGAGATGCGCCGGTACATCGGCTCCATCACCTACAAGACCCTCAGCGCCACGCTCAAGCAGCTGGAGTCGGACGGGCTGATCCACCGGCAGGAGTATCCCCAGATCCCGCCCAAGGTGGAGTACTCCCTCACGGAGCGGGGCCGGTCGCTGATCCCCATCCTGGACCAGATGTGCGACTGGGGCGACAAAAACCGGCGGTGAGCACCGCCGGTGATGTCACTCGATATGGATGATGTCCGCCAGGCCCGTGGCCACCAGGGTGTCCCGGACGGCGCCGGCGGCGTTGCGCACGGTCATGCCGCCCCGCCGGTTCATCGCCCCCTGGGCGGCCAGAAGCACCTTCACGCCGGCGGGGGACAGGGATTCCAGCCCGCTCAGGTCCAGCGTCAGGGTGCGGATGCGGGGGATGCTCCGCCTCAGCTCTTCGCCCAGACGCGCGGCGTCCTCGCAGTCCATGTATCCGGTCAGGGCCATGTCCATGGCCTGTCCGATGGTGGTCGTATGGATGTTCAACTGTTCCTCCCCGCCTGTCCGGCGTCCGTCCGCGGATGAAAAACGCGCGGTGTGCCCTGCAATATTTCCGGCGAAAAACAGTTTGCCACAAATCGGTTTTCGGATGCAACGGTTTTGCGTGAACGGGCCGCCCTCAGCGCGAATCGACCGCCCGCGGGGCGCCGTCGGGCGAGGGGAAATTGCAAAATCGAAGGGTTTTTGCTATACTGCGTGAGGAGTTATCATCTCACTGCCGAGAGGTAAGGATATATGTACGATATCGCCATCTGTGACGACGACGCCGTCTTTGCGGCGGACTTTCAGCGGCAGCTTGCAGGCGCTCTGGACGGGCGCGGCGTCCAGGCCGGACTCACCGTGTTTTCTCAGCCGGAGGCGCTGCTGGCCGCCGTGGAGAGCGGGAAGGAATACGCGCTGCTGTTTTTGGACGTGGTGTTCTCCCGGACGGAGCAGGGCATCCGCCTGGCCGGGACGCTGCGGCAAAAGCAGTGTCCGGCGGCGGTGGTGTTCATGTCCACCTACGCCGACTTCGCCGTGGCCAGCTACGACGTGGAGGCGCTGTACTATCTGACGAAGCCGGTGGACGATGAGAAGCTGGGCGCGGCGCTGGACCGGTTCCTGCGCCGGGACCAGCCGGTGCGGCTGCGCTTCGCCTCCGCCCGGGGGGTGTTCTACGTGGCCACGACGGACGTCCTCTACTTCGAGATATACTCCCACCAGATCGTGGTGCACAAGACCGACGGCACCAGCGACAGCTGCGTGGGCACGCTGAAGGAGCTGGAGAGCCACCTGCCCGCCGGCACCTTCGTGCGCCCCCACAGGAGCTATCTCGTCAACCTGGATCATATCTACAAGATCGTCCGCTACCGGCTGCGGCTCACCTCCGGCGACGAGATCCCGGTGAGCCGGAACCTGTACCAGCAGGTGCAGCGGGCCTTCGTGGACCGGGCGGGCCGCCGGGCCGTGGCCTTTTAACCGGCGCCCTTCAGGCTCAGGTTGCTCTTCACCGAGAACTCCCCCGGCCCCCGGTCGATCACCAGGATGCTGTCGTACTTCTCCGCGATGCGGCGCATCACGTCCAGGCCGTAGCCGTGGCGGCGGACGCCGTCCATATCCGTGTCCTCGCCCTCGTCCTGTTCATCGCCGGCGCTGTTGACGCAGCCGATGAACAGGGCGTCTTCATGCAGGTGCATCTGCACCCGGATGTACCGGTCCCGGTCAGGACCCAGCCGCCGGCAGGCCTGGAGGGCGTTTTCCAGCATGTTGGACAAAAACACGCTCAGATCCCCGTCGGGGATGGCCAGCTCCGGGGGCACCCGCAGGGCGTGCTCCACTCGTATCCCCTCGGCCTTGGCCCGGTCCAGATAGGTCCCGGCGATCACGTTCACCAGGATATTGGCGCTGTAGCGCACCGGGGGCAGCTTGTCCATGTCCTCCGCCAGGGAGGCCAGATAGTCCTGTGCCCGGGGGGTGTCCCCCTCCTGGAGCAGGCCGGACAGCACCGCGACGTGGTGGCGCATCTCGTGGCGGGCGGCGTTTGTCTGCTCCTCCGTGCGCAGGACCCGCTCATAGCCCTCCAGGGTCAGACGGCTGCGCTCGGCCAGGATGCTCATGGTCTCCCGGGAGCGGACAGAACGGCGCACGGCGCCGGTGATGACCAGGATCACCGTCACGTAGGAGATGATGTCGGTGACGGGCGTCAGGACGGATTCGAAGTTGCCCATGCTCAGTGCCACCCATACGCCGTAGAACAGATAGTCGCCCAGACTACCCCAAGCCCGGGCCCGGCTCACCAGGTAGACCGCCGTGACCGCCAGGGCCACCAGGCCGTACATGGACAGGCGCTTTTTCTCCACCCGGGACCGGCGCAGCTGCTGCCGGGTCTCCAGGCAGTAGGCCACGGCCAGGATCAGCAGCAGCACCAGCCCCTCCGGCCCGATGCTGAGGGCAAGGCCCTGGCGCAGGACGATGTACCGGCGGACGCCGTCATACACCGCCCAGACCAGGATGGCCGCGCACAGCGGCCACCGCCAGCGGCTTTTCAGCCGCAGCGCCAGATACAGGTACAGCGGTACCATATACAGCCCGCTGAGGCACTGGCCCAGGACGTTGGAGGAGATGACGCTGTAATAGCCGGCGTAGGTGATGTACGCCTCATCGAGGAACAGCAGCATATAATGCAGGCACAAAAGGGGCGTGCCGCTGCCCCGGACGCCGCCGAGGCAGTCCAGCAGATATACGCCCGCCATGACCAGGGCCAGGATGGCGTAGACGGTCATGATCGCGTCGTACTTCACCGAGACCACCACCGTCCAGGCGGTGAGCGCGTCGGTGCTGCCGATGGAGGGATAGATGGGCCGGGGGCGGATGTCGTCCGCGTGGAAATAGGTGGTCACCGTCAAAGTCCTGCCCAGGTAATCCTCCGGCAGGGTCACCTGCGCCTGGCGCACTTCCTCCGGCCAGCGGGGCATGTCCGCCTCATCCGGGCGCAGGAAGCCGTCGTCCCCCCGGGGCGACTGGGGCATGTCGGAGTACAGCGTCTACCCGTCCAGGCACACCTCCACCCCCGCGTCCAGGTATGTCCAGGTCAGCTGGGGGTAGGTGACGGCCTCCGTCATGGTGCGGCTGATGCGCACCGCACGGGTGCCCTCCGGCAGGAGAAGCTCGTACCCGTTGGGGGCGAACGCCGGCTCATAGTCCCGCGCGCCGGCCTCCGTCAGGATCTCATAGCGCCAGCCGTGGCGCTCCTCGCTGCCGTCGCCCAGGCCGATGGTCTGCCAGTCCGTCTGGCTGAGCATGGTGAACACGGCGAGGATGAACGCCGTGACCAGCGTCGCCAGTAAGGCGCCGGCGGCGATCTGTTTTTTGCGGTCCGGTCCCATGTGTCAGCCCCCTTCTGCGCCGCGTGTGCCGCGGCCTGTATGGTCGGTAGATGGAATGAGTATACCATGTCGCGCGGTTCCGGCGCAAGCCGGGAGCGCGACCGGTATTTTGAGGTAAAATAGCCGTGTTACGGCTATTTTACCACATTCCCCGCCGCAATTCCACCAGAGGATGGGGGGCGGGGAGAATTGGCGAGAAGTTTCTGTTGAGTAATGGGCGCAAACATGGTATTATTGTGTCGCAACAGCGGGGTACTTGTGCGGTGAAAGGCTGCGGGGTACCCCTTTGAGCGCGAAGCGGGGAGGCAAAGCTATGGCAAAGAAAAAAGGCGGCGGGGCGGCGGCAGCGGCTCTCTCCGCGAAACAAAACAGGAAGCAGATCGGCGCCCTGGCGCTGGTCACGCTCCTCAGCTTTTTCGTTCTGTGCCTGACCGCGTCCGTGCCGCTGAAGGGCCTGGCCCTGGGCATGTGCCTGCTGACGCTGCTGTGCGTGAGCCTGCTGTTCGGAAAGCTCCGGGACCGGCTGGGCCTGCCCATGCTGGTGCTGGCGGCGCTGGTGCTGATGGAGGGCATCTCTACGCTGTACGCCGACGCGGGGAAGTTCGCCCTGCGGGAGTATCTTTACGCCCTGGTCGCCTTCAGCTGGACGATGCTGCTTCTGTGCTTCGCGCCGGCGAAGGGGATGAAGCCGGAGCGCTGGATCGGCGCGGCGCTGACCGGGGCCTGCGCCCTGGTGAGCCTGATATCCATCGATATGCTGTCCACCCACCTCATCAGCGGTCCGGCGCTGTGGCTGCTGGAAAAGTTCTCCCCGGAGTATACCTATGCCAACCTGTCCGGCGTGGAGGCGGGCGTGCGCATGACGGGCCTGTTCGACACCGCCAACGTGTACGCGGGGATGGCGGGACTGGCCGTGCTGCTGGGCCTGGGGCTGATCTGCTCGGCGGAGGACCGCCGGGAGCGGATCGTGCAGACCGTGCTGCTGTACATAAACGCTCTGGGCTTCCTGCTGGCTTTCAGCATGGGCGCCACCGCCGCCATCGCGGCGGCGTTCCTGGTGCTGCTGGCGCTGGAGCGGCGGGACAGGCGCATGTCCCTTCTGGCCCTGATGCTCCAGACGCTGGTGCTGGGCGTGCTGGCGGCAGCCGTCATATCCCTGACCTCCTTCCAGGTCTGGAGCGGGTTCCAGCCCGTGCCCCTGCTGTGCGTCATCCTGGGGTCGGCGGGGCTGTGCCTGCTGGATGAGCGGGTGGGGCAGAAGATAGCCGCGAAGCTCACAGGCCGGGAAAAGCTGATCCCGGTCATCATCGCGGCGGTGCTGGCGGCGCTGATCGTCTTTGCCCTGGCGGCGTACAACATCACCGGCGGCGTGTCCCTGGACGCCGGCGGCACGCTGCGCCGGGCCGCCTATCCGGCGGCGGGGGAGTATACCCTGTCGGCGGAGGCGGACGGGGATCTGACGGTGACGGTGGAGAGCCAGGACCGGCAGCAGACCATGATGCACACCAGCTCCGTGCTCTATACCGGAGCGGCGGACGGGGCGTCCTTCACCGTGCCGGAGGACAGCCTGGTGGTCTACTTCAACTTCCGCGCACCGGAGGCGGTGCGGGTGGACGCCGTCCGCTTCGAGGGCGCGTCCGGCAGCGGGAGCGTGCCCCTGGGCTATAAGCTGCTGCCCGGCTTCATGGCCAACCGGCTGCAGGGCCTGTGGGCCAACGAAAACGCCATCCAGCGGTTCGTGTTCTTCTCCGACGGGCTGAAGATGTTCCGCAAAAGCCCCATCATCGGCCTGGGCATCGGCGCCTTTGAAACGTATATCCGGAGCGTGCAGTCGTTTTTGTACGACACCCGCTACGCCCATAACCACTACATCCAGGTGCTGGTGGAGACCGGCATCATCGGCTTTACGCTGTTCGTGGGGCTGCTTGTGTGCTCCGCCGCCTGCGTGCTGTATGCCAGGAAGAAAAACGCCCACCCCCTGGTCCCGGCCCTGGGCGCGGCGCTGGTGTTCATGGCGGGCCACGCGGCGGTGGAGGTGGTGTTCTCCTTCCGGGCCTACCTGCCCATCGCCTTCGGCTGCTTTGCGCTGATATCCCTGTGCTGCAGCGGCGCGCTGCCCAAGCTTAAGCCGGGAAAGAAGCTGCGGGGCATATCCCTGGCCGTGCTCAGCGGATGGACGGTCGTATACATGGTGCTGCTGTTCGGCAACATCTACGCCAGGACCATCGCGGACCGCCCGAACAAGACCTTCGAGGAGGTGGACCGGGCCATCGCCATCGACCGGTTCGAGTGGCCCGACTATGTGCTGAGCTACCTGGACAGCGCCGCGGATATCGACGACCTCCCCGCCCTGCGCCAGAAGGCGGACGGCTATGCCGAGCGGCTGGGGGCGAGGATGTCCAACACCGCGCCCTATTATGTGGCGGAGTATTACTTCCGGACCGATCAGCCGGAGCAGGCCATCGCCATGCTGGAGAAGTATGTGGAGTTCGTGTCCGCCGACGAGCGGGCGTGGAACAGCGCTTTCGACCTGCTGGAGCTGTACGCCAAGGACGAGCCGCTCTATCGCGACGGCGTGCGCACGCTGGCGGAGATGCTGCAGGACTGGAACAGGGAAAATATGGCGTCGATCGGCGTGGACGAGGATACCGCCGCTTTCATCGCCAGCATGACCGAGGGGTAACAGGCGTCTGCCAATGATACGAGAGAACCAGAAAATCCTCAATCGGCTGTATGTGCTCATCGACGGCGCGGTGCTGTTTCTGTCCTTCCCCGCGGCGTTCTGGATACGGTTTTACCTGTTTCAGGGTGAGATCGGCGTGCCGCTGAAGGACTACGTCGTCCTGGGCGCGGTATACACGGCGGCGCAGCTGTTCACCTACGCCGCCTTCGGCCTGTATCAGAGCTACCGCCGGACGCGGCTGCGGGTGGAGCTGGCCCGCCTTTGGCAGGCCACGCTGCTGGACACCGTGGCGCTGCAGAGCCTGCTGTTTTTAAGCTGGGGCGTGCACTACTCCCGGGGCGCGCTGATGGTGGCGTTCTTCCTGAGCGTGGGCGTGCTGAGCGGGGAGCGGATCGTGCTGCGCAGGGCGCTGCGCAGATACCGCCGGGCGGGTTATAACCAGAAGCGTGTGCTGATCCTGGGCGCTGGGCCGCTGGCCCGAAAATACATGCGGGAGATATCCTCCGACCGCACCCTGGGCTACGACGCCATCGGCTACGTGGCAGCCGGCCCCCGGATGGAGGGGCTGCGCTGGCTGGGGTCCTTCGACGAGCTGGACGAGCTGCTGGAGCGCACGAGGCCGGACGAGGTGGTGGCCGCCCTGGAGCCGGAGGACGTGCAGCGCACGCCGGACATCATCCTGGCATGCGACAGCGCCGGGGTGCGCCTGTCCGTCATCCCGTTTTTCGCCGAGTACGCGCCCTCCGCGCCACAGATGGACGACCTCAACGGCATCCCCCTGATGAACATCCGCCACATCCCCCTGGACAACTGGGCCAACGCCTTTGCCAAGCGGGCGGTGGATATCGTCGGCTCGGCGGTGCTGCTGGCGGTGCTGTGGCCGGTGATGGGCCTGTGCGCCATAGGGGTGAAGCTGTCCTCCCCCGGACCGGTCATCTTCCGCCAGCAGCGGGTGGGCCGGGACAAGAAGCTGTTTTGGATGTACAAGTTCCGCTCCATGCGCCTCAACGATGAGGAGTCCACCGCCTGGAGCCGGGCACAGGACGGGCGCAGGACCCGCTTCGGCGCGTTCATGCGCAAGTGCTCCCTGGACGAGCTGCCCCAGCTGTGGAACGTGCTGAAGGGGGACATGAGCCTGGTGGGGCCGAGGCCGGAGCTGCCCTATTTCGTGGAACAGTTCCGGACCGAGGTGCCCATGTACATGGTCAAGCACCAGGTCCGCCCGGGCATCACCGGCTGGGCACAGGTCCACGATCTGCGGGGGGACACCTCCATCCGCCGGCGGATCGAGCACGATATCTATTACATCGAGCACTGGAGCTTCTGGTTCGACGTGCAGATCCTCCTGATGACCGTGTTCGGGGGGAAGTTCATCAACCGGGAAGAAAACGTGAGAGAGAAGGTGGAGCAGTGAGGACGGCAGGCAGCGTGCTCTTCACGGCCTCCACCTTTTCCCATATCCGGCGGTTCCACCTGCCCTATCTGCGCTGGTTCCGGGACCGGGGCTGGCGGGTGACCTTGGCCTGCGGCGGGCCGGCGCCGGATATGCCGGAGGCGGACCGGGTCATATCCCTGCCGCTGGAAAAGCGCATGAGCGCCCCCGCCAACTTCCGCGCCGCGGCCATGCTGCGCCGGGAGATCTGCCGGGAGGGGTATGACCTCATCTCCACCCACACGTCCCTGGCGGCCTTCTTCACCCGCCTGGCGGTCATGGGCATGAAAGACCGGCCCAGACTGGTGAACACCGTCCATGGGTATCTGTTCGATGATGATACGCCTGCCCTCCGGCGGGCGGTGCTGCTGGCGGCGGAGAGGCTCACGGCGGGCCAGACCGACCTGCTGCTGACCATGAACCGGTGGGACCTGGACCTGGCCCGGGCCAAAAAGCTGGGCAAGCGGGTGGCCGTCATCCCCGGCATGGGGGTGGACTTCGCCCGCCTGGAGCCGGCGGGGCCGGAGGCCGGACGGCGGCAGCGGGCCGCCTGGAGCATAGGGCCGGACGACTTCGTGATGGTCTATCCGGCGGAGTTCTCCGCCCGCAAGAGCCAGGCCGTGCTCATCCGGGCCATGGCCCTGCTGCCGGAGCGGGCGGTGCTGGTCCTGCCCGGAGAGGGCGGCACCCTGGGAGCGTGCCAGGCCGAGGCCGCCCGGCTGGGGCTGGGCCGGCGGGTCCTCTTCCCCGGCGAGGCGGGGGATATGGCGAGCTGGTACGCTGCGGCGGACGCCGCCGTGCCCGCCAGCCGCAGCGAGGGGCTGCCCTTCAACGTGATGGAGGCGATGCACGCCTCCCTCCCGGTGGCGGCCAGCGCGGTGAAGGGGCACACGGACCTGATCCGGGACGGGGAGAACGGCCTGCTCTATCCCTACGGCGACGAGGCAGCGTTCGCCGCCGCCGTGAGGCGGCTGATGGACGACCCCGGGCTGTGCGAGCGTCTGGGCCGCACCGCCCGGGCCGACGCGGCGCCCTATGCCCTGGAGCGGGTCCTGCCCCAGGTGACGGCGGAGCTGGAGCGGCTGGTGGACGAGGTCTGACGGCTGACAGACAGAGGAAATATGGAAAAGCGGCGCGGCAGATAACTGCCGCGCCGCCATGCTTTACAGCGGAGCTTACTTCATGCCGTTCTCGTAGGCCTCGATCATCTTCTTGACCATCTGGCCGCCGACGGAACCGGCCTGACGGCTGGTCAGGTCGCCGTTGTAGCCCTGCTTCAGGCTGACGCCCACCTCAGAGGCGGCTTCCATCTTGAACCGGTTCATCGCCTCGCGGGCGTTGGGGTTCACGAGCTGGTTGGAATTCTTCGCCATTTTTCTTAACTCCTTTCCGTTGCATTGGACCGGAAGGATCGGCTGTCCGAAACGGCGGGACGCCATTTCGCAATGCCGCCCTTTTGAATGGTCCGACACTATGTTCTGCATTTTCCCCGGCCTTATGAAAGCCAAATTTTGCTGGAATGGGACCGGGCCGCGCATATTTTCCCGGAAAAGTTGCGCCAAAGGGCGGCAAACGGACCGGAGAGTATGGAAATGTGGGGAAAAGTGTTGTATAATGCAAAATAACGACAATTTATTGCATACAGGAGGCCTACCATGAGAAAGACGAAGATCATCTGCACCCTTGGTCCGGCGGTGGACAGCGAGGAAATGATCCGCGGGCTTATCCGCGCCGGCATGGACGGCGCCCGGTTCAATTTCTCTCACGGCACCCACGCCGAGCACCTGGAGCGGCTCCATCGGCTCAACGCCGTCCGGGACTCCATCCGCCGCCCGGTGGCCACCATCCTGGACACCAAGGGGCCGGAGATCCGCATCCGCACCTTTGCCGACGGCCCCATCACCCTGGCCGCCGGGGACAGCTTCACCCTCACCACGGACGATGTGCCCGGGGACCAGCACCGGGTGTCCGTGAGTTATGTAAACTTACATAAGGAGGTCGCCGTGGGCCAGGAGATCCTGATCGACGACGGCCTGGTGGCTATGCGGGTGGAGAAGATCGACGGCCGGGACATCCACTGTGTGGTGGAGAACGGCGGCGGCCTTTCCAACCACAAGTCCATCAACATCCCCGGCGCCCAGATCCAGCTGCCCGCGGTCACGGAGAAGGACATCGAGGACCTGCGCTTCGGCGTGGAGAACGACTTCGACTACATCGCCGCGTCCTTCGTCCGCAAGGCGTCGGACGTGCAGGAGATACGCCGGGTGCTCCATGAGTGCGGCGGCGATCGGGTGAAGATCATCGCCAAGATCGAGAACCAGGAGGGCGTGGACAACCTGGACGAGATCATCTCCGCGGCGGACGGCGTGATGGTGGCCCGGGGCGACCTGGGGGTGGAGGTGCCGGCGGCGCGGGTGCCCATCATCCAGAAGCGGATGATCCACAAGTGCCTTTTGGAGGGCAAGACGGTGATCACCGCCACCCAGATGCTGGACTCCATGATCCGCAACCCCCGGCCCACCCGGGCGGAGGTGTCGGACGTGGCCAACGCGGTGTTCGACGGCACCAGCTGCGTCATGCTCTCCGGCGAGACGGCCAGCGGCAAGTATCCCATCGAGGCCATCACGGCCATGCGGGACATCGTCATGGAGGCGGAGGCGGCGGCGCCCCACTGGAAGCAGTTCGAGGAGTTCGCCCTGGCGCCCGCGCCCAGCATCAACGACGCCATCACCCACACCAGCTGCCTCACGGCCAAGGACCTGAACGCCGTGGCCATCCTCACCGCCACGGCCTCCGGCCACACGGCCCGCATGATCGCCCGGTTCCGGCCGGAGTGTCCGGTGGTGGCGCTGACCATGCATGAGAAGGTCCGCCGCCAGCTGGCGCTGAGCTGGGGCGTGGTGCCGGTGCTGACGGGGGAGGTGACCTCCACGGACCGGATCATGGCCATGGCCTGCGAGGTGGCGGTGAAGGAGGGCCTGGTGAAGAAGGGCGACACGGTGGTCATCACCGCGGGCGTGCCCCTGGGCCGGGCGGGGGAGACGAACCTGCTGAAGGCCCACGTCATCGAGGACGACGACCTGCTCTGACGTACAATCGGATAGCAAAAGACCCGCGGTCCGCCGCGGGTCTTTTCTTTGTTATAAAATCAATGTGTCGGGAACAATAGGACCGGCACATTGATTTTTTATGGAGGTACGGACGATGTTGGTGCTGAACGAACAGACCCTGGAGAATTTCCGCCGGAGGCTCGTGGAGGACGAGTGCGCGGCGGCGACGGTGGTGAAGTATATGACGGCGGCGCGGCGGCTGGCGGCCTACTGCGGCGGCCAGGTGCCCGGCAAGGCGGCGCTGGTGGCCTTCAAACAGGACCTGGCCGCCTCGGGCATGGCCCCGGCCACGGTGAACGGGGTGCTCACGGCGGTGAATAAGCTGCTGGATATGAGCGGATACCGTGAATGGCGGCTTCGCCTGATGAAGGTCCAGCGCAGAGTTTTCATGGCCCCGGAGCGGGAGATGACCCGCGCCGAGTATGAAAAGCTGGTGCATACGGCGAAGCGCACCGGCGACGCCCGCCTGGCCCTGGCGCTGCAGACACTGGGGGCCACCGGCGCCCGGGTCAGCGAGCTGAATTTCATCACATTGGAGGCCGCGAGGGCGGGAAAAGTGGAGATCAGGTCCAAGGGGAAGATACGGATGCTGCTGCTGCCGAAGAAGCTGTGCAAACTCCTTATCTCCTATTGCCGTAACAGGGGGATAACCAGCGGTCAAATCTTTATCACCGCCAGCGGAAAGCCCCTGGACCGGAGCAACCTCTGGAAGAGCATGAAGCGCTTAGCGGCCCGGGCGGGGGTACTATTAAATAAAGTGTTCCCCCACAACCTGCGCCACCTCTTCGCCCGGACCTATTACAGCAAGTTCCGGGACATCGTGCGCCTGGCGGACATCCTGGGCCATTCCAGCGTGGAGACGACGCGCATCTACACCGCCCGGACGCCGGGGGAGCAGCGCCGGCAGATGGATCAGCTGGCCTTTCTGACATAAAAAACACCACAGAATTCACAATCTGTGGTATGTGCGTTCGCGGCGCGGCACAAGTTTTCTCCCGCGTGGGAGAAAATCGGGCCGAAAAGCTGTGAAAAGCGCACAACAAGTCCGCTTGGGGCCGCGCGACAGGGCCTCAAGCGCCTTTGGTATGTAAAAAATTAAACTTTTTTTGAATTTCCCCTTGCTTTTTTTAGGGAAGCGGGCTATAATCATCCTCGTAAAGCTGGGCTCGGAGGAAGTAAATTCCGTGTACATACCACAGAATGTGAATTCTATGGTGAGAAGGGCTCGAAAAACTATTTTATTAGGAGGACATCAAACAATGACAAAACGTGTACTCAGCATGCTCTTGGCGCTGATCATGGCTCTGTCTCTGTGCGTCCCGGCCTTCGCGGCTGACGAGCCTGTTAGTGCTGATGAGCCTGCTCCTGTCGCGGACATTCAGGATACCAACCAGACGGCCCTGAATGACGCGGTGAACGCAAAGAACGCCGCAATTTCCGTGGGCGCGGACCTGGATTGGCCCGCCAAGGACGTGGACTGGACGCTGACCCTCACCATCGCCAAGGATAAGGCCCTGACCGGCAGCATCACGGTCGCCAAGGGCGGCAGCCTGACCATCAACGGCGAGGGCGTGCTGGCCGGCGACATCACGGTCGCCGACGGCGGCTCCCTGACCGTCAACGGCACTGTTCACGGCGACATCACCAGCACCGGCACGGTGGCCGTCGCCAGCGGTACCACCGGCTCTATCACCGCCAACAAGGGTTCCGTGACCATCAGCGGCGGCAACGTCGTCTATGAGGTCGCCGGCGATGCCGTGGCGATCAGCGGCACCGCGAGCCTGACCGTCAGCGGCGGCTACATCGGCTGCGAGCTTACGACCGAAGGCAAGCCCGGCACGGCTGTGGGCACCGGCGTTAATGTCGCTGGCTCCGGCACCATCGCGATCAGCAACGGCTATATCGCCGGCAATGACACCGCTCTGACTGTTGGCCAGGGCAAACGTGACAACACCATCTCCGTCACCGGCGGCACCTTCGACGGCAAGATCGCCGGCGGCAGCGTCCCCGGCTTCATCAGCGGCGGCAAGTTCATTACCGATGATGCTGGCTTTAATATCCAGGACACCGCGAAGGGCGCCACCGTCGCGAAGATCACCGAAGATGGTAGCCCCTACTTCCTGGTGGGCAAGGCCGCTGTGGAGAGCGCGGTCGACGAGCTGACCTCCGGCGACAGCGCCAATGTCCTGCAGGGCGACGCCGCGTTCGGCAAGCTGAATCCCGGCGTGACGGTCAGCAAGGCTACGACAGCCGGCACGGTCACCGTGGACGGTAAGGAAGTCACCGAGAGCGCTGAGGGCACCGGCGCCGAGGCGAAGATCGGCGACAAGGAGTATGAGACCCTCGCCGATGCTATCAAGGAAGCCAAGGCGGGCGACACCATCGTCCTGCTGTCCGATGTCAAACCGGGTGAGCCTGTTAATATCGGCAAGAATCTGACCATCGACATGGCCGGCCACATCCTTGACATGGGGGCCAACAGCATCACCGTCACCGACGCGAAGGTCTCCTTCACCAATAACGGCAACATCATCGGCAGTGGCAGCGGCAAAATCAACGTTACGGCTGCCACGGGCAAGAATGCCAGCGTTTCCCTGGTGAACACCTATAGCCAGCTGGCTCTGACCGGCTCTGCCTCCGGCACTGGCACGGTTTCCGCCTCTGTGGACGCCGACTCCATCGTTTCTGTGATCGACAGCTTCGCCGGTTCCGTCACTATGGCCGGCGTGGTCACCGGTGACGTCACCGTGACCGGCGACGCCGACATCAGCGGCGAGGTCGCTGGGAGCGTGACCATCACCCTTGGCAAGACCGCCAGCGTCACCGGCGAGGTGGGCAGCGATCTGACCATCACCGGCAACGGCAAGGTCACCCTGAACGCCACCGTCGGCGGCACTACCAAGATCGGCAATACTATCGCTGACGAGATCGATCTGACCATCTCCGGCGGCGAGTATGAAGACGTCACCATCAGTACCGAGCACCACTCCGACGTGGCCATCAGCGGCGGCACCTTTGCCGGCACTGTTACCATCAGCGAAGTGAAGAACGTGATCACCGGCGGCGCTTTCAATCCTGACAACGCCAGCAATCTCACCGAGGCGGCGTATGTTGCCGAGGGTTCTGTGGTCGCCAGCGTCGAGGACACCCAGACTGAGCCTACTACTTATCAGTCCCCGCTGGGTGAGACCGACGGCTACTACTTCGTCGGCAGCGACATCACCGCGGCTCTGAGCCAGATCACCAAGGGCGACCTGACTGTCACCAACGGCACTCTGACCCTCAGCTCCATCGGCGACAAGATCTCTGTTAGCACCCAGGGCGACGCCTCCGTGAAGATGGACAAGGTCACCGTGGGCGGCAAGGACGCTGCGGCCACCGACGTGACCGGCGAGAAGATCACCGAGCTGAACACCGAGATCAACCGTGCCCTGCGGGCGCAGCTCAGCGGCCAGCTCAGCGACGAGGCTCTGCAGAAGCTGATGGACGCCTATCAGCAGGCTATTGCTCCGCAGAAGAATGCCACCGGCATCCAGAAGTCCATCGACGACCTGAAGGCCGCTCTGGTGGGCTATGAGGAAGAGGAAGACGTTCCCACCGCCCCCGCCTCCGGCACCGGCTGGGTCGAGACCGCCAGCGGCGAGTGGTATTACTTCAACAAGGGCGAGATGGTCAAGAACCAGTGGGTCGAGTCCGGCCGCGCTCTGTGGTACTACATGAACCCGGACGGCACCCTGGCTCACGGCGGCTTCACCTACGTCCCCGCCTGCCGCGGCATCAATAAGGAAGGCAAGGACGCCGGTACCTTCGCTGCTGGTTACTTCTACCTGCGGCACAACAACTACAACGGCTGCATCGGCCAGGCCCGTCATGGCACGGTCGCCATCGAGGCCAGCGCTGTGGACGGTGTCGCCGCGAAGGGCACGGGCGTGTTCGAGACCAAGCACAACGGTCACTATGGCGCCTGCGTCAGCCTGAACGGCAAGGCCGTGAACTACACCGACCTGTAATTCACAAGCGCAAAAGCTAACCGACAATCGCACTGGGAGCAGGGTCTCTGGCCCTGCTCCCTTTCCAAAAAGGGGGATGAGCCATGGATATGCTTGAACTGCGGCCAGCCGCGCGGCGCGGGCGGGACGCGGGCGTGCCCATGACCGAGGCCGACGGCGAGCGGTTCCTCGCCGACCTGGCCGCCAAGGGCCGGGCGCCCGAAACCGTGGAGCGGTACCGGCGGAGCCTGGAACACCTGGCCGAGGTGTTGCCCGAGGACCGGCGCATCCGCCGGGGGACCCTGGAACAGTGCCGGGAGGCCCTGCTGCAGGCGGGTTACGCCAAGCGGACGGTGAACCTGATCCTGTCCGTGGCGAACACCTATGTGGCCTACATGGGCCACCGGGAGTATCAGCTGGGCGACAGCCTGGAGACCGAGGAAAAGCTCCATCCGGAGCTGAGCCGCAGCGAGTATCGGCACCTGCTCCAAGTGGCGAAGCTGCTGGGGCGGGAGAAGGTGTATCTGCTGGTGAAGCTGTTCGCCAGCGCGGACATGCCGGTGCAGGAGCTGGATAAGGTCACCGTGGAGGCGGTATCCGCCGGGCAGGTGACCGTGGGCGAGGGCAATTCGAGGCGCAACATCCGCCTCCCCGGCTGCGTGCGGAAGGAAATTCTCGCCTTCGCCGAGCGCCAGGGCATATACCGCGGGCCGGTGTTCCTGACCAAGGACGGCACGCCCATGAGCCGGACGTACGTGACCACCGCCATCCGCAGCCTGTGCATGGTGGCGAAGGTTCCCGTGGAGAAGGGCAATCCCCGCTGCCTGCGGCGGCTGTATCTTGCCGGGCGCAAAGCCATCGAGGACAACATCGCCCTGCTGGTGGAGCAGGCCCTGGAGCGCCAGCTGGACGAAGAACAGCTCACCGTGGGCTGGGAAAACTGAATCAGGACCCCGAACGCCCCCGCCTCACCGGCGGGGGCTTTCCTTTGTGCAGAGAGGCGAATCTGTCCATTGCATTTTGCGGCGGACGTAGTATAATATAAGGCTAGACTAACATTGGCGCGAGGTGATGTGCGTGGAGCGGTTCTATGGGGCCGTGGTGGCCCGGCGGAAGCTGGTGGTGACGCTGTTTTTGCTGGCGGCGGCGGCCGGGCTGGTGCTGCGGCCGATGGTGCCGGTGAATTACGACATCAATGACTATCTGCCGGCGGATTCGCCGTCCACCGTGGCCATCGATGTGCTGGAGGAGCAGTTCGACGGCGGCATCCCCAATGCCCGGGTGATGGTGCGGGACGTGACCGTGCCGGAGGCGCTGCAGATCAAGCAGCGGCTGGCCGAGGTGCCCGGGGTGCTGGGGGTGACGTGGCTGGACGACAGCGTGGACGTGACCACGCCCCTGGCGGCCATGGATCAGGACGTGCTGGACAGCTATTACCGGGACGGGACGGCGCTGTTCACCGTCACCGTGGCCGACGAGGGCTATGTGGAGGCGGTGGCCGCCATCCGGGACATCGCCGGCGAGGACGGCGCCGCCAGCGGCGGGGGCATATCCAAGGCCGACTCCGCCGAGGGCACCATGGACGAGGTGCGGCTCATCGGCGTGTTCGGCGTGTCCTTCGCGCTGGTGGTGCTGGCCCTGACCACCACATCCTGGCTGGAGCCGGTGCTGGTGCTCATCGGGCTGGGCGTGGCGGTGTTCATCAACGCCGGCAGCAACCTGATCTTCGGGGAGATATCCTTCGTCACCAACGCCTGCGGCAGCATATTGCAGATGGCCGTGAGTTTGGATTACTCCGTGTTCCTGCTGCACCGGTTCGACGAGTGCCGCGCCGGGCAGGGGGATGACGCCGCGGCCATGGCCAAGGCGCTGAGCCTGTCCACCGGGTCCATTTTGTCCAGCGGCCTGACCACCGTGATCGGCTTTCTGGCCCTGGCGCTGATGCGGTTCCGGCTGGGGTCCGACCTGGGGCTGGCGCTGGCCAAGGGCGTGGCCATCAGCCTGATAACGGCGCTGATATTCGTGCCGTGCATGCTGCTGCTGGCCCTGCCGCTGAGCGATAAGCTGCGCCACCGGCCGCTGATGCCCGGGTTCGGGGGCATGGGGCGGCTGGTGCGGCGCATCACCCTGCCCCTGGCGGCGGCGTTTATCGTCGCCATCGTGCCGGCGTATCTGGCGTCCAACGCCAACCAGTTCACCTACGGCGCGTCGGAGATGTTCAGCCCCGAGTCCCGCTACGGACGGGATACCGCCGCCATCGAGGAGGTGTTTGGCCGCAGCGACACCTACGTGCTGCTGGTACCGGGCCGGGACACCGCCACCCAGGCGGAGCTTTCCCATGAGCTGGGGCAGCTGGAGCACGTCACCGGCATTTTGTCCTATGTGGATCTGGCGGGGGCGGAGGTGCCCCTGGAGTACCTGGACAGCGATGACCTGGCCCAGCTGATGAGCGACGAGTACAGCCGCATGGTGCTCAGCGTGGATGTGCCCTACGAGGGGCCGTCCACCTTCGCGCTGGTGGAGCAGATCCGCGCCGTGGCGGAGAAGTATTACCCGGGGCAGTACCATCTGGCTGGCTCCGGCGTGAGCACCTATGATCTGATGGACACAGTGACGGCGGACCTGGTGAAGGTGAACCTGGTGGCCATCGGGGCGGTGTTTTTGGTGCTGCTGCTGACCATGCGGTCGCTGTGGCTGCCGGTGGTGCTGGTGCTCACCATCGAAACGGCCATATGGCTGAACCTGTCGGTGCCCTACTTCTCCGGCTCGTCCATCTTCTATATCACCTACCTCATCATCAGCGCCATCCAGCTGGGGGCCACGGTGGACTACGCCATCCTGTTCACTGACCGGTACCGGGAGAACAGGCGCTCGGCAGAGCGGCATCAGGCGGTGGTCAAGACCGTTGCGGACACGGCGGTGTCCATCCTCACCTCGGGAAGCGTGCTGACGGTGGTGGGGCTGCTGATGGGATACATCTCCTCCAACCAGCTCCTGGCCCAGCTGGGCCTGCTGCTGGGGCGGGGGACCATCTTCTCCCTGGGCGCGGTGCTATTGGTGCTGCCGGGGCTGCTGTACGTTTCCGATAGGCTGGTCATGGGCCGGCGGAGGGACGCCGGGATCGAAAAGGAGGAACGGATATGACTGTGAAAAGACGGGCGATCGCCCTGTGCGCGGCGGCGCTGCTGCTGGCCGGCATGCCCCTCCGGGCACAGGCCGCGGAGGCGGCGGGCAAGGAGGAAGTGGTTTACATAAATCTGAACCCCGACGGCTCGCCCGATACGGTGGATGTGGTGAACATCTTCGATCTGCCCGACGGCGGCCAGATCGAGGACTGGGGGGCATACAGCTCCGTGCGGAACATGACCACCACCGACCCGCTGACCCTGGCGGACGGCAGGGTGACCGGCCAGGCCGGACCCGGCAGGCTCTACTATGAGGGCCGGCTGGAGGACGCCCAGCTGCCTTGGACGATTGGCGTGCACTACTATCTGGACGGGGCGGAGGTGGACGCCGCCGACCTGGCGGGGGCCAGCGGGGCGCTCCGGCTGCATCTGACGGCGGAGAAAAACCCCGCCTGCGCCGGGCGCTATTTCGACGACTATGCCCTGCAGATCAGCCTGACACTGGACGGGGACCGGGCGGCGGCCATCGACGCGCCGGGGGCCACCCAGGCCAATGTGGGCGCGGACCGGCAGCTGACCTATACGGTCCTGCCCGGCAAGGGCGCGGACATCACCCTCAGCGCCCAGGTGACGGATTTTGCCATGGACGCCATCGCCATCAACGGCCTGCCCCTGACCCTGGATGTGGATGTGGACGACGGGGAGCTGGTGGATAAGTTGGCCGAGCTGCAGCAGGCGGCCGCGGACCTGGATGACGGCGCGGCGGCCCTCTCCGGCGGCGTGGACCAGCTGGAGAGCGGCGCCGGGGCCGTCCAGGACGGCAGCGGCACCGTGGGCACCGGCGCGGCGGAGGTGCAGTACGGCGCCGCCGCCCTGGCCGGCGGCATCCAGGCGCTGAACGACGGCGCGGCGGCCTATCAGGAGAGCCTCACGGCCCTGACCGGCCAGTCCTCCGCCCTGACGGAGGGTTCCGCGGCGCTGCTGGCGGGGCTGACCCAGCTGCAGCAGACCCTGGCCCAGCCGGAGGCCGCCATGGGGCAGCTGACGGCCCTGAGCGAGGCGTCCACGGCCCTGAGCGAGGCGGTGGGCACGCTGGCGGAGGGCGTCGCGGCCCTGCAGGAGGGCCTTGGCACGGCGGGGGTGGACACCGTGGCCCTGCAGACCCTCATCGACGGCAACAACGCGGCCATCGAGGCGCTGACGCCCTATGTGGCCATGATGGCCGACGTGCAGAAGGTCATCGACCTGCTGGGCCAGGACAACGCGGCCCTGAGCGCGGTGATGAGCCTGGCCTCCGGGCTGGACACCGTGGCGGCGGGGGCGGCCCAGCTGCAGGAGGGCTTCAATGCCTTCTCCGCCCAGGCGGCGACGCTGTCCGGCGGTCTGGGCACCATGCAGGAGGGCCTGTCCGGGTCCGGCCTGACGGCTGCCGTGGACACCCTGGTGGAGGGGGCGACCCAGCTGGATGCGGGCCTGGCGGCCTATACGGCGGGGGCGGACCTGCTGGACGAGGGCTTCGGCACCATCGCCCAGGGCGCAGCCGATCTGGCCGCCGGCACCGGCACTGTCACCGCCGGCGCGGCCAGCCTCCAGAGCGGGGCGAGCAGTCTGGCGACAGGCGCCCAGAGCCTCTCCGACGGCATGGACGACCTGCGCTCCGGCACCGGAGCGCTGGCGGAGGGCACCGCCGCCCTCCGGGAGCAGACCGACGGCATGGACCAGAAGGTGGCCGAGGGCATCGACGGGATGCTCGCGGGCCTGACCGGCAGCGGGGAGAAGCCGGTGTCCTTCGCCTCGGAGAAGAACGGCCAGGTGGACGCGGTGCAGTTCGTCATCCGGGTGCCGGCCATCGAAAAGCCCGCCCCGGCGGCGGAGGAGCCTGCCCCCGCGGAGGACGCGGGCTTCTGGCAGCGCCTGGCGGACCTGTTCCGGTAAAGATCGCAAAGGAAAAGGACGGTATGGCTTCGGTCATACCGTCCTTCAGACTGTCAAAGAATGGATGAATGGGAGCGAAGCCCGGTCAGGGCGAGCCGCGTTGTCGATGCGCGCCAGCTAGGTCGAACATTGCCGCAAGCGACAAAGTTCGAATAGCGGCGGCATCTCCTCTTCCCAAAAGGCTGGCGAGCCTTTTGGGAACCCTGGCCGCGCGTGAAATCCAAAAGCCGCTGTACGACAGGCTTTTGGATTATGCCGGCGGGATTCACTCCCGCCGTGCAGATTCAATCTGAGCGATCAAAAAACTCGTTTTTTGACAAGCTCAAGGACGGTATGACTTCGGTCATACCGTCCTTATTTTGCCTGTGACATGCTCTTGTCCCGCTCCCGCAGGCCCCATCTTCGCAGGGGCCGCTCCCACAGGAAGGTGAGTGCCGCCGCCAGCAGGATGCCGCCCAGAAAGCATGCCAGGGTATAGCGGGTCTGCCAGGGCTGCTCGCCGGCCTGGTTGGGCGCGTCGGCGGCGTAGGGGGGGATGTGCCAGTCCTTCAGCCGCAGGGCCAGGAACTGGTGCCACATGTAAAAGCTGAAGGAAACGTCCGCCAAAAACCGAGTGAGGGGATCGCCCGCCGCCGGGGCCAGGGACCCGCAGGCCAGAAACATGGCCCCCAGCACCCCCATGGGCAGCCGGGCCAGCATCTGGCTGTGGCGGATGGGTTCATAGCCGTCGGCGGGGACGGGCTGGCGGTACATGAGCCACACCATCCCGGCGAAGGCCAGGACCATCCCCGCCGGGGCTAGCCACCGGCGCACGCCGGGACTCGGCTTTCCGGCATCCTCCAGCCGGGCATAGATCATGGCCGCCGCCAGGCCGCAGGCGTACAGGTCCAGCTGGGCGGGCAGCTGGTTGAAGACCATGGAGCAGTCCGGCACGGTCATCGCCCAGGCCCGGAACCCCAGGCCCCCCGCCGTCAGCAGCAGGCATACCGCCCCCGGCCGCCGGCCATAGGGCCGGACCAGCGCCGGCCAGAGCAGATAAAACTGCGCCTCCACCGCCAGGGTCCACAGCCCGCCGAACATGGGCGAGCGCATGTAGGTGTCGTAGCTGAACACGTGGGTGAAGGTCATGTGGGCCAGCATGTCCTTCGCCGCCGCCCCGGCGCTGGGATACAGCCCCCGGGGCAGGGCGTACAGCGCCAGCACCAGCGCCAGGGTCAGATAGTACCCCGGCAGGATGCGCCACAGCCGCCGGCGGTAAAACCGCCCCGCCGGCTCCGGCGGCAGGCCCCGGATGTGCCGCCGCGCCGCCGGCAGCGCCAGCAGAAAGCCGGACAGCACCAGCAGCTCGTCCACCATCATATAGCCGTGGCGGACCACCTGCTGCAAGTTGACATAATGTCCGAACAGCCGGAAGCCCGGGTCCAGCCAGCTCTGCTGCCAGATGTGGAACCAGGCCACCAGAAGGATGCTGACCACCCGCAGCACGTCCGCCGCGGCCAGCCGTTTTTCCGCCGCCGCGCTCACGGCCCGTCCGGCGGGGGAGGGGATTTCTTCTCCGGCTCCGGCAGGGGGTCATGCTCCGCTTTCGTCTTCACGGCCACGCACCGGTGGATGGGCACGCCCTGGTCGTGGAACTTGGACTCGTAGTTGGTCATGATCCCCACGGGGCCGGCGGCGTGCAGGTCCCGTGTCACCTCCCGCAGCTCGTAGCCCAGGGCGGCGAACTGCTCCAGGGACCAGTCGAACAGCCAGGGCTGGTCGGTCTTGTACTCGATCCGTCCGCCCACGGGCAGCACGTCCCAGTACATGGCCAGGAAGCTGGGGGCGGTGAGCCGGTGCTTGGCCTCCTTCTTCCGGGGCCAGGGGTCCGGGAAGTTGATGTAGATCACCGACACCTCCCCGGGGGCGAAGATCTCCGGGAGGTTCTTCACGTCCGTGTCGATGAAGCGCACGTTTTCGATCTGCTCCGCCACCGCCCGCTCCATGGCGGTGACCATGGCGTTGGGCACCTTTTCCAGGGCCACGATCAGCGCCTGGGGCTGGGCGTGGGCCACGCCGGCGGTGAAGGCGCCCTTGCCGCAGCCCATCTCCGCCCGCACCTCGGTGCAGCCCGGGACCAGGGACAGCCACCGGCCCCGCAGCGTCGCCGGCTCGAATACCTGGACCGCCGCGCACCGCTCCATGCGGGGAATGAGGTTTTTCTTGTTCCGCATACGCATAAAAAATGCCCTCCGAAGGGTCGTTTTTTCCCATTATATCCTCCGGCCGGCCCATTTGCAAGACCGGCGCTGGCGGGTTTGACAGGGCGGGGATTTTATTATAAAATGACGGAAGATGAAATGCGGGGAGGCGCAGCGCGTGAAGCGGGGAGAGGATATGGGCTGGATGTGCGTGCTGGGGGCGGCGGCGGCCATTCCCAGCACCTGGGCCACGGGTCTGCACGGTCTGGCTCTGGCGGCGGCCTTCGTGGGGCTGTTCGCCGCCTGGACGGTGGGGCTGACGGTGGTGTATATCCTGGCCATATGGGTCCTGGGGCTGACCGTCGATCTGAACAAGCCCGTGCCGGAGGACCACCCGGTGTACCGGTGGATCGTGGTGACCATCATCGGCCTGCTGTGCCGGGTGGGGCGGCTGCACATCAGCCTGCGGGGGCTGGACAACCTGCCGGAGGAGCCGTTTTTGCTGGTGGGCAACCACCGCAGCGGCTATGACCCCATCGCCACGGTGTGGGCCATGCGCCGGGCAGGGGTGGACGTGGCCTTCATCACCAAGCCGGAGAACATGAAGATCCCCCTGGTGCCCGTGATCCACTTGGCCAACTTCCTGGTCATCGACCGGGAGGACGCCCGCAAGGCGGTGGTCACCATCCGGGCGGCGGCGGAGCTGCTGAAAAACCACGTGGTGAACGTGGGGGTCTATCCCGAGGGCACCCGCTCCAAGACGGGGCAGATGCTGCCGTTCCACGACGCGGTGTTCAAGATCGCCCAGCGGGGCGGCGCGCCCATCGTGGTGGCCGCCATCAGCGGCACGGAGCACATCTGGGACAACCTGCCTTGGCGCCGGACGGACGTGACCATCGACCTGTGCGCCTGCATCGGGGCGGAGGAGGCGAAGACCTCCACCACCAAGGTCCTGGGGGAGAAGGTCCGGGCCATCCTGGACCAGGCCCTGGAGGGGAAATAAGACACAGAAAAGCCGCGGAGCAGACGCCCCGCGGCTTTTTTTGTGCCGTCAGTCCACCTCGAACCGGAAATAGCCGGTGGCGCCCGGCTCAGTGCCCTCGTCGTACTGGACGGTGACATCGTATTTGCCCGGCCAGAGGAACATGGTCTTCTTGGCCCGCAGGTCCCCGCCGCCGCCCATGGTGGCCAGCACCTCGCCCTTTTTGTCGGTCACGGTGATCTGGACCACCGCGTCGGTGTCCGCCTCCACATGCATGGTGTAGAAGTCCGGCAGCGGCGCGCTCATCTCCCAGGTCCAGGGGGGCGCCGACGGGTCGTAGGCGTACTCCGAGGAGGAGGACTGGTAGTAGCGCAGCACGCCGAACAGCAGTCCCAGAGCCAGGATGGAGAACACCGTGGTGAAGCACCAGCCCAGGCTCTTCCGGGGCTTGCCGGCCATATGGGGGTGGCGGATGCGCCAGGCGCCCACCAGAATCATGACGCCCAGCACCAGGCAGGCCAGGGTGACGAGGATGCCGGTGACGCTGGGGCGGCGCAGGGCCATAAAGCCATTGGCCGCCGTTACCGCCAGCTCTATGCCGCCCAGTGTGTACCCCAGCCGGCTCCAGCGGCCGGCCATATCCTGCACTGACTGCTCGTCGGTGTATATCTCGTACTCCTCGGCGGGCAGACTGGGATCGTACCGCTTGCGGAAGAAGTGCCAGCCATTGAAGGTGTCGTTGACGAACTCCCATCCCTGCTCGGCGAAGGTGTCCCGGTACCGGGACGGGTCGTCGATGCTGCTGTTGTAGTCCAGGGCGTAGCGGTAGCGCGCTGTGTCGTCCCAGTAGAACACGCTGCGAAAGCACCCGCCCTTTTGCAGCTGCCAGCCCTTGTCCGAGAGGGCATTTAGGTCCGCGACCTCCTGCTTGTACTCCCAGGCGGGGTACATGGTATAGCGCCGTTTCAACTTGCTCATTTTTCTCCTCCTATGATACTGTCCGCCGCCGCGGCCAGGTGCCGCAGCCGGTCCGCCTCGTCCAAAAGTACCTGTCGGCCCGCCTCCGTCAGCCGGTACAGCCGCCGGCGGTCCGCGTCGGGGGTGGGCAGCTCCTCGATCCAGCCCTTTTTCATCATGTTGCCCGTGGCCCCGTACATGGTACCCGAGCCGATGTGCACGTGCCCGTCGGACAGCTCCAGCGTCCGGCGCATGATGCCGTAGCCGTGGCTGGGGCCGTCATAGAGGCACAGCAGGATGTAAAAATAGCTCTCGGTCAGAGGCTCCGCGCTCTTGCCCATGCTCTCACCGTCCTTGTGTCGTTTGTCGATATGTCGAGGTGCGACATATCGTGACTATATCGTAGCACGACATAGTGCGGCTGTCAAGAAATTTTTTTCGCGGGGCTTGACAAATACCCTTGGGGGGTATATAGTGAACATACCCCACGGGGGTATAAAAAATGCAACAACAAAAAGGAGATACGGCCATGACAAAGGTCATCACGGTAGAGGGAATGATGTGCGGCATGTGCGAGGCCCATGTGGCCGAGGCGCTGCGGAAGGTGCCGGGCGTGGAGAACGCCAAGGCCGACCGGAACAAGAAGCAGGCGACGGTGACCTGCGGCCCCGAGGTCAGCGACGAGGCGCTGCTGAAGGCCATCGCCGACACGGGCTATGACGCCTCCGACGTCCGGGAGCAGGCCGAGCCGGCGAAAAAGGGCCTGTTCGGCTTCGGGAAGAAGTAAGAGAAAAACCGGGCGCTTCCAAAGCGAAGCGCCCTTTTTCACAGGGAGGTGCGATCTATGGAACAGAACGATACCTGCTCCTGCTGCCGGACCACGGACCGGACGGAGGAGGAGCGCAAGAAGCTCATCCACCGGCTCAACCGCATCGAGGGCCAGATCCGGGGCATCCGGGGCATGGTGGAGCGCAACGCCTACTGCCCGGATATCCTGACCCAGGCGGCGGCGGTGACGGCGGCGGTGAACGCCTTCAACCGGGACCTGGTGGCCAGCCACATCCGGGGCTGCGTGGCCCAGGGGGTCCGGGAGGGCCGGGACGAGGTCATCGACGAGCTGGTGGGCACCCTCCAGAAGCTGATGAAGTGAGGCGCGGAAGTATGGAAAAATTTTCCGTTACGGGCATGAGCTGCGCGGCCTGCTCCGCCCATGTGGAGAAGGCCGTGGCCGCGGTGGAGGGCGTGAGCAAGGTGGAGGTGAGCCTGCTCACCAACAGCATGAACGTGGATTACGCCGCCCCCGCCACGGCGGACGCTATCTGCCAGGCGGTGAGCAAGGCCGGCTACGGCGCGTCCCCCTGGGCCGCGGCCGCCCAGGGAAAGACGGCCGCCCCTTCCGCCGCCGCCCTGGAGGATAAGGAAACGCCCAAGATGATCCGGCGGCTGGTGACCAGCGTGCTCATCCTGCTGCCGCTGATGTACGTGTCCATGGGCCACATGCTGTGGGACTGGCCGCTGCCGGCCTTCCTGCGGGGCAACATTGTGTCCATCGGCGTGTATGAGCTGGTGCTGACGGCCCTGGTCATGGTCATCAACCAGAAGTTCTTCATATCCGGCTACCAGGCCCTGTGGCGCCGGGCGCCCAATATGGACTCCCTGGTGGCCCTGGGGGCCACGGCCAGCTTTTTGTACAGCCTGTGGGCGCTGTTCGCTGCCAGCTCCGCCATGATGAGCGGCGGGGCGGACGCAGCCATGGGGTATATGGACGAGTTTTACTTCGAGAGCGCCGCCACCATCCTGACCCTCATCACCGTGGGCAAGACCCTGGAGGCCCGCAGCAAGGGCAGGACCACCGACGCCATCCGCTCCCTCATGGACCTGGCCCCCAAGACGGCCCGGGTGCTGCGGGACGGGCAGGAGTTCACCGTGGCCGTGGAGCAGGTGGCCCTGGGCGACATCTTCCTGGTCCGGCCGGGGGAGAGCATCCCCGTGGACGGGGTGGTCACCGAGGGCGTCAGCGCCGTGGACGAGTCGGCCCTCACCGGCGAGAGCCTGCCGGTGGACAAGGCCGGGGGCAGTACGGTGTCCGCCGGGACGCTGAACCAGAGCGGGGCGCTGACCTGCCGGGCCACCCGGGTGGGCCAGGACACCACCATCCAGCAGATCATCCGCATGGTGGAGGACGCCGCGGCCACCAAGGCCCCCATCGCCAAGATCGCAGACAAGGTCTCCGGGGTGTTCGTCCCCGCCGTGATCGGCATCGCCGTGGTGACGCTGATCGTGTGGCTGGCCATTGGCCGGCCTATCGGCTTTGCCCTGACCAGGGCGGTGAGCGTGCTGGTGATCAGCTGCCCCTGCGCCCTGGGCCTGGCCACGCCTGTGGCCATTATGGTGGGTTCCGGCGTGGGCGCGAAAAACGGCATCCTCTTCAAGACCGCCGCGGCCCTGGAGGCCACCGGGCGCGTCAAGACCGTGGTGCTGGACAAGACCGGCACCGTCACCCAGGGCAAGCCCCGGGTCACGGACGTGGTGCCCGCCGCCGGGACGGACGGCGGAGCGCTGCTGCGCCTGGCGGCGGCCCTGGAGGCCAAGAGCGAGCATCCCCTGGCCCGGGCCGTGATGGAACACGCCGCCGAAAGCGGCGTGGCCGTGCCGGCGGCGGAGGGGTTCTCCGCCCTGCCGGGCCACGGGGTGCAGGCCACGGTGGAGGGCACGTCCGCTCTGGGCGGCAACGCCCAGCTCATGCGCTCCCAGGGACTGGAGGATGAGGCGCTGTTCGCCGCCGGCCAGGCACTGGCGGGCCAGGGCAAGACGCCGCTGTACTTCGCCGCGGACGGGAAATTGCTGGGCTGCGTGGCCGTGGCGGACGTGGTCAAGCCGGACAGCGCCGCCGCCATCGCGGACATGAAGGGCCTGGGCCTGGACGTGGTGCTGCTCACCGGCGACAACCGGCGCACCGCCGACGCCATCGCCGCCCAGGTGGGGGCCAGCACTGTCATCGCAGACGTACTGCCCGAGGGCAAGCAGGACGAGGTCAAACGCCTGTCGACCGCCGGGAGCGTGGCCATGGTGGGCGACGGCATCAACGACGCCCCGGCCCTGACCCAGGCGGACGTGGGCGTGGCTATCGGCGCCGGGTCCGACGTGGCATTGGACGCGGCGGACGTGGTGCTCATGCGCTCCAGCCTGGCGGACGTGGTGGGGGCGGTGCGCCTTTCCCGGCAGGTCATCCGCAACATCCACGAGAACCTGTTCTGGGCGTTCATCTACAACGTGCTGGGCATCCCCCTGGCGGCGGGGGTGTTCATCCCCCTGGGGATCACCCTCAGCCCCATGATCGGCGCGGCGGCCATGAGCCTTTCCAGCTTTTGCGTGGTCACCAACGCCCTGCGGCTGAACTTCTTCCGCCCCGGCGGGAAGCGGGCCGAAGCCGCCCCGGACGCCGCCCCGGCGGGCCGGACCGTGTATATCAAGGGCATGATGTGCGACAACTGCCAGCGCCACGTCACCGAGGCGCTGCAAAAGCTGCCCGGCGTCACCGCCAAGGTGGACTGGAAGGCGGGCACCGCCCTGGTCACCGGCGACGCGTCCGACAGCGCGCTGCGCGCCGCCGTGGAGGGCGCGGGCTACAAGGTGAAAAAGATCCGGTAACATGACGCGGGAGGCACTCCGAAAGGGGCGCCTCCCTGTTTTGTGTGTTGTGGGATATAGTCCCCACTTTTGATATGATTTTTGCGTTATATCGGAGAATTTACACCACTTAATGCAAGTTTTGAGCGTGTTTTGGAATATTTGTCCCCACAACACGCGGCATGCCGTGTTGCGCCATGGGGCGGGGCATGGTAAAATGTTGCTGTTCCCGAAAAAATGACCGCCGTCTGGGGCGGAGAAGGAGCGAAACATGGAAAAGCTGCCGGATCAGGAGCGGGATACGCTGGAGGCGCTGCGGCGTCTGGCGCCGGGGTGCACGGTGCTGCTGCGGTCAAAGGGGGACTTTCCCCTGGACGGGCCGGGGCGGATCGCCCTGTACGGCAGCGGCGGCCGCCGCACCGTGAAGGGCGGCACCGGCTCGGGGGACGTGAACTCCCGGTTCTACGTCACCGCCGAGCGGGGGCTGACGGAGGCGGGCTTCACCGTCACCACCGGCGCGTGGCTGGACGGCTACGACAGGGTGTATGCCCAGGCCCGGAAGCGGTTTTTGGCCGGGCTGCGGGCGGAGGCCCGCCGGCGGCATGTGCCGGCCATGATGCTGGGCATGGGCGCGGTGATGGCGGAGCCGGAGTACGACCTGCCCCTGGATGGGGCGGGGGACACGGCGGTGTACGTGCTGGCCCGGTCCTCCGGCGAGGGCAGCGACCGGGGCGGGGAGCAGGGGGATTACCGCCTGACGGACACGGAGGTCCGGGACATCCTGGCCGCCCACGAGCGGTACGAGCGGTTCATGCTGGTGCTGAACGTGGGCGGGCCGGTGGACCTGACGCCGGTGGCGGCGGTGGAGAACGTGCTGCTGCTGGGCCAGCTGGGCGTGGTGACGGGCTGGGTGCTGGCGGACCTGCTGCTGGGCAGGGCATACCCCTCCGGGAAGCTGGCAAGCACCTGGTGCGCCTGGGACGATATGCCGGCGGTGGGCACCTTCGGCCAGCGGGACGACACCCTCTACCGGGAGGGGGTGTACGTGGGCTACCGGTACTTCGACAGCGCCGGCCTGACCCCGGCGTTCAGCTTCGGCCACGGCCTGGGCTATACCACCTTCGCCCTGGGCCGGGCGGAAACGGCGCTGACCGGGCGGGAGGCGGCGGTGACCGTGCCGGTGACCAACACCGGCGCCCGGCCCGGTCGGGAGACGGTGCAGGTGTACGTTTCCGCTCCCTGGGGCCGTCTGGACCGGCCCTATCAGGCCCTGGCGGGCTACGCCAAGACAGGCGAGCTGGCCCCGGGCCAGAGCCGGGAGGTGACCGTCAGGTTCGACCTGGCGGACCTGGCCGGCTATGACGCGGCTGCGGGCGCCTATATCCTGGAACCCGGGCGGTACATCCTCCGGGTGGGGACCGGCAGCCGGGCCACCGCGCCAGCGGCGGTGCTCACCCTGGACAGGACCGTCACCGTCCGCAGGACCGCCCACGTGGGCGGCACGCCGGATCATGACGACTGGCGTCCGGAGGCAAGGCAGGAGGAGGTCTGTCCGGCGGATGTGCCCGTGCTGGCGATGGACGCCGCCGCGCTGGAGGACATCCCCGCGCCTGCGCCGGCCCAGCCCAGCCGGGAGGCCCTGGAGCGGGCGAAGGCGCTGTCCGACGAGGAGCTGCTGCACATGTGCATCGGCCAATTCAGCGACGGCGCGGGCCTGGCCAACGTGATCGTCTCGGCGGCCCAGTCCGTGGCCGGGGCGGCGGGGGAGACCTGCTCCCGGGTGGCGGACATCCCGCCGCTGGTGATGGCGGATGGCCCGGCGGGCCTGCGCCTGGCCCAGCACTTTGTGCGCCAGGGGGACAGAGCCGTGGCCCTGGGTCCCACCATGCCCGCCGGGATGGCGGAGCTGATGGGGCCGGTGCTGCGCCGGATCGTGGACGGACGGCCTCCCAAGGGGGAGGTGCTGGACCAGTACTGCACCGCTATCCCCATCGGCACGGCCCTGGCCCAGAGCTGGGACATAGACCTGTGCCGGGCCGTGGGCGACATCGTGGGCGGGGAGATGGAGCGCTTCGGCGTCCACCTGTGGCTGGCGCCGGCCATGAACATCCACCGCGATCCCCGGTGCGGGCGGAACTTTGAGTACTTCTCCGAGGACCCGCTGCTCACTGGCCTGACCGCCGCGGCCATCACCCGGGGGGTGCAGAGCCACCCGGGCCGGGGCGTGACGGTGAAGCACTTCTGCTGCAACAACCAGGAGACCAACCGCTTCCGCTCCAACAGCGCGGTCAGCGAGCGGGCGCTGCGGGAGATCTATCTGCGGGGCTTCGAGATATGCCTGCGGCAGGCGGACCCGGCGGCGCTGATGACCAGCTACAACCTCTTGAATGGTGAGCACACCTCCCAGCGGCCCGACCTGCTGGTCACGCTCCTGCGCCAGGAGTGGGGCTGGGGCGGCCTCATTATGACCGACTGGGTGGTGGCGGCCATGGGCAGCACCGGCAAGTATCCCACCGCCTCCGCCGGCCCCACCCTGACAGCGGGGAACGACCTGTTCATGCCCGGCGGCCCGGGGGACTATAAAAACGCGCGCAAGGCCCTGCGCGCCGGCTCCCTGCGCCGGGAAACGGCGGAGCTGTGCGCGGCCCATGTGCTGGACGCGGTATGGCGCCTGCGGGGAAAGGGCGGCTGACGCCCGGCCCGGACAACAAAAAAAACACCGCCGAAAGGGAGACACTTCGTAAAGAAGTTGTCTCCCTCGGCTTTTGTAATCAGCCAGAATGATTGGATTGCAGGGTAATTCAAATCATTATGGAGGATTACACGATGGCAAACTTCATTGAGGAATTCTATTACGGGAACATCGACCCACAGACAATGGGCAGAAATGAACGCCAGATTCAAAAAGTGATGAAACTTCTGGCGACCAATGAGGAACGGCTCACGGAACATCTGCAGGGCCAGGATAAGACGATGTTTTTGGAATCCGTTGATGCCTGGGGCGTGGTGATGGGTGCCTGTACTGCGGACAACTTCATAAACGGCTTCCGCCTGGGCGCAAAGTTTGCCTACGACACATTCGTGGGTGCGGACCATCTGATGACCGGTTCCAGAAAAGGAGCGTAAGCACATGAAGACGTATGCAGAGCAAGGCGGAACGTATCACGAAGAAAATGGCTATCTTATTCCAGACCTAGTCCTCCCGCCCCAGAAAACAAGGCCCATCGGCAAATGGGGACATGCACGGCTGGAATTCCTCCAGCACCACAGACGGGGGACATACACGCACTTGCTTGTGAACTGCCAGTTGAACGGGCACCTGGCAGATGTGAACGAACAGGCAGAAGCGCTTTTCTTTCGGTTGGTAGAACAGATGAAGGAGGCGGAGGGAGTCACCGAAGAATTGAAAGCCGCAGACCAAATGCGCTGGGTAGGACTGATGAACAACATTGCCTCCCGCGCACGGGAGATCGTGTATAACGAATTGATTTACATATAACAGAAGGCTTAAGCGGCAGGGAACGGTCTCTGCCGCTTAAAGTCTAGTTTCTTGTGGTTTGAAATGTCTTGACCTATTTCGTTCAAACGAATATAATAACTAGTATAGTAGACACTTCTGATTCGTTGAGGTATTACGAGTGAACGGATACATTACTTCTCAAGAAGCTGCTGAGAAGTGGGGCGTTACTCCTCGGCAGGTGCAAATCCTCTGTAAATCAAATAAAATTGAAGGTGCGACTCGCATGAGTCGTATCTGGGTCATACCCGCTGATGCAAAAAAGCCAACGGGTAAAGTCAAAAACGTAAACGATGAAAGCATGATTCAAACTTCACTGTTCGATGAAGAGTTCAATTCACTTTCGGCCCCCTGGACGATGCATGAATTCTTCGCCGGTAGCGGTCTTGTTGCATATGGGCTAAAAGGAATGTTTGCGCCAGTTTGGGCAAACGACATTAGTACACAAAAAGCTTCTGTTTATGAGGCCAATCTCGGCAGAGACTGCTTTAAACTTGGCGACATTAAGGATGTTCACGGTAAAGAACTACCATATGCTCATTTGTCGTGGGCCAGTTTTCCTTGCCAAGATTTGTCATTGGCCGGTTCGCAAGGAGGTATCCATGCAGCTAGGAGCGGTCTTGTCTGGGAATGGCTCCGTGTCTTGGATGAAATTGATCGGAAACCTAAACTGTTGCTGTTAGAGAACGTATCTGGACTGTTAACATCTAACGGAGGACAGGATTATCGCGCACTACATATGGCATTAGTAGAGCGAGGATATAAGAGTGGAGCAATAGTATTAAACGCCTCGCATTTTGTGCCACAATCACGGCCGCGCGTTTTCATCATCGCAGTGCAGAAAAACTGCGATATTCCTCCATCCCTTATTGCAGATGGTCCATGCTGGCTTCATAATAAGTCAACTATTGAATTAGGTCATTCTTTGCCAGACTGGATTTGGTGGAACACGGATAAGCCGCCCCGTCGCCGCGAGTCATTAAAAGATATCATTGAGAAAGACGCTCCTTTTGATAAGGACAAGGTATTAAGTCTTATTTCTGAAAGGCATAAAGCAAAATTAGATGAGTTTGACTCTGTCTGTGCAACTGGTTATCGCAGGACCCGGCACGGAGAGCAGCAGCTTGAATTACGATTCGACGGGATTGCTGGATGTTTACGGACGCCAGAAGGCGGAAGCAGCAAGCAGTATGTCGTAATAAAACAACATGGAGAAACTCATGCCCGACTGCTGACGGTGCGGGAAGCGGCGCGTTTAATGGGCGCCCCTGATAGTTTCGTTCTTCCAGGCAGTTATAACGATGGATATAAGGCCATGGGCGATGCTGTTGTAATGCCAGTAGCGCGGTTTATTGGGGAGAGATTTTTAACGAAAATTGCGGAGGTAATATATAAATGAGCGCAATTGAACGGTTGAACGTATTTAAGACCACTAATAATATTTTTTCGAAAGGGTCTCTTTCTGTTGTAATACAGGTTACTCGTTTGGTAAAAGGTAAAGAGTTTCCTCTCCGCGCTGATGACTTCAAAACAGAAAAAGAGGGCCAAGTTGCTGGTCTAGGCGGAGGAAATCTAAAAAAGATTTTGAAAGATCACGGCATTACGCAACAGTTGTCCGCAGAAGGTGGCCGCACAAGCCGTGGCAGCATGGGGCTAATGATCAAGTACCTAGATTTTTTAAATTCTTGGCATGAGGAAGAGTCCATCGATCTTGTGCAGGTCGAGGAATTTTGGGCAGAACAAGTACGAGAGTATTTTCGTAATCAGCCGTTTGTTTTGACTGCTGACACCTCCAAAACTATTGGCGCTAATCTGGATGAATTGTTTGAGCAAGCTAGAAATCGCCAGCGGCAGAACCCAGGAACACAGTATCTTGGAACCATTTTACAACATCTTGTTGCCGCTAAACTTAGCATAGTGTTGCCAGAGGGTTCCTTTGAAATTCACGGCGCTTCGGTAGCAGATGGGCCCACCGATCGCAATGGAGACTTTGTTATCAATAACACAATCATCCATTGTACAACGTTGCCCGGCGCTCTTTTAATAGAAAAGTGTAAGACAAATCTGCGTAGCGGATGTCATCCTGTCATTATAACGATTTTTGATCGTGTGCATACGGCTCTAAACCTAGCAGAAGATGCAGGACTTGCTGGACGCGTTGAGGTCTGGGATGTTCAACAGTTTTTATCGGCTAACGTATATGGACATAGCCTTTTTGATACAACACGGCGCAATGCTACCCTTACAGAGATCATCAATCGGTATAACAATATTGTCCTTACAGTAGAAACAGATCCTAGCCTCCGTATCGAATTTGAAGCAAGGTGATACTCGTGGCAGACGTCTTTGGCTCAGAAAAACGATCTGACATTATGCGGAGCGTCAAATCCAGTAAGAACAAGTCTACCGAATTACGGCTTATCGAAATATTTAAACAGAATGGTATTACAGGTTGGCGAAGGAATTACCAAGTAAAAGGTCATCCAGATTTTGTTTTTCCCAAAAAGAAAGTCGCAGTTTTCGTTGATGGGTGTTTTTGGCATGGCCATGACTGTAGAAATACACGACCAGCAGAGCATAAAGACTACTGGCAGAAAAAGCGAGAGCGGAACATCAACCATGACAAAGAAATAACGGCATTGTTTGAATCAAGGGGTTGGACTGTCCTACGGATATGGGAATGTGAGTTAAAGAGACAAAACCGCAACATTCTGATTAAAAAATTGGACTTGTTAAGATAAATGGATTTGGGGGAATTTGTTATGGCAACAGGAATTATTGAGTCTGAAAACCTAGAACAAGAACCTCTTTTGGATGAAAGCGTTCAGTTTGAAGACGGTTATATTTTTAGGAACAATAGAACGATTACGTCTATGCCAGATATTGCTTTGACTGAATTTGTTGCCAATTCTTGGGATGCAGGCGCATTCAATGTCAACATAACCATACCTTCTTCTACGGGAGATATTATCTCGGTAGAAGACGATGGAATAGGTATGAGTGACTTGGAGTTTCGACAGCGTTGGATGACACTAAGCTATGATAGACAAAAACGACAAGGGAACGAGGTTGCCTTTCCTGAAGATGTACCCGCATATAAACGAATAGCCTACGGAAGGAATGGCGTTGGGCGCCATGGAATGTTATGCTTTGCGGACTACTACACCGTTGAGACTTGGAAAGATGGCATTTATAATCTATATGATATTACTATCTCAACCGGAAAGACACCATTTAGAATATCAAAACATATTCAGTCATCAAAAGTAGGACATGGGACAAAAATAAGCGCGTATGTCCAGCGTCGGTTGCCAGATGTTGATAACATGACAGATATAATTTCTGCCCGCTTTCTATATGACCCGCGATTTAGTGTGACTATAAACGGGAATAAGATTGAGCTGATTAATCATAGAGGCATATATCAAGAAAAAGATATAGTTCTTAAAAATGGCATAAAACTGCATCTAACAATTATTGATTCCACAAAGACTGCATTGAAATCACAGCAGCATGGCATAGCTTTTTGGATAAGCGGGCGACTCGTAGGGAGGCCTTCTTGGACTTATGGTGGCTTTCAATTCCTTGATGGGCGATTCAAAGTTGCCAAAAGATATACACTTATTGTTCAAACAGATGACCTAATTGAGGAAGTTTTGCCAGATTGGACGGGCTTTATTGATACTCCCGTGATAAGAGAAGTATACACACAGTTTAAAAAATATGTTGATGAGTTTGTTTCATCCGTAATGGCCGCACAAGTTTCCGAAATTAAAATGGATGTCATTCGGGATACCCGTAACGATCTAGAAGCATTATCAACTGCAGGTCAACGTGAAGTTTCAAAATTTATTGAAAATATCACCACAAGAAATCCAGTTATCAGCTCAGATTTTCTGAAAACAGCAGTCGAAGCAATGATAACAATTGAAGAAGCAAAAAAGGGTGAACAGTTATTGTCTCAATTATCACAGATGTCTATCGACGATATAGATAGGCTATCTGATTTGCTTAAGGATTGGGATATAGATGACATTCTATCCGTCATTTCGGAGATAGATAAGCGTATAACTGTAGTAGAAGCTATAAGCAGAGTTTTTGACGATAAAGAAACGGATGAACTACACACATTACATCCATTAGTGTTAAACGCGAGATGGCTTTTTGGTGCGGAGTTTGACTCTCCGATGTTCGTTTCCAATTCAGCATTGACCACGGTAGTCAGAAAATTATTCAAAGAGGAGGATTATGATTTAAGCGAGATCGCAAATCCAAGAAAACGTCCGGATATTGTATGCTTGAAAACATCAACTTTGAAAGCGGTTTGTACGGATAGGGCGGACACCCTAGCAGACGGATTGATGAAGCCGGACCAAGTATTAATCATTGAACTAAAGCGTGGAGGATTTACTATCGAGGCCCAAGAAGTAGCTCAAGCAGAATACTATGTTAGACAGATTAAAAAATCTGCCGTTCTCCACTCTTCATCTGAAATAACCGCTTTTGTTGTGGGAGCTACTATCGGGGATGTTGATTGTAACAAAAGAACCGACAGCGGGATCATTCATGTCGTTACTTATGGGCATCTAGTAGAAACTGCAAACGTAAAACTCTTTCGGCTAAGAGAGCAACTTAAAGAGCATTATGATGAGATTGGCGATAAGAGTTTAGTTGAAAAAGCATTGCAAACCCCTAAACAATTATCGATGTGATAATTTCTCTTTTCACCAGTATAGAAAAACTTTTCCCCGGTTTCTCTGTTCCGACAGACTTCGACACGGCCTGTGTGCTAAGGTGGACATACCCACAGGGCGCACAATCGAAGATGGCAGACACAGAGACCAACGCCGTTTTATATCACTGCGAATCCTGAAGCGGACAAACCGCTTCTTTCGCGTTGGTATAGGGCGGCGATTTGCTTTCTATCCACAATGACACTGAGAACGTGCGTCCACGGGTTTAGGAACGTGCGTCCACGGGTTTAGCGAGCATCGGATCGTGGCACGCCACGATCCATAACCCCAGGGGGCAAGTCCCCTGAATACCCCCGCCTGGAGGCCGTCATGACTGACACGGAGTACATACGTCTGTCCCTTTCACTGACCGAAAAAGAAAAGGCTGACCTGGATCGGTATGCCAAGTGTTGCGGTCTGTCCCGCAACGAATTCATCCGCCAACTGATCCTGGGAAAAACGCCGCGCCCAAAGCAGCCGGAAGAGTTCTGGGCTTTCATGGAGGTTTTGTATGACATCCACAATAAGCTCCGGGAAAACGGCAAGAACGATCCAGATGTCTTAGCATTATGCGAAAAGATAGAGCGGTTGGTTCTTGTGCTGCAGGAGAATATATAATGGCGGTCACAAGTTTATGGCATATCAAAGGGAGCCTCAAAGAGCTTGTGGAATATGTGGAGAACCCGGAAAAGACAACTCCCGCGACAAAAGAAATGCGTGATTTCTTTGACGTGTTTTCCTATGTACAACGCCCGGAGGCCACGCGGGACGGAGAGTATGTGACCGCCATAAACTGTCTGCGGGAAACGGCTTTGCAGCAGATGATACTCACTAAGAAACAGTATGGAAAAGAGGATAAATATATAGCCTGGCATGGGTATCAGAGTTTCAAGCCAAACGAGGTCACGCCGGAGATATGTCATAAGATCGGCATAGAGACAGCCAAGGAAATGTGGGGCGACAGGTTTCAGATCATCGTTACCACGCATCTGGACAAAGACCATTTACACAATCATTTTTGCTTTAACTCCGTATCCTTTCGGGACGGAAAGAAATATAACTATTCCAAATCCGAGCGCCAGCGGTTCATGGACGTGTCTGACCGTATTTGCCGGGAATATGGCTTATCTATCATAGAGAAGCCCCATAAAGCTCCCTCGCGTCCGGTCTGGATTGATGAGAAAAATGGCAAGCCGACACGGTATAATATTTACCGCGAGGATGTACGCGACGCCATCAATGGCAGCCGAACGCCGGAATATATGGAACGGTATTTAAATCGCCGGGGATATATCACGGATTTTACCGGTGAGCATTGGAAGATACGTCTGCCCCAATATGAACACTTTACCCGGCTGGATACGCTGGACGAGCATTGGACGCCGCAGGAAATACGGCGTACCATGGGCCGGGGTGCTTACTATGGAAACCGGCGTCCCATAGTATTTGTCCCGCAGGATATCCCGGAAGAATATCGAACTCCCTATAAGCCAAAGGAAAAGAACAGCAATTTCTACCGCCTATATCTGCACTATTGTTATCTTCTGGGTATCCTCCCGGACAAGAAAGTGCCGCAGACAGTAAGTCCCTATTTAAAAGCGGATATCCGAAAGATGGAGCAGATCTCGGACGAGGCCAGATATATGGCGAAGTATAGCATCCAAACGCTGGAAGAACTATATGCTGATCGGGAAAACCTGCAGGGTCAGCTTTCTGAACTGATCGCAGCCAGAACGAAACTACAGAATAAAATCAGGCGGGCGCCAGCAGAAAAGAAGGAACCCCTGCGAAAAGAGAAGGCCGACATCACCGCGCAGATCACGGATATAAGAAAGCGCCTGAAATGGAACGAGGGCATTGAGACCCGTTCTGTGAAAATGCAGAAAGACATCGACCTTTTCTACGCCAACGAGAACCGCGCGAGAGAAGCCGCCAAGCAAAAGCAAAGGACAGGGCGTGAACGATGAGCCAGAAAGCACATTATGAGTTTGACGAGCACCTCATGGAAGCGTTAGATCAGACGCTCGGCTATACACCGGAGAATATCCGCCAAAGGATCGACTCCCGACTTGCCTGGCTTGCGGCCATGCCGGATGAAGAGCGCGCCGCTTATCTGCGCCGGACGATGTATCCCGTGCCTCTGGACTTCACGGAAGAGATCGACGGCACGACCTATGCCGTCAACGCCGTCTTCAATGATCGGTCGGATGTGACTATGCAGGAAAAAGCGGAGAGATTTATTGCCAGCCAGCAGAAAGAATAACGATTTAAAGCGTTGAAGCTCTCTCGCGGGTGTGATATGATATGACCATCCTGCAATTCATATCATCCTCGGCTGGGAAAGGAGTTCAATGAAGAGACAGCCAGAGAAGATCACGGCCCTATACTGCCGTCTGTCCCGCGATGATGAGCAAGAGGGGCTGTCAGGAAGTATCAAAAACCAGCAATCTATTCTGGAGAAGTATGCCAAAGAGAACGGTTTTCGCAACACTCGTGTGTTCATAGACGACGGCTGGTCTGGCGTCACCTTCGCAAGACCGGCGTTTACGGAGATCATGGAGCTGGGCGAGCAGGGGAAAATCGGAACGCTCATTGTCAAAGACCACTCCCGTCTTGGCCGAAACCGCCTTATTGTGGGCCAGCTTTTGGAGGAGGAGTTTGACCGCCTGGGGATACGCTACATCGCCATCATGGACAACATTGACACCGCCAAGGGCATCAGCGATCTTGTCCCCATGCAGGATCTGTTCAACGAATGGCACGCGAAGAATACCAGCCAGAAAGTCCGGAACGTATTTAAAAACAAGGGCATGTCCGGCGCGCCGCTGACCACTAATCCACCCTATGGGTACAGGAAGACTGCGGAAAGTCCGAACATGTGGGAGGTGGACGGGCCAGCCGCGGCGGTCGTCAGACGGATATTTCGGATGTGCATCTCCGGCCTTGGGCCCACGCAGATCGCCAAGCGGCTGAAGGCCGACCAGGTCATGACCCCAACGGAGTACTGGAACAGTATAGGGAGAAAGTGCAGCCAGCCTACGACAAAACCGTTCAACTGGTGTTCCTCCACGGTGGCGGGCATTCTTTCCAAGCGTGAGTATTGCGGGGACACGGTCAATTTCCGAAGTACCACCAAATCTTTCAAGAACAAGAGAAGGATAGAGCGGCCCCAAGCGGAATGGAAGGTGTTTCCGGATACCCATCCGGCCATTGTCTGCCGTGAGGACTTTGCGACAGTCCAGGAGCTGCGGGCGCATCGCCGCAGGCCAACGAAGAGCGGCATTGTCAGCATGTTTTCCGGCATGCTCTACTGTGCGGACTGCGGAGCAAAGCTGTATTACAGCGCTACCAACAACTACAAGCGGGAACACGCCTACTTTTTCTGCTCCTCTTTTCGGAAGGATACCGACGTATGCTCGGCCCACTTCATACGGGAAAAGGTCGTTGAACAGCTGGTGCTGGAAAGTCTGCAGCGGGTGTTTGCGATGATCCAGGTCTTTGAAAAACGCTTTGCCCAGGAGCAGATGGCGGCCTACAACAAGGAGCGGCAGAAAGAGCTTGCAGAGAAGCGACGCAAACTGAACGGAGCACAAAAGCGCATAGCAGAGATAGACGGGCTCATTCAGAGGATCTATGAGGATAACGCCAGCGGCAAACTCTCCGATGACCGCTATGCCACCATGTCGATCGCCTATGAAAATGAGCAGAGGGCTTTGAAGGAGTCCCTTTCCACGCTGTCGGAAGATTTGAAGCGCGAAATGGATAGTTCCGAGGGCTTGCAGCAGTTCATAGACCGGGTGAAACAAACGGTGCGCCCCACTGTCCTGAAACCGGAGCTGGTACACGGATTCATAGAGAAGATCGTGGTACACGCGCCGGAGTACAATGAGAACAGAAAACGCACCCAGGCGGTGGATATCTACTACAATGGCGTCGGTATCATCCCGAATTACTCTCTGGAGGGCATGGAACAGGCCGTTAAGGATTGGCAGAAGAAACACGCGGAAACAGTAAAAACGGCGTGACCGCAGAGGTCACACCGTTTCCAAAATCAAATTATGACGTTACAAAGGCCGCCTGCTTGGGACACCTTCCTTACGGAGGGTGTCCCAAGGCGGTGTTTTTTTGTTGTGTAAGGTGTTATTTGGCGGCCTTGGCGGCGCGGATGGCCTCGGTCAGCATGGGGGTGACCTTGAACAGGTCGCCGCAGATGCCGTAGTC
>CANQXG010000018.1 GCA_947627735.1 uncultured Oscillospiraceae bacterium | reverse complement strand
GGCCCACCCGGCTGGCCTCCTCGGCCACCGCGTCATGGGCCTGCTTCTTGGTGCCCACGAACAGGATGGACTGGCCGTTCTCCGCCAGGGAGCGGACGAAGGCGTAAGCCTCCTCCAGCTTTTTGGCGGTCTTCTGCAGGTCGATGATATAGATGCCGTTGCGCTCCAGGTAGATGTACTCCGCCATCTTGGGGTTCCAGCGGCGGGTCTGGTGACCGAAGTGGACGCCAGCCTCCAGGAGCTGCTTCATAGTTACTACTGCCATTACGTTTTATCCTCCTTATTTATTCCGTTTTTACCCTCCGGAAGCCTCACCCTTACGGCCACCCTTGCGGGACAGGGCCGCGCGTCAACCTCCGTGCGTAATAGGCAAGCTGGATTATTATAGCAGACAAGCAAGCTGATTGCAAGTGTTTTTGCCCTTAAAACCAGGGTTTTTTCGGCCTTTTGCTCCGGCTGATGCCCCTGTCCGACTCCACCAGTATGATGTCCTCCCCCACCCGGCTGATGCACTCCCATGGCAGCACGTAATCGTCCTCCCGGCCCAGGAAGCCCAGGTAACGGGCCTTCCCCGGCACGATCAGCGCCGTGATGCGCCCCTCCGGGGACTGGAACTGGGCGTCGCACACGTACCCCAGGCGGCTGCCCGTGCGCACATTGATGACCTCTTTGTAGCGAAACTCCGAAAACCGGCTCAGCATGATACCATCCCTCCCGTAGAAGGTATGCGAGCGGTGTCGAAAAAATGCCCGCGATTTACAATCTCCTCTGCAGGGTGTAAAGCCTCCCCTGTGTAAGGGGAGGTGGGTCGCCGTAAGGCGACTCGGAGGGGTTGTTACCAGTATAAGGTGACATCCAGTCTGGATAACAATCCCCCAGTCACGGCTTCGCCGTGCCAGCCCCCTTTACACAAGGGGGCCTTTTCATGTTCTCTCAACCGTTCATAGTTTTATCGATTTTCAATAAATTTTTATTGACATTCGGTAATATCCGCGCTATACTGTGGCCACACGAGGAGGTGTTATCCCATGAAACAAAAAGAACTCTCCGTCCTTCTGCGGGTCGTGGTGGTGCTGTGCTGGTGCGGCTGCGCGCTGGTGGGCGGGCTGATCGTGCCCGCCATGGCCTGGGAAACGGCTAAGATGAACCCGGACCTGGCCTATCTGAAATGGCCCTGCCTGATCTTTTTCTGGTGTGCCCTGGCGGTGGTAGTGGCCGCGCTGGTCTGCGCCTATCAGATCTTCGCGGACATCGGCCGGGACAAAAGCTTCACCGCGAAAAATGCCCGGCGTCTGCGGCTCATCAGCCACCTGGCCCTGACCGACACGGTGGCATGGCTGATCGGCACCGCGGCGCTGGCGGCGCTGGCGCCCATGCACCCCATGTTCCTGCTGGGGATGCTGGCGGTGCTGGTGGTGGGCGCGGCCTTCACCGTGGCCGCCTCCGCCCTGAGCCATCTCACCCTGAAAGCCGCCGCGCTCCAGGACGAGAACGACCTGACAATATGAGGGCGGGATTATGATTTATGTCAACCTTGATGTGATGCTGGCCAAGCGGCACATGTCCCTGACCCAGCTGTCGGAGCGGATCGGCCTGACCATCGCCAATTTATCCGTCCTCAAGACGGGAAAGGCCAAGGCGGTGCGGTTTTCCACCCTGGACGCCATCTGCCGGGCGCTGGACTGCCAGCCCGGGGACATCCTGGAATATCGGGAGGACGAGCGCGATGGATGAGGAAAAGAAACTGGATATTATGGAAACCGCTGTCCCGCCCTCTCCCCTGCCACTGACCTGGCGGGACGGCGCCGCGCCGGTGCTGGCGCTGGGCCTGGCGTGGCTGTTCTGGACCGTCTTTGACCCGCAGAGCATGGGCTTGCCCCACCTGGGCGTGCTGGCGCTGGTGTGCGCCCACTTCGCGGCGGTGCTGATCGTCTTGGGCCGGCGGGTCCGTATATCCGCCGGGAGCCTATACTGCACCGGTGCGGCCCTGGCGGTGGCCGTCAGCTGTGCCCTGTACGCCTCGGGGCCGTTTTTTGTGATGAACTGCCTCGTCATCCTGTTCGTCGCCGCCATGGCCACCTTCGCCCTGTCCGGCCACCTGGAGCCGGGCCGGACCCGGGCCATAGCAGACGCCATAGGCTTGAGCTTCATCGCCCTGTTCTCCCGGGTCGACCGGCCCTTCCGGGCGCTGGGGCAGCTCCGCCGGCAAAAGGGCGGGGCCGCCTTGGGCCGGTCCGCCCTGGCGGTGCTGGCCGCGGTGCCGGTGCTGGCGGTGGTGCTGTGGCTTTTATCCTCCGCCGACGCGGTGTTCGGCAGCCTTCTCGATCCCCTGCGGGTGGACTTCGTGCCGGAGCAGTCGGTCTGGCGCATCCTGCGGACCGTGCTGGCGGCGCTGTTCATCGCCTCCGCCCTGTGCTTCATCCGGGAGGACGCGCCGCCGCATGTGGAAAAGCCCGCCGGCGAACGCCGGGCCACGGTGTTCCTGCCGGTGACGGTGCTGCTGGATATAGTTTACATAATTTTCTGTTCCATCCAGTTGAAGTATCTCTTCGGCGGCGCGGAGGCCGCCTCCATGGCCGGCGGGTGGGCGGAGTATGCCCGGTCGGGCTTTTTCCAGCTGGTGGCGGTGGCGGCCATCAATCTGGGCGTGACCCTGCTGGGCACGGACGGACGCCGCTTCGCCGCCCGGGGCGGGAAGCTGCTGCGGGCGGCCTTCGCCCTGCTGTTGGCCCTGACGGCGGTGATCCTCCTGTCCGCTTTCTGGCGGATGCGGCTGTACATCCTGGCTTTCGGCATGAGCGTGCTGCGGCTGCTGACGCTGTGGGCCATGGCGGCGGTGCTGTGCGGCATCCTGGCGGCGGCCGTGAAGCTGCTCCGCCCCGCCTTTCGGGCCGTGCCGGCGGCGGGCGGCGTCGCGCTGGTCCTGTGGTGCGTGCTGTGCCTTGCCAATCCCTGCGGCATGATCGCCCGGTACAACGTGGACGGCTACGTGTCCGGCGCCCTGTCCCAGCTGGACGAAGATTATCTGGCCCGGCTGGGGCCGGACGTGCTCCCCGCCCTGCCGCCCCTGCAAACGGCTGGCCCGGAGGGACAGGCCGCCTTCGACGACATCACCCGGCAGCTTCGGCATACCAATGCCGGCGTGCCCTGGACCCAGCTGAGCCTGAGCGGATACCGCTCCGGCCTGGATGGGCCATAAAACGAACATCGCCCCCGCCGGATGGCGGGGGCGACCCATTATCATGTTCAGCCGCAGATGTCCTTGATGGACTGGGCGAAGATCTTCGCGGCGGTGAGCAGGTCCTCCACGGGGATGCTCTCGTTGGCGCCGTGCATGTTCACCTCCGTGCCCGGCATGACCACGCCGAAGGCCACGCCCCCGGGCACGTCGTGGACGTAGGTGCCGCCGCCCATGGAGTAGCAGCCGCCCTTCCGGCCTGTGTAGGCCTCGTAGCTGTCGTTCAGCGTCCGGATGAAGGTCCCCTCCGCCGGGGTGTAGTGGGGCGGGATCATCTTCCCCTCCGGCGAGAAGCCCGCCGCGGTCATGGCCGCGTCCGCCACGGCCTTGCAGTTGGCCTCGTTGGCGCACACCGGCACCCGGCAGTCGCACAGTCCCGACGCGCCGGCGGCGGTGAACTCGATCATGGTGAAGGAGCAGGTGAGCCTGCCGGTCACGTCGTCGGCCTGGGCGATGCCCAGGGCCTTGCCGTAATAGTCCCCGTGGGGCAGCAGCGCATCCAGCGCGTGCAGGGCATCGGTGCTGTCGCAGGCCGCCAGAGGCAGGCCGCACAGCACCCGGATCAGGACGGTGTTGGCGTTGATGCCGCCCTCGGGCATGGCCGCGTGGCAGCCTCTGGCGATGACCGTCAGCTTCACGCCGCCCTCCGCCGGCTCAGCCTGGACCGTGGCGCCCAGCGCCTCCGCCAGGGGCGCGGCAGCCGCCATGAGCGCGTTCCTGTCCATCCCGGCGATCACCGCGCTGGCCTGGCCGGGCACCACGTTCACCCGGAACCCACCGGACAGCTCCATCACCCGGGGCAGAGCCGTCTCCGGCGCCCAGGTCTTACGGAAGGTGAGGCGGTAAAAGCCCTTCTCGGCGTTGCACACGGGAAACTCCGAGTCGGGGGTGAAGGTGTGGGGCGCGGGATCGATCACGCTGTAGTACCAGGCCACGTCGCTGGAGCCGTTCTCCTCGTCGGTGCCCAGGATGAGCCGGCACCGGCCCTTCACCGGCAGGCCCAGCTCCTTGACGCACCGCATGGCGTACAGCGCCGCCACGGCGCCGCCCTTGTCGTCCGCCACGCCCCGGCCATAGATGCGCCCGTCGGGCTTCACCACCGGCTGGAAGGGGTCCGTGTCCCAGCCGTCCCCCGGCCCCACCACGTCCAGGTGGGCCAGGATGTCCAGCAGGGGCGTTTCCGGCCCCATGTCCGCGGTCATCACCCGGTCGCCCCGGTTGGCCACGTCAAAGCCGTAGCCCGCGCAGATCTCCATGGCCTTCTCCATGGCCTTCTTCGGCCCGGGGCCGTAGGGCGCCCCCTCCTGGGCGGGCGAGGACATGCTCTCGATCCGGCACAGGGCGGTCAGATCCTCTATCATCTCCTCCCGGTGGTCGTCTATCCACTGGGAGATACGCGCGTCTTTTTCCATATGCTCTCCTTTCCGCCGTCGGCGGCATAAGTTTCCTCTATTGTAACAGCATTTGCAAATAAATGCTACCTCTGTTATAATCATTTTATCACGCAGGAGGAGCAAGGGCATGGATATCTGCCTTTTCGGCTCGGCCCGGGACACGGTGCCGGCCCGGTATATCGCCGCCACGGAGGACCTGGGCCGGGCCATGGCCCGCCGGGGCCACACGCTCATATTCGGCGGCGGCGCCAGCGGCATGATGGGCGCGGCGGCCCGGGGCGTCCACAGCCTGGGAGGCCGGATCGTCACGGTGGCGCCGGACTTTTTCCAGCGGCCCGGGGTCCTGGTCCCCTACGCCGACGAGCAGATCATCACCCCCACCATGTCCCGCCGCAAGGCGGAGATGGTGGCCCGGGCGGAGGCGTTCATCGCCGCGCCGGGGGGCGTGGGCACCCTGGACGAGCTTTTCGAGGCCGTCACCCTCCGGTCCCTGGACCAGCGGGCCGGGCCACTGGCGCTGTATAACGTGGACGGGTTTTACGACGGGCTGCTCGCCTGGCTGGGCAAGGCGGCCCGGGAGGATTTCTTCCAGCCGGGCCTGCTGGAGGCAGTGGGGGTGTTCTCCCAGCCGGAGGAGCTGCTGGACTGGCTGGAGCAGGCCGTGAAAGCGGGATAAAATAACGGCGCGGCGCCTTATTGGCGCCGCGCCGCTGTATATTTTTCTCACACGATCTTCTCGCCGCTGATGAACACGGCCTTCACGGTGTGGAACACATCGAAGGGGCAGCCGTCGGTGACCACCACGTCGGCGTCCTTGCCCACCTCCAGCGAACCCACCCGGTCGGCCACCAGGGCGTGGCGGGCGGCGTTGATGGTGATGGCCTGGAGGGCCTGGAAGGGGTCCATGCCCGCCTTCACGGCCATGCCGGCGCACAGGGGCAGATAGTGCTGGGGGATGACGGAGTTGTCCGTAATGATGGACACGTCACAGCCGGCCTTGGCCAGCACCCCCGGCGTCGCCCAGGTCTTGTTCTGCAGCTCGAACTTGCTGGCGTGGGTGAGGCTCGGCCCCACCGCCATGGGCACATGGGCCTCGGCCAGCTTGTCGGCGATGAGGTGGCCCTCGGTGACGTGCTCCAGAGTGATGAGCACGTCGAACTCCCGGGCGATGCGCAGGGCGGTGAGGATGTCGTTGGCCTGATGGGCGTGGGCCTTCAGGGGGATCTTCTTCTCCAGCACAGGCAGGAGGGCCTCCATCTTCATGTCGAACTTGGGCATCTTCGTCGCGTCGCCCTGGGCGGCGGCCTTCCGGTCCCGGTAGTCCCGGGCCTCGAACAGCGCCCGGCGCAGGATGGCGGCGGTGGACATGCGGGAGGAGTCGCACTTGTTTTGATAGCAGCGCTTGGGGTTCTCGCCGAAGGCGCACTTCATGGCCACCTCCGCCCGGACGATCATGTCGTCCACGCACGTGCCTACGGTCTTGATGGCGGTGAAGGTGCCGCCCAGCACGTTGGCGCTGCCCGGGCCGGTGCAGACAGTGGTCACGCCGGCCTCCCGGGCCAGCTTCAGACTGGTGTCGAAGGGGTTGATGCCGTCGATGGCCCGCAGCTGGGGGCTGCAGATGTCATTCATCTCGTTGTAGTCGTGGCCCTCGTAGCCGATGCCGTAGCCGTCCAGGCCGATGTGGGAGTGGGCGTCCACGAACCCGGGCCAGACCTCCAGCCCGGCGGCGTCCAGCTCCTCGCAGCCCGCCGGCGCGGTCAGACCGGCGCCGATGGCGGCGATCCTGCCGTCCTGCAGGAGGATGTCCGCCTTGTACGCCTGGGGGTGCACGGCGTCATGGATGTTCCCGTTTCTGATGATGAGCATGGCTGTTTCCTCTCTTTCTGCTGGTGATATCTCCGGACGGAGCGCGGCAGCTGCCGCGCTCCGTCGCCAATTTACTCTGTTCCGCCGGTATCGCCGCCGCCGGTGTCGCCGGGCGTGTCATCGCCGCCGGGGACAGGCTCCGGCGCGGGCTGGACGGTCTGGGTCGCGGGCGGGTCCACGGGAGCCGGCTCCGTACTGGTGCCCGGGTCCGTGGTGACCCCCGGATCGGTGGTAACGCCAGGGTCCGTGGTGATCCCGGGGTCCGGTGTGGTCTCGGTCCCGGCGGTGGGGCCGGGTTCAGCGGAGGTCCCAGGCTCCGGCGTGCTCCATGGGTCAGGCGTGCTCCATGGGTCGGGCGTGCTCCACGGATCGGGCGTGGTGCCCGGCTCAGGGGTGGTCCCAGGCTCCGGCGTGGTCTCCGGCGGGGGTCCCAGAGCGATGAAGGTGGTGTACACCACGTCGCCGTAGCTGGCGGTGACGGTGTAGCCGGTGATGTTGCCCATCTCGTCCACCATCTCGGTCCAGGTGGTGTCCATGGGGATGTTCTGTCCGTCCATGACGATGAAGGCGGAGGCGCCGAATTCGCTGGGCCAGATGATGGTGGGTTCGTCGCCAAACTGCTCGGAGGTGTCGTTGGGCGGTACGGTGTATGTATCGCCGGGGAAGTAGTAGTGCACCGGGTGGTTCACGCCCCGCAGCTGCTTGAACAGGTCCCGCCCCGGCCGGATGGGCACGCGGCCGCCGGCGCCGGTGCGGTAGGCATAGTCCAGCTCCACGTCGTAGATATACTCGCTGCCGTCCTCGTCGATCATCACCCAGGCGTGCAGGGCGTTGTACTCGTTCACGCCGCCGCAGATGGGATAGGCCTGATAGCCCAGCCGCCGGGCCGCGTACAGGAACGCCGCCGCCCAGTAGAAGCAGGAACCCAGCTTCGTCTGATACATGACCTTGGCGCACTCCAGCGCCCATCCGGTGCTGCCCCGGACCCAGCCGGTGTTGCGGGTCATATACTGATAGCCCCCGTCCCGGATGGCGTTGTAGGCCAGGCGCAGCGTATCCTCGTTCAGCAGGTTCTCCGTCTTGCCCTGAATGATGTCCTTCAACAGCGCGTCCACGTAGGCGTCCAGGGTCTCGTCCCCGGAGGTGTAGCGGCCGTTGGAGCCGAAGTGGAGATAGCCCAGGTCATAGTCGGACACGAACGGGCCGTCCTCCTGCTCCACATAGAACATGGACCCGTCCAGCTCCTGCAGGCCGGGCTGGTTGCGCTGGACGAAGTAGCCGTCCTCCGGCACGAAGTACACCCCGTCGCTGTCCAGGCCGTCCTGGATGGTGTGGAAGCCCTTCTGGAAGTAGTCCAGGCGCTTGTCCGCGTTCACATGGACCATGTCCCCGTCCACGACGACGAAGCCCTGCTGGGCGTCCTCCACCTCCCCCAGGATATAGGCCATCAGGCCGCTGGAGTAGGATACGTCCACGATGTCGTAATAGGCCCAGTAGCTCTTGGACACGTCCACGAAGGGGGACTGTTCACAGATCATATCGATGGCGGTGCGGTTGGGCGTGCGGCCGCAGGCCCGGTTCACCAGCGTCACCGTCTCCGCCCTGGTCACGGGCAGATCGGGGTAGAACGAGCCATCCTCATAGCCGCTGACCCAGCCCTGGGTCATGGCCGCAGCCACCGCCCCCAGGCTCCAGTGCTCCGCGTCCACGTCCGGGAAGGCCATGGCCTGGATCTCAGCCACGCCCTCCATCCGGCACAGCAGCGCCAGCAGCTCCGCCCGGGTGATAGGCTCCTCCGGCCGGAAGGTGCCGTCGCCGTAGCCCGCCATGAGGCCCAGGCCGGCCACCGTCCGGATGTCGTCATAGTAGGGACTCTCCGCCGGCACGTCGGAGAAAGGCATCTCCCCCGCCGGCTCCACGTTCTCCAGCAGGGCGCAGACGATCCCCGCGGCCTGGCCGCGGCTGACCGTTTCCTCGGGCCGGAACAGCCGATTGGAGCCGCTGATGTAGCGCACATGATCGCCGGTCAGGACCAGCTCGTCCCGCGCGAAAAAGTTCGTGTCCGCCCAAATGGCCGTCACCGCCGGGTCCGCCACGGCCCCGACACTGTCCCGCCAGGACAGCCCCTGGGGGATGTTCTGGGCATAGCCGCCATCCTCCACCGGCTCCTGGCTGAGGATGCGGTCCCCATCATAGAAGGTGACGGTGTGGATGCCGCTGTCCACCAGGCCCTGCTCCTCCATCTGGTCCTCCGCTGTGCTGCGGTCGATACAGGAGGCCAGCAGCAGAAATACCATGCTCACGGCCAACAGGATGCTCACTGCGCGACGGTTCATACGTTTCTATCTCCATTACGCATATCCCGCGTCTGTCCCGCGGGATATGATTTCTCACAATTATTGGTTAGTATACCACATCCGGCGCCATTATGCCATAGTCACATTCTACAATCTGCCGCCGGAACGGGATATATTGCGGTTTTTTCTTTTCTTTATAGGAATTATGTGTTATAATAATTGTCTGCGAGAAGTCTACGGGAGTTATTATACCCCCGCTGGCCCATCAAGTTGTTAACAGTTTATTATATTCACTTCAACACCAGAAAGGCGAGTATCTATGACCAGGATCGACATCTTCTCCGGCTTTCTTGGGGCCGGAAAGACCACACTCATCAAAAAGCTGCTGAAGGAGGCCTATGCCGGCCAGAAGCTGGTGCTCATCGAAAACGAGTTCGGCGAGATCGGCATCGACGGCGGCTTCCTGAAGGATGCGGGCATCGTGGTGAACGAGATGGAGTCCGGCTGCATCTGCTGCAGCCTCACCGGCGATTTCCGCAAGGCGCTGCGGATGGTGGCGGAGCAGTATGCCCCCGACCGCATCCTCATCGAACCCTCCGGGGTGGGAAAGCTGTCCGAGATCGTGGCGGCCGTCCAGTCCGCCGGGGACCAGTTCGTCCTGGGCGGGCTGACCACCGTTGTGGACGCGGGCAAGGCAAAGATGTACATGAAGAACTTCGGCGAGTTCTTCAATAACCAGGTCCAGTCCGCCAACTGCATCGTCCTCAGCCGCACCGGGAACCTGTCTGAGGAGAAGATCGCCCAGGCCGAGGCCATGCTCCGGGAGAAGAACCCCGAGGCGGTGATCGTTTCCACCCCCTGGGACCAGATCACCGGCGAGCAGATCCTCGCCGCCATCGACCGCAAAAACGCCATCGGCGCGGAGCTGGCCGCCCTGCTGGAGGAGCACTACCGGGAAGAGGAAGAGGAGGACGAGGAGGAGTCCTGCGGCTGCCATCACCATCACGACGATGATGAGGACGAGGACGAGCACGATCACCACTGCTGCCACCATCATCACGACGACGATGACGACGAGGACGAGCACGACCACCACTGCTGCCACCATCATCACGACGACGATGACGACGAGGACGAGCACGACCACCACTGCTGCCACCATCATCACGACGACGATGACGACGAGGACGAGCACGGCCACCACTGCCACCACCATCACCATCACCACCATCACGGCCACGACGCCGACGAGGTGTTCCAGAGCTGGGGCGCCGAAACGGCGAAGAAGTACACCGCCCAGCAGATCGATGCCATCCTGGACGCCCTGGGCCGGGAGGGCGACTACGGCCTGGTGGTCCGGGCCAAGGGCTATGTGCCCGCCCCGGACGGGACCTGGGTCCACTTCGATTATACCCCCGGCGAAAAGGATGTGCGCACCGGTCCCGCCAACGTGGCTGGCCGGGTGTGCGTCATCGGCGCCCAGCTCAATGAGCACGCGGTGAAGGAGCTGTTCGGACTGTGAAGCAGATCCCCGTGTATCTGTTCACCGGCTTTTTGGAGGCCGGCAAGACGAAATTCATCCAGGAGACTCTGGAGGACCCCCGCTTCAACCAGGGAGAGCGGACGCTGCTGCTGCTGTGCGAGGAGGGCGAGGAGGAATACGAGCCGGACAATTTCTCCGGTAAAAACGTGTTCATCCAGCCTCTGGAGTCCGAGGAGGACATCCAGGCCCCGGCGCTGGAGGCCATGCTGAAAAAGTGCCGGGCCGACCGGGTGCTGGTGGAGTACAACGGCATGTGGATGCTGGACAGCCTCTATCAGCGCATGCCGGAGAACTGGGTGGTGGCCCAGGAGTTCATGTTCTGCGACGCCAATACCTTCCTCAGCTACAACGCCAACATGCGTCAGCTTGTATACGACAAGCTGAAAAGCTGCGAGCTGGTGGTGTTCAACCGCTGCTCCGCCGCCCTGGACCGGATGGAGGTCCACAAGATCGTCCGGGCCGCCAACCGCCGGTGTGACATCGCCTATGAGGCACCGGACGGCACGGTGGAGTACGACGAGATCGAGGACCCCCTCCCCTTCGACCTGGACGCCCCGGTGGTGGACATCAAGGACGAGGATTACGCCCTGTTCTACGCCGACCTGTCCGAGGACTTCGACAAATACGACGGCAAGACCCTGCGCTACAAGGGCATGGTGGCCAAAAGCCCCCGCCTGGCGGCGGACAACTTTGTCTTTGGCCGGCAGCTGATGACCTGCTGCGCCAACGACATCCAGTTCACCGGTCTGATCTGCCGCTGGCCCAACGCCGCGTCCCTGAACAAGGGCCAGTGGGTCACCGTCACCGCCAAGGTGGAGCTGAAGTGGCACAAGGGCTACGGCAAGCGCGGCCCGGTGCTGTCGGTGGAGCGGATCGAGGAAGCCCTCCCCCCTGCCCAGCCGGTGGCCACCTTCTACTGAGCGGCACAAAACATATCGGACGCCCTGTCCTCGGGACAGGGCGTCCGTTTTATTCTCTTTTCAGCCGGCATCCGTCAGGCGCCCCGGCGGTCCAGGTCGTCCCGCAGCGCCTGATACAGCGCCGCCACCAGCGGCACGCCCAGCAGCATCCCCAGCACGCCGAACATGGCGCCGCCCACGGTCACCGCCGCCAGCACGAAGATGCCCGGCAGGCCGATGGAGGAACCCACCACCCGGGGATAGATCAGGTTGCCCTCCAGCTGCTGCAGCACCACGATATACACCAGAAACCACAGGGCCTTCTCCGCGGACACGGACAGGATCATGAACGCGCCCACCCCCGCGCCGATGTAGGCCCCCGCCACGGGGATCAGGGCCGTCACCCCCACCAGCGCGCCGATCATGGCGGCGTAGGGGAAGCCCAGCAGGGTCATGCCCGCCATGCACAGCCCGCCCAAGATGACCGCCTCGGTGCACTGGCCCACCACATAGCTGCGGAAGCTGCGGTTGAGCACCCCCAGGGCGTAGCGCACCCGGGCGCGCCACTTCTCCGGCAGGTAGCCATCCATCAGCCGGTTACACTGCCGGCACAGGCTGTCCTTGCCCAGCAGGATATACACCGCGAAGATCAGCGCGAACAGCGCCGTCACCGTCCCGGAGAACACGGACCCTATGGCGCTGACCGCCCCGGTAAAGCCGCCCAGCAGGATCTTTCCGATGTTGTTCACCAGCCCGTTCCAGTCGATGCCCGCCAGGCGCTGCTCGATGTCCGCCGGGATGAGCCTCTCGATGGCCTCGTTGCTCAGCAGCTCCTTCATGGCCGCCGGCGCCTGCCGGATCAGGGCGTTGACGCAGGAGATGAACTCCGGCACCACCATCCGCACCACCAGCACCAACACCAGCACCACCGTCAGCATCGCCGCCAGCATGCATACCGGCCGGCGGGACACCGCCGCGGCCTTCGCCGTGCTCTTGGGGAACCACAGCCGCTCATAAAAGGTCATGAGGATATTTATCAGGTAGGCGATGACCGCGCCCAGCACCAGGGGCACGCACGCCCCCAGCAGCAGGCCCAGCAGTCCCGACACGGTCTCCCAGTAGTAGATCGCCAGATACAGCAAAAACGCCGCGATGCCCGCCCGCAGGCAGGTCTTCCATTCCAGTTTCATTTCCCTTGCTCCTTACAGTACTCTTCCGAACACCCGCAGCTGGGTAGTGTCTGTCACGGGGATGTCCCCGTAGGCCGGGTTGAGGCTGTGCAGGCACACCCCCTCCGGCCGGTCCCGGAGGATCTTGATGTAGCCGCTGCCCTGCCAGTAGAACAGCCCCGCCTCCCCGTCCGCCACCGTGGGCACGGCCCGCACGTAGACCACTTGCCCGTCCCGGTACCGAGGCTCCATGCTGTCCCCGGCCACCCGCACGGCGAAATCCGCCTGGGCCGGGGCGCCGGCGGCGTCGATCCACGTAAAGTCCCCGTCGTCCAGGAACTGTCCGGCGCCGGCGCTGGCCGCCAGGGTGTACAGCCGTATGGCCCGGCCCCGCTCCGGCCTGGGCTGATACATCCCGCTGCGGCGCAGAAGGTCGGCATACTCCGCCAGCTTTCGCCGGCCCGCCCGGTCCAGGCCCCGGGTCAGGCCCTCCCCCAGGAACTCCCCGGACATGTCCGCCACCTCCAGCGCCCGGCACAGCGCCAGAAACTGCCGCGCTGAGGGCTGGGTGGTCCCCTTCTCCCACTTGGACACGGCCTTGTCGGACACAGGCTCCCCCATCTGGGTCAGCCTCTCCGCCAGCTGCCGCTGGCTCAGGCCCTGCTCCGTGCGCAGCGCCGCCAGCTTCCGTCCCATATCCTCAAACACGCGCCTCACCGTCCTCTGTCAGCAGTATATACCGCCGGGAGAGAAAAAACAATATATTTCTCATTTTAAGCGAAAATTTCCTATTTACTTCTCTTGTCAAGCGATTTATAATAGGGATCATGGAGAGAGTGATCCTACATTCGGATATCAACGCCTGTTATGTGAGCGTGGAGCTGCTGGAGCGGCCCGAGCTGCGGGGAAAGGCGGTGGCGGTGGGCGGCGACCAGCAGGCCCGCCACGGCATCATCCTGGCCAAGAGCGACGAGGCCAAGCGCTGCGGCGTAAAGACGGGCATGGTCCTGTGGCAGGCCCGGCAGCTGTGCCCGGAGCTGGTGATCTTAAAGCCCCACTATGAGAAGTACGAGGCCGTGTCCCACGCCGCCAGGAGCCTGTACGCCCAGTTCACCGACCGTCAGGAACCCTTCGGTCTGGACGAGAGCTGGCTGGACATCACCGGCTGCTACGCCTGGAAGGACGGCTATCTGGCCGCCCAGGAGATCCGCCGGCGGATGAAGGCGGAGCTGGGGCTGACGGTGAGCGTGGGGGTGAGCTGGAACAAGGCCTTCGCCAAGCTGGGTTCCGACTACCGCAAGCCCGATGCGGTGACGGTCTTTGACCGGGATAACTTCCGCCGGATGGTGTGGCCCCTGCCCGTGGGGGCGCTGCTGTTCGCCGGGCCGGCCTCCACCCGCGCCCTGGCGTCCATGGGCATCCGCACCATCGGCCAGCTGGCCCAGGCGGACCCGGCCTGCCTGCGGCTGCGTCTGGGTCAGGGGGGCGTCACCCTGTACCGGTACGCCAACGGCTGGGACGACAGCCCCGTCCGCCGCTTCGACTGTCCCCCGCCGGCCAAGAGCGTGGGCAGCTCCACCACCCCGCCCCGGGACCTGACATGCGACGCGGACGTGCGGCGGGTGATGCTGTCCCTGGCGGAGGACGTGGGAGGCCGGCTGCGGGCAGGGGGATACATGACCTCCCGGGTGGAGGTGGCCGTCCGGGACGCGGTCAGCCTGCGCTGGAGCGGCCACCAGGCGGTCCTGCCCCGGCCCACGGACATCACCCGGGAGCTGTACCAGCTGGCCATGGCCCTGTTCGGCCAGCTCCACACCTGGCCCCGGACCCTGCGGGGGCTGGGGCTGCGGGCGGGGAGCCTGTCCCCCGCCGACGGGCCGGAGCAGACGGACCTGTTCACCGACTATGCCCGCCGGGACGGCCAGCGGCGCATCGACGCGGCGGTGGACGCCATCCGCGACCGGTATGGCCGGGAGAGCATCCACTACCTAGGCGCCGCCCTTTCCGCCGAACTGCCCCACGAAAAATGCTCCTTTGCCGACCGGTGAGAGAACTGCGGGCAGGACCGGCCGCCCGGCGGGTATAAATCGCTTGCAATATTATTCGCCGCATGTTATAGTATTTTCAACAGCGAAAAACCGGCCTTCCGAGAAATATATGTCCGTCCGGGCCTCTCCCCAGGGGCGGCCATCCGGACCGGATCTGCTGAAAAAGGGAGTGTGTTTGCATGAAGAAGTTTTCCGTGTCTTTGTTGTGTTCTCTGCTGTGTTTCCTGCTGTGCATGCCCAGCTTCGCCTGGGCACAGGGTCTGGGCGGTCTGAGCGGCGGCCTGCCGGATATCAGCGCCTCCGAGGACGGCGATCCGGGCGTGCTGCCCGATCCGGCGGATCTGCTGGACAGCGAGGGCACGCTGTTTGCCGAAGACTATGACTTCGCCACGGATTTTATATGCTCCGTCTACACCTACGATCTGGCGGACGACGCCTTTTTCACCGACTACCTGGACCAGGCGGAGGCCAACGGCTTCACCGTGTCTGAAACGACGGTGGAGGGTTACGATGCATATCGCCTGGAATACGAGGATCTGGCGGCGCTGCTGCTGCCCGATTACGACGGGGTGATGATGCTGCTGGTGCAAAACGGCATCGTCTTTGGCGAACCCCTGCCCGAGTACTACGTACGCATGGTCTACAATGACCGCGAGGTGCTGACGGACGAGCTGGACTTCATGCGCTCCTACGACGCCTATCAGTACAAATTTGAGTACTTCGACACCGAGCAAAGCCCCTCCCACTTCCAGATGCGCTTCCCCAAGTCCATGCGCGAGGGGGACGACATCACCTGGACGCCGGATGACCCGCCGGAGTACCTCTACGTGAATGCCGGCAGCATTCTGATGAACTACCAGGCCTTTACCCGCAGTGGCGAGTGGGGCGGCAGCGACGATTACTTCCAGCTGAAGATCGTCACGAAGGAGGACACCCCCGAGGGCCTGCTCATCGAGGGCCGTTTCAGCGCCGTGCTGGATTATGCCTCCATTACCATTGAAAACGGCTCGTTCCGCATCCTGGTGAAATAAGCGCGCGCAGGTCCACAGACGAAAAAACGCCCCCAGCCGGTGGCTGGGGGCGTTTTTGCATCATTAATAGTACCGCTTATGTTTGTTCTTGCGGGCCGCCTCGGACTTCTTCCGACGCTTGACGCTGGGACTCTGATAATACTCCTTGCGGCGGAGGTCGTTCATAACTCCAGCCTTGGCGCAGCTGCGCTTGAACCGCTTGAGCGCGTTATCGAGAGATTCGTTCTCTTTGACGTAGATTTCCGACATTCTGTTTTCCCTCCCTCCGAATACGCCTCATATGTGCTTTCTCCTGCGGACCTTGGATATTATAAAGGTTTTCCGCGTTCTTGTCAAGAAATTCTTACTTTTTCGGCCGCAAAATGAGATTGACCAGCCGGTTCTTCACCACGATGGCTTTCACTATCTCCATGCCCTCCATGGCCCGGGCCACCTTGGGTTCCGCCTGGGCGGCGGCGATGACGGCGTCATCGTCCGCGTCGGCGGGGACGGAAACGGTGCTCTTGAGCTTGCCGTTGATTTGCACGGCCAGCTCCTTGGTGTGCTCCACGGTCTTGGCCTCGTCGTACTCCGGCCAGCTCTGGGCCATGGCCCGGCCGTCAAAGCCCAGCATCTGCCACATCTCCTCCACCACGTGGGGGGCGAAGGGACTGAGCAGCCGCAGGAGGATCTCCATGTCCCCCTTGGAGGGCTTGGACTTATAAAGCTCGTTGACCAGCGTCATCATGGCGGCGATGGCGGTGTTGAACTTCATCTCCTCGATGTCGTCGGACACCTTCTTGATGGTCTGGTGGAGGATGCGCTCGTTGGCGGGGGTGACGTCCTCCCCCTCCGGGCCGGCCTCGGCCAATGCCCAGACCCGGTCCAGGAACTTCTTGCAGCCCTTCACGGCCTCGTCGGACCAGGCGGCAGCCTTCTCGAAGTCGCCGATAAACATGGTGTACAGCCGCAGGGTATCCGCGCCGTACTTGGCCACCACGTCGTTGGGGTTGACCACGTTGCCCCGGCTCTTTGACATCTTCACGCCGCCCTCGCCCAGGATCATGCCGTGGCTGGTGCGCTTGGCGTAAGGCTCCTTGGTGGGCACCACGCCGATGTCATAGAGGAACTTGTGCCAGAACCGGCTGTACAGCAGGTGGAGCGTGGTGTGCTCCATGCCGCCGTTGTACCAGTCCACCGGGGACCAGTACTCCAGCGCCTCCCTGCCGGCCAGGGCGTCGGGGTTGTGGGGGTCCATATACCGCAGGAAGTACCAGCTGGAGCCGGCCCACTGGGGCATGGTGTCGGTCTCCCGCTCGGCGGGGCCGCCGCACTTGGGGCAGGTGCACTCCACCCAGTCCCGCATCTTGGACAGGGGGCTTTCGCCGGTATCGGTGGGTTCATAGCTCTCCACCTCCGGCAGCAACACGGGCAGCTGCTCCTCCGGCACGGGCACCCACCCGCACTGGGGGCAGTTCACCATGGGGATAGGCTCGCCCCAGTACCGCTGGCGGGAGAACACCCAGTCCCGGAGCTTATAGTTGACCTTGCGCTGGCCCACGCCATGCTCCTCCAGCCAGGCGATCATCTTCTCCTTGGCCTCCTCCACGGGCAGGCCCGTGATGAAACCGGAGTTGACCAGCATGCCGGTCTCGCAGTCGGTGTAGGCGGCCTTCTCCACGTCGCCGCCGGCCACCACCTCGATGATGGGCAGGCCGAAGGCCCTGGCGAAGTCCCAGTCGCGGCTGTCGTGGCCGGGCACGGCCATGATGGCGCCGGTGCCGTAGGTGGCCAGGACGTAGTCGGAGATGAAGATGGGGATCTGCTCCCCGTTGACGGGGTTGATAGCGGCCACGCCCTCCAGGCGCACGCCGGTCTTGTCCTTGGCCAGCTCCGTGCGCTCCAGCTCGGACTTATGGGCCGCCGCGTCCTGATAGGCGCGGACCGCGTCGGCGTTTTTCAGCAGGGGCATCCACTTTTCGATGAGGGCGTGCTCCGGGGCCATGACCATGTAGGTCACGCCGAAGAGGGTGTCGCACCGGGTGGTAAAGATGCGCATCTTGTCCCCGGCGGTGGTGTCGAAGTCCACCTCCGCGCCCTCGCTGCGGCCGATCCAGTTGCGCTGCTGGATCTTCACCCGCTCGATATAGTCCACATCGTCCAGATCGTCGATGAGCCGCTGGGCGTAGGCGGTGATGCGCAGCATCCACTGGCTCTTTTCCTTCTGGATGACCGGCGAGCCGCACCGCTCGCACACGCCCTCCACCACTTCCTCGTTGGCCAGCACGCACTTGCAGCTGGTGCACCAGTTCACCGGCATGGTGGCCTTGTAGGCCAGGCCTTTTTTCCACAGCTGCAGGAAGATCCACTGGGTCCACTTATAGTATGTAGGATCTGTGGTATCCACCATCCGATCCCAGTCGAACCCGAAGCCCAGCATCTTCAGCTGCGCGGTGAAGTTGGCCACGTTGCGCTTGGTGACCTCCCGGGGGTGCATGTGGTTTTTGATGGCGTAGTTCTCCGTGGGCAGGCCGAAGGCGTCGTAGCCGATGGGGAACAGCACATTATACCCCTGCATCCGGCGCTTGCGGGCCACGATGTCCATGGCGGTATAGGGCCGGGGATGGCCCACATGCAGTCCCTGGCCGGAGGGATAGGGGAACTCGATCAGCCCGTACCACTTGGGCCGGGGATCGCCGGTGACGGCGGCATAGGGCTTCTCCTTTTCCCAGATGCCCTGCCATTTCTTCTCGATGCGGTCAAATTCGTATGCCATGCTCTGCGCCTCTTATGCCTTGATGATGTCGCTGATATCGATGTCCAGCGCGTCGTTCCACAGCCGCTCCAGGCTGTAGAACTCCCGGGCCTCCCGCTGGAAGATGTGTACCACCAGGCACCCGAAATCCAGCAGCAGCCATGTGCTGTTGCGGCTGCCCTCCCGGCGCAGGGGTTCCATCCCCGCCTGGGACAGGACCTTGTCCACCTCGTCGTACAGCGTGCGCACGTGGGGGGTGGAGTTGGCCGTGCAGATCAGAAAATAGTCCGCCAGCACCGTCAGCTCTTCGGTCCGCAGCAGGCGGATGTCCGCGGCCTGCTTGTCGGACAGGGCCTTGACGGCCAGTTTTGCCGCTTCAAAAGGTTCCATATCTTTCTCTCCTGCCTTTATGGTCTCAGAGGCCGTCCCAGGGGATGGGGGCGGCGCCCCGGTCTTCCAGTTTTTTCAAATAATACGCCTGCGTCCGCGCCGTATCCGGGTGCAGGGGCAGGCCCCGCTCGGTCACATACGCCACCGTCCGCCGGGCGCACAGCTCCACCGCCGCGTCCAGATCGGCGAAGGCCGCCTGCCGGATGGCCTCCAGGGCGGGATAGGGCCGGCGGTTGGCCTCGATGGCGTCGGCCAGGAACACGATCTGCTCCAGCACCGTCATGGCCGGCCTGCCGGTGGTGTGGAAGCGTATGGCGTCCGCGATGGCCACCGGCGCGCCGAACCGATCCGCCGCGAAGGCGGCTCCTGTCTTGGCGTGGAGCAGCTCCGGATTGGCCTTCTCCCACTTATCGGGTATGATACCATATTTTTCGCATATGCGCAACTGCCCGTCCCGGTCGTATTTTTTCGTCACGTCGTGGAGTATCGCGGCCTCCGCCGCGTCGGATTCCTCCGCGCCCCAGCGCCGGGCCAGACGCCGGGCCATGGCCTCCGTGCCCCGCACGTGCTCCACCCTGGTGGGCTTGAGATAGGAAAACGCCTCTTCCCGCAGCCAGGCCAGGTCCGGCCTGGCCCCGTACAGCCGCCGGCGGATGATGTGCGCATACACCCCGTCGGGGAGAAGCTCCCTGCCCTGCCGCCGGGGCAGCAGCGCCCGGACGTCGGTGGAGGACACCGGCACCGGCTCCCCCTCCAGCACGTACACCCGCGCGCCGTAGGTCCGCCGCAGCCGATCCGCCTGGGCGGCGATCTCCGCCTCGCGGCCCTCCTCCCGGGCGAACACCGCCAGCCCCGCCAGGGCCATGATGACCTCCGGCTCATGCCACGTTTCAATAGAGAGCAGCATGTCCGTGCCCATGAGGAAGATAAGCTCCGCGCCGGGATACCGCTCACGGAGGACACGGAGGGTGTCGGAGGTGTAGCTGGTCCCTTCCCGGGCAAGCTCGATGTCCGACGCCTCGCAGCCGGGGATCTCCCCCGCCGCCAGGCCCGTCATGCAAAGCCGCTCCTCCTGGGCGGGGGTCTCCGCCGCCAGATGCTTGTGGGGCGGGATGGCCGCCGGGATGAGGAGGGTCTTGTCCGGCTGCAGCGCCGCCACGGCGGTCCGCACCGAGCGGACGTGGCCCAGATGGGGCGGGTTGAAGCTGCCGCCATAGATCAGGATGCGCATCGCTCAGCCCTTGGGCAAGACTATTTTCGCCCCGTCCGGCCGCTTTTTATACAGCACGAACACCTTCCCGATGACCTGCACGCCCTCGGCGGAGCACGCCTGGCACAGAGCCTGCTGGGCCTCGGCGGCGGTGTACATGCAGTTTTCCAGCACCTTTCCCTTCACCAGCTCCCGGGCCGCCAGGGCCTCCCGGGTCTGGGCGATCACCGGCTCGGTGACGCCGGCCTTGCCCACCTGGAGGATGACCTCCTCCTTCTGGGCCAGGGAGCGCAGATAGGCCCGCTGCTTACCTGTGAGCATAGTTCTCCAACTCCTTTGCGAACGCGGCCAGAGCTCTGGCCCGGTGTGAGATCGTATTCTTCACGTCCTCCCCCAGACTGGCGAAGGACGCCTCATGGCCCTCCGGACAGAACACCGGGTCGTAGCCGAACCCGCCGCTGCCCTCCGGGGCCGTCAGGATATGGCCCGGGCACTCCCCCCGGGCACGCAGCACGTCCCCATTGGGGAACACGCAGCAGATGCAGCTGACGAACTTCGCCGCCCGGTCGGAGGCCCCGTCCAGCTTTTCCAGCAGGTACATGTACTTCTGCTCGTCCGTCCAGGCCTTGCCGCCGCCGAACCGGGCCGAGTGCACCCCGGGGGCGCCGCCCAGGGCCTTGACGCACAGCCCCGAGTCGTCCGCCACGGCGGGCTGCCCCGAAGCGGCGCATATGGCGGACGCCTTCAGGTACGCGTTCTCCTCGAAGGTCTCGCCGGTCTCCGCCACGTCCAGGTCGTACCCGGCCTCCTTTTGGGAGATGATCTCCACCCCCAGCGGCGCCAGTATCTCTCGGAACTCGCGAAGTTTTCCCTTATTGCCGGACGCAAGGATGAATCTGCTCCCTGTCACGCCAACATCGCCTCCGCGAACTCTCTGGCGTCGAAGGGCCGCAGGTCCTCCACGCCCTCGCCCACGCCCACCAGCTTCACCGGCACGCCCAGGGTCCTGGCGATGGAGAACACCACGCCGCCCTTGGCGGTGCCGTCCAGCTTGGTCAGCACGATGCCGGTGACGCCGGAGGCGGCGGCGAACTGCTGGGCCTGGATCAGGCCGTTCTGGCCGGTGGTGGCGTCCAGCACCAGCAGTATCTCGCAGTCGGCCCCGGGCAGCTCCCGGCCCACGATCTTGGTCAGCTTCGTCAGCTCGTTCATCAGGTTCTGCTTGTTGTGCAGCCGCCCGGCGGTGTCCACGATCACGATGTCCGCCCCCCGGGCCTTGGCCGCGGCGCAGGCGTCGAACACCACCGCGCCGGGGTCGCCGCCCTCGCCGTGGCGGACGATGTCCGCGCCGGTGCGCTGGGCCCAGATGCCCAGCTGCTCGGCGGCGGCAGCCCGGAAGGTGTCGGCCGCGCACAGCAGCACCTTCTTCCCCTGCCCGCCGAAGAGCATGGCCAGCTTGCCGATGGTGGTGGTCTTGCCCACGCCGTTGACGCCCACCATGATGATAACGGCGGGCTTGGTGTCCAGCTGCAGCGCCGGGGAGCCGGCCTGCTCCATCTCCTGGGTGAGGATCTGGGTCAGCCGCTCCTGGACGGCGGCGCCCTTCAGGCCCTTCTCCCGGCGCAGAGCCTCCACGGCGGCCTCCGCCGTTTCCACCCCCGCGTCCGCCAGGATCAGCCGCTCCTCCAGCTCGTCCAGGAAGTCCTCATCCACCCCCGAAAAGGCGGAAAACAGCCCCGACAGAAATCCCTTTTTCTTATCCTTGAATAACGCCATATTGGTATCTCCTTCTCCTACACGTCCCTGCACAGCAGCATCCCGGAATCCGGCCCCCTCTGACGAGGGGGCTGTCAGCGCCATCGGCGCTGACTGGGGGAGAGATAACCGGCAGTGCGTCCTATCTCTCCCTCCGTCGCGGCTTCGCCGCGCCACCTCCCTCGTCAGAGGGAGGCGTTCAAAGCTGTATCGCCTGCGGCGTTCTCCCTTTAGTTTTCCGCGGTTTTCTGCGCCTCGGCCAGATCCAGCTCGATGACCTGGCTGACGCCCTTCTCCTGCATGGTGACCCCCAGCAGCACGTCCGCCTTCTCCATGGTGCCCCGGCGGTGGGTGATGACCACGAACTGGGTCCGGCTCAGCCGGTGCAGGTACTCGGCGAAGCGCAGCACGTTCTCCTCGTCCAGGGCCGCCTCGATCTCGTCCATGACGCAGAAGGGCGTGGGCTTCAGCTTCAGTATGGAGAAGTACAGCGCGATGGCCACGAAGGCCTTCTCGCCGCCGGACAGAAGGCTTATGTTGCTCACCGCCTTGCCGGGGGGCTGGACCTTGATCTCGATGCCGCAGTTGAGGCAGTCGCTCTCATCCTCCAGCCGCAGCGACGCCTTCCCGCCGCCGAACAGCTCCAGGAAGGTGGCGCGGAAGCTTTCGTCGATGGCGGCGAACTCCCGGGTGAATATCTCCTCCATCTGGCGGGTGATGTCGCCGATGATGTCCAGCAGCTCCTGCTTGGCCTTGGCGATGTCGTCCCGCTGGTCGGTGAGGTAGTCGTAGCGCTCCCCCACCCGCTTGCTCTCCTCGATAGCCCCCAGGTTGGGGGTGCCCAGCTCCCGGATGGCCCGGCGCAGCTCGGCGATGCGCCGGTTCACGGCGTTCAGGCTCTCCACCGGCTGGCGCTGGGCCTGGGCGGCGGTGCGGGTCAGCTCGTAGCTGTCCCACAGCCGGTCCACGATCTGCTTCTCCTCCATCTCCGCGGCCAGGGTCTGCCGCTCTAAAGACCCCACCAGTCGCTCCTGGGCGATCAGCTCCTCGTTGCGGTGCTGGGCGTCCCGGTCCGCCTGGGTGCGCTTGGCCTCCAGCTCCAGCTTCTGGCCGGTGATGGCGCGCAGCTGCTCCCGCATGGCCTCCGCCTGCTCCGCCAGCTCCTGGCCCCGGGCCTGGTTGCGCTCCAGGTCCCGGTCGATGCCGGCGTTTTTCTGCTCATAGGCCGCCATCAGCTCCCGGCGCTGCTCGCCGCCGGAGAGCATGGCTTCCTTCACATCCGCCAGCTGTCCGGCACTGGCGGACTTGGCCTCCCCCTCCGCCTGGAGGGAGGCGGCGGTCTGCCGCACCTGGGCCAGCTCTTGGCCGGCCACATCCATGTCGTACCGGGCCGCGGCCAGCTCCCGGTCGGCCTCGTCCAGGGCCGCGGAGCGGGTCTGCAGCTTCTCCTGCAGGGCCTTGCGCTGTTCCCGCAGACGGGCCAGCTCATTGGCCCGGCTGAGGATGCCCGTTCCCTTGGCGGCGCTGCCGCCGGTCATGGAGCCGCCGGCGTGGATCATCTGCCCGTCCAGGGACACGATGCGAAATTCGTTTTTATGCCGCCGGGCGATGGCCACCGCGTCGGCCAGCGTTTCCGCCACCACGGTGCGGCCCAGCAGGTTTTCAAAGATGTTCTGGTACTTCCCGTCGAAGGTCACCAGCTCCAGGGCCAGGCCCAGACAGCCCGCCTCCCCGTCGGGGACCTGGCGTAGCACGCTGCCCCGGATGGCGCTGATGGGCAGGAAGGTGCCCCTGCCGGCGTCCCGGCGCTTAAGAAGCTCAATGGCGGCCTTGCCGTCCTCCGGCTCGTCCACCACGATGTTCTGGGCCGCGGCCCCCAGGGCCGTTTCAATGGCCAGGGCATACCGGTCCCCGGTCCGGACCAGGTCGGCCACCGGCCCGTGGACGCCCCGCAGCACGCCCCCGCGGCTCTCCCGCATGACGGTCTTCACCGCCCGGTTGTAGCCCTCGTAGTCCTTCTCCATCTCCGCCAGCATGGCGATGCGCCCGTCCATGCTCCGGCCGTCCACGGTCAGGCGGGTCACTTCCTCCCGCAGGGCGTTCACCCGGCTCTCCCGGCCGGCCATCTTCATCCGGTGGCCGTTGACGATGTTGGACAGGCGGTTGATGTCCCCGTTCAGGCCCTCCTGCTGGGCGCGGATCTCCTCCACCCGCCGCTTCAGGTCCGCGATCTGCCCGTCCAGGGCACGGACACGCTCCGTATCCTGGCTCATGTCCCCCCGCAGGCGGTCCATGCTGTCCAGGTTGCTCTTCTTCTCCGACGCCAGCACCGCGGCGGCCTGCTTGTTCTCGCCGATGGCGGCCTCCTTTTCGGTGAGCCGCTCCCGGACGGCCTCCGCCTCCAGGTCCTTCTCCCGCATGCGCTGGGAGATGTCCTCGGTGCGCTGGTAATTCTCCTCCACGGCCTTGCGCAGCCGCTCCAGCTCCGTCTGGGCGGCCTCCTGGCTGGCGCGGATGGACTGGGTCTGGCCGGACAGCTTGTCCAGCGTTTCCATCCATGCGGAGACCTCCAGGCCCTTCAGCTCCTCCTTCAGGCCCAGGTACCGCTGGGCCACCTCCGCCTGCTTTTTCAGCGGCTCCAGCTGAAGCTGCAGCTCGTCGATCTTGTCCCCCACCCGCACCAGGGCGTCGTCGGTGGCGCTCAGCTTCCGCTCCGCCTCCTCCTTCCGGAAGCGGAAGCGGGAGATGCCCGCAGCCTGCTCGAATATCTCCCGGCGGTCGGTGCTCTTGGCGGAAACGATCTCGGCGATGCGCCCCTGGCCGATGATGGAATAGCCGTCCCGGCCCAGGCCCGTGTCCATCAGCAGCTCGTTGATGTCCCGCAGGCGGACCGATTCCTTGTTGATGTAATACTCGCTGTCCCCGCTGCGGTAATACCGCCGTGTGATGGACAGCTCGTCGCTGTCCAGGGGGAAGATACGGGCGGAGTTGTCCAATATCAGGCTCACCTGGGCGAAGCCCAGCTTCCCCCGCTTCTCCGTCCCGCCGAAGATCACGTCCTCCATCTTCCCGCCCCGCAGGGCACGGGTCCGCTGTTCGCCCATGACCCACAGCACCGCGTCGGATATGTTGGACTTGCCGGACCCGTTGGGTCCGACGATCATGGTCACATCCTTTTCAAAGCGGATGACGGTCTTATCGGGAAAGGACTTGAATCCCTGGATCTCCAGTGCCTTCAGATACAAAATCTAACACCTCAGTACCGGTCTCGTGCCGCAGGCGACACAATATGTAGTATAGCAAACTCACGGCCGCACGTCAACCAAAACCACGCCGCCGCCCGCCTGGGGCAGGCACTTTACCCGCACCTGGCCCAGGGAGAAGGCCCGTCTGAGGCCGTCCACGTTCTCCCGGCGCTGGCCGATCATGGCGCTGAGCCGCTCCGGGGCCACGCCAAGAGTCACCTTGGCCCCCGCCGGCACCCCCGCCAGCAGCGCCGCCGCCTCCCGGCGCAATATCTCCGAGCGGACCAATTCCCCCAGGGCCGGGTGATAGGCCCCCGCCAGGGCGCTGCCGGCGGACAGCTCCGCCGTGGGATTGAGGCCCAGCCGGATCACCGGGATATCAGCTGCCTCGAACAGGGGCAGGATGTCCGCGCACACCGCCACCGCGTCGGCCACGGTGTGCTCCCGGTACGTCCCGGCACGCCACATGTCCGCCAGGACCGTGCCCTCCACCACCACCGTGGGGTAGATGCGCGCCCCGTCCGGCGCAAGAGCGATGATCCGCCGGGCGGTATCCGTATCCTTTTCCCGGTCCGAGCCGGGCAGTCCGGTCATCATCTGCAATATGAGCTGCAGCCCCGCCTTCTTCACCAGCGCCGAGGCCCGGACCGTGTCCGCGGCGGTATGGCCCCGGCCCGAGGCGGCCAGCACCTCGTCGCACATGGACTGGGCGCCCAGCTCCACAGTCTGCACGCCCCATCGCCGGAGCATGGCAAGCTCCGCCCGGTCCACCGCGTCGGGCCGGGTGGACAGGCGGATGGAGCGGATGGTGCCGTCGGCCAGATAGGGCTGGGCGGCGGCGAGAAGCTCCTGCTGCAGCGCAGGACTCACAGCCGTGAAGCTGCCGCCGTACAGCGCCAGCTCCGCGCCTGTCGTCCCCATCTGTCTGGCCCGGGCCAGCGCCCGGTCCACATCCGCCCCCGAAGCGGGCGAAGGGCTGCCGGAGATGCGCTTCTGGTCGCAGAACACGCACTCGTTCGGGCAGCCCAAATGAGGGACAAAGACGGGAATGATCCTGGCCCTTGCCATCAGCTATCCAGTTGTTCCAGCGCGGCGCGGGCGGCGGCCTGCTCCGCTTCCTTCTTGCTCTTGCCGGTGCCCCGGGCGGCGGCGCCGCCGTGGAGCGCCACGCTGGCGGTGAAGGTCTTGTCGTGGTCCGGGCCGGACTCGTCCACGATGGTGTACACCGGCGCGGCCCCGCCGGAGCGCTGCAAAAGCTCCTGCAGCTGGGTCTTATAGTCCGTGCGGGCGGGCCGGCGGCCGGAGCGGATGTCCCGGAGGATGAAGTCGGCGATGAACCGCTCCGCCGGCTCCAGCCCGCCGTCCAGGAAGATGGCGGCGATCACCGCCTCCACGCAGTCAGCCAGGATGGACGGCCGTGTCCGGCCGCCGTTGCACTGCTCGTTCTTCCCCAGGTGGATGTGCTCCCCCAGGCCCAGGCCAAGAGCCACCTGGTGGAGGCTGGCCTCGCACACCAGCTCCGAGCGCAGGCGGGTCATGTCCCCCTCCGGCATCTCCGGATACAGCCGGCAGATGGTCTTGGCCGCGCAGAAGCCCAGCACCGCGTCGCCCAGAAATTCCAGCCGCTCGTTGCTGTGCCGTACCTGTGGCAGCTCATTGGCGTAGGAGCTGTGGGTCAGGGCGGTATCCAGATAGGACCGGTCGCGAAAGCGATATCCCAGCCGCTGCTCCAGCTCCTCCATCACGCCGAGTGGGCGGTGACGTAGGCCGCCAGGTCGCCGATGGTGCGGAAGGTGCGCATATCCTCCTCGGATATCTCCTCCAGGCCAAACTGGTTCTCCACCTCCACCAGCATCTCCACCACGTCCACGGAGTCGATGCCCAGGTCCTCCAGGAAGGTGGTGTCCTCCTTCAGCTCCTCCGGCTTCATGTCGAACTCGTCGCAGATCAGTCCCACGATCTTGTCGTAGATCTCCTTATCGTATGCCATCACGTATCCTCCTTTGCTCTGTCGAGCGTCATGTATTCTATATTCGCTTCGATGGCTCCCGCCACGTCCGCCTCCACGCAGGCCGCGGCCTGACGTATCGCGTTGAAAATGGCCCGTTCGTCGGAGCTGCCGTGGGCCTTTATCACCGGCTTGGAGATGCCCAGCAGGGCCGTGCCCCCCACCTCCGACGGGTCCAGCATGGCCTTCATGCCGTACAGGTCCTTCTTGATGACCAGGGCGGCCAGCTTGTTCTTGGTGCTGGAGTACATCACGCCCTTGAGCTGGCCGAACATGAACTTCGCCGCGCCCTCTACCGTCTTGAGCATCACGTTGCCGGCAAAGCCGTCGGCCACCAGCACGTCCATCTTCCCGGTGAACAGGTCGCTGCCCTCGGCGTTGCCCACGAACCGGATGCGCCCGGCCTCATCTGCCTGGCGCAGCAGGGCGAAGGTCTGCTTTTGCAGCTCGCCGCCCTTGGTGTCCTCGGCGCCCACGTTCAGCAGCGCCACCCGGGGCGAGTCGATGCCCATCATCCGCTGGGCATAGAACGAACCCATGTACGCGAACTGCAGCAGATACTCCGGCGAGCACTCCACGTTGGCCCCGCAGTCCATCAGCAGCACGCCCTTGCCCCCGTTGGGCAGCACCGGCCCCAGGGCGGCCCGGCGGATGCCCCGCACCCGTCTGACCACCAGCGTGGCGCCGCTGAGCAGCGCCCCGGTGCTTCCGGCGGACACCACGGCGTCCCCCTCTCCGTCCCGGAGCATGTTCAGCGCCACGGTCATGGACGCGTCCTTTTTCCGCCGCCAGGCCATGCTGGCCTCGTCCTCCATGGTGATGACCTGGGAGGCGGCATGCAGGGCGATGTGTTCCTCATTCTCCGCGCCGTGCTCGGCCAGGCACTGCCGGAGCCGGTCCTCCGGCCCCACCAGCACCAGGTCCGTGCCCAGCTCCCGGGCGGCCTTCACCGCGCCGGCCACCACTGCCTGGGGGGCGTTGTCGCCGCCCATGGCGTCCAGGATGATCTTCATACGCCCGCCCTCTCTCTTTCTATGATCGGCGCCAGGTCCTCCAGGGCCTGCCGGGCCGTGGCCAGGTTCCGCTCCCGCTTGCCCCGGATGCGCCCCTCAGGCCGCCGGATGATGCCGTAATTTACGTTCATGGGCTGGAAATCCCCGCCGGCAGGGCCGGTGGACACGTACAGCGCCAGCGCCCCGATGGCGGTGGTGCCAGGAAAGTCCAGCGGCGGCAGGCCCTTCATCCGCCGGGCCGCCTCCAGCGCCGCCAGCATCCCGCTGGCGCAGGACTCCACATATCCCTCCACGCCGGTGATCTGGCCGGCGAAGGCGATGCGGGGACAGCTCCTCAGCCGGTAATACCGGTCCAGCAGGGCCGGGCCGTTCAAAAAGGTGTTGCGGTGCATCTTCCCGTAGCGGAGGAACTCCGCCTTTTCCAGCGCCGGGATCATGCCGAACACCCGCCGCTGCTCCGGGAAGGTCAGGTGGGTCTGGAAGCCCACCAGGTTGTACACGCTGCCCTCGTCGTTGTCCCGGCGCAGCTGCACCACGGCATAGTGGCTCTGGCCGGTCGCCGGGTCCCGCAGGCCCACGGGCTTCAGCGGCCCGTAGCGCAATGTGTCCTGGCCCCGCCGGGCCATGACCTCCACGGGCATGCACCCCTCGAACACCCCCGCGTCCTCGAAGCCGTGGACAGGGGCCTCCTCCGCCGCGGCCAGCTCGGCCACGAAGGCGTCATACTGCTGTTTGTCCATGGGGCAGTTGATGTAATCGGCGGTGCCCTTGCCGTACCGGGAGCCGAACCAGGCCTTGGTCATGTCGATGCTGTCCGCGGCGATGAGGGGCGCGGCGGCGTCGAAGAAGTGGAGAAAATCCGCCTGGCCGCACGCCGCCGATATGGCGGGGATCAGCCCGTCGCTGGTCAGCGGCCCGGTGGCCACGATGCACTCCCCCTCCGGGAAGGCCGTGACCTCTCCCTCCACCACCCGGATGTTCCTCTCCGAGCGGATGGCGTCGGTGATAGTCCGGGCGAACGCCTCCCGGTCCACCGCCAGGGCGCCCCCCGCGGGCACCCGGTGCTTCTCGGCGCTGAACATGATCAGGCTGTCCAGCCGGCGCAGCTCTTCCTTCAAAAGCCCCACCGCGTTGGACAGATCGTCCCCCCGCAGGGAGTTGGAGCACACCAGCTCTGAAAACAGCGGCGAGGTGTGGGCGGGGGTCATCTTCTCCGGCTTCATCTCGTACAGGTCCACGGTCAGGCCCCGCTTCGCCAGCTGCCAGGCGGCCTCGCTTCCCGCCAGGCCCGCGCCGATGACGGATATGTCCGCCATCAGGCCTGCTCCTTCTTTTTCCGGGAGGAAGCCGTCTTTTTGGCGGCGGGCTTTTTCTCCTCCCCGGCGGCGGCAGTACCGGAGGCGCGCCGGTGATAGCCCCGCTTGTCCTCCGGCAGGAAGTTGGAGCAGGACTCATTGATGCAGAAGGGCTTTCTCTGGCCCTTGCCCGCCAGCTTGAACATGGTCTTGCCGCACACGGGGCAGACCTCCTTGGTGGGCACGTCCCAGCTCATGAAGCCGCAGGCGGCGCCCTTCTCACAGGCATAGTAGGTGTAGCCCTTCTTGCTGGTGCGCTTGAAGATGCGGCTGCCGCACTTGGGGCAGGTGCCGGGCATCTCCACCACCAGGGGCATGGTGAAGCTGCACTCCGGGTAGCCCGGGCAGGCCAGGAACCGGCCAAACCGGCCGGACTTGACCACCAGGTTCCGCCCGCAGTTGGGGCAGATCTCGCCGGAGACCTCGTCGGGGACCTTGATCCTGGTGCCGGACAGAGCCTCCTCCGCCTGGGCCAGGTCCTTGGAAAAGCCGTCGTAAAACTCTCCCAGCACGCCCTTCCAGTCGGTCTTGCCCTCCTCCACCTTGTCCAGGTCGTCCTCCATGCGGGCGGTGAACTTCACGTCCACGATGTCGGGGAAGCGCTGCTCCATCAGCTCCGTCACCGTCTCCCCCAGGGGGGTGGGCTTGAGGTACTTGCCCTCCTTGACCACGTATTCCCGGGCGGTGATGGTGGTGATGGTGGGGGCGTAGGTGCTGGGCCGGCCAATGCCCTTCTCCTCCATGGCCCGGATGAGGGTGGCCTCGGAGTACCGGGAGGGCGGGGCGGTGAAGTGCTGCTCCGGCTCCAGCTTGTCCAGGGCCACGCTCTGGCCCTGCTTCAGCTCCGGCAGGGGCTTTTTGCCCCCCTGCTCCTCGTCCTCGTCCCGGTTGTCGTCGTACACGGCGGTATAGCCGGGGAAGGCGATCTTGGAGTGATAGGCCCGGAAGATGTGGCCGGCGCAGACGGCGTCCACGGTGATGTTGTCATACACGGCGTTGGCCATCTGGCTGGCGGTGAAGCGGCCCCAGATCAGCCGGTACAGCCGGTACTGCTCTCCGGTCAGGCTCTTTTTCACCATCTCTGGCGTCAGGCTGGGGACGCTGGGCCGGATGGCCTCGTGGGCGTCCTGGGCGTTGGAGCCGGTCTTGTAGCGCCGGGGCTTGCCGTAATAATACTCCTCGCCGTAGTGGGAGCGGATGAACTGTCCCGCCGCGGCCAGGGCGTCCTCGCTCAGGCGCAGCGAGTCGGTACGCATATAGGTGATGAGGCCGATGGTGCCCTCGCCCTCCACGTCCACGCCCTCATACAGCTGCTGGGCGATGGACATGGTCCGCCGGGGGGTCATGCCCAGGCGGCGGCTGGCCTCCTGCTGGAGGGTGGAGGTGATGAAGGGGGGCGAGGGGCTGCGCTTTTTCGTGCCGTGGGCCAGGTCCGCGATGGTGAAGGGCCGGCCCTTCACCGCGTCCATCACCGCCTGCACCTCCGCCTGGGAGTGCAGCTCCTGCTTTTTCTTCTCGGTGCCGTGGTACAGCGCCGGGAAGGTCTGTCCCTTGTCGGTGCGGAGGATGGCGGTCAGGTGCCAGTACTCCTCCGGCTTGAAATCCCGGATCTCCCGCTCCCGGTCCAGCACCATCCGCGTGGCCACGGACTGGACGCGGCCGGCGGACAGGCCCTTGCGGATCTTCCGCCACAGCAGGGGGCTGAGCTTATAGCCCACGATCCGGTCCAGGATGCGCCGGGCCTGCTGGGCGTCCACCAGGTCCTGGTCGATGTCCCGGGGATTGGCGATGCCCTCCTTGACCACCTTCTTGGTGATCTCGTTGAAGGTCACCCGGCGGGCCTTCCCGTCGGGGATGTCCAGAAGCTCCTTCAAGTGCCAGGAGATGGCCTCCCCCTCCCGGTCCGGGTCCGTCGCCAGATATACGGTGTCCGCCCTCTTGGCGGCCTTTTTCAGCTTTTCGATCACATCCTCCCGGCCCTTCACCGGCTGATAGTCCGGTTCAAAGCCGTGCTCGATGTCCACGCCCATGGTGCTCTTGGGCAGGTCCCGCAGATGGCCCATGGACGCCACTACCTTGTACCCGCCGCCCAGGTAGCGCTCGATGGTCTTCGCCTTCGCCGGCGACTCCACTATCACAAGATCTGTCTTCGCTGCTGCCATACGTCTGCCTCGTTCATTCAAAGTTTTCGCGTGTACCGCTTCCCGGTGCCCTGGGCCACATAGCCCGTCACCTGGAGCATGGTCAGAGCCGCTAGCGTCTCCTGGGCCGTCAGGCCCGCCGCCTCGATGATCTCGTCGGCGTGCATATCCGGCCGGGTCATGGCCGTGAGCACCTGCCGCTGGACCGGGGGAAGGGCCGCCAGCTTCTCTGTGAGGTCAATATAAACTATGTCCTTCGGCTTGTCAATCTCTTTTTTAATAGGTATCTCGGCCGGTTCCTGGCGCAAAAGGTCGCTTCGGCCCGCATAGGCGCGCAATATGGCCTCGCCGCTGACCGCCGGGGCCGCGCCCTGGGCGATCAGCTCGTTGCAGCCGGCGCTGGCGGCGGCGTCCGCGTTGCCCGGCACGGCGAACACGTCCCGCCCCTGCTCCAGGGCGTGGTCGGCGGTGGAGCGGGTGCCGGAGCGCACCGGCGCCTCCACGACCACCACCCCCAGGCTCATGCCGGTGATGATCCGGTTGCGGGTCTTGAAATCCGACGGATAGGTCCTGGCCCCCGGCGGGTACTCGCTGACCAGCGCGCCCCGGACCCGCACCTCGTCGAACAGCCTGCGGTTCTTCGCCGGATAGACCTGGTCGATGGCCGTGCCCAGCACGCCCACCGTCACGCCGCCGGCCCGGAGAGCGCTGTCCATGGCTGCGCTGTCGCACCCCTCCGCCAGGCCGGACACCACCACGGCCCCGCCCTGGGCCAGCTCCCGGCCCAGCTTGTCGGCCATTTTGATGCCGTAGGGCGTGGCCCGCCGGGTGCCCACCACCGCCAGCATCGCCGTTTCGTCCACCGCCGGCAGCTTGCCCCACACATACAGTACGGCGGGCGGGTCGGGGATATGCCGCAGCCGCTCCGGATAGGCGGCGTCCTGGACCGTCAAAACGGTGATGCCCCGCTCCTGGCAGAAGCGCAGGGCCTTGTCCGCCCGCTCCATGCTCTTGTCCGACAGCTTCTCCGCCTCGGCGGCCTGCAGCAGCGGCTCGGCGGCGAACAGCTCCTCCCGTTTGGCGAAGAAGATCCGCTCCGGGCCACCCATGGCCTGGGCCAGCCGGTACTTCACCAGCGGCCTCACGCCCGTCACGCAGCTGAGCCACACCCAGTATTTCAGTCTGGCCATATCCTTCCTCCGTCACGCTCCGCGTCAGAGCGACTGCCTGCCCATCTCCCACATCAGTATCGCCGCGGCCACGGCGGCGTTCAGGCTCTCCGTGCCCGGGCGCATGGGGATGCGCACCGTGCCCCGGCACTGCGCCAGCAGCGCCGCCGTCAGCCCCCGGCCCTCGTTGCCCACGGCCACCGCCACGGGCCCTCCGGGAAGCGCGCGGGCGTCGATCCCTCCCGGCGCCAGGGCCGCCCCGTACAGGGGCAGTCCCCCCAGGGTTCTCTCCAGGTCCTGCACATCGGCCCGGACCGCGCACTGGCGGAACACCGCCCCCATGGAGGCCCGGACGGCCTTGGGGTTATATACGTCCGCGCACGCCCCGCACAGGACGACCATATCCATGCCGAAGGCCGCCGCCGTGCGCAGCACGGTGCCCACGTTGCCCGGGTCCTGGACGTTCTCCAGCACCAGGGCACGCTCCGCCCGCGCCGGCGGGGGCACCGGGCGCATCCGCACGGAGAACACCGGCCCGGGGCTGTGCTCCAAAGGCGAGGCCGCCTGCACCACCTCCGGCGACGCCAGGCGCACCGGCAGGCCGGGGATGTCCTCCGCCGCCAGCACGCAGGTGATCTCCGCGCCGCTGGCCAGGGCCTCGTCCAGCAGCGTCCGGCCCGCGCAGATGTACTCCCCCGCCTCCTGGCGGGCCTTTGCGTCCGCGCCCAGGGCGATGAAGCGCTTCACCAGGGGATTTTGCCGCGAGCGTATCGTTTCCATAGCCTTCAACACTTTCATAATTTTATACGGTTATCAGTATAGCCTCTCCCCCGCCGGTTGTCAAATGCCGGGAAGATGTCCGGGGCGGGAGCATCCCGCCGATGCTCCCGCCGCCAAAACGCTGTGTTCACTTTCCCCCGCTCCAGCGCCGGGCGCGGAAGGCGGGCAGGGCCGCCAGGCCCTTGTCCGTCACAGGCCGTATCCACCGGCCGGAGTAGAAGTGGCGCTGCATGAGCGCGTAGCGGATGGGTTCGTCCACGTAGCAGCACAGGAATATGGCCCAGTAGGGCAGCTTCAGCCAGAAGGCCGCCCCCAGCACGCAGGGCAACACCAGCGCGTACATGAATATGATCTCCAGCACCGTGCCGGTGACCGCGTCGCCGCTGGCCCGGTAGGTGTCGTTCTGTATCCAGTTGCCCATGCGGATCACCGCCACCACCACATAGATGCCCAGCAGCCGCACCCCCGCCTCATAGGAGGGGCCGGACAGGCTCATGGCCGTGAGGATGGGCCGGCGCAGGCAGAATACCCCCGTCCCGGCCAGCAAAATGACGCCGCTGCACAGATAGATGAGCCGTTTGGCCCGCTCGAAGGCATCGTCCAGCTGTCCCGCCCCCACGCAGGTGCCCACCAGCACGGAGGAGGCGTTGGAAAAGCCGGCGAAGAACCCGATGAGCAGCCCCTCCAGCGTGCGAAACACCGCCACGGCGGCGATGACGTGCTCCGGCTGCCGGCCCAATGTCACGTTGATGACCATGTTCCCGATGCCCAGCAGCACCTCGTTGCACAAAATGGGGAAGCACTTTTTGAAAAACAGCCCCAGCCGCTCCCGGCTCCAGCGGAAGTGCTCCCGCACCCGGAACAGATAGGGGTAGCCGGTCAGGCGGGCCATGATATAGATGGCCAGCATGTTCACCGCTGCCGCGCAGGCGGTGGCCAGCGCCGCGCCCCGGATGCCCATGGCGGGGCAGCCCAGCCGGCCATAGATGAACACCCAGTTCAAAAACAGGTTCGTCCCCACCGACGCCATGGACGCGGCCATGGGGATGCGCACCCGCTCCGTGGCCCGCAGCAGGCAGCTCATGGCCATGGAGAACACCTGCATGATGTAGGCGAAGCCCACGATGCGCAGATACTGCACCCCGATGTCCCGGATGGCCTGCTTGTCGGTGTAAAGGCTCATCACCGCCTCCGGGGCCAGCACCGCCGCGCCGCCGAAGATGAATGCCACCGTCATCATGCACGTCCAGGTCATGCCGTAGGACCAGCCGATGCCCTTCTCGTCGCCGGCGCCGTAGAACTGGGCGAAGAAGAGCATCCCGCCCCCCACAAAGCCCCAGTACCCGGAGAACATCAGCGACGAGAACTGCCCGCACAGGCCCAGCGCCCCCACGCTCAGCTCCCCCAGAGGCGCCACCATCATGGTGTCCACCATGCTGGCGGTGGTGGTCAGCAGGTTCTGCAACGCCACCGGGATGGCGACAGCCGCCAGCTTGGGCAGGAAGGCCCGCCAGGGGAATCTCCCCCGCCCGGTCAGGTTGTGGCTTTTCGTCATAGCTTCTACCCCTGTGCGTGATCTCGTCTGACGCAACATCATACCATCCGCCCCGGACAATGTCAACGCCCGGCGGATCTATCCGCCGGGCGCTCGATCTTCAGCCGGTCACAGGCCGGCGCAGTAGTCACGGATGAGCCGGTCGATCCGCCGGGCCACGGAGCGGAAATCCTCCTCGCCGTAGCCGCGGGTGGTCATGGCGGCGCAGCCGATGCGCACGCCGCTGGTCTCCATGGGACTGCGTTTTTCGTTGGGCACGCAGTTCTTGTTCAGGGTGATGCCCGCCTCGTCCAGCATGTTCTGCACCGCCTTGCCGGTGAGCTGGGGGTGGGTGCGGGAGAAGTCCACCAGAAACAGGTGGTTGTCCGTGCCGCCGGTGACCACGTCGTAGCCCATGGCGATGAACTCGTCGCACATGGCCTTGGTGTTGGCCACCACGCGACGGATATAGTCCCGGTAAGCCGCGGTGCAGTCCTCGTCCGCCGTCACGGCCTTGGCGGCGATGATGTGCTGCAGCGGCCCGCCCTGGGAGCCGGGGAACACGGCGCTGTCCACCTTCCGGGCCAGATCCGGCTTACAGAAGATCAGTCCGCCCCGGGTGCCCCGGAGGGTCTTGTGGGTGGTGGTGGTGATGATGTCGGCCAGACCGAAGGGGGACTGATGGACCCCGGCGGCGATCAGGCCGGCGATGTGGGCCATGTCCACCATGAACCAGGGCCGCTGGCCGCTCTCGGCGGCGTACTCGTCGATCATGGCGGCGATCCGGGCGAAGTCGATCTCCCGGGAATAGGCGCTGGCCCCGGCCAGCACCAGCTTTGGCCGGCAGGTGCGGAGCATTTGGCCCAGGCCCTCATAGCTGATGCGCCCGGTGTCGTCCACGCCGTAGAAATGGAAGTCGAACAGCCGCCCGCTGAAGTTCACGGGGCTTCCGTGGGTCAGGTGGCCGCCGTTTTCCAGGCTCATGGACAGCACCGTGTCCCCGGGCTGCAGCACGGCCAGGAACGCCGCCAGATTGGCGGAGGACCCGGAGTGGGGCTGGACGTTCACATGATAGTCGGTGGAAAAGACCTGCTTCCACTTCCGGCAGCAGTACTCCTCCAGCTGATCTGCGTTCTCACAGCCGCCGTAATAGCGGCCCCGGTTCCCGCTGACCCGCTCCTGGGGGTATCCCTCGGTGTACTTGGCCACGAAATCGCTGGCGGCCGCCGCCTTCACGGCGTCGCTGGGGAAATTCTCCGAGGCGATCAGCTCGATGGCATTTTTCTGCCGCTCGGTCTCCTGCCGGATGAATCCGGCCACCTCGTCGTGCCCCCCGGCAAGGAGGGCGTCACAGATCGTATCCTGCAGTGTCATAAATCGGCTCCCTCTGTCGTTATTTTTCTGTTGTCAAGGTAGTTCGTCCGCGTTTTACGTGTCCGCCGGCGGCTGGATCAGCCTGCCGAAGGCGTCGAAGGTGTACTCCGTGCCGTCGATGACGTAGGTGCCGTCCACATAGGCCTGGCCGAACCTGCCGTTGTGCCGGGTCTCCAGGTAGTACACGTCGCCGTCCACGGTCTGCCAGCCGGAGAGCATCTTGCCGTAGGTGCCGTCGTGGCTGCCGTTGAAACAGTACAGGCCCTCATAGCCCCCCTCGATCACCCAGTACAGGCCCTCCGCCATGGCGCCGTCCGGTCCCATATAGTACCAGGGACCGCCGTCCTGGAGCCACTCGTTGGCCAGCATCCGGCCATAGGTGCCGTCATGCTTGCTGTTGAAGTAATACCACCTGCCGTCCAGATGGCGCCAGCCCACGGCCATAGCGCCGTCGGCGCCGAAGTAGTACCAGGTGCCGCCGTCGTTCAGCCACTCGTTGACCAGCGCCCGGCCATAGGTGCCGTCGTGCTGGTCGTTGAAGTAATACCACTTGCCGGCCACCTGCCCCCAGCCCACGGCCATCTTGCCGTCGGAGCCGAGATAATACCTGGCGCCGCCGGACTGCCGCCAGGCGCTGGTGACCTTCCAGTTGTATTCGTAGTAATACCAGGCGCCGTCCTCTTCTATCCAGCCGTTCTTCACGGGCCTCTGGCCGGTATAGTATGTCCAGCGGTACTGCACGGCGCTGACCTCCGCGGCAGACATGGTCCGGCCCCAGCTGACGCCGTTGGACACGTTGCCCTCCGCCACAACCACATAGTCGTCGCACACCTCTGTCACGATGACGGAGTGGCCGCCAGAGCCGGCGGAGATGCCGTAGGACAGGATATCCCCCACGTGCACGTTCTGCATGGTCACCGGCGGGTATTTGCATGTCATCAGGAACGATGCGGGGAACACCGCCTCCTGGAGCATGATGGCGAAGCCGAAGCAGCCGTACTCATCCAGGCCGTTCCGGTCGGTATAATAGGAGCTGCTGTCCCAGTGCATGCCGTCGGGGTAGACCTCCCGCAGGGCCATCAGCCGCTCGTGGACCTCCTCCTCCGTGGGAAGCTCCGTGGTGGCCGCTGCCGCGGGCACGTCCGCCGCATCCGCCTGCCCGGGCGCGGCGAAAGCCGGCACGGACAGGGTCAGGACCGCCGCGGCGGCCAGGACCATGGCCAGAAAACGCTTGTACATATCTTCCGTGCTCCTTTCGCTGCCTGGGGTGTGTCAACGCCCGTCAGTCTGTGGATAACTCATCAGGACCGCCGCACAGCAGCAGCTGGTCCGACAGAGCAGTATTTATTTGCCTTGCTTATCCCTGTCCTCCTGGATGCTGCGCAGGATACAAAGACCCATCGCCAATACGGGCAGCAGCACCCTGAAGCACAAAAAGCCCTCCGGACCAAAACCGATGTTCGCATCCAAAAGCAGACCGACGGCCCACGCAGCCAATGTAAACACTGTCGCCATGATATACATGCCACTCACCTCCTTCACAAATCCCGGTCTGTCCCTCTGCCATAGTATCACAGCCGGCCTCCGAAGTCAACGCCGCCCATCGGAAACACGGATCGTTCCCCCGGGCGGCCTTCGGGCGGCGTCGCTCTCTTTTCTCCCCATCGTCAGGTGGAAAAAAGAAAAAGCCTTGACAGGATCAAGGCTTTTTCATATACATCTCAGTCCGTCGGCTTCATCGTGGGGACGTGAAGCAAGACAAAACGCAGGTCTTTATATCCCTGCATATCCTGATGCTTCTTACTGTCCCTCGCCGTCAGCCCCACATATCTTGCCGTAAGTTTTTGCTTCTTCCCGGCCAAAATGGGTAAACATGTGGGTCAGACGTCTCGCCTTTCCGGACCTCAACTGATCCTGATCTTGCCCTCAAGATTGGCAAAGCTCTCCCTCTTTTTCTCCCTTGTGGCCTCATTGTAAACGTCCATGGTAGTCGTGATGTCAGCATGTCCCATGATCTCCTGGATGACCTTCAGGTTCGTCTAGTTCTCACAGAACCGGGTGCAGAATGTGTGCCGGAGGATGTGCGCAGAAAAGTGCGGGAGCAGCACCGGCTCACGCTTTTCCCGGGCGGCTCTGATTTCCTCCATGCCGTTATAGTCACGGCATATCCGTTCAATGGCCCTGTTGACGACATGGGGGTTCAGCACGAAACCGAAACGGTTGCGAAAAACGAACCCCCAAATAACCGTCTATCTCGGTCTGGTTCAGCCCGCCATGCCCCATCTGCCACAGCCGCTCCTCCAGGAGCGCCCTCCGCACCTCGTTCAGCATAGGGATCTCACGGATGCCTGCGCTGGACTTTGGTGTAGCGATGTGATACTCACACTTCCCACTGTCCTGCTGGCGGTAGATCAGATTGTGGTTTATGGAGAAGATTCGCGGTTGTACTTCGCCCCAGGACAGCATAAAAGTAGGGCTTAGGTCGGACTGTTTCCTTGCCTTCTGCATCCGCCTGTCAACAGCATTCAAAGTTTCTACAAACTGGCTATTGTTTTTCATATGATTACCTCCTAGAATCAGAATTGTATAGTCACTTTTTGTTGTCCTCCTGGGACTGATGATCAGATCATCGCCGCACCTCCTTCCCGGATATGCCCCGCCTTGGACATAAAAAAACGCCCTTGGGATCATAGATCCCAAAGGCGGCTCATTGCTAATCACAGTTTTGGTCGATATCATCGTAGCACTTTTGCATTTACATATCAAGGGCATCACTGTGCCAATTTTGTGCCATCATTTAGCCAAACTATTTTCGCGGTCCAATGCAACGCCCGAAACAGGAGCACTGCATGTGTCCTCTGCTGCTCATAAGCCAGCGGGAGCGGCATTATCATGCCCTGCAGTATACCCGCTTGACATATACATGCGTATCGGATATAATACTGCCATGATAAAGAGCTTTGCGGACAGGGAGACGGAAAAGGTCTACCATCAGATCTTTTCCTCTAAGCTCCCGCAGGCCATGCAGCGAACGGCGCTTCGCAAGCTGATCATGATCGACAATGCAGGATGCTTGGAGGATCTGCGCGTTCCGCCTGGGAATCGTTTGGAGCGGCTTTCCGGTGACAGGTCGGGACAATACAGCATTCGGGTCAGTGACCAGTACCGCATATGTTTCGCTGTGGACGGCAACGACTTCTGCGATGTTGAGATCGTCGATTATCACTGACCGCACAGACGCATATTATGATCAGAATGGAGGATACCAATGCCTGATATGATACCTACCCCCAAGATGAGCGAGATCCTTTGGGAGGAGTTCATGGAGCCGCTAGGCATATCGGCCTATAAGCTGGCCCAGGCCATCCATGTTCCCATGTCCCGCATCCAGGATATTCTTCACAACCGCAGGAAGATCACGGCCGACACATCTCTGCGGCTGGCAAAGTATTTTGGCGTCTCAGACCGTTATTTTTTGGATATGCAGAGCGACATCGACCTCCGGAAACTGAAAACAAGCATGGCAAAGGATATCCGGGACATCCACCCGTTTCAGTCCGCATCCGTATAAATTATTTCAACCATAAAATCTCCCTTGTGCGGTGACAGCACAAGGGAGATTTTTTGCTTAGACGCACAGAACAACACAACCGTTCCGCATTCAGCCATCTACAACATTCAGCCTCTACCCGTAATATAGTATACATTTTTTCAATCAGAACTAACAATAAACAGAAAAAGCTCCGTGATAAAAGTCTTATCACGGAACCGAAACTGTAAAAAATCTTATCAAAAATCAGGGAATGATAAATCAGAGCTGAAATCGTGAAAGGGATGCAGATACGGAGCCCTGTATCAGCTTTGCCAGATGGTCAACAAGCTTCTGCGGATCTTCCTGCATATCTTCTTTGATCCAATCCATCATCAGCCCAACGAAAATATAAGAATAGACGCGGGCAATAAAACGCTTATCCTCATCCCGAACGGTCATGTCAACGCATTCTTCCTCGATAACGCCAAGGATCAAATTGTCAACCAGCGGATCCAGATATTTCTCAACCTGCTCTTTATGAACGCAGCGATAAACATTCATTATAAAGGGCTTGTTGTTCCGAACTGCCTCGAAAATCTGTAAAAGACCCTGTTGCCACGTGCTATAAGTCTTCTTGTCCTCAAGCACCCTTCGTGCGTCTTCCAGGCAAGCCCATTCAACAAGATCATAAATGTCCTTAAAATGATAATAAAAAGTCATGCGGTTAATGCCGCAGTCGTTGGCAATGTCATTGATGGTGATTTTGTTCAGCGGCTTTTTCAGCAGCAGATTCTTCAGTGACTGTTCCAAGGCTCGTTTTGTTACCTGTGACATAGTAGCGTGCTCCTTTCTCACATGATTGGTTTCGCAGCATTTCTCTGCAGATTGATTGTCCTTGCGTAGTACCAAAATTTGATTGGCAAATCCCGATCTGTCGTTCCCACAAGAACTATACCACACCAGCCCGGACTTCACAAGATATGCCCCCTGGCGAGCATCGCCAGGGGGCAGGTTCATACGATCAGATTCACGATAAGTCCCGTGACAAGGGAAAAGGCCATGACGAAGGCGATGTACAGGGCAAAGCGTTTCGCGCCCAGCACGATCTTCAGCGCGCCCAGGTTGGTGATCTTGGTGGCCGGGCCGGTGAGCATGAAGGCCGCCGCGCTGCCCATACTCATGCCCATGGCCAGCCACTCCCGGATCAGCGGGATGGTCCCGCCGCCGCAGGCGTACAGCGGCACCCCGATGGTGGCCGCCATCAGCACCCCGAAGCCCTCGTTGGCCTCGCCGAACAGCGCCGCGAACTTGTCCGCCGGGACGTACCGCTGAAAAAGCGCCGACAGCAGCACCCCCAAAAGGAAGTAAAGCCCCGTGGCCCGGATGTTCCGGCCCAGGTTGAAGATGAACCGCAGCAGCAAATTGGGGTGCGTGTCGTGGCTGGCACCCGGCTCAAAGCCGTCGAAGTTGAAAAAGGGCCGGTCCTTATAAAACCCATGGACCACCAGCCCCGCCACAACGCCGCAGACCGTGCAGGACACCAGGCGGATGATGAGCGCCGAGGGACCCAGGGCGGTGCTGTACATGATGAGCTGAGGGTTCAGCAGCACACTGGACATCATGAACGCCGCCAGCCAGTCGTGGCGCATCCCGGCCCGGGAGAATGACGCGGCGATGGGGATGGTGCCGTACATACAAAGGGGCGACGCCACCCCCAGCAGGCTTGCCGGGACCACGCCCCACAACCCCCATTTCTTGTCCCGGATGCGGGCGAAGGCGTTGTGGATGGCGTCCTTGGCGAACACGCTCACCAGCGAACCCACCACCATGCCCAGCACCCAATACCCGGCGATCTGCCGGAGCTGGACCATAAAGTAGTAGCTTATATAGACCAACTCCCGGCGGAGCACGTCAAGCATCTATATCCACCAGCTCATAGGTCCGGCTGCCCAGACCGATCTGCTCCGCAGCCTCCAGGGTGTGCAAACCGTTCTGCCGCTCCACGCGGGCCTGCAAACTCTCGCTGCCCTCGGCGGCAAAGCACAGGTCAATGGCCGCCTGGTCGATGGCCACCGGGTCGGTGGAGGCCAGGATGCCGATGTCGTGGATGTCCGGCTCGGCGGAGTTGCCGTCGCAGTCGCAGTCGATGGAGATGTTGTTTAGCACGCTCACATACACGATGCGCTCCCCGTGGCCCAGGTAGTCGCTGACGGACTTGCCCGCGTCGGCCATGGATTCGGTGAAGGCGGTCTGGTCGCCGCCCCAGGGGCTGGTGTGGCTCCTGCCGCCGGTGTGGATGAGGCACTTGCCCTCCTGGGAACCCAGACCGATGGAGATGTTCTTGATGGCCCCGCCGAAGCCCGCCATGGCGTGGCCCTTGAAGTGGCTGAGGACGATATAGCTGTCATAGTTTCCGAAGTGGCCGCCCACCAGGTTGGAGGCCAGCACATTGCCGCCCTCCACGGGCAGCTCCATGGAACCCTCTTCGTCCAGGATGTCCACGTCCGCGATGGCGGTGAAGCCGTGGTCCTCCGCCACCTGATAGTGCATGGCGGTCTCGGAGCGGGAGCCGCCGTAGGCGGTGTTGCACTCCACGATGGTGCCGTTCACGCTCTGCACCAGGTCCGCGATCAGCTCCGGGCGCAGGTAGTTGCTGGCGGGAGGCTCGCCGGTGGACAGCTTCACCGCCACGTTCCCCGTGGGCGTCCAGCCCAGGGCATCATATACCGCCATCAGCCCCTCCGGGGTGATGCTGGAGGTGAAGTACACCGTGGAGGCCTCGGCGGTCTCCGCCGGGGCGGGTTCGGCGGCCGGGAGCTCCAGGCCGTTCAGCCACGCCTGCACGTCCGCCTCGCTGACGCCGGAGCGGAACCGCTGGCCCTCCATCCACGTTCCAGTACCGGCCGCCTCGGCCAGAAGCTGGCCGCTCTCGCCCAGGCCGGAGCTGGAGGAGGTGCAGAAGGGGATCACCGTCTTGCCGGTGAAGTCATTGGCGGCGACGAAGCTGCTCACCGGCCAGGCCGCGATGCCCCACCAGATGGGATAGCCCACAAACACGGTGCTGTAATCTCCCCATCCATCCACCGCCGTGCTCTCCAGCTCCACGGTGCGCAGGCTCTCGTCGTCATGCTCGCGGGACACCCGGCTGTCCCTGTCCCGCCAGTTCAGATCGTCGTCGGTGTAGGGCTGGGTAGGAATGATCTCAAAGACGTCGGCGCCCATCGCGACGGCGATGGTGTTCGCCACCGCCTCGGTGTTGTTGGTGGCGGAGAAGTAGACCACCAGGGTCTTGCCGCCTGCGGTCTGTGTGTTTTCCGCCGTTTCAGGCGCGGCAGCGGGTTCCGCCTCTGCGGTCGGTTCAGCCGGGGCCTCGCTGGCCTGTGCGGAACAGGCAGCCAGGCTCAACAAGAGCGCAAGGCTCAGCATCAATGCGGTCAGTTTCTTCATGGGATGCTCCTTTCTCAAATGCGTAACGCTTGTGTCAGTCCTCTATCACCACAGCGCCTTCCCCGTAACGGCGGGGCCTGGACGCCAGTTGTCTTGGGGTAAATGCCTCCCGTGCCGCCCGGATCTGCGCCAGCAGCGTTTCCCTATCCGCCGGCAGTCTGCCGTCCATGGGCACGATGTTGGATGGATGCAGGCCGAAATAGCGGCAGTCGATGTCCAGACATTGGAGAAGCGTCTCCTCCTCGTCCAGATACTCTCCCACGGTGCTCTCTGTGAACGCGCCGCTTTGCAGATTTTCATAGAGCGGACAGCCGGGGTCCGCGTGGATGGTGCCGGTGAAGATGAGATACGGTTTTGTGGCATTTAGAAGTTCCGCGGTCATGACCGCGTTCTCCGGCCCGCGCCCGGCACCCGCCGCGCCCAGGATGACATTGGCCCCGAAGTCGATACCCGCCTCCCGCAGACGGGTCAGCTCCGCCACCGCCTCCGCTGCCGTGTAGCCCTTTTCCATGGCCTGAAGCGCGTCGTCCAGCCCGCTCTCCACGCCTATGTTCAGCTCGTTGATGCCCAGCGCCCGGAGGGCTCTCAGTTCCGCGTCGGTCTTGGTCTTGATGTTCAGGACAGAGGCGTACATGGCGATGGTCTCCACCTCCGGCAGCCTTTCATGGATGCGCTCCGAGATGGCCGCCAGCCGCTCCGTGCTCAGCACGAAGGGGTCGCCGTTTTCCAAAAACACCCGCCGGACGTGTGGGTATCGCCGGGCCGCCTCGTCCAGATCCCGCTCGATCTGCTCCATCGGTTCCATACGGAAGGGTACGTCCCGGTACATGGTGCAGAAGGCGCACCGGTTGTGAGAGCAGCCCGCCGTGACCTGCAAAAGCAGCGAAGCCGACTCAAAGGGCGGGCGATAGATCGTCCCTGTGTAGTGCATGAAACGGCCTCCCTTACATCTGCGCTTCCCAGAACGCCGCCGCGTCGTTGATCCATCCCTCCGCCACGGTGCCGGTGCCCAGGCCAAAGCCATGGGAGAGGCCCTCGTAGACGTGGAACTCCGTGGGGATACCCAGCGCGCTCATGGCTTCCAGCCGCCGCTGCATGGTCCGCCAGGAGGCGATGCCGTCGTTGGTGCCCACGCAGGCGTAGGTGGGCGGGTCCGATTCGCTGTACTCGCCGTGGCCGGTGTACTGCATGATGACCGCGCCCGGCCGGGGCAGATCGTCCCCGCCGAAGTACGCCGGTCCATAGGTACCCAGATACGCCGCCATCCGCGCCCCAGCGCTGCCGCCCCAGAGGGAGTAGCAGTCCGTGTCCACCTCCAGCTCGTCTGCGTGGTCAAAGATGAAGGTGATGGCCCGCGCCAAGTCCTCGCAGGCGGTGTCCCAGCCGGGGCGGTAGATGAGGGCAAAGGCGTTGTAGCCCATCTTGGAAAGCTCCAAAGCGTGGGGGAAGCTGTCGTGCATGGCCCCCACATAGGCAAACCCGCCGCCGGCATTGCACACGGCAAACTTCGCGCCCGGCTCGCCTTTGAAGAAGAACAGCCCCGTGTCCTCCTTGGCCGGGTCCGCCGCCTTTTCCTCATCGGTGTAGATGTCATAGAAAACGGTCTCGCCCGCGGCGGCCCTGTCATGGAGATAGTTGCATATTTCCACGGTCTTGTCCGGGTCGATGTTGCTGTACCAGGTCAGGCGCAGGTCCCCCAGCGTTTCGCCGCTCCAATAGCCCTCGTCTGTCGGGAAGATCAGTCGGCCCCAGGACCCGAACACGGGGTCGCTCATCACATCGGATATTTTCGTGTTCACCGTATAAGGTCCGTCCATCTCATTCTCTCCCCGGTCCGCCGCCGCTGTGCATAGCAGCAGACACGTAAGCAACACGGCTGCCAAACCAGCTCTTTTCATCGCGTCCTCCCATTTGCGTATATCCCATGCTCATATTATAAAAAGACCGGGACCTCTTGAGAAGTCCCGATCAGTTCATAAGTATAAACCCAAAGGTTATAACTCTTTTTC
>CANQXG010000017.1 GCA_947627735.1 uncultured Oscillospiraceae bacterium | reverse complement strand
AGGCCCCAGCGGCGCTGGCGGCTGATGCACCAGTCGGCCCGCTCCCGGATCATGCTCTCCATCCGGTCCGCGCCCCAGTCGGGGTTCCACTTCACCTTGCGGGCGGCCCGGACGGCGTCCTCCTTGAACGCGTCCACGGAGCAGAACCACTGGTCGGTGGCCCGGTAGAGGATGGGGCTGTGGCAGCGCCAGCAGTGGGCGTACTGGTGGTTGATGGTTTCGCTGGCGGCCAGGGCGCCGCAGGCGTCCAGGTCTGCGAAGATGCGCTCGTTGGCCTCGTCGGTGGTCAGGCCCTCGTAGGGACCGGCCAGCTCGTTCATCCGGCCCCGGTCGTCCACGGGCACGAGGATGCCGATGTTGGTCCTGCCGGAGGCGTCGTACTTGCGGCAGACCTCATAGTCCTCCTGGCCGTGGCCGGGAGCGGTGTGCACGCAGCCGGTGCCGGCGTCCAGAGTGACGTGGTCGCCCAGGATGATGACGCTCTCCCGGTCGAACAGGGGGTGCTTGGCGGTCATGAGTTCAAACTCGCTGCCGGGCAGTTCCGCCAGCACGGTCAGCTCCAGGCCGGTGACCCGGATGAAGTCGTCCATCCGGCCCCGGGCGATGATATACACCTCGCCGTTGGGCTGCCGGGCCAGCACATAGTCCAGCTCGGCGTTCAGGCAGATGGCCTGGTTGCCGGGGATGGTCCAGGTGGTGGTGGTCCAGATGACGAAGTAGAGCTTGTCCAAATCGCAGTACCCGCCCAGCTTGCCCTGGTCGTCCGCGATCTTGAATTTCACATAGATGGACTTGCACTCGTCGTCGGCGTACTCGATCTCCGCCTCGGCCAGGGCGGTCTCGTCCTTGGGGCACCAGTACACGGGCTTTTTGCCCTTGTAGATGTAGCCCTTCTCATACATCTTCCCGAAGATGCGGACCTCCTGGGCCTCGAACTTGGGGTCCATGGTCCGGTAGGGGCGCTCCCAGTCGCCCAGGACGCCCAGGCGCTTGAACCCCTGGCGCTGCACGTCCAGGTAGTGCTGGGCATAGGCCTGGCAGGCGGTGCGGAACTCGGACACGCTCATGGCCTTGTGGTTGAGCTTCTGCTCCTTGATGATGGCCGACTCGATGGGCATGCCGTGGTTGTCCCAGCCGGGGGTGTAGGGCACATGGTAGCCGGCCATGGACTTGTAGCGGTTGATGAAGTCCTTCAGGCACTTGTTCAGCGCTGTGCCCATGTGCAGGCCGCCGTTGGAGAACGGGGGGCCGTCATGGAGCACGAACTGGGGCCGGCCCTCGGTCCGCTTGAGCATCTCGTGGTAGAGATCCAGCTCCTCCCATGCCTTGAGCATGTCCGGCTCCCGCTTGGGCAGGCCGGCGCGCATGGGGAAATCGGTTTTGGGAAGGTTGACGGTGGCGTTGAAATCGGTGGGCATATCTTTTCTCTCCAGGCTGAATATAGTTTGCAAGGGCGGAGCGTCCGCTCCGCCCTGATGGATCACAACTCAGATATCGTCGTCGAAGCTGAAATCGTCAAAGCTGCGTTTTCTCTTTTTTCCGCCCCGGCTGCGGCCTCCGGTGGGGAACAGGCGGGTGGGTTCCTCCTCTTCGGCGGGCGCATCCTCCTCCGCGGACTCCTCCTCCGGTTCCGGCTCCGGCTCGTCCAGGGCGGCCTCGGCGGCGGAGGCGGAGATGGACCGGACGGCCTCCTCCACGTCCAGGGGCTTGGCGGCCCGGGGAGCGGGCTCCGGTTCGGGTCCCGGCTCCGGCTCGGGACGGTGTTCCTCGCCGCCCACCAGCTGCATCTGGCTGAGCTTGTCGTAGAACTCGATCTGCTTCTGGCAGACGGTGCGCATGTGGTCGAAGAAACGGTTGGTGGCCTTCTTGGCCTCCTCCAGCTTGGCCTCCTCGTTGGCGATGCCGTCGGCGGCGTCGCGGGTGAGCTTGTCGGTCCTGTCCTGGGCCTCGGCCAGCATGGCGTCGGCGCGGACCCGGGCGTCGGACTCGATCTGGGCGGACAGCTTCTGGGCCGAGAGCAGGGCCAGACGCATGGAGTCCTCGGTCTGGCGGTACTCGTCCACCTTCTGCACCAGCACCTTCAGCTTTCCCTTCAGGGCGGCATTCTCCTTGCTCAGGGAGGTGAAATCGGCAGCCAGCTCGTCGAGGAACTCGTCCACCTGGGACATATTATAGCCTTTGCCGGCCCGTTCAAATGCTTTCTCCTGGATATCCTTTGCTGTAACCATATCCAAACCCTATCCTTTCTCAATTATGCAGGCGCGATGGATCAGATGTAGACGCCGTTGTTCTCCAGCTCGTCGATCAGATCCCCCATGATGTCCACGTTGAAGGGGGTGATGATATATGTGTTGATGGCGACCTTCTTGATCTTGCCGTCGTTGGCATAGGCCACGCCGGACAAAAAGTCCACCAGCCGCCGGGCCACGTCCTTGTTGGTGGTCTCCAGGTTCATCACCACGGTGCGCTTCTCCCGCAGATGGTCGGCGATCTCCGCGGCCTGCTCGAACCGCTCGGGCTTGGACAGGACGACCTGCACGGCGGTGGTGGTGTGGATGTTCACCACCTTGTTCTCCTTCTTGGCCGGGGCGCGGTCGTCAAACAGGGAGGCGGCGTCCGTGTCCTCGAAGGGGTTGCGCCGCTCGGCTCTCTCCGGCCGCTCGGTCCGCTCGGGCCGTTCGGCCTTGGGCGCGACGATAGTGGGTTCGTCGTCCTCCTCGGGGGAGGGTTCTTCCCCGAAGAAGTCCTCGTCCTCGTCATACGGCTTGGTCAGCTTTTTCAGTTCATCGAGAAAACCCATGGTGTGCCTCCTGCTTCATATGTAGTTGCGGGGACCGAAAATGAACGATCCGACGCGGACCATATTCGCGCCCTGCCGGATGGCGTCCTCGTAGTCGTCCGACATGCCCATGGATAAAAAGTCCATGCAGACATTATCGTATTTTTTTGCTGCAATGTCAACAAAAAGGTTGTACATAGGGGCAAAATAGGCCCTGGAATCTTCTGCCGGCGGGATGGCCATCAGCCCCCGCACCCGCACGCCGGTCGTCTGACCGGCGGAGGCGAGCAGCTCGTCCAGCGCCTGGGGGAGCACACCGGTCTTGCCGGCCTCGGCGCCGATGTTCACCTCCACCAGCACGTCCTGGGTCTTTCCCAGGGCCGCGGCCCGCTTTCCGATGGCCGCCAGCAGGGGGACGGAGTCCACCGACTGGATCAGGTCCACCTGCCCGGCTACGTACTTGACCTTGTTCTGCTGCAGGTGGCCGATGATGTGCACCTGCGCCCCGTCATAGGCACCTGCGGCGGACTTGTCCCGGAACTCCTGGACGTAATTTTCGCCCACTGCGTCCAGGCCAGCCCGGACGGCCCGGGCCACCAGCTCGGCGGGCTTCGTCTTGGCCGCGCCCACCAGCATCACCTGTCGGCCCCCGGCGGCCCGGGCGATGTTCTCCCGGACGACGGCGATCCGCTCCTCCAATGTAAGCTCCATATCCCGCTCCTTTATGAGAATACCCGGCCATTGTAAAGGTCCCGGGCCTGGACGATGACCTCGTTGCCCTCCCGGAGGGCATCGTTGCCCTCGGAGGACAGCAGGCAGTACTCCTCCCCGGCGTAGACCAGGTCCACGATCTTCCGCTCCGCCTGCAGGCCGGTCATGGTGAACACGCACAGCCGGTCGGGGACGATCCACTTGCTCTCGTCCTCGTCGGGCAGCTCCTCCGCCCCCGGGGCCACGGTCCGGTAGTCGTAGTAGTTGACGGTCTGGATGGGCGCGGCCAGGTCCGGGGCGGTGACCACGCCGCCGCCGGCGGAGCTGTCCGCCGGGCCGGTGTCGTTCCAGTGCCAGCAGAACACCACCAGCCGCCGGGACGGGCGGGTGTCCTCCTCGCTGCCGGCCTCCACCCCGGGGGGCAGATCGCCGTAGCGATTGGCGGCGCCGATCTCCGACACGAAGGCCTCATACTCCCGCCCGCCCAGGGCGAGGGTGACGGCCTGTCCCTCCCGGAGGGCCTGTCCCTCCGCGTCGGACACATAGCCGGCGTAATAGCGGTAAAGGCCCTTCAGGGGCACCCGCAGGCCGGTATATTCCTCGTAGATGAGTTCCGCCGCCACGCTGCGCACGGCCAGCATGTCCGACATGCCCTTCTCCAGCCGGAACAGCACCAGCTGGCTGTCCCCCTCGGACCGGCCGACCGACTCCACCTCGGCGTTGAGGGTGCCGCTGTAATACCGGCCGAAGGACAGCTGCACCTGGTTGCCGGCCAGCATATGCCGGGCGTACTCCCGGGGGAGGATGGCGGCGTAGTACCAGTCGTAGGAGGTGATGAGCTTGCCCAGGGAGCTGCCGTCCAGCACCCGGTCGGCGGCGATCAGCTCCCGCAGCTCGGAGGGGGTCATGTCCCGGACGTAGTCGGGGCTGACGCCCTCAAAGCCGTCCACCACGGCGGAAAAGGTGCCGCTCTGGCTGACGGTGATCTCCTGGGTGTCCCCGGCGCTGGTCTGGCGCAGCTGGCTGCGCTCGTCCTTCAGCTGCTGCAGATACTCGTCCGTGGCGGTCTGGCCGGTGTCCGTGGGGAACAGCAGCCCCGCCAGAGCGCTGGACCGGGACCCCACGTCCGACAGGTCGATGCCCCGCAGGCTGGCGGACAGGGCGGTGATGGCGCTGTAGATGGTCTGCTCCCGATTTCCCTCCACCTGCACGCTGCCGGGCCGCTCCAGGGCGGCGGTGACATCCTCGATCTCCCGGTCCAGGGCGCTGAGCCGGGAGGCCCGCTCCAGGGCCTCCTCGGTGCTGTACGCCACGGCCACCGTCTGGCCGGCGGCCACCTTGGCCCCGTCGGCGGCGGTCACGTCTATGTACAGCTCCCGGCTGTTTATCAGCAGCTCGTCCCGGATCACCAGCCCGCTCATGGGCGCGGAGTCGCTCATGGTGGCGGTGACGGTCAGGGAGGTCTGCACCGGGTCCATGGCCCGGTTGGCTATGTAGAAGGTGAGATAGGCCGCCATGGCGATGAACACCAGCAGCGACGTGATCTTGATGAGAGAGTCGGTCCTTTTCAAATCAGACTGGTTCCTCCGTGATGGAAAGGGCGCGTGCCGGGGCGATGGTGGATATGGCGTGCTTGTAGATCATCTGCTGCTTGCCCTCCGAGTCCACGAACACCACGAAGGAGTCGAAGCCCCGGACCGTGCCTCGGAGCTGGAAGCCGTTGACGAGGAACACGGTCACCATGATCCGTTCCCGGCGCGCCTGGTTCAAAAAAGCGTCCTGAAGATTCTGTGTTTTCTGCATCATGCCCATCCCTTCCGGGGCGGACGGCGCAGACATTAAATTATATTGTATCACGATCCGCCGCCCCGCAAAATAGTAAATTTGTACAAAACCGTTGTACAGCGCCTATTTTACGGCGGCAAGTGTGGCAAATGCCGTCGGAAGGTGTCGAGTCAGGCTGTTAAAATCACACTTTGGGCGAGAGCGTCGGCGGCGGCGTCGATGGCGGCGGCGTCCGGCTGGGCGTCCCAGCGCAGCCAGTGCACGTCCGGACGGCTGCGCAGCCAGGTGAGCTGCCGCTTGGCGTACCGGCGGGAGGCCCGGCAGACCCGGTCGATGGCCTCGTCCAGGGAGCACGCCCCGGCCAGATGGGCCGCCACCTCCTTGTAGCCGATGGCCTGCATGGCGGTGGTGTCCGGCCCCACGCCGGCGGCCAGGAGCCGGCGGACCTCGTCCACCAGTCCCGCGTCGAACATGGCCCTGGCCCGCTCATCGATCCGGCGGTAGAGGGCCTGCCGGTCGGCGTAGTCCAGCGCCAGGGTATAGGCCCGGTAGCGGGGCGGGGCGCTGCGGGAGCGCTCGTCGTGCCAGGTGATGGTCCGGCCCGTCAGGGCGTACACCTCCCAGGCCCGCACCAGCCGCTTTTTGTCCCGGGGGTGGAGCATGGCCGCCCGGTCCGGGTCCACTGCCGCCAGCTTTTCCCGGAAGGCCTCCCCGCCCAGGGCGTCATACTCTGCCTCGATGGCCCGGCGGACCGCCGGGTCCGACGGCGCGGCGGCGTAGTCCGTGCCCCGCAGCAGCCCGTCGATGTAAAGGCCCGTGCCCCCCGCCAGGAGCACGGCCTTCCCCCGGGCGCGGATATCCGCGGCGCAGGCGTCGGCCATGGCCGCGTACTTGGCCGCGGAGAAGCTCTCCCGGGGGTCCGCCACGTCGATCATGTGGTGGGGCACGCCCCGCATCTCGTCCGGGGTGGGCTTGGCGGTGCCGATGTCCATGCCCCGGTATATCTGCATGGAGTCGGCGCCGATGACCTCCCCGTTCATCCGCCGGGCGGCGGCCACGGCCAGGGCGGTCTTGCCCGTGGCGGTGGGGCCGGTTATCACAAGGATGTCGTACATCGATGTCATTTTATTCTTCCGAACTGCCGGTCCAGCTCCTTTTTCGTCAGCGTCACCGACACGGGCCGGCCATGGGGGCAGTACTTGATCCGGCCTGAGACCACCAGCTCCGCCAGGGCCTGCATCTCCCGGGGGTCGGTGTCCCAGCCGGCCTTGATGGCCGCCTTGCACGCCACGGTCTGCAGCACGCTGTCCCGGGCCAGGTCCGCCCCGCCCCGGCGCAGCTTGGCGCAGATCTCCTCCAGCGCCGCCGCGCTCTGGGCCGGGTCCAGGTCCTCCGGCACCGCCCGGATGACGATCCCGTCGTCCCCCAGGCTCTCCAGCTCAAAGCCCATCCGGGACAGCAGCCCGCCGTTTTCCTGCAGCACCTCCAGCGTCTCCGCGTCAGGCCGCCAGGTCTGGCTCTGGAGGAGGGTCTGGCTCATAGGCTCCCGGTCCATGGCCTTCAGCCGGTCGAACACCATCCGCTCGTGGGCGGCGTGCTTGTCGATGAACCACACCTTGTCCCCCTGCTCGGCGATGATGTAGGTGCGCATCACCTCGCCCGCCACCCGGACGGGGGCGTTGTCGGCCTCCGCCTCCGCCGCCGGTGCCTTTGCAGGGGCCGGAGCGGGCCTGTCCGCGGGCTTGGCGGGGGCGGGACGGACGGGAGCGGCGGCATACCGGGCGGGCCGGTCCGGCGTGGGCCGGGGGGTGTATACCACCGCCGCGCCGGTGCCGTACACGGCCCGGGGGCTGTGCAGCTCCATGCGCATCTGGCTGCCGGCCTGGGACCGGCCGGGCGTATCGGGCGCTTTCTCCGGGGTGGGCCTGGAGGCGGCCTGGGGGGCCAGCTTCTTCTCCGTGGAGGCGCTCAGGCGCATCTGCAGCGTGTCCCGCTCCCCCTCCAGGGCGGCCAAGGCGCCGTAGTACACCGCGTCGAACACCCGCTTTTCGGAGGTGAACTTCACCTCGTTCTTGGTGGGGTGCACGTTCACGTCCACCGCCCCGGGGCTGAGGGTGATATACAGTGCGCAGGCGGGGAATTTGCCCGTCATGATGGTGTTTTTATAGGCCTGCTCCAGGACCGCCTGGAGGCTCTGGGAGCGGATGGAGCGGCCATTGACGAAGAAGAACTGCATGGCGCGGCTGCCCCTGCCGGCGGCGGGGGAGCTGATGAACCCGGTGATGGACACGCCCTCGTTCGTCCCCTCCACCGGCAGCATGGCCAGGGCCGTATCCCGGCCCAGCAGGGCGTACATGGCGGAGGCCGCCTGGCCGTCGCCGGGGGTGAAGAACTCCTCTTTCCCGTCCTTGATGCAGCGCACGGACACGTCCGGCCTGCCCAGGGCCACCCGCAGGGCCTGCTGCACGCACCAGGAACCCTCCGCCCGGTCGGATTTCATGAATTTCAGCCGGGCGGGGGTGTTGTAAAACAGGTCCCGCACCGTGAACACCGTGCCCTTGGGGCAGCCGGCGGCGTGCATGTCCTGTATCTCGCCCCCGGCCACGGACACGTAGGTGCCCTCCCGGTCCTGAGCGGGACGGGTCAGCAGCTCCACCCGGCTCACGGCGCTGATGGCCGCCAGGGCCTCGCCCCGGAAGCCCATGGTGGCGATGGCCTCCAGGCCCCGCTCGTCCTTCAGCTTCGACGTGGCGTGGCGGGCGAAGCAGTTGCCCGCGTCGTCCGGGGCCATGCCGCAGCCGTCGTCGGCCACCCGGATGTAGGTGGCGCCGCCGCCCCGTATCTCCACGGTCACGCTGCGTGCCCCCGCGTCCAGAGCGTTCTCCATCAGCTCCTTCACCACGCTGCCGGGCCGCTCCACCACCTCGCCAGCGGCGATCATGTCCGCCACCAGGGGGGAGAGAATATTGATAACACCCATAGCTCGCTCCTTCTGTCCGTCTGCGTACTGCCTTGATTATAGCACAGAAAAATGGTATTATAAAGTGCTTAAAAGAGATATACCGGACTTACGGTTTTCTCTCCCCCAGTCAGCTTCGCTGACAGCCCCCTCGTCAGAGGGGGCCGGATTCTGGGGCGCAGTCAAGAATATGCCTCCCTCTGACGAGGGAGGTGGCACGGTCGCTTTGGGGACCCCACGGGAACGGCGTTCTCGTGGGGAGAGGAGGAGCGCGGGAGCGGGCGGATGCCGGCGCTTGCGCCGGCGAAGCTTAGCGTACGCCGCGACGACGAAGACGGAGGGAGAGATTCAGTTCCATGTACCAACGCCGTGAGATCACCACCCAGGAAAAGCTTCAGCAGGAGCAATACTGCCAGCGCGTGCGCGCGCGCATCGCCCACCGGCCCCACTACGCCATGGTGGACACCTATGGCTGCCAGCAGAACGAGTCCGACAGCGAGATCCTGCGGGGATGGCTGGTCCAGTGCGGCTATACGCTGACGGAGGATGAGGACAAGGCAGACCTCATCGCCGTGAACACCTGCGCCGTGCGGGAGCACGCGGAGAAGCGGGTGCTGGGAAACGTGGGCGCCCTGGCCCACAAAAAGGCCAAGAACCCGGAGCTGATCGTGTGCGTGGGCGGGTGCATGACCCAGCAGGCCACGGTCCGCGAGCGGATCAGAAAGTCCTACCAGGTGGTGGACCTGGTGTTCGGCCCCCATGAGGTGTGGCAGTTCCCGGAGCTGGTGTGGAAAACCATGGAGCGCCGGGGCGGACGGGGCAGCAAGCGCCGGCTCATCGCCGCGGAGCCATCCGAGGGCGTGGTCGCCGAGGGCCTGCCCCGGGCCAGGGACAATGACGTGAAGGCGTGGCTGACCATTATGAACGGCTGCGACAACTTCTGCTCCTACTGCATCGTGCCCTATGTGCGGGGCCGGGAGCGCAGCCGCCGGCCTGCGGATATCCTGGCCGAGGCCCGGCAGCTGGTGGAGGCGGGGTATAAGGACATCACCCTCCTGGGCCAGAACGTGAACAGCTACGGCAAGGGACTGGAAGAGGACATCGATTTCCCCGACCTGCTGGCGGCGCTGGATAAGATACCGGGGGACTATGTGCTGCGGTTCATGACCAGCCACCCCAAGGACGCCACGGAAAAGCTGTTCCGGGTCATGGCGGACAGCGAGCACTGCGCCCACCACATCCACCTGCCTCTCCAGTCCGGCTCGGACCGGATACTGAAGGAGATGAACCGGTGCTACGACCGGGCGAAGTACCTGGAAAAGGTGGCGGCGGCCCGGGCGGCCATGCCGGACCTGGTGCTGACCACGGACATCATCGTGGGCTTCCCCGGGGAGACCGAGGCCGACTTTAACGACACCCTCTCCCTGGTGAACGAGGTGCGCTACGACGCCATGTTCACCTTCATCTTCTCCCCCCGGCCCGGCACCCCGGCGGCGGCCATGCCCGACCCGGTGACCCGGGCGGAGAAGCAGGTGTGGTTCGACGCTCTCCTGGACGCGGCCAACCGCATCTCCGCCGAGAAGCACGCCGCCTATGTGGGCAGCACCTACCGGGTGCTGGTAGACGGCCAGACCGGGCAGACGCCCTATAACCTGTCCGCCCGGACCAAGGGGGGCCGGCTGGTGCACCTGGCCGGGGACCCGGCTCTGGTGGGCACCTTTGCCCAGGCGAAGATCACCGACAGCACCACCTGGGCGCTGTACGGGGAGCTGGTATAAAAAATGATATTCACCGCCCGGGGGACGGCCTATGAATGGCTGGGACTGGAGGAAACGATATGAAGCTCGTTACATACCTGGAAGACGGAAAAGAGAAGGTGGGTGCGCTCACCGCGGACGAAAAGGCCGTGCGGCCCCTGCCCTTTGCGGACATGACCGCCGCCGTGGAGGCGGGGCTGGACGCCCTTGTCCCGGCGGGGGAGCCGGTGGCCCTGGCGGATGTGGCGCTGCTGGCGCCCATCCCCCGGCCCCGGCAGGACGTGATCTGCCTGGGCATGAACTACCTGGCCCACGCCCAGGAGGCGGCGCAGTACGACAAGGAGGCCTTCGCCAAGGAAAAGCCCGTGGCGGTGTACTTTTCCAAGCGGGTGACCGAGGCGGTGCCCCCGGAGGGGTACATCGACAGCCACCCGGGCCTGGTCCGGCGGCTGGACTATGAGGCGGAGCTGGCGGTCATCATCGGAAAGACGGCGAAAAACGTACCGGCGGAAAAGGCGGGGGAGCACATTTTCGGCTACACCGTGCTCAACGACGTGTCCGCCCGGGACCAGCAGACCGGCCACAAGCAGTGGTATTTCGGCAAGGGCCTGGACGGCTTCACCCCCATGGGTCCCTGCATCCTCACCGCCGACGAGGTGGCCTTCCCTCCGGCGCTGGACATCGCCTGCCGGGTCAACGGCGAGATGCGCCAGCACGCCCGCACCGACGATCTGATCACCTCCATCGCCGACACCATCGCGGAGCTGAGCAGCGGCATGACCCTGCTGCCCGGGACCATCATCGCCACCGGCACCCCCGCCGGGGTGGGCATGGGCCTGGACCCGCCGCGGTTTTTGAAGCCCGGCGACGTGGTGGAGTGCCAGATCGAAAAGATCGGCCTGCTGCGAAACACGGTGCGGTGAGGCAAGGGAAATAGACCGCGGGAACGAATACGCCTCCCTCTGACGAGGAGGCCGTGAGCTGCAGAGGATCAAAAAGCCTCCCCTGTGCAAGGGGAGGCGCCGAGCGGAGCGAGGCGGAGGGGTTGTCCGTTGTCAAACAATCCCTCAGTCAGCGCCAAAGGCGCTGACAGCTCCCTTTACACAAGGGAGCCATAAGCGGCAGAGGATCAAATTGCCCCCTTAAGACCTTTGAGCGACAGGATAGAGAGGAAACACACCATGGCTGAATTGACCCCCATGAAGCGGCAGTATTACGAGATCAAACAGCAGTGCCCGGACTGCCTGCTGTTTTTCCGGCTGGGCGACTTTTACGAGATGTTCGACGAGGACGCCAAGCTGGCCTCCAAGGAGCTGGACCTGGCCCTGACCACCCGGGACAGGGGCAAGCCCACCGAGGAGCAGACACCCATGTGCGGCGTGCCCTTCCACTCCAGCGAGGCGTATATCGCCCGGCTCATCGCCAAGGGCTATAAGGTGGCCATCTGCGAGCAGCTGGAGGACCCGGCCTCCGCCACGGGCCTGGTGGAGCGGGGCGTGATCCGCATCATCACCCCTGGTACCGTCACCGACAGCTCCATGCTGGAGGAGGGCCGCAGCAACTATATCTGCGCCCTGTGGCTGGAGGACAGCCGGGGGGCGGCGGCCTTCTGCGACATCTCCACGGGGGAGTTCTGCGTGCAGGACTTCTCCGCCGACCCGGCGGAGCATCTGCTCAACGAGCTGGGCCGGTTCTCCCCCCGGGAGGCGGTGCTGTCCGCCGGGGCGGAGAAGGACGAGACCATCGCCGCCTTCCTGCGGAAGCTGGAGTGCCTGCCCGACGGAGAGGCGGGCCGCTTCGAGCCGGAGAAGTGCCGGCAGCTGGTATACGACCGGTTCGGAGAGGTGATCGCCCCCGGGGAGACTTTGGCGGCGGGCGCCCTGCTGGGCTACATCGCCGACACCCAGAAGTTCGATCTGTCCCACATCCGCCGGCTGGACCGGTTTGGCCCGGGGCGGTATATGGAGCTGGACTACGCCACCCGCCGGAACCTGGAGCTGACGGAGAATCTGCGCACCGGGGAGAAGAAGGGCAGCCTCCTTTGGGTGCTGGACAGGACCCGCACGCCCATGGGCGGGCGGCTGCTGCGGTCCTGGGTGGAGAGGCCGCTGCTGGACCCGGTGGCCATCCGCCGGCGGCTGGCGGCGGTGGAGGAGCTGTACGCCGACGCCATCGTGCGCCAGGAGCTGCGCCTGGCGCTGCATGAGGTCGGGGACATCCAGCGGCTCATCGGCCGGTGCGTCTACGGCACCGCCAATGGCCGGGACCTGCTGGCCCTGGGAACGTATTTTGAGCAGCTTCCCCGCATCGCCGAACTTCTGGGCGGGGCGAAGAGCGCCATGCTCCGCCAGGCGGGGGCGGTGGACACCCTGGAGGACGTCCGGCAGGACATCCTGTCCGTCATCGCCGACGAGCCGCCCTTCTCCGTCCGGGAGGGGGGCATCCTCCGGCCCGGGGCGGACGAGGAGGTGGACCGGCTCCGGTCCGTGCGGGACAACGGCGCGGACATGGTGGTGGCCCTGGAGAGCCGGGAGCGGGAGCGCACCGGCGTCAAGAAGCTGAAGGTGGGCTATAACCGGGTGTTCGGCTACTACATCGACGTGCCCCGGTCCGCCGGGGACGTGGCGCTGCCGGAGGACTATATCCGCAAGCAGACCCTGGTCAGCAGCGAGCGGTACTTCACCCCGGAGCTGAAGGAGCTGGAGAACACCCTCCTGAATGCCCGGGAGCGGATCGCGGAGCTGGAGTACCGCATCTTCTCGGAGCTGCGGGACCGGACCGCCGCCCAGGTGGAGCGCATCCAGACCGCCGCCGGGAAGGTGGCGGAGCTGGACGCGGTGTGCTCCCTGGCGGAGGTGGCGGCGAAGAACCGGTACGTCTGCCCGGAGGTGGACCTGAGCCGGACGGTGGACATCCGGGAGGGCCGGCACCCGGTGGTGGAGCAGGCCCAGAAAAACGTGCTGTTCGTGCCCAACGACACATTTCTGAACGACGGCGACCGGCGGGTGGCCATCATCACCGGCCCCAACATGGCGGGCAAGAGCACCTATATGCGCCAGACGGCCCTGATCGTGCTCATGGCCCAGATGGGCAGCTTCGTCCCGGCCAAGAGCGCCGTCATCGGCGTGGCGGACCGGGTGTTCACCCGCATCGGCGCGTCCGACGACCTGGCCAGCGGCCAGTCCACCTTCATGGTGGAGATGGCGGAGATGGCGGAGATCCTCCGCCACGCCACCGGCGCCAGCCTTCTCATCCTGGACGAGATAGGCCGGGGCACCTCCACCTTCGACGGCATGGCCATCGCAAGGGCCATGCTGGAGTTCTGCGCCGACCGGCGCCGGCTGGGGGCGCGGACCATGTTCGCCACCCACTACCACGAGCTGAGCGCCCTGGAGGGGACCCTGGACGGGGTGAAGAACTACAACATCACCGCCAAAAAGCAGGGCGGCAGCCTCATCTTCCTTCGGAAGATCGTCCCCGGCGCCGCCGACGACAGCTACGGCATCGAGGTGGCCAAGCTGGCGGGGGTGCCGGACACGGTGATCCGCAAGGCAAAGCAGTATCTGGCGGAGCTGGAATCCGCCGGCGCTGCCGCCCCCCGGCAGGCTGCCCCCGCCCCGGAGGAGCAGGTGTCCATGCTGGATATGGCCGGTTCGGAGCTGGCAAAGCAGCTGCGGGACATCGACCTGAACACCGTCACGCCCCTGGAGGCGCTGAATCTGCTGTATCAGCTCAAGCAAAAGGCCGGGGACTGACCCCGGCGACGGCGGAGAACGATAAAAACCGCGGCGCCGGTCCAAACGGACCGGCACCGCCGCGTATATGTGTTTTCAGGCCGTCACATCCCGGTAGGCCACCCGGTCGAGGACGCAGGATATCTCCGTGACCTGGACGGGACCCTCGCCCCAGGAGAGTTCCGCCAGCAGCCCCTCCCCTGGCCGGCCATACCGGTCCAGGGGCAGAGTCAGGGCGTAAAGGGCGTTTCGCCGGGCCTCCTGCTCCGTCCGGCCCCGGCCCACCCCGGCGATCTTCGGCAGCGCCGCCGCCCGGGGGCAGCCGGCGCAGCGCAGCAGCACTCGGTCGTCGAACACCACCGGCTCGTACGGCTCGCCGCACAGCGCCCGTTCCGCCAGGGCGCCGGACTGGATCTGCTCCAGCAGGGCCTGGAGGGCCGGGTCCCCGCTCTCGTCCCCCGCGCACTCCAGGGCCATCACCGTGGCCGCGGGCAGCCACCGCTCCGCCCGGCGCAGGAGCCTGTCGACAAAACTAGTGTCCATGCGACCGTCCTCGCTCTTTACAAAAGTCCCGAAAAGGGCTATCCTTTAGGTACAGCTTATCCAATGGGTCCCGGAGGGCCCGGCTCATATCTTTATCCCACAACCCTATGCTTTGGCGGGCCGCAAGATGCAGCCCGCCGCCTTTTTTGGATGTTGTGATGCGCGTCCGCCGTCAGCCCACGCTTGCGGCCTCCGCGTCCTCGATGAGGTAGCCGCTGCTGCTCCAGCCCAGATTGCCGTCGTATTTCAGCAGCCACCAGTCGCCCTTCTTGGCGTAGACCTCCACCTTCGCCCCGTCGGGCATGGACACGTCCGCGCCGGCGGAATCCTTCACCTGGCTGTAGGTGGTGCTGGGGCCGATCCGCAGCCGCAGGGTGGTGGAACCCACGCTCACGGTGGCGGTGGTGGGGGCGGACACGTATTCCTGCTCCCCGGGCAGGACCTCCAGCCCGGAGCCGCGGATGGCGGAGAGGATCTCGTCGGTGGGATAGGCCTCCGCCTCGGGGGTGGCCTCGGGTTCGGTGTCGCCCTCGGACTCGGCGGGATTGGCCTGGCCGGCCTGGGGCACGGAGGAGCCGTCGTTGCCGTCGGTCTTTGGCGCCTTGCTGGAGATGAAGATGGCGGCGATGGCGATCAGCAGCACGGCGCAGATGCCGATGCAGATCATCTCCATCTTCCGCCACTGGGCGTCGCCCCACTGGCTGAAGGGGGACTGGCCGCCGCCCCGGGCCTTGGGGGCGCGGACGGGCCGGTCGTCATACTCGTCGTCGTAATCTTCCTCGTCCTCGTATTCGTCGTCGTAGTCATCCTCGTCGTACGCTGCGCGGGCGGGGCGGCGGGAGGCCGGCGCGGGCCGCCGGGCAGGAGTCTGCCGGGCCGCCGGGGCCTGGCGGGAGGCGCGGGCGCTCTGGCGGGCGTCGCTGATGCGCACCGGCTCAGCCGGAGCCGCGTCCCGGCTCCGGGACGGGCGGGCGGACGGCGTGGGGTCTTTCTGCTGCTGCTGGAGGATGCCCTCCATCCGCTCCTGGGCGGGGCCGTAGCCCGCCTGGGCGGCCTTCACAAGACACTTGGCGGCCAGCCGGTTCCAGCGGGGTTCGTCCGGCTCCTCCTCGCCGCGGGCCAGTGCCCACAGGCTCAGCTCATAGTTGGCCCGGGGGTCGCCGGTCTTGGCCAGCTCTATCATTTCCTGTTCTTCTTGTTCGGTCCAATCTCTCATCGCTGATATGTACCTCCCTGTTTCCGAAACGCCGGAGGGGCGAAAATGCGTAACAATACGTAACTATTATAGCGTGATTTGCTCACGATTCCAAGCGGTAATGCGAAAAACCGCAAAAAATTTTTTACAGACGGGCCAATGCGATGGGCATGGTTGCATTTTCATGGCAAAAAAGGTATAATCTGCCTGGGGGTGTGCGCATGAAAAAACTGCTGCTTCTCGTCAACCCTCATGCCGGAAAGGGCGGATTCCGCGCGGGCATGGGGGACATCCTTCTTGCCTTCCATAAGGCCGGCTTCTCCACCACCGTGGCGTTCACGGACAAGCGCGGCGACGCGCCCCGGATCGCGGCGGAGGCGGCGGGAGAATATGACCGGATCGTCTGCGTGGGCGGGGACGGGACCCTGGGGGAGACCGTTTCCGGACTGATGCAGGTGGAGCACCGGCCTGCCCTGGGCTATATCCCCATGGGGACCACCAATGACTGCGCCGTGACCCTGGGTCTGAGCCACGACCCGGAGAAGGCGGCCTATACGGCGGCCAATGGCGTGGTGCTGCCCATGGACGTGGGCCGGCTGAATGGCCGGAGCTTTTTCACCTATGTGGCCGCCTTCGGCGCGTTCACGGAGGTGTCCTATGAAACGCCCCAGGAGCAGAAGCTGGTCCTGGGCCGCATGGCCTATATCCTGGACGGGATGCGCCGGCTTCCCAATCTGACCCACCGGTGGACGAAGGTGGAGTATGATAACGGCATGCTGGAGGACGATTTCATCTTCGGCGCGGTCACCAACTCCCGGTCCGTGGCGGGGGTCATCCATCTGAACGAGGACTCCGGCGTGTCCCTGAGCGACGGGCTGTTCGAGGTGCTGCTGATCCGCACGCCGGAGAGCATGCTGCAGCTGGGCGCCATCGTCACCGACATCCTGGCCAAGAACTTCGACAGCGACTACGTCATGCTCCTGCGCAGCAAGAACGTGCGCTTCACCTTCCGGGACCCGGTGAGCTGGACCGCGGACGGGGAGGACGGCGGCAAGCACATACAGGTGCTGTGCGAGAACATCCCCCGGGCCATCGACATGATCGTCAACCCCTACGACTGAACCAAACGGCCCCGCCTGGCAGGCGGGGCCGTTTTACGCGAAGATTGTAAACCAATATGATAATATTTTGGTTTACGATCCGCCGGCGATGTGGTATCCTGTCCGGGAGGTGAGGATATGGACACGAGAGAGGCGATCCTTGCGGCGCTGGAGGGCGCGGAGGAGCCGCTGTCCGGCAGCGGCCTGGCCCGGCGGCTGGGCGTCAGCCGGGCGGCGGTATGGAAGGCCGTGCAGGCGCTGCGGGACGAGGGCTATGAGATAGAGGCGGCGCCCAACCGGGGATATCGGCTGGACCCGGCCAGCGATGTGCTCAGCGCCGGCGGGGTGCGCCGGGCGCTGGGGGACCTGGCGCAGGTCATAGAGGTGGAGGTGCTGCCCAGTTGCGTGTCCACGAACCTGACGGTGAAGCAGCATGCCGCCGCGCTGCCTGCCTGGCACACGGTCATCGCCGCCGCCCAGACCGGCGGTCGGGGCCGGATGGGCCGCAGCTTCTACTCCCCGGAGGGGACGGGGCTATACATGAGCGTGCTGCTGAGGCCGGACATGGCCGCCGAGGACGCCGCCCTCATCACCACCGCCGCCGCCGTGGCGGTGTGCCGGGCGGCGGAGGAGCTGGGTTCGGACCGGGCGGAGATCAAGTGGGTCAACGACGTACTCATCCATGGCCGGAAGGTCTGCGGCATCCTGACGGAGGCGGGGCTGGACATGGAGTCGGGCCGGCTGGAGCACGCGGTGCTGGGCATCGGCGTGAACGTCACGGAGCCGGCGGGGGGCTTCCCGCCGGACATCGCGGATGTGGCGGGGGCGGTGTTCCCCACCCGGAAGCGGGATAGGAAGAACGCCCTGGCGGCGGCCATACTGCGGCAGCTTTATGACATCTATGGCCGGCTGCCGGACAGGGGCTACGTGGAGGAATACCGGGCACGGTGCTGCCTGACGGGGGCGGCGGTGAACGTGCTGCGGGGGGACGAGGCCCGGCGGGCGGCGGTGCTGGGAGTGGATGACCGGTGCCGGCTGCTGGTGCGCTACGACGACGGGTCCGAGGAGGCCCTGTTCTCCGGGGAGGTCAGCGTGCGAAAGGAGATGGGGATATGACGAGGGAAAAGCGCCGGGAAACCGCTGATCTGACATACGCCGCCATGGGCGCGGCGCTCATAGCGGTGTGTGCCTGGATCAGCGTGCCCACGACGGTGCCTTTTACCATGCAGACCTTCGCGGTGTTCTGCGTGCTGTCGGCGATGGGGGGCCGCCGGGGCCTGATGGCCATCGCGGTGTATCTGCTGCTGGGGGCGGCGGGGCTGCCGGTGTTCGCCGGGTCCCGGGGCGGCCTGGGGGTGCTGCTGGGCGTCACCGGCGGGTACATCGTGGGATTTTTGTTCACCGGGATCATCTATGCCCTGGCGGAGCGGCATCTGGGCGGCAGGTTGTGGCCGGAGGCCGGGGCGCTCGCCCTGGGCATGGCGGTGTGCTATGCCTTCGGCACGGCCTGGTTCATGGTGGCCTATGCCCGCGCCAGCGGGCCTGTGGGCCTGGGGGCGGCGCTGGGGATGTGCGTGACGCCGTTTTTGCTGCCGGACCTGGCCAAGCTGGCCCTGGCGCTGTATGTATCCCGGCGGGTGCGGGCACTGTCCCGCCGCCCCGCCAAGCCGGCCTGACGCGGAAAAAGACAATAGCAAAAGGCACACACGCCGGGGCGTGTGTGCCTTTTTTGCGGAGGAAAACGTCAGCCGTTTATCAGGTTCCGGGGCGTTTCGCCGGCCAGGAGCTGCTCGAACTGGCTGCGGATGATGCCCACGGAGTTGGCGAAGGCGTCCACCGTGGTGCCGGCGGAGTGGGGCGTCAGGGTGACGTTGGACAGCTTCAGCAGCGGGTGGCCCTCCGGCAGGGGTTCGGCGTCGAACACGTCGATGGCGGCGCCGCCGATGCGCTTCTGCTCCAGGGCGGACACCAGCGCCTGGGTGTCCACCAGCCCCGCCCGGGCGCAGTTGACCAGCACGGCGCTCTTCTTCATCAGGGCCAGCTCCGCCTCGCCGATGAGGTGGGGGTCGCCCTCCTTATAGACCATGTGCATGGTGACGAAGTCCGACCGGCGCAGCAGCTCCTGCTTGTCCACGGCTTCGTCGCAGCCCCGGGCCAGGATCTCCTCCGGGGGCAGGAAGGGGTCGCAGCCCAAAATGCGGCAGCCGAAGCCGGAAAGCCGCCGGGCCACCAAAGTGCCGATCTTCCCCACGCCCAGGATGCCCACGGTGCAGTTGCACATGTCGTGGCTGTCGTAGACGTTGGGGAACACCTTCACCCACTTGCCGGCCATCAGCGCGGCGTGGCCCCGGGCGATGTTGCGCATCTCGCACAGCATCATGGCCACGGTCTGGTCCGCCACCGCCGCGGCGTTGCGGCCATCGGCATTGTAGACCCGGATGCCCCGCTGAGAGCACAGCGCCACGTTCACGTTCTCCACGCCGGTGCGCAGCACGCCCACGTGCTTCAGCGCCGGCGCCGCGTCCAGCACGGCGCTGTTCACCGGCGCGGTGTGGACCACCAGGGCGTCCGCGTCCCGGACCGCTTCGAGCATCTCCGCCGTGACGGGGCAGCTCTCCGCGCCGCTGACCTCGGCGGTGCGGCCCATGACGGTGATGGCCTTGATGTCCATCAGGGTCTTTTCGGTGTACAGCGTCACCTCGCAGCCGGGAAGGCCCTCCATCCTCTTCATCAGCATCTCCGGCACGCCGGCGTCACAGACACATACGATCTTCATAGTGAATCTCCTTTTCCGCAGTATTTCCCGCGCCGGGCGTCAGCCGGCGTATTTTTCGATGAGCCGGCGGATGTGCTCCGTCAGATAGGGCCGCTCGAACTCGATGTTCCAGCTCCGGCGGAGGATGAGGGCCAGCAGCCGCCAGCGGTCGATCTCCTCTGCCGGCAGGGGCGTCAGGCGCTGGTACTCCTTGAAAAACTGCTTGCCCACGAAGCCCCGGACCAGCCGGAAGAACGTCCGCTGCAGGTCCGTCGCCTCCGGGAACAGCTCCGCCTCGGAGAACAGGAACTCCATCAGCGCCTCCTCCACCGCCCTGTCCCCCCGGGCCGCGGTCATCCAGTCGATGATCCGGCACTGGCCGTCCTTGTCCACCAGGACGTTGCCGGTGTGGAAGTCCAGGTGCAGCACCGTGTCCCCCTCCGGCAGGGAGCGGATATAGGCCGCGGCCTTGTCCTTCTCCTCCGCGGACAGAAACGCCATGGTCCCGTCGTCCAGCAGGTCCAGACAGACCTGGCGCACGTCGTCCAGCTCCTTGGTGTGCTTCGACTGGACCCGGATGTGGCACTGGGCCAGGTCCTTGCCGCCCCGGAACAGGTACAGGGGGTTTTTGCCCGGCATATCGTTCTGGGACACGCCGTCCACATAGTCCATGATGAAGCCGAAGCGGCCGTCCCGCTCCACCATGTCGTACACGCTCATGCCCGTGCAGCCCAGGTCGGCGGCGATCTTCGTGTTGCGGTACTCCTTTTCCGCGTACTGGCGGGGATAGTCCGGGAAGAACAGCTTCAGGATCTTCCCGTCCTCCGTGCGGAAGATCTCCGCGGATCTCCCTCTGGCAAAATTCTCGCTCATGGTGCCCATCCTTTCGTTATATTTATGCCTGCAGCAGCCGGCCCGCCAGTGCCTCCGCCTCCACCGCCCGGGCCAGCGCCTTTTCCAGGCTGTCCGCCCCGGCGACGAAGCCGTGGTTGGCCATGACGCAGCCGTCGTGGCCGGCCATGACGGCTGCCGTGTTCTCCGCCAGCTTTTTCGAGCCGCTGACCGCGTACCACGCGCAGGGGTAGAGCACGCCGGGTCCCTGCAGGTCCTTCCCGCAGGCGGCGAACACCTGGCAGCAGGCCGAGTGGGTGTGGATGATGGCCCGGATGTCCGGCCTGACTTTGTATACCAGCTGGTGCAGCTTCCGCTCGCTGGAGGGGTGCAGCCCCTCGGCGAAGGCGCCGTCCGATACCCGGACCTCCACCACCTCCTCGGGCCGGATGCGGCCATAGTCCACCCCGGAGGGGGTGATGAGGAAGCGGTCGGCGTCGATCCGCGCGGACACGTTGCCCCAGGTGGCCTGGATCAGCCGGCGCTCCACCAGGTGCTGGCCGTACTCGATCACCGCCCGGCGCAGGGCCAGGTCCGGCACATCGGCTATCCCGGCGGGCACCGGCGCCTCCCCGGCCGCGGCCTGGCGGGCAGGCCGGGAGTATTTTTGCAGATACACCCGGTGCTCCAGCGCGCACAGTGGTCCCGCCAGGGTCCGCAGGCCCCCCAGCGCCGGGGAGAGCATGGCCGCCATGCACATCTTCTCCATCAGGATCGCCGCGGCGATAAGCTCGCCCGTGAACCGGCCCGTCACCACGAAGCCCCGGCCCCGGATCAGGCAGGCCGGCGCGCCGCCGGGCGCGTCCAGGCACCGCACCCGGGGACCGAACATCTGGGCCATGTCGTCGGTGCAGGCGCGCAGGGGCTTCCCCCCGGCGGCGTATGCGCCGGAGAAGCGGCCCGCCGTGAACACCGCCATGGGCGCGGCGACGGCGGCAAACAGGGTCCCGTCGGCCTCGTTTCCCTCGGCGTCCAGCACCCGCCGGTCCGGCCCGTCGCCCAGCATGGCCAGCGACCGGCTGTCAAACAGCCCCAGGGCGGTGAGCTGGGAGCGGATGGATTCAAATACTTCCTGATGGTTCGTCATCGGCTGCACATCCTTCAAAAGCCCGCCGGGGGCGGGAAACTGGCAAAAATTAGAAAGTCACGGGGATGTTTTGAATATATCACACAAAAATCCGTAAATCAATACGCTGTTTCATGGTAATTGTTGATAGCTTGTGCTTTTCATGCCCGGAAGGGAGAAAAAGACCGCCGGCGGGGCGATGGCCCTGCCGGCGGTGTGCGTATGAATTTGTGTCAGGAGATCACTCTTCGACCGTAGTTTCTTCGACTTTGCTCTCCTCAGGCTTGTTCTCCTCGTCCTCCTTGGACAGCATCAGGTTGGCCAGGATGCCCAGGATCAGCGCGCAGGCCACGGTGCGGATCTCCACGGCGCCGATGGTGACGGACAGCCCGCCCACGCCGGTGATGAAGATGATGGAGGCCACGAACAGGTTCCGGTTCTTGTTCAGGTCCACGCCCTGGAGCATCTTGAAGCCGCTCATGGCGATGAAGCCGTACAGGGCCACGCACACGCCGCCCATGACGCAGGAGGGGATGGTCTGCAAAAAGGCCATCAGCGGGGAGATGAAGCTGACGACGATGCACAGCACCGCCGCGCCCCAGATGCTCACCGTGGAGGCGTTGCGGGTGATGGCCACGCAGGCGATGGACTCGCCGTAGGTGGTGTTGGGGCAGCCGCCGAAGATGGCCCCGGCCACGGAGCCGACGCCGTCGCCAAGCAGCGTCCGGGTCAGGCCCGGGGTCTTGAGCAGGTCGGTGCCGATGATGGAGGACAGGTTCTTGTGGTCGGCCAGGTGCTCGGCAAAGACCACGAAGGCCACGGGCACATAGGCGGTGAACAGGGTCAGCAGATAGGTGGGGGTAATGTCGCTGATGCCGCCGCCCTGCAGGAAGGTGAAGCTGGGCACGGACACGAAGCCCACGCTGGCCAGGGCGCTGTAATCGATGACGGTGAAGGCGGGATTGCCGGTGAAGTACCCCACGAAGGCGAACACGGACGCGGTGGCATACCCGGCCAGGATGCCGATGATGAAGGGCACGAGCCTTACCATCTTCTTGCCGTAGGTGGAGGCCAGGATGGTCACCGCCAGGGTCACCAGGCCGCAGATGATGGCCACGTACACGCTGCCGCCCTCCACGCTGGAGCTGGTCAGATCGCCCACGGCGTTGCCGGCCAGGCTCAGGCCGATGATGGCCACGGTGGGCCCGATGATGACGGGGGGCATCAGCCGGTCGATCCAGGCCACGCCGCAGAACTTGATGACGATGGCCAGCACCACGTACACCGCGCCGGCCATGGCCGCGCCGATGATAAGGCCCCAGTACCCGGCGGCCATGGAGGCGGCGCCGGAGAAGGCGCTCATCATGGAGCCGATGAAGGCGAAGGAGGAACCCAGGAACACGGGGCTGGCGCTCTTGGTGAAGATCAGGTAGACGAACGTGCCCACGCCGGCGCCGAAGATGGCGGCGGAGGCGGGCAGCGCGGTGCCGCAGGCGGAGTTGACCACCGCGGGCACGGCGATGGTGGCGGCCATGATGGCCAGCAGCTGCTGGATGGCGAACAGGATGACCTGTCCGAACTTGGGCTTGTCCTTGATCCCGTAGATAAGATCCATGGTTTTTCTCTCCTCTTCGTTAGTGTTTGTATGTTCAGGCTTGCTCGAACAGCTTCACGCAGGTCTCCCCGTCTGTCTCCGCCAGGTGCACGGCGATGACCTCGCTGCGGGCGGTGGGCACGTTCCGGCCCACGAAATCGGGCCGGATGGGCAGCTCCCGGTGGCCCCGGTCCACCAGACAGAACAGCTGGATGCGGGCGGGCCGGCCCAGCTGCATCAGCGCGTCCATGGCGGCCCGGGCGGTGCGGCCGGTGAAGATCACGTCGTCGCACAGCAGCACGGTCTTCCCCTCGATGGAGAAGGGCGCGTTGGTCCCCCGGAGGACGGGCGCGTCGGCGATGCGGGACAGGTCGTCCCGATACAGGGTGATGTCCAGCTCCCCCACCGGCGGGCGGGTCCCCTCCAGGGCGGCGATGTTCTCCGCCAGCCGCCGGGCCAGGGGCACGCCCCGGGTGTGGATGCCCATCAGGCACAGCCCGTCGGTGGTCTTGTTGCGCTCCAGCACCTGGTGGGATATGCGCACCAAGGCCCGTTCCACCGCGGCGGTGTCCATCAGCTCAGAGCGAAATCGCAAATCCATCCCTCTCCTCCGTCCGTCCGGCGCGCGCCGGGCGCAAAAATGCCCTCCTGCCGCGGCAAGAGGGCATGGTCATGCACCATTTCGCGCCTTGCCGACGTCACTGCATCGGATTAAAGACACTGTTTTCCGTATCCGATAATACCCCCGCCGGCGGGATATGTCAATCCGTCCGGGCGAAAAAATCTGTGCCCGCCGCCGACAGATAACGGCTCGACTTTTCCGGCGGGAGGGAGTATGATAGCGTCAGCAAAGGGGGCGCATGACGTGAAGCGCACGAAGCTCAGGGACAGGGCCCTGCCGGATTACACCAGGGGCGAGGAAAATTTCAATATGATCTCCCACATCGCCGGCGGCGCCGTGGGCGTGGCCGCGCTGGTGCTGTGCGTGGTGGCGGCGGCGCTGCACCGAAACGCCTGGGGCGTGGTGGGCGGCGCCGTGTTCGGCGCGTCCATGATCCTGCTGTACACCATGTCCAGCGTCTACCACGGCCTGCGCCGGGGCATGGGCAAGCGAGTGCTGCAGGTGATCGACCACTGCACCATCTATTTCCTCATCGCCGGCACCTATACGCCGCTGCTGCTCAGCGCCATGCGGCCCATCGACCCGGCGGCCAGCTGGGTGCTGTTCGGCGTGGTGTGGTCGCTGACCGTCCTGGCCACGGTGCTGACGGCCATCGACCTGAAGCGCTACCAGGTCTTTTCCATGATCTGCTACATAGGCATCGGCTGGGCCATCATCTTCAAGGCCCCGCTGCTCATCCAGGCCATCGGCTGGCCCGGGTTCTGGCTGATCCTGGCGGGGGGCGTGTCCTACACGGTGGGGGCGGTGCTCTACGGCATGGGCAAAAAGCGCCGGTATATGCACAGCGTATTCCACCTGTTCGTGGCGGCGGGCAGCGTGCTGCACCTGCTGGCGATACTGCTGTACGCGCTGTGATGCCGGGCGGGGCGGGTCCCCGCGCACAGGAAAACACCCTGCCGGAGGGCAGGGTGTTTCGTTATGACTCCATCTGTTTTCCCAGGAAACCGGAAACGGTGGTGGCCAGTTTCAGCTCCGTGTCGCCGGCGCGGACGCCGTCGGCCCGCTCCATGAACACCACGCAGCCCAGCACGTCCCCCTCCGAGAGGATGGGCACCGCCACCGCCGCCGCGGGGGAGTTCTCCCCGTCGGTGACGGCCACCCGCCGGCCTCCCGGCTCCGCGCGCCAGGCCCGGCGGGCCTCCATGAGTTCCTCCAGCTCGGCGCTGATGTGCCGGTCCAGCAGGTCCTTGCGGCCCGCGCCGGCGGCGGCGATGACGCTGTCCCGGTCGCACACGGCGGCGGGATACTCGGCGGTCTTGTGCATGGATTCGCATATCTGCTCGGCGAAGGAACTCAGCTCCCCCATGGGGGAGTACTTCTTGAAGATGACCTCCCCGTCCTTTTCCGTATAGATCTCCAGCGGGTCACCCTCGCGGATGCGCATGGTGCGGCGGATCTCCTTGGGGATGACGACCCGGCCCAGGTCGTCGATGCGCCGCACGATCCCAGTTGCTTTCATCTTTATCCTCCTGTCATTCTTTTGTTTGACAGGATTTATTATCCGCAAAAGTGTCGGGGCTATGCAAACCGGCGAAATTTGGCAGGGCGTGGCGCTCAATAAAACTTAAGGAAATCTTAAGGATTGTTCTCCCTTCTTTCATGTTATGATAACGGCATGCGGAAGGGAGATGACGGTATGGGCAGGCGGTTTACGGCCCGGGACAGGGTCAAGCTGGAGCTGAAGGCGGCGCTGGTGCTGGCGGTCGTGCTGGGAGCGGCGCTGCTGTGGCGGGCCATGGCCGGGCCTGGGGAGCAGCAGCCCGGCGCCGACGGGGAGAAGCGCAGCTGGTGGCCGGCCAGGCCGGAACCCACCGAGATCTCCGAGGACATGTTCGAGTGGAAGCCGGGGGAGTACGTGCACGTGGAGTGGGGGCCGTCCGTTTCCGATGAGATCGACGAGAGCCTGTTCGAGGACGTGAACAAAAAGACCGCCGCCGACCTGGTGAACTGGGCGGAGATGGCCTGGGAGAACCAGTGGGGCTACGTCTGGGGCACCTTCGGCACGGTGCTGGACCAGGCCTTGCTGGACTACAAGATCGAGCAGTACGGCGAGGCCGTGTCCGAGTACGAGGACATCATCCGGGACAAGTGGCTGTTCCGGCGGACGGTGGACTGCGCGGGGCTTATCAAGAGCTACGGCTGGTATGACCCGCAGCGGCACGAGGTGTCGTACTGCTACGGGGACATGCCAGACATGGGCACCGACGGATTTTACGCCAACGCCGTGAATAAGGGTCCCATCGACACCCTGCCGGAGACCCCGGGGCTGCTGGTGTACGCCGAGGGGCACATCGGCGTGTACATCGGCGACGGCTGGGCCGTGGAGGCCATCTCCCACGCCGGCGGCGTGGTGAAGACCCGTGTGGCCGACCGGACATGGACCGATTGGCTGGAATGCCCGTATATCCAATATTGAAAAAATGAAAACAAGCATGTATAATGGCTGCATCGCAGCCATTATACTTTTTTATCTTGGTTCACACAGCGGAAGAGAGGGACAGACATGACCAGAACGAAGATCGTCCAGCTTTGGCAGGACGCCGCTGCCCACGCGGGGCAGATCACCGTGTGCGGCTGGGCCCGCACCATCCGGGACCAGAAGAATTTCGGCTTCATCGATTTGAACGACGGCAGCTCCTTCAAGGGCGTGCAGATCGTCTTTGAGCGGGTCCATTTGGACAACTACGACGAGATCGCCCGGCTGAACGTGGGCGCGGCCCTGATCGTGGAGGGGACGCTGGTGCTCACCCCGGAGGCGAAGCAGCCGTTCGAGATCAAGGCGTCGCGCATCACCGTGGAGGGCGTGTCCGCGCCGGATTATCCCCTGCAGAAGAAGCGCCACACGGTGGAGTATCTGCGCACCATCCAGCATCTGCGCCCCCGGACGAACCTGTTCTCCGCCGCCTTCCGGGTCCGGTCCGTGGCGGCCCAGGCGGTGCATGAGTTCTTCCAGAGCCGGGGCTTCGTGTACATCCACACCCCCCTCATCACCGGCTCCGACTGTGAGGGCGCCGGGGAGATGTTCCAGGTCACCACTTTGGACATCAGCGACCCGCCCCGGAACGAGGACGGCTCCGTGGACTACACCAAGGACTTCTTCGGCAAGCCCACCAACCTGACCGTGTCCGGGCAGCTGAACGCGGAGAACTTCGCCATGGCCTTCGGCGACGTGTATACCTTCGGCCCCACCTTCCGGGCGGAGAACTCCAACACCCAGCGTCACGCGGCGGAGTTCTGGATGATCGAGCCGGAGATGGCCTTCTGCGACCTGGAGGGGGACCTGGAGTGCATGGAGGCGATGGTGAAGTACATCATCAACACCGTGCTGGAAAAGTGCCCCCAGGAGATGGAGTTTTTCAACGCCTTCGTGGACAAGGGCCTGCTGGACCGGCTGCGCCATGTGGCGGGCAGCGACTTCGCCCGGGTGACCTACACCGAGGCGGTGGAGCTGCTGAAAAAGTCCGGGGCGGAATTTAAGTACCCGGTGGAGTGGGGCATGGACCTGCAGACGGAGCATGAGCGCTACCTCACCGAGCAGATCTACAAGCGGCCTCTGTTCGTCACGGACTACCCCAAAGAGATCAAGGCCTTCTACATGCGCCTGAACGACGACGGCAAGACCGTGGCCGCGGCGGACTGCCTGGTGCCGGGCATCGGGGAGATCATCGGCGGCAGCCAGCGCGAGGAGCGGCTGGACATGCTCACCGCCCGGATGGACGAGCTGGGTCTGAAGCAGTCCGACTACTGGTGGTACCTGGACCTGCGGCGCTACGGCTCCTGCCGCCATGCCGGCTTCGGTTTGGGCTTCGAGCGGATGGTGATGTACCTGACCGGTATCAGCAACATCCGGGACGTGGAGCTGCACCCCCGCACCGTGGGCAACGCGGAGTTCTGAGGATATATGTACCGGGGACCGGCTGGGAGCCGGTCCCTGTTTTTTTATCGTCTGCGGCCCCGCGTCAGGCGCAGCACGCCCCACAGGCACAGCAGCATCATCGCCGCCCGGGGCAGGATCACGGTGTCGTCCCCCGTCCGGGGCGCGGCCCCGCCGGCGCCGGCCGTACCGGCTGTGCCGCCGCCGGGCCAGGACGGCAGCCACCCGCCGGACGCAGGCGCCGCGGTGGGCGCGGGCGTTTCCGTGGGGGCAGGTGTTTCTGTCGGAGCGGGTACCTCGGTCGGTGTGGGTTCTTCCGTCAGTGCCGGTCCCTCGGTGGGGACCGGTCCATCCGTTGGGATGGGCGTTTCCGTGGGTGTAGGTTCCTCTGTCGGTGTGGGTTCCTCTGTTGGCGTGGGACCTTCTGTAGGCGTGGGTTCTTCTGCAGGCGTAGGTTCTTCCGTTGGCGCGGGTTCTTCAGTGGGCGCGGGTGCCTCGCTCGGTGCCGGCCCCTCGGTGGGGGACGGCGCTTCCGTTGGCGCGGGGGCGGGGGCCTGAGAGGCAAACACGGGGTATCCCCGGTTCAGCGTCAGGCTCCCCGCCGGTGCGAAGGCGTCGCCCAGGGCATCGGGGAAGGCGTCGCCGCGCATCCGGGCGGTGTCCGCGCCCTGCAGGCCCAATGGCCAGCCGCCGTCCCCGGCGGCGGGCAGGGGCGCGGTGGCCTGGGCGTCGTACCAGGCGTTCTCCGCGCCGGCGCTGTCCCAGACCCCGGCGAAGGCCCCCGCGTCCGCCTCTCCGGCGGCCACGGGTCCGGTGGCGTACACATTGGCCACGGCCCCGCCCCGGAGCATCCCGGCGAAGCCGCCCACATGGATGCCCCGGTCGTTGACGTACAGCCCCGCCGTGGAGTAGCAGCTGCCGGCGGAGCATCCGTCCAGCAGCCCCGCCAGGCCCCCGGCGTACACCGGCCCGTCGAAGGACCCGGTCGCGCCCAGGCTTCCCCGGGCGGCGCACCGGTCCAGGACCGTGTTCTCCGCCGCGCCCACCAGCACCCCGGCGGCCAGGGGACCGCCGGATGGGGCGGCCCAGTTGGCGGCGGTGACGGCGGCGTTCACGGTGACGCTGCTGATGGCGCAGCTCTCCGCCCGGCCCGCCAGGGCGCCCGCCGCCGTCTGGCCGTCGGCGTACACCGCCGCGTCCAGATAGAGGCTGCGCACCGCCGCGCCGCGCAGCAGCGCGAACAGGCCCGCTTCCCCGCCGCCGGGCACGCCCGTGACGGTCAGTCCCCATATGCCGTGGCCCTGGCCGTCGAAGGTGCCCTCGAAGGCGACGGCACCGCCGCCGGCCCGGGCGCCGATGGGTGTGAAGTCATAGCCGGTCATGTCGATGTCCCCGCTCAGGACCACTTGCCGGCCCCGGAAGGTCTCTCCGGCCCTCACGCTCTCGCCGAAGGCGATCAGATCCTCCGGGCCGGCCACGGTCAGCTCGGGCGCCTCCAGCGCCTGGGCGGCCGACGGTCCCAGGAACAGCAGCAACAGCAGCAAAAGCAAAAGACCGGCTATATGGCCGGCCTTTTTTCGTCCGATCTTCATTTTTTGTCATTCCCCTCTTTGATGATGTGCGAGGCGATGTGGCCTCGTCCCATTTTATACAAAGAGGGTCCGGTCTGTTCCTGGCAGTCACATGAGGGGGGCGGCCAGCTTCAATATGGCGGCGCCCAGACGGGTGGACAGCTTCTGCCGGGCCACGGTCTCGGCGGTGACGGGGCGGCACCGGGGGAAGGTGTCCTCAAAATCCCGGAGGATGTCGCCGATGGCAGGGACCTTGTACAGATACGCGCCGCACTCGAAGTTCAGGTACAGGCTCCGGTAGTCCAGGTTGAGAGTGCCCACCACCGCCCGGGTATCGTCGGCCAGGAACACCTTGGAGTGGACGAACCCGGGGGCGTACTCATAGATGTGTACCCCCGCGCTCACCAGGGCCTTGTAATGGCCCTTGGCGAGGAGGTTGGCGTATTTCTTGTCCGGGATGCCGGGCAGGATGATCCGCACGTCCACCCCCCGCCGGGCGGCGAAGGTGATGGCCGTGAGCAGCTCGCTGTCCAGGATCAGGTAGGGGGTCATGATGTACAGCCGCTCCCGGGCGGAGTAGATCATGTCCAGGTAGATCATCTCCCCGGTGCGCTCGTCGTCCATGGGGCTGTCGCCGTAGGGGATCACACACCCGGGCATATCCTCCCGCCGGGGGCCGGGGGCGTTCAGATAGGGTTCGTATACCCGCTCCTTCTCCGTGACGTTCCACATCCGCAGGAACATCAGCGTCATGCTGCGGACCCCGTCGCCGGTGAGCATGACGGCGGCGTCCTTCCAGTGGCCGAACCGCTGGCGGCGGTTGATGTACTCGTCGGCCAGGTTCACCCCGCCGGTGAAGCCCACCTTCCCGTCCACCACCAGGATCTTCCGGTGGTCACGGTTGTTGTAGGAGGTGGAGATGAACGGCCTGATGGGGGCGAACACCTTGCACTGGATGCCCATGGCACGGAGGGTCTTGGGGTAGCTGGCGGGCAGGCGCATCAGCGAGCAGGTGCCGTCGTAGATCATGCGCACCTCCACCCCCTGGAGCACCTTGGCCTTCAGGATGTCCAGCACCCGGTCCCACATCTGGCCCTCCTCCACGATGAAGTACTCCAGGAAGATGAACCGCTCCGCCTTCTCCAGCTGGCGCAGAAGCTCCTCATACTTGGCCTCCCCGCTGGAGAAGTAGGTCACGGCGGTGTTCTCATATACGGCGTAGCCGTTGCGCCGGGCGGCGTATACCGCCAGGGGATAGAACGACGGCTCCTCCGTGCGCAGCCGCTCCATCAGCTCCGTCTGCTCCGGCATGAGGCCGGCGCTGTCCGACACCACTTTCAGCAGCAGCCGCTGCTCCTCCCGGTGGCCCACGTCGAAGGTGATGAACAGGTATAAAAGCACCCCGAACACCGGCACCAGCGCGATCACGAAGCACCATGTCAGCTTCACCGTGGGGTCCTGGGGGGTGTTGAGCAGATAGGCCAGGAATACCACCGTCAGGACGGTGACCGCCCCGGAAACGTAGATGCTGTACTGCTGCAGCCGGCCAAAGAGCACGAACACGAACCCGAACTGGACCAGCAGCATCAGCGCCGCCACGGCGCCGCGGCCAAAGGCGACGGAGAAAAAGCCCCGGCGTGACCGGGTGTTGCGGGTGGGGACATCCTTGTCCGGCATGGCGGGGCCTCCTTTGCTGCTTTGTGGTTTTGTGGTATTAAACCATATAGTGCCATGTTTTCCCCAAAAAATCAAGTACGTGCCGTCGAAGAAAAAAGTCGGCCCGGGGTATTGACAACGGCGGCAGAACGTGCTAATATATGAACAGTCGTTCATATGTTTGTTTGAAAGGGGGCACGACCGTGGACGGGGACATCGAGCGCTGCGGGTTTTTGTGCGTGCACGAGGACGTGGTGCGGCAGGTGACGGAGCAGATGCCCGCGGACGAGCAGCTGTACGATCTGGCGGAGCTGTTCAAGGTGTTCGGCGACTCCACCCGGATCAAGATCCTGTACGCCCTGTTCGAGGCGGAGCTGTGCGTGTGCGACATCGCCCAGCTGCTGGGCCTGACCCAGTCGGCGGTGAGCCACCAGCTGCGGGTGCTGAAGGCCGGGCGGCTGGTCCGGCCCCGGAAGGACGGCAAGACCGTGTTCTACTCCCTGGCGGACGACCACGTGCGGACGCTGATCGCCCAGGGCATGGAGCACGTGGAGGAGTAGCAGACCAAAGCCTCCCCTGTGTAAGGGGAGGTGGGCCGCCGAAGGCGGCTCGGAGGGGTTGTTACAATCCCTCAGTCAGCGCTTCGCGCTGACAGCCCCCTTTGCACAAGGGGGCCTATAAAGTAGGATCTAATTTTCGAGAGGAGAACATACCATGAAAAAGACCTTTAAGCTGGAGGATCTGGACTGCGCCAACTGCGCCCGGAAGATGGAGGACGCCATCAAGAAGCTGGACGGCGTCGCCGACGCCACCGTCAGCTTCCTGACCCAGAAGATGACCGTGGACGCGGAGGACAGCCGCTTCGACGAGATCATGCAGCAGGTGGTCAAGTGCTGCAAAAAGGTGGAGCCGGACTGCCGGATCATCCTGAAATGAGCGGCCTGACGAGAAAGGAAAAGAAGGCCTTGGCCCGCATCCTGGCCGCCGGGGTCCTTCTCATCGCCGTGAGCATCTGGAAGCCCACGGGGTACGTGGCCCTGGCGGCCTACCTGGTGCCCTACGCCATCGTGGGGTGGGACGTGCTGTGGAAAGCGGTGCGGAACATCGCCCACGGCCAGGTGTTCGACGAGAACTTCCTCATGGCCCTGGCCACCGTGGGGGCGCTGGTGCTGGGGGAGTACGCCGAGGCGGTGGGGGTCATGCTCTTCTACCAGGTGGGGGAGCTGTTCCAGACCCACGCCGTGGGCAAGTCCCGCCAGTCCATCGCCCAGCTGATGGACATCCGGCCCGATGAGGCCAGCGTGCTCCGGGAGGGCAAGTTCGTCACGGTGGACCCGGAGGAGGTGGCCGTGGGGGACGTGATCCAGGTCAAGCCCGGGGAGAAGGTGCCCCTGGATGGCCGGGTGCTCACCGGCACGTCCACCCTGGACACCGCCGCCCTCACCGGCGAGAGCGTGCCCCGGGGCGTGAAGGAGGGGGACGAGATCGTCTCCGGGTGCGTGAACCTGACGGGGCTTATCACCGTGGAGGTGACCAAGCCCTTCGGCGAGAGCACCGTGGCCAAGATCCTGGAGCTGGTGGAGAACGCCGCCAGCAAGAAGGCGGCGGCGGAGAACTTCATCACCCGCTTCGCCCGGGTGTACACCCCCGCGGTGGTCATCGGCGCCGTGTGCCTGGCCCTCATCCCGCCGCTGTTCGTGGGCGGCTGGGCCGGCTGGATACGCCGGGCGCTGATCTTCCTGGTCATCAGCTGCCCCTGCGCGCTGGTCATATCCATCCCCCTGGCCTTCTTCGGGGGCATCGGCGGGGCCTCCCGCCGGGGCATCCTGGTGAAGGGGGGCAACTATCTGGAGAAGCTGGCCAAGGTGGAGATCGCCGTGTTCGACAAGACCGGCACCCTCACCAAGGGCGTGTTCCAGGTTTCCCAGGTCTGTCCCGCCGACGGCGTGACGGAGGAGGAGCTGCTGGAGCAGGCCGCCCTGGCGGAGCAGTACTCCGGCCACCCCATCGCCCAGAGCCTGCTGCTGGCCTATGGCCGGCCGGCGGACCCCGCCCGGACGGGGGAGGTGTCCGAGACCGCCGGCCAGGGCCTGACCGCCCAGGTGGACGGACGGAGCGTGGCCGTGGGCAGCGCCCGGCTCATGGCCGCCGCCGGGATCGAGGCGCCCGCCTGCGCCGACGGGGGCACGGTGGTGCATGTGGCCAGGGACGGGGCCTATCTGGGCCGGATCGTCATCTCGGACCAGGTGAAGCCCTCCGCCCCCGGCGCCATCGCCGCGCTGAAGGCGCGGGGCATCCGCACCGTGATGCTCACCGGCGACACCGAGGCGGTGGGCCGGTCGGTGGGCCAGGCGCTGGGCATGGATCAGGTGTACGCCCAGCTTCTGCCCGGGGACAAGGTGGACCACGTGGAGCAGCTTTTGACCCAGCGCTCGGCCAAGGGCGCCCTGGCCTATGTGGGCGACGGCGTCAACGACGCGCCGGTGCTGAGCCGGGCGGACGTGGGCGTGGCCATGGGGGCCATGGGTTCCGACGCGGCATTGGAGGCGGCGGATGTGGTGCTCATGGACGACGACCTGGGCAAGCTGGCGCTGGCCATGGACGTGGCGAAAAAGTGCAGCCGCATCGTGACGGAGAACATCGTCTTTGCCCTGGGGGTGAAGGGGCTGTTCCTGCTGCTGGGGGCGCTGGGCATGGCCAACATGTGGGAGGCCGTGTTCGCCGACGTGGGCGTGGCGGTGATCGCCATATTGAACGCCGGGCGCATGCTGCGCACGAAGTGAGCGAAAAAACAGGACCGGGGGAGATGGCCGCGATGGGCATCTCCCCCGGTTGCTTTTTATCTTTTTTTGTCCCGCAGGGTGTTCAGCCACGCGCCCATGAACAGCAGGTACAGCGAGCAGTACATCCAGAACAGGGAGATGATAACGATGGCCAGGCCGCCGTATACGCTGAAAAAGCGGAACCGCTCCACCGCCCAGGAGTAGACCTGGGAGAAGGCCAGCCATGTGGCCGCGGAGAAGGCCGCCCCGGGCAGCTGGTCCCGGAAGGTCAGCTCCCGCCGGGGCACGGTCTTGAACAGCAGGGCGTTCAGCCCCGTCACCGCCAGGAAGAACACGATCACCCGGCACCGGAGCAGCGCCGGCCATATCCCGTACCCGGCGGCGATGAGCAGCCGCTCGCCGAAAAACAGCAGCGCCAGGTTCCCCAGCACCAGGGCGATCACCGCCGCGGCGTACACCGCCCCCATGAGCCGCCGGCGCAGAAAGCCGTTCCACGCCTCGCCGTCGTATATCCTCCCCACGCACCGCATCAGCAGGCTGAAAAACCGCCCCGCCGACCACAGCTCCGCCGCCAGGCCCACGCCCAGCGCCGTGGCGGAGCCGGTGTATATGCCCGCCACCAGCGAGCCGATCATCTCCCGGAAGGGGCCGGGGGCGAAGTTGAGGATGGTGTCCGCCAGCTCCTGCTGGGTGATGTTCAGATAGGGCAGCAGCGCTAGGATCACCACCGCCAGCGGACCCAGGGAGAACAGCAGGTAATACGCCCCGCTGGTGGCGTACAGCCACAGATCGGCGTGACTGAACCGCTCGGCGGCTCGGCGGAGGGAGGGCGGGAGCTTGTTCTCTCTCATGAGGACCTCCAAAATACACATTCCTGATACTCACGATATTGCAAAAGCGTTGGGAACAGAACGTTACCAACGCTTTTTGGCCCATTTACGGCCCGAACAATCCATATTATATGTAGCCGCCCGTACTTTGTCAATTGGAAAATCCTGCGAGATCTGCCTTACGCGTCGTCATCCATGTGGGCAAGGGCAAAGGCGATGCACTGGTTGATGAATTCGTTGCGGCTGATGTCCACCGTGGTAGCCTTTTGGTCGATCTCCTCCAGCACGTCAGAAGATATCCGCATGGAGATGACTTCCTTTTCCGGCTTCCTGGGTTGGAATTTTTCCATGTAAATCACACTCCCCTTGCAAAGTGTAATCTAATCTGCTATTATACGGTATATTCAAAATATGATATCAGATTTTGAATACATCAAGGAGCATTCCGTGTTGGGGGAGTGATTTATGCCTGGTCCCGCGAAAACAAAAAAGGCCTCGCTGGCGACCATTGAAAGAGCGAGATCGCTTTCTAATGGAAAAAGGGCGGCATATATCGATATCTTAAGAATTTTTTCCTGTCTGTTCGTCATATACAATCATACGAATGAGCGGGGATTCCTCCGCTTTGCGTCAGAACCTGCCGGCTCTTTTCAATGGATCGCAAGCGTTTTTTTCGCTTCCTTCTGCAAAACTGTCCCTCTGTTTTACATGATCTCCGGTGCGCTGCTGCTGAGGAAAGACGAATCCATCGGAAAAACACTTCAGCGCACTGTGAAGATACTGATAGACCTCGTTTTGTTTTCGGTATTCTATATGTGGTTCGACAGCAGCCTTGCCGGCACGGCGTTTTCCCTGAAAAATGCGCTCTTGGGCACGCTCAAAGGGAGCTATTGGCACCTCTGGTATTTGTATTCATATATCGCGCTCATTCTGACCCTCCCTATTCTGAGGAAATTTGTGCTGTCACTGGACCAGAGGACATCTGTCTATTTTTTCGTGCTTGTTTTTTTCTATTCGAGCGTCGTACCGATCGTCGAGTATTTTTGGACTGGGACCATCAATGGGAGCCTGAAACCGGGCTGGCTTACCTTATACGGTCTGCTTTACCCTGTGGCCGGCTACCTCATTGAAAATAAACTAAAGATCACAAAACGGATAGTATATGGGTTGTGGGAGATAGTGGGCCTGTGCTTTGTGATCGGCTGTGTCTGCGAATATTTCTTCCTTTTGAAAGAACCCGGCAGTACCAGTGAAAGATTCATTCAGCTGTTTATGCCGGTCAACAATTTAACAATTTATGTTACGGTAAAGTATATATTTGAGAATAAAAAGTTTGGCGACAAGGCATATAAGTTCCTGACGGAGACAGGCGCCTGTACCTTTGGGATATACCTCATCCATATCTTCTTCCTTTGGAAGCTGCCGGTCACTCTTGATGCGTGGACAACGGTCGAACAGCTTAGCTATGGGGGCGTTTTTATCTCCTGTGTCTGCGTGTTCATCCTGGCAGGGATGCTGACATGGCTGCTGCGCAGGATCCCGATCATTCGGAAGCTGCTTTAGATCGGGAAGGCCTTGGAAAAATGAATGCCCCGGACGGGAAGTTCCCGTCCGGGGCAGTTGATATCGTGTGCAGATCAAGGGCCTGACCCAATAGTATAAATGTCCCCGGAGGGAATATGAGCGCGCTCACTCCACCCGGATCACATAGCCCTCTTTGCGGGGCATGGGCGCGGGGTCCTCGTCGGGATAGCCCAGCACGCAGTTGCCCACGCCGGTGTAGCCCTCCGGCACGCCCCACTTGGCCATCAGGGCCTTGCCCTCCTCGGTGGCGAACATGACGTCCGCCCGGTTGATCCAGCAGGAACCCAGGCCGATGGCGTGGGCGGCCAGCATCATGTTGCCCATGATAAGGCTGCCGTCCCGGTCCCCGTTGACCCAGGTGCCGTCGCCGAACACCACGCACACCGCCGGCGCGCCGTAAAACGGGTCATGCTTGGCCCCCAGGGCCTGGGCGTTCATCCGGCTGAGCTGGTCCCGGGTGGCCTTGTCCGTCACCGCCACGATGCAGGCCCTCTGGCCGTTCTTGGCGGTGGGCGCCCAGATGCCGGCCTCCAGCACGGCGTCCAGGTCCTCCTTCTTCACGGGATCGGGTTTATACTTGCGAATGGACCGGCGGGTCCGGATATCCTCCAGTGTCTTGTTCATCGCGCGCCATCCTTTCTCGCGCCCCGGCAGGCGGGGCAAATGTGGTACAGCTTCAGCTCATAGCCGGTGATAGGCCCGGGCAGCCCGGCCTCCAGGGGCGCCAGCAGCGCCTCCGGCATCACCAGATCCTCCACCCGGCCGCACCGCTGGCAGATGAGGTGGGGGTGGGGCCGCCGCTCCCGGTCGTACCGGGCGGGGGCGTCCGCCATCTCCAGCTTCCGTATCTGGCCGGCCTGGACCAGCAACCCCAGGTTCCGGTACACGGTCCCCCGGGCCAGAGAGGGCATCTGCTCCCGGGCCAGGTCATAGATCTCCTCCGCGGTCCGGTGCTCCGGCGCGGCGGTGACGATGCGGTAGATCAACTCCCGCTGACGGGTCATATCCCTCACCTCTTTTAGGATTGATTCCTAAAAGGATTATACCCTCATCCCGGCGGATTGTCAACCCGCGCCCAGCTCCAGCAGGTACTGGTACAGGGGCACCAGGGCCTCATAGACATCCAGCACCTGGTCCAGCAGCTCCCTGCCCGGGGGCGCCGGGTCGAACCACACGGTCTTGCCCAGCTCCACGGACATGGCGTTGTACCAGTCGTACAGCGCCGGTCCCGGGTCCCCCTTGGGCCGCTTGTAGACCTTCCAGTAGTGGGCCAGGTCCTCCCGCCGGTCCAGCCGGCGGACGATGGCCTCCAGCCGCTGGGGCGCGGCGTCGATGCTCTTGCGCCACCGGTCCAGCATCTCCCCGGACATGTTCCAGCAGCCCATGCCCGCCTCCCAGCTCTTGGCGTCGATGCCGAACCAGAATTGGGGGGTGGGGGTGTATATCTCCCCTGACACGCCCAGGGAGAACCACATATGCTCCTTGAAGGGGCCGCGGCCAAACAGCCGCCGGGCGTCCCGCCAGATGCGGGACACGTGCAGCGCCGGGGCCAGGCCGGGGTGCCGGTCCCCCATGGCCGCCTTCACGTCCTCCGCCAGGGCGTGGATGGGCGTGTTCAGACAGCGCTCGAAGTCCGCCCGGTGGTCGTTGAACCAGGGCCGCTCGTTGTTGAAGCCCAGGCCCCACAGGAAATCCGGCAGGTCCGGGGGAAAGCCCTCGAAGGGCGGGATGTTTTTCGTCATGGTCCGTCACCTCGTCCGGTATGATACCACATTTCCCGGGAAAAGGACAAGAAGGAAGTAGGGGCTTTGTCACCATGTAGAGGCTTTGTATGCCTGCTCGGAGGGCAAACATAAATGGATGGCCTCCGGCAGGAGGGACAACACGGACCAGCCCGGTCACGCAGGGGGAGCTCGAGGGGGCGGGAGCCGCCCTCGAATTAAGCCACGGCTTTGTATGGCTGCCCAAAGGGCAGACATAAATGGATGGCCTCCGGCAGGAGGGACAACACGGACCAGCCCGGTCACGCAGGGGGAGCTCGAGGGGGCGGGAGTCCGCCTCGAATTAAGCCACGGCTTTGTACGTGAAACGTACAAAGCCGGCCACCCGAAGGTGACCGGCCCTGCAACAAAGAAGAGAGGAGTGAAAAATGAAAAGTGTCAAACGATCATGCTCACGTGTCCCTCCCGCGGGAGCATCGGCACTCTCCCTTGGGATGGTCCTATCATACCGTATCCCGCCCGGGCATTGGTGAATAAATTTGCAACTATTTGTAAACAAATGATGAATGGACCTTTAACTCTGCCCCGGCGCCATCCAGAGATTGACATTCCCACCGACGTCTAATATAATATTAGCGCTCGATCAAAATGGCAGGGAGACCCTATGAACATCTTATATGACAGCCGATGCATCGGGGATAAAAGCCCCTTCGGGCCGGTATGGGCCGGCCAGGCGTGCCGTGTGCGCGTCCGGGTGCCCGCGGAGTGCGGCGCCCGGCGGGTGACCCTCACCGCCCAGGACCTGGAGGTGGAGCTGGCGCGCCAAGGCGAGGACGGGCCGTACCACGTGTTCGCCGCCGCCTTCGCCCCCGACACGCCGGGGCTGTACTTTTATAAATTCCACATCTGGGACAAAAACGGGGACTATGACCTGTATAAGGCCGGTGACGGCACCAACATCGGCGAGGGGGAGCTGTGGCAGCTGAGCGTGCTGCCGGCGGATTATGCCCCGCCGGAGGGGTACCGGGGGACGGTGTACTACCAGATCTTCCCCGACCGGTTCTATAAGAGCGGGGGCTGCGACCTGACGGGGAAACTCACCCCCTTCTCGGTCCGGCCCTTTGGCCGCTTCGTGCCCCGGGCCAAAGACGCCACGGACTTCGCCGGGGGCAACATGCGGGGCGTGACGGAGAAGCTGGACTACATCCGCGGCCTGGGGGTGGAGGTGATCTACTTCAACCCCGTGGTCATGGCCTGGTCCAACCACCGCTATGACGCGGCGGACTACATGCGCCTGGACCCCATGCTGGGCACCGAGGCGGATTTCACTGCCATGTGCGACGCGGCCCATGCCCGAGGTATGCGGATCGTGCTGGACGGGGTGTTCTCCCACACCGGCAGCCACAGCATATACTTCGACTGCGAAAATCGGTATGGTGGGGGAGCGGTGTCGGCCGGACCGGCGTCAAAGTACTATAAGTGGTACGATTTTCAGGAATTTCCCAAGAAATATACGTGCTGGTGGGGCGTGGACGTGATGCCCTGCGTCAATGAGCTGGACCCGGACTACATGGAATACATCCTGGGCGAGGAGGGCGTGGTGGCCACCTGGCTGCGCCGGGGGGCGGACGGCTTCCGCCTGGATGTGGCCGACGAGCTGCCGGACGCGTTCATCGCGGCCCTGCGCCGGCGGGTGAAGGCCGTCAAGCCCGACGGCGTGGTCATCGGCGAGGTCTGGGAGGACGCCTCCAACAAGATCAGCTACAGCGTCCGCCGGAAGTACTTCACCGGCGGGGAGCTGGACGGGGTCATAAACTACCCCTTCCGTACCGCCATCATCGCCTTCGCTCGGGGAGAGGACGACGGCGCCGCTCTGGCGGAAACGGTGATGACCCTGGCGGAGAACTATCCCGCCGCTGCCCTGGACTGCACCATGGCGGTGCTGGGCACCCACGACACCGAGCGCATCGGCACGGTCCTGCCGGACAGGGTCCAGCGCCGGACGGCGGCGTTTTTGCAGTTCGCCCTGCCCGGGTCCCCGGTGATCTATTACGGGGACGAGGCCGGCCTCACCGGGGGCCGGGACCCCATGAACCGGAAGGTGTTCCCCTGGGGCAAGGAGGATAAGGACCTGCAGGCGCTGTACCGCGATCTGGCGGCCATGAAGGCCGGCCACCCGGCCCTGCGCACCGGGGACATCCGCTTCGAGCATGCGGAGGGCGGCATGGTCCGGTTCATCCGCCGGTGCCCGGAGGAAACGGTGCGCTGTCAGGTGGACAGCGCCGACGGGACTTTCTCCGTGGAGCGGATATAAGGAAAAATGAGAAACGGCGCGGCCATAGGCCGCGCCGCTGTTTTTTTGTCGTCTTAGCCGGCGGTGGCATAGCCCAGCCTGCCGGCATAGGTCTCCGAGGCGGGGTCGAAGCCGGCGCAGGACAGGCTCACCAGCTTCCAGCCGTCCTCCGTCCGGGTCAGGAGCGCCCCGTCGTGGCCCGGCGCGGGACTTTTCTCCCACAGGGGGTCGTCCTCCGCCAGGACCGTGCCGTCGGCCCACTTCCAGCAGGCCTCCTCCGGATCATAGCTCACGCCCAGCCAGAGGTAGTCCACCTCGCTGTCCGCCAGAGTTTCCGTCAGGGCCGCCAGGTCCTCCTCGGTCTTTACCACGGCCAGACCGCCCTGCTCCTCGGCTGCCTCCATGGCCTGGGCGTAGGTCAGGTCCTCCGCCGTGACCGTCCAGACCGGCTCCGCCGGGGGAGCGGGTTCCTCCGTGGGGGCGGGGGTGGGCGTGGCCGGGGCCTCCGTGCCGGCGTAGAGGTTGGACACATAGCCGGTGACGCCCTTGAACTCCACCCGGCTCCAGCCGCCGGAGGTGCCGGTGCGGTGCAGGGTGTCGCCGGTGCTCACCGAGCCGATGATGGGGTAGCCCGTGCCCGGGCCGGAGCGGACGTTCACGCCGATGCCGGTGATGTACACGGTGTCGTCCGCCGGGTCGACGGTATAGCTGCCGCCGCCGGAGCTGCTGCCGCTTCCGGTGTTGCTTCCGGTGTTACCGCCCCCGGTATAGCCGCCGGTGCTGCCGCCTGAATAACTGCCGCCGGTATTGCCGGTGCTGCCGCTGCCGCCCGCGGGGACGGACAGGGTCTCCGTCACGGGGGCGGTGGGCATGGGCGCCGGAGTGGACGCCGCCGGCTCCGGGGAGGGCGAGGATCCCGGCGCCTGGGTGGGCGCGGGTGCCTCGGTCCCGGCGGGATGGGGCGTGATCACCAGGGGGGACGCGCTGGGTCCCTCCGCGTCGGCTGCGTCCTGGGTGGGGAAGGGGGCGGACGCCTCGGGCTTTGCCTCCCTGCCGCCGCTGAACAGCAGATATCCGGTCCCCGCCAGGATGGCCAGGGCCGCCGCGCCCCACAGGAAGGGGGCGGGGGAGCGGCGCTTCTTCTTCGCCCGGACGGGCGCGGTCTTTTCAAAATGCTTCTGCACCCGGTATTCAGGCCGGGGCGTTTTTTCCGCCGCCGGGGCGGGCGGTGTGACCGGCGCGTCCATGACGCCCTCCGCCAGGGGCGCTGCCGCAGCCGCCGCGGCGATGGCCGCCCCGTCCTTTTGCCAGCCGCCGTCCGTCTCCGGCAGAAACTCCGGGGGCGCGGGCGGCTCCGGGGATGCCTCCTCCGCAGGCTCTTCCGGCGCGGATTCTTCGGCCACAGGGGCCTCTTCCTCCAGCGCCGGGCCGGCGTCCTCCTCCGCTTCGGGGGCGATATCTTCGGCGGCCTCTGCCTCCGGCAGAGGCGCAAGTCCTTCGGGTGTGGGTCCCTCGTGTTCAGGTCCTTCGGATAGGGGTCCTTCGTAAACAGGTCCTTCAGGTATAGTTTCTTCGATAACAGGCGCTTCGGCAGCGGGCGGCTCCTCCGCCGCCGGCTCCGGGACGTCCTCCAGGTCCACGTCCTCCAGCAGGGCCTCCAGGTCGATGTCCTCCCCACCGGCGGGCTGGGCCGGGAGCGGGCTGTCCTCATGGGGGGCGAACAATATCTCCGCCGCGCCGGCCATGGCCGCGGCGCTGGCGGCGGCTGCCTGGGCCGGATCCTGCCGGGCCTCCTCCACCCCGTTCAGGGCGGTGAGCATCTCCCGGGCGGTGATGTACCGGTCCTCGGGGCCGTAGGCCAGGGCCTTCTCGATGACCCGCTTCAGCCCGTCGCTGACCCCCGCCGGGGCGGTGACGGGTTCGCCCTTCATCCGCCGACGCATGGCGTCGGCCCGGTCCTTATCGGTGGGTTCGCCCGTCTGCGGCTGGAAGGGAAGCAGACCGCCGCTGCATCCGGCGTAGAGCATCAGCCCCACGGTGTACACGTCCGCCGCGGCGGAGGCGTCCCCGTACCAGAAAAACTCCGGTGCGGTGTACTCCGCCTGGGTGGCGGTGCGCTTTCTGGCGGGGGTGCGCTGGGGCCGGCCCAGCACGGCCCTGCCCTCCACATCCAGCGACACGTTCCCCGGCCACACGCCGCCGTGGAAGCTCTCCGGCTCGCCCTCCAGCTGTCCGCACAGTTCCCGGGCCAGCTTTACCGCCTGGCGCGGCGTGATCTCATGCAGATATCCCACCAGGGACGACACCGGGTCCAGTTCCCGTTCCGACATAGCTGTCACCTGCCATCTTAAAAAGTTACATTTCGGTTACGATATAAAACAATTTATCACAGACGACCGGAAAAGTCAACAAAAAAAGACAAAAAGTGGGGGAAGGGGGCAAAAAAACACCCCCGCCATCGGGCGGAGGTGGGGTGAAATTGGCGATTTTGGTCAGCTGTGGTGCCATTTGACGCCCTGGGGGGTATCCTCCAGGATGATGCCCGCGGCCTTCAGCTCGTCCCGGATGCGGTCGGCCTCGGCCCAGTTTTTGGCCTTCCGGGCAGCCTGGCGGGCGGCGATCTTCTCCTCGATCTCCCGGTCCAGGTCATCGGCCGCGCCGAAGGGGATGCCCAGCACGCCGGACAGTTCCAGGAACACGTCCCGGCAGGCGCCGGCCAGGGCCTTGGTGGGGTCGGAGGCGGGGGAGACGGCGGCGTTCACGTCCCGCACCAGCTCGAACAGCACGCTCACCGCGTCGGCGGTGTTGAAGTCGTCGTCCATGACCTCGATGAACCGCTGGCGGTATTTGTCCAGCCCGGCGGCGTAGGCGGCGTCGCCGCCCTCCAGCGCCCCCTCACGGCCATTGGCGGCGAAGAAGTCCAGGTTGTCCTTGGCGGTCTTGAGCCGGTCCAGGGCGGCCTGGGCCTGGGTGAGGATGTCGGTGGAGTAGTTCAGCGGGGAGCGGTAGTGGCTCATGAGCATGAACATGCGGATGCAGTCGTAGCCGTACACGGCGGCGGCCTCCCGGACGGTGAAGAAGTTGCCCAGGGACTTGGACATCTTCCGGTTGTCGATGTTGATGAAGCCGTTGTGCAGCCAGTAGTGGACGAAGGGCACGCCGTTGGCGGCCTCGGACTGGGCGATCTCGTTTTCATGGTGGGGGAAGATCAGATCCTTGCCGCCGGTGTGGATGTCGATGGTCTTGCCCAGATAGCGGTTGGACATGGCGGAGCACTCGATGTGCCAGCCGGGCCGGCCCATGCCCCAGGGGGACTGCCAGGCCGGCTCGCCGGGCTTGGCGGCTTTCCACAGGGCAAAGTCCATGGGGTTCTCCTTGCCGTCGTTGACCTCCACCCGGGCGCCGGACATCAGGTCGTCCAGGTTCTGGTGGCTGAGCTTGCCGTAGTCCCGGAACTTCATGGTCCGGTAGTACACGTCCCCGTTCACCTCGTAGGCGTAGCCCTTGTCCACCAGGGTCCGGACGATGTCGATGATCTGGGGGATGTTCTCGGTGGCCTTGGGGTGGACGGTGGCGTCCTGCACGCCCAGGGCGTGGGCGTCCTGCCAGTACTCGGCGATGTATTTTTCCGCCACGTCGGCGGAGGAGATGCCCTCCTCGTTGGCCCGGCGGATGATCTTGTCGTCCACGTCGGTGAAGTTCTGCACGAACGTCACCTCATAGCCCCGGTACTCCAGATACCGGCGCAGCACGTCGAACATGATGATGGGCCGGGCGTTGCCGATGTGGATGTAGTTATACACCGTGGGGCCGCAGCTGTACATGGTGACCTTGCCCTCGGTGATGGGGACAAAGTCCTCCTTGCGCATGGTCAGGTCGTTATAAAAACGCATAAGTCAGTTCTCCTTCTCCTTTGCGAGTTGCTGTTCCAGGTCGATGACCCGGCTGCGCAGGGAGCACAGCTCCTGGACCACCGGGTCGGCCACGCTGATCTGGTCCACCCGGGCGGCGAAGTCGGTGCGCTCGCCGGCGATGCGGGTGATGTGGGCGGGCACGCCCACGGCGGTGGAGTTGGGGGGCACCTCGCTGAGCACCACCGCGCCGGCGGCGATGCGGCTGTTGTCCCCCACCTTGAAGGGACCCAGCACCTTGGCGCCGGAGCCGATCAGGACGTTGTTGCCGATGGTGGGATGGCGCTTTCCCTGGTCCTTGCCGGTGCCGCCCAGGGTCACGCACTGGTACAGCAGCACGTCGTCGCCGATCTCGGCGGTCTCGCCGATGACCACGCCCATGCCGTGGTCGATCACCAGCCGCCGGCCGATCTTCGCGCCGGGGTGGATCTCGATGCCGGTCTTTTTCCGGGTGCGCTGGGAGATGGCCCGGCCCAGGAATTTCAGATTGTGGGTCCAGCACCAGTGGGCCCGCCGGTGGCGCAGCACCGCCTTCACGCCGGGGTACAGAAGATATACCTCCAGGGCGCTGCGGGCGGCGGGGTCCCGGGCCTGGTAGGCCCGGACGGTTTCTTTCAGATAGTCAAACATACAGGAAACGATCCCTTGATCCTTTATCGTTTATTATTACAGTGTGCCCCGTGAGGAAGCCGTCCTCCTGGCCGTCGATGCGCACCCAGGCGAACTGCCCGGGCGCGGCGTCGCCGGTGAAGAGGACCTGGCTGTCCACCTCCGGGGAGTCGGCCCAGCTGCGGCCGACCCATCGGCCATCCTCGTCCCGGCCCTCGCACAGGACCTTGAACGTATGGCCGCGCTGCCGGTCGTTGTGCGCCTCCATGATGCGGTCCTGCAGGGCCATGACCGCGTCCCGGCGGCGCTCCGCCTCCTCCTGGGAACATCGGTCGGTCATTTCCGCCGCCGCGGTGCCCTCCTGGGGGGAGAACACGAACGCCCCTACCCGGGGCAGCTGCTGCTCCCGGAGGAAGTCCATAAGCTCCTGAAATTCCGCCTCCCCCTCGCCGGGCAGGCCCACGATCAGGCTGGTACGGATCTCCGCCAAGGGAATGAGATCCCGCAGCGTTTCAAAGAGCGCGCGGATGCCCTGCTTCGTCTCCGGACGGCGCATCCGGCGCAGGATGGCGTCGTTGACGTGCTGGATGGGGATGTCCAGGTACTTCACGATCTTGGGTTCGGCGGCGATCAGGTCGATCAGCTCTGCCGTGATCTCGTGGGGGTAGAGGTAGTGCAGCCGTATCCATTCTATGCCCTCCACTTTCACCAGTTCCCGCAGCAGGGTACACAGGGTGGTGCCGTTGCGGAAGTCCCGGCCATAGGCGGTCACGTCCTGGGCCACCAGGATCAGCTCCTTAACCCCGTCCGCCGCCAGAGCATTCGCCTCGGCCAGGATGGCATCCATGGGCCGGGAGCGGTATTTTCCCCGGATGGAGGGGATGACGCAGTAGGCGCAGCGGTTGTCGCACCCGTCGGC
>CANQXG010000016.1 GCA_947627735.1 uncultured Oscillospiraceae bacterium | reverse complement strand
CAGGTCGTTATGAAAGTCGATCGCTCCCGCGATGGAACACATATCCAGATCACCCCGTTTGCTGATTTGCGCTCATAGAAAGTATATGCGCCGGGCGGGGGAGGGGTGCGTTGACTTCGGCGGGGGAGATGGGCTATACTGACCACCACTTTTTCAGGGGGGATGGCGATGGGCCGGACAGACTGCGGCTTTGCGAGAGGGGGCGAACGGTTCCGCTGCCGGGCGGGCGCGATCATCGTGGAGGACGGCTGCGTGCTGTTCGCCGCCAATGAGAAGGAGGATTACTTTTACTCCGTGGGCGGCGGGGGCCATATGGGCGAGCGGGCGGAGGACGCGGTGGTCCGGGAGGCGTGAGGTCGCGGGCCGGGCTGTATGGGCCGGGAATGCGATAAAGACAGGGACAGCGGCAAACACGCCGCTGTCCCTGACCATATTCAAAGGCTCCCTTGTGTAAAGGGAGCTGGCTCCGGCGTCGCCGGAGACTGAGGGATTGTTACCAAGCGGGGATGTCCTCCAAGACTGGCAACAACCCCTCCGCCTCGCTTCGCTCGGCACCTCCCCTTGCACAGGGGAGGCTTTCCAAGCGGCACGCCCATGATTCAGCTGTAGTATTCAAATTCCAGCTCCGCGATGGAGATGGTGTCGCCGTCGGCCAGGCCCATGGCCTCCATCCGGTCGTAGACGCCGGCCTCCCGGAGCTTCCGGTCCATATACATGCGGGACTCGTAGTCGGCGAAGTTCACCCGGCTCACCAGCCGGTCCAGCCAGTCGCCCTGGATCAGCCACACGTCCCCCTCCTTGCGGATGGTGAGGTCGTCCGCGGTGCCCAGGACCACCTCCGGGGCTACGTAGTCGGCCTCGTACACCGTCACCGGCGGCAGGGTGCGCAGCATGGCCGCGGCGGCGTAGACCAGCTCCTGCAGCCCCTGGTGGGCCGCGGCGGAGATCTCGTAAACGGGGAAGCCCTTCTTCTCCACATAGGCCTTGAAATCCGCCAGGGCGGTGCTGTCGGGGGGCAGCAGGTCGCACTTGTTGGCGGCCACGATCTGGGGTCGGGAGGCCAGGTCCGCGTCGTATTGGGCAAGCTCGGCGTTGATGGCGTCGAAGTCCGCGATGGGGTCCCGGCCCTCGGAGCCGGACACGTCTACCACATGGATGAGGAGCCGGCACCGGTCGATGTGCCGCAGAAAATCGTGGCCCAGGCCCGCGCCCTCGCTGGCTCCCTCGATGATGCCGGGGATATCCGCCAGGACGAAGGATTCGTGCACGCCGGCGTATACCACCCCCAGGTTGGGGAACAGGGTGGTGAAGGGGTAGTCCGCGATCTTGGGGTGGGCGCGGCTGACCACGCTCAGAAGGGTGGACTTGCCCACGTTGGGGAAGCCCACCAGGCCCACGTCTGCCAGCAGCTTCAGCTCCAGCACCACCTCCCGGTCCTCCCCGGGCAGGCCCGGCTTGGCGAAGCGTGGCGTCTGGCGGGTGGGGGTGGCGAAGTGCTTATTGCCCCAGCCGCCCCGGCCACCCTTGGCCAGCACGAACCGGTCCGTGGCGGACATATCCTGGATGACGGCGCCGGTGGCCTTGTCCCGGATGAGGGTGCCCCGGGGCACCCGCAGGATCACGTCCTGGCCGTCCTTGCCGGAGCAGCGCTTGCCCTGGCCGGGCATGCCGTCGGAGGCGACGAACTTGCGCTTGTAGCGAAAGTCCATCAGCGTGGACATGTTCTCGTCCGCCTGGACGATGATGTCCCCGCCCCGGCCGCCGTCGCCCCCGTCGGGGCCGCCGGAGGCCACATATTTCTCCCGGTGGAAGGCGATGGCCCCCTGGCCGCCGTCGCCGGCCTTCACCCGGATGGTCACTTTGTCGACAAAACTGGTCATAACGGTTCACCCAAAAATAAAAGCGGGGCGGTGACTGCACCGCCCCTGCTCAATGTTCACTGCTGGACCTCGTAAACGGAGACCTTCTTCCGGTCGGCGCCGAGGCGCTCGAACTTCACCACGCCGTCCGCCTTGGCGTACAGCGTATCGTCACCGCCGATGCCCACGTTGGTGCCGGGGTGGATCTTGGTGCCGCGCTGGCGAACAAGGATGTTGCCGGCCAGGACGAACTGACCGTCAGCCCGCTTGGCGCCCAGGCGCTTGGAATTACTGTCGCGGCCGTTTTTGGTGGAGCCGCCGCCCTTTTTGTGTGCCATTTCGCTTTCCTCCTCGTTCACGCGATGGGGCCGATCTCGACCTTGGTATAAGGCTGACGATGGCCCTGGGTCTTGCGGTAGCCCTTCTTGGGCTTCATGTGGTAGACGCGGATCTTCTTGCCCTTGCCCTGCTTGACGACGGTGCCGGTCACGGTGCGGCCGTCGATGTAGGGGGCGCCGAAGGTGTTCTCACCCTCGCCGGTGACGGCCAGGACCTTGTCAAAGGTCACGGTGGCGCCGGCCTCGGCCTCCAGCTTTTCCACGAAGATCACGTCGCCGGCCGTCACGCGGTACTGCTTGCCGCCGGTTTCGATGATAGCGTGCTTCATGTTTTTATTTCCTTCCTTTCGGGCTCGCTCTCCCGGGTGCGGCGCGAGGCCGGCTTGCATACCCTTTCAAAGCGGCTAAAGTATGTTACCATCAAATAGGCCCGTTGTCAACTGTTTTTTCTCTCTCCCGGCTCAGGGTGCCCGGTCCGGGGACGGCCTGCGGACATAGGGACACACGGCAAAGCATTTGCCGCACAGGTCCGTGCGGATGCAGGTGGCCCGCTCCATGATGTCAAGCTGGGCGTCATAGCATCTGTCCACATCCACCAGCTCCTCCCGGGCCATGCCCGCCTGCCACAGCGCCCCGGTGAGGGCCTGGACAGGGCAGGCGTCCACGCAGGCGCGGCAGCCGCCGCAGCGGGACCGGTCGATGGGCACGCCGGCTGTAAGCGGCGCGTCGGTCAGCAGGCTGGACAGCCGGATGGCCGGACCAAGCTGGGGCGTGATGAGCAGGCAGTTTTTCCCGATCCAGCCCAGCCCCGCCCGGGTGGCCACGGTCTTGTGGGGCAGGGGGGTGCGCTTGTCCGCACCGTAGCGCACCCGGTCGGTGGTCTGGGCATATGCCCGGTAGCCCTGCTCCCGCAGGAAGGCCTCCCCGGCCAGGACGATGGCGTTCAGCTTCTCGTTCAGCGCGCCGTAGAGTTCATAGTACTCCCGGGTGGGCGCGGTGCGCAGGTCCGTCACCACGTGCTCCGGCAGAACCACCGCCACGGCCACGCCCCGGGGATAGGCGCATCCGGCCACGGCGGCCATATCCCCCACGCCCGCCAGTACGGCGCCCCGGTCGCGGAGCAGGGCGAGCAGCCGTTCAGTCAGTTCCATGGTCCTGCCCCCTCCGGCGTGTCAGCTCGATGGCCTCCTTGCCGGTGATGTGCTCCGGCGTCAGCTCGAAGCAGGCCATGCGGTCCGCATCCCCGGCGATCTCCCGCCGCACCCGGTCCGGGTCGGGCAGGAACCGCATGCCCAGGGCATAGGCCGCGTCCGTCAGCTCCTGGCCGGTGAGCAGCCGCACCCGGCCAAAGACGATGGTGCTGCGGTACAGGTCCGTCAGCTTCTCCGGCAGCGGCTCGTCGTGGGCGATGACGCACAGGCTCACCCGGCTGTCCCGGACCATGGCGTCGAACTTGTGGCCGGCCTGGGCGCCGTGGAAGTATATCTTCCCGTCCTTCCAGACGTAGTTGACCGGCACGGCGTAGGGATAGCCGCCGTCCCCGTTCACTGCCAGCACGGCGGTGGTCCCGCTTTCCAGGATGGCCTCCGTTTCCGCCTGGCTCAGCTCCTGGCGGGACCGGCGCATGGGGCGGAACGCTTCCCGCTCGTCCGACGCAAACTCGTCCTTCAAAATGGCGTACCGCACCTCGTCGATCACGCCCTGGTTGCAGCGACCGGCCCGGCGCAGCGTGCCCTCACAGCGCATGCCCAGCTTTTGCATGACCCGGCCGGAATTGGGGTTGTCCGCGGCGTGGGCGGCGGCGACGCGATCAAAGCCCACCTCGTCGAAGAGAAAGCGCAGAACCGCCCGCCCGGCCTCCGGCATGATGCCCCGGCCCCACCAGGCCGAGCCTATGCACCAGCCCAGCTCGCAGCCGGCCACCGCCGGGTCCTGGGCGGTGACGCTGATGCTGCCGATGACCTGGCCCAGCTCCTTCAGCTCGATGGCCCACTGGTAGAAGTCTGCGCGCTCGTATCCCCGGGTCCAGTCGGCGATCACCGCCCGGGCCACGTCCACGCTTTCGTAGGTGGCCCAGGTGAGATATTTGGTCACGGCGTCCTCCGAGGCCCAGTTTTCATACATGGCCCCGGCGTCGTCCATGACGAACCGACGGAGGACGAGCCGGTCGGTCCGGAGCGTCACAGTTCCTTTGTGGTCCATGGTCAAACCTCCTTTGGGGGCAGGGTAAAAAACACGCCCGGGGCCTGCGCCCCGGGCGTGGGGTGTGCGGCGGTTACTTTTCCACCAGTTCCTTGGTGTCGCGGGCGATGACCAGCTCCTCGTTGGTGGGGATGACCATGATCTTCACGGTGCTGTCGGAGGTGTTGATGAACCGGTCGCCGCCATGCTTGGCGTTGCAGCCGGGGCAGACCTTCGCGCCCATCCAGCCCAGATACTTGCCGATGGCGGCCCGGGTGCCGGCGTCGTTCTCGCCCACGCCGGCGGTGAAGATGATGCCGTCCACGCCGTTCATGGCGGCGGCGTAGGCGCCGATGGTCTTGGCCACAGCGTAGGCGAACATATCCAGGGCCAGGGCGGCGCGGTCGTTGCCCTCCCCGGCGGCCTTGCTCAGGTCGCGGAAGTCGGAGCTGACGCCGGACACGCCCAGAACGCCGGACTTCTTGTTCAGCTCATTGGTGATGGTCTTTACATCTTTGCCGGTATTGGCGCACAGGTACTCCAGCACGGACACGTCGATGTCGCCGCAGCGGGTGCCCATGGGCAGGCCGGCGATGGGGGTGAAGCCCATGGAGGTGTCCACGCTCTTGCCGCCGTCGATGGCGCAGATGGAGCTGCCGTTGCCCATGTGGCAGGAGATGAGCTTCAGCTCCTCGATGGGCTTGTCCAGCATCTCGGCGGCCCGGGCGGAGACGTAGCGGTGGCTGGTGCCGTGGAAGCCGTAGCGGCGTACCTTCAGGTCGGTGTAATACTCATAGGGGATGGCGTACATGAAGGCCTTGCCGGGCATGGTCTGGTGGAAGGCGGTGTCGAACACGGCCACCTGGGGCACGTCGCCCATGACGGCCTTGCAGGCCTCGATGCCGGTGATATTGGCGGGGTTGTGCAGGGGGGCCAGGGGGATGCACTCGGCGATGGCGGCCATGACCTCGTCGTTGATGACCACGGAGGAGGCGAACTTCTCCCCGCCGTGCACCACCCGGTGGCCCACGGCGCCGATCTCGTCCATGCTGGCCACCACGCCGTATTCGGCGCTGGTCAGCTTGTCCAGCACCGCGGCGATGGCCTCGGTGTGGGTGGGCAGGGGGATGTCCTCGTCAAAGACGGGCTTGCCGTTCTGGGGCTGGTGCTTCAGATGGCCGTCGATGCCGATGCGCTCGCACAGGCCCTTGGCCAGCAGGGACTCGCCGTCCATGTCCAGGAGCTGATACTTCAGGGAGGAGCTGCCGCAGTTGATCACAAGAATTTTCATGGTGGACCCCTTTCGTCTTGTAAAAATAAGAAAAGTGTGTAAAATGATACGGGAGATAAGAACTACTGTTATTTTACCGCAGATTTCCGAAAACGCAAGAGGGAGAACGCATGAACGTGATCGGCGTGGTGGGGGAATTCAATCCCTTCCACCTGGGCCACAGGGAACATTTCATCGCGAGCCGTGCCCGGGCGGGGCAGGACGCGCCCATCGTGTGCGTGATGAGCGGGGACTTCGTCCAGCGGGGGGAGCCGGCCTGCTTCGACAAGCATGTCCGAGCCCGGACGGCGGTCATGGCCGGGGCGGACCTGGTGTTCGAGCTGCCTCTGCCCTGGTGTTTGGCTTCGGCGGAGCGGTTCGCCCTGGGGGCGGCGGCTCTGCTGGATGGGCTGGGCGTGGTCACCCACCTCTCCTTCGGCAGCGAGTCCGGGGACCTGGCGGCCCTGAGAACGCTGGCCGCCGCGGCGGCGGATGAAAATAACCTTGCCCTGATCCGGGAGCGGATGCGCCGGGGGGAGGGCTTCGCCGCCGCCCGGGAGGCGGTGCTGCGCCGGCAGACGGGCGATGTAGCAGACTTGCTGGAGCGGCCCAACGACATATTGGCGGTGGAGTACTTAAAGGCCCTGACGGCCCTGGGGTCGTCCATGACGCCCATGGTCACCCTGCGGCGGGCGTCGGAGCACGACGGCGCCGGCGACGGGGCTGTGCGCAGCGCGATGCGGCTGCGGGCCATGCTGGCGGCGGGGGAGGACATCGGCCCCTACGTGCCCGCCGGGACGGGCGGGGTGCTGGCGGAGCGGATGGCCGCCGGCCTGGGGCCGGTGACGATGGAGAGCCTGGAACAGGCCATCCTGGCCCGGCTGCGGGCCATGACGCCGGAGGCGATGGCCGCGCTGCCCGACGCCGGCGAGGGACTGGCCAACCGCCTGTTCACCGCCCGGCAGGAGGGGAGCCTGGAGGCGGTGGTGGAGCGGATGAAGACCAAGCGCTATCCCACCAGCCGCCTGCGCCGGCTGGTGATGGCGGCGGCGCTGGGCATACGGGCGGACATGGCCGCCGGCACGCCCCCTTACGCGCGGCTGCTGGCCTACAGCGGCCGGGGCAGGGCGCTGCTGCGGCAGATCAGGGAGCGCTCCCGCCTGCCCGTGATCAACAAGCCCGCCGCGGCCAAGGACCTGCCGGAGCCGGCCCGGGCCATCTTCCGGCTGAACGCCGACGCCCGGGACCTGTACGTGCTGGGCTATGATTCCCCGGAGGCCCGCCGGGGCGGGTCCGACTGGCGCACCGGCCCCGCGGCGGTGTGAGGACGGCGGCGGAGCGGCGTTTGTGAGGAAGTCGATATGAGTACCCGAAAAGAAATAGTGAGCAGCTTTTATGACCAATACGATGAGGACGGGCGGCTCGGCAGGACCCGGCACGGACAGCTGGAGTACCACACCACCATGACCTATATCCACCGGTATGCTGCCAAGGGGTCCAAGGTCCTGGAGATCGGCGCCGGGACAGGCCGATATTCCATCGCTCTGGCGAAAGAGGGAATGGACGTCACGGCTGTGGAACTGTCCGGGAGCAATCTTGCGGTCCTTAAGGAAAACAGCAAAGGGATAGAGAACATCGTGTCCTTCCAGGGGGACGCCACAGACCTTAGCCGGTTTGCCGACGATTCCTTTGACGTCACGCTGTCCTTCGGCCCCATGTATCACCTGTTTGAAGCGGATGACGTGGACCGGGCGATCGACGAGGCGATCCGGGTCACAAAACCGGGCGGGGTGATGCTGTTTGCGTTCCTTTCCGTGTTTGCCATCATGTACGCAAACTACTTTTATGGGAACTGGGCAGCGGGACAGAAGGAGAACTTCACGGATGACTATAAGGTGAGGCATTTCAAGGAACAGCTCTTTACCGGCTACGATGTGCCGGAGTTTGAAGGACTGTTTCAGGCCAAGCCGGTCGATCATCTCACTACCGCTGGCGTGGACGGCCTTTTGGAACCCATCGAAAAGCGTCCGGATTTTTCCCTTTCCGATGAAGATCTCAAGGCTCTGGCGGAGTGGTATCTGGCCTTTTCCGAAAAGCGGGAGCTGCTGGGGAATACGAACCACCTTTTGTATATTTGCCGGAAGCGGTAAAGAGAAAGTATTATTAGCTATGACCCGCACGCCGCTGCCGGCCTGCCCGGTGACGGCGTGACAGCGTGACAAATCGGGATTTTACGAATGTTCGTTTGATAAAAAGGAAAAATAGCTATGAAAGTCAATAAAAAAACTTTTCTCAAAATCATAGGCATCACTATTCCTGTGCTGCTTGCAACAATGTTAATTGCAATAATATTGACACAGGTGGTTTTTACAATAAAGACATCACCGCTCAAAGTTGAAGGTGTTACTTGGGATGCTACGGATACCATTGAATATACCGTTGAGCGCTTCCAGTCGGGAACAATGTTTGATTATGAGCACGCTTGGTCTTTTAATGGCAAACTGCCCAGCGATGACCCAAACGATTTTATAGATCTATACTGCTGGTTTGAAGTGAAAAACACGGGATATATAGATCAGTACACTATGGACGCAACTCTTAAAAACGCTGAAAATTACAGTGAAAACATCTTATTTGTAACAGATGCAAACGCAGTAATGACGTCTCGCGTTTGGAGAAAATCGTCAAAGCAGGCGTGCATTATCCTACAGGTCTATATTGGAAATCTCGACGAGAATCAGATCCGGGAACTGATCAGTGGACTTACCTTGTCGGTAGAAGCGCAAGGAGACTATTTTGGAACAAGACACAGAACCGTATCATTTGACACGTGTGATAATGTTTCCATTGAAAATGTGAGAAGTAATACATACGATTGATGTATGAATGAATATTACGGCTTGCAAAGAAAATATAGCTTTCACAATGAGATAAATTCCCGTTTTCCGAGCCGGAGACAGATTGCGTGAAGCCTCCCTCTGACGAGGGAGGTGGCACGGCGAAGCCGTGACGGAGGGAGAGATATACAAGGCTATAATTTTTCTCTCCCCCAGTCACCGTCGGAGCACGCGCGGCCAGGTCAAGCCATACCGCAAGCGGTATGGCTTGAGTGGCCCGCGGCTCCTCCTCTCCCCAAAAGGCAGGCGTGCCTTTTGGGGACCCCGTGAGGCGCTGACAGCCCCCTCGTCAGAGGGAGCCGGATTCTGAACCAATGCTATCGGTATCGCCTATGGATGAAAAATTGCTGCAAATCGAAGATCGCTATGAAAAGCTCTCTGCCCAAATGGAGGCGCCGGAGACGTACGCCGACCCGGCAGCCTACGCTTCCCTGGCGAAGGAGCAAAAGGAGCTGGAGCCAGTGGTGTCCGCCTGGCGGGAACTGACGCGCCTGCGGGCGGCCATGGCCGAGGCGGAGGACATGCTCGCGGCGGAGACGGACCCGGAGATGCGCACCCTGGCCCGGGAGGAGCTGGACGCTGCCCGGGCGGCGCTGCCGGAGGCGGAGCTGGCTTTGAAGGCCCTGCTGCTGCCCCGTGACCCCAACGACGGGAAGAACGTCATCGTGGAGATCCGGGGCGGCGTGGGGGGCGAAGAGTCGGCCCTGTTCGCCGCGTCCCTGTACCGGATGTACGCCATGTACGCCGAGAGGCGGGGCTGGACCGTGTCCGTGGCCAACGTCAGCGAAACGGACCTGGGGGGCATCAAGGAGATCAGCTTCATCGTGGAGGGCGAGGGGGCCTATTCCCGGCTGAAATTTGAAAGCGGCGTCCACCGGGTCCAGCGGGTGCCGGAGACGGAGACCCAGGGGCGGGTGCACACCTCCACCGCCACGGTGGCGGTGCTGCCGGAGGTGGACGAGGCGGAGTTCCGGCTGGACATGAACGATGTGCGCATCGACGTGTTCCGCTCCTCCGGGGCGGGGGGCCAAAAGGTGAACAAGACCTCCTCCGCCATCCGGGTGACCCACATCCCCACCGGCACGGTGGTGGAGTGCCAGGACGAGCGCAGCCAGTATAAAAATAAAGCCCGGGCCTTGTCCATTTTGTCGTCCCGGCTGGCCCAGGCGGAGCGGGACAGGCAGGCGGCCCAGCGGGCCGGCGAGCGCCACAGCCAGGTGGGCACCGGTATGCGCAACGAGCGCATCCGCACCTATAACTTCCCCCAGGGCCGGGTCACGGACCACCGGATCGGCCTGACCCTGTACAGGATCGACGCCGTGATGGACGGGGACCTGGACGAGATCATCGACGCGCTGGCCGCCGCCGACCAGGCGGAAAAGCTGCGGCAGGAGGGATGAAGCCGTGCAGACGAAAAGGATAACGGACGACATCGCCGCCGCGGCGGCGGTGGTACGGGAGGGCGGTCTGGCCGCCGTGCCCACGGAAACGGTGTACGGCCTGGCGGCCAACGGCCTGGACGAGGCCGCCGTCCGGCGGATATACGAGGTGAAGGGCCGGCCTGCGGTGAAGCCGCTGAGCCTGCTGGTGCCGGGGCGGGAGGCCCTGGACCAGTACGGAAAGGACGTGCCCCGGGGGGCCTACGTTCTGGCGGACGCCTTCTGGCCCGGGCCGCTGACCATCGTGGTGAAGGCCGCCCCGGGCATCCCGGCCATCGTGCTGGCGGGGGGGAGCACCGTGGGCCTGCGCTGCCCGGACAGCGAAAAGACCCTGGCGCTGCTGCGCCTGTGCGGCCTGCCTCTGGCCTGCCCCTCCGCCAATCCCTCCGGCGCGCCCAGCCCCAAGACGGCGGAGGCGGTGGCGGCCTACTTCGACAGCATGATCGAGGCCATCGTGGACGGCGGGCCATGCGGCGTGGGCACGGAGAGCACCATCGTGGACCTGACCCGGACACCCTACCGCATCCTGCGCCAGGGGGCGCTGCCGGCGGCGGACATCCGCCGGGCGCTGGCAAGGAGCGTGAAGCTCATAGGCGTCACCGGCGGCACCGGCGCGGGCAAGACCACGGCCCTGGTGTCACTTTCCGACCTGGGGGCCTTGACCATCGACGCGGACGGGGTGTACCATGACCTGTGCAGGACGAACGGCGCTCTGCTGGCGGAGATAGAGAATCGGTTCCCCGGCTCCGTGGAGGACGGGGAGCTTCAGCGGAAAAAGCTGGGCGCGGCGGTATTCTCCGACCCGGCGGCGCTGAAGGATCTGGACGGCATCATCTATCCTTATGTGGAAAACGCCATCGATGAACTGCTGGCGGAGCGCGCCGCGGCGGGGGGCACGGCTGCCGCCATCGACGCCATCAACCTGATCGGCACGCCGCTGGAAACGCGGATGGACGCGCTGGTGGGGGTGCTGGCACCGGAGGAGCAGCGCCTGGCCCGGCTCATGGCCCGGGAGGGCATCAGCGCCGAGTACGCCCGCCTGCGCATCCGCTCCCAGAAGCCGGACAGCTATTATTTGGAGCACTGCCGGTACATACTGCGTAACGACGGCAGCCGGGAGGAGTTCCGGCGCGCCTGCGATAAACTATTCAAGACCATACTGGAGGAACCGTGATGGACGAGAAGAAAAATGAGCTGTTCTATCAGCCGAAGAACGGGTACGACGTCATCGACACCGCCGAGCGCCTGGCCCTGGAGGAGTATTGCCGAGGCTACATGGCCTGGCTGGACGATTCCCGCACGGAGCGGGAGGCCGTCAGCGAGGCGGTGAAGCTGGCCGAGCAGGCGGGCTTCGTGCCTGTGGAGAGCCTTACCGGCCCCCTTCAGCCGGGCCAGAAGGTGTATCACAGCAACCGGGGCAAGAGCCTGCTGCTGGCGGTGGGGGGCAAAAAGCCCATGACCGCCGGCTGCGTGGTGACGGCTGCCCACATCGACAGCCCCCGGCTGGACCTGAAGCAGAACCCCCTGTTCGAGGACACGGAGCTGGGATACTTCCGCACCCACTATTACGGCGGCGTGAAGAAGTACCAGTGGACCGCCATCCCCCTGCAGCTGCGGGGCACCGTGGCCCTGACGGACGGATCCACCGTGGAGGTGGTCATAGGCCGGGACCCCGGCGACCCCCAGTTCGTGGTCACGGACCTGCTGCCCCACCTGGCGGCGGACCAGATGCAGAAGACCCTGGCCAAGGGCGTGGAGGGTGAGAAGCTGTGCCTGCTCATCGGCAGCGTGCCCTATGCCGGCGAGGGGAACGACCGGGTGAAGCTGGCGCTGATGAGCATCCTACACGACCGCTACGGCATCACCGAGGAGGACTTCATCTCCGCGGAGCTGGAGGCGGTGCCCGCCTTTGAGGTGCGGGAGCTGGGCCTGGACAGGAGCCTCATCGGCGCCTACGGCCAGGATGACCGGGTGTGCGCCTACGCGGAGCTGGCGGCCATCATGGAGCTGGAGGAGCCGGAACGCACGGCGGTGTGCATCCTGGCGGATAAGGAGGAGATCGGCTCCGTGGGCGTGTCCGGCATGCGCAGCCAGGCCTTTGAGCGGTTCCTGGAGCGGCTCATGGGCGATGGCGCGGCGCTGCAGCAGTGCCTTTCCAACAGCTTCTGCGTTTCCGCGGACGTGACGGTGGCCTTCGATCCCATGTACCCCGAGGTCAGCGAGAAGCAAAACGCCGCCCGGCTGAACTACGGCGTGGGCCTGTGCAAGTTCACCGGCTCCCGGGGCAAGTCCGGGGCCAGCGACGCCTCCGCGGAGCTGGTGGCCTACATGCGGCGCATCTGCGCCGAGGCCGGCGTGCTTTGGCAGATGTGCGAGCTGGGCAAGGTGGACCAGGGCGGCGGCGGCACCGTGGCCGGGTTCATGGCCGACCGGGACATCGACACCATCGACGCGGGCGTGCCGGTGCTGAGCATGCACGCGCCCTTCGAGGTGACGGCCAAGCTGGACTGCTACATGACCTATAAGTGCATGAAGGCGGCCTACCAGGCCAGGTGAGGCAAATAAAATCGCCCGGAGCGGGGAACACTTGCTCCGGGTGATTATTTATGGCAGACAGCCGGACCGAACGGATCAAAGAGCTGGGCACCAGCGCCCCCTCCGCCATCCAGGTGCTGACCATCATCGGCCAGATCGAGGGCCACCAGGTGCTGGCGGAGGAGAACAAGACCACCAAGTACGAGCATGTGCTGCCCCTGCTGGCGGCGGTGGAGGAGTCCCCGGACGTGGAGGGGCTGCTGATATTGCTGAACACTGTGGGCGGGGACATCGAGGCGGGCCTGGCCATCGCGGAGCTGATCGCGGGGATGCGCAAGCCCACCGCGTCGCTGGTGCTGGGGGGCGGCCACTCCATCGGCGTGCCCCTGGCGGTAGCGGCCCGGCGCAGCTTCATCGTCCCCAGCGCCTCCATGACCATCCACCCGGTGCGGATGAACGGCACGGTCATCGGCGTCAGCCAGACCTACGAGTATTTCAACCGGACCCGGGAGCGGATCGTCCGGTTCGTCACCGCCAACTCCCGGATCAGCCGGGAGCGGTTTTTGGAGTACATGCTCCGCACCGGGGAGATGGCCAACGACGTGGGGAGCATCATCGACGGGGAGGAGGCCGTCGCCTGCGGGCTGATGGACGCGCTGGGGAGCCTGGCGGACGCCTTGGCATGGCTGCACAGTCAGGCGGAAGAAAAATAACGCGGATTTGGAAGATCGGCTCTTGACATTTCCCGGCTTTTGTGGCATAATTCACAGCGTTCAAGCGTAGCGGGATTGTGTAAAGGTAGCACAGCGGACTCTGACTCCGTATGTGAGGGTTCGAATCCTTCTCCCGCTGCCAAGAAAAAACGACAGGTTTCGTAATGAAACCTGTCGTTTTCGTGGGTATAACGCTCTGTCCGCGGAAGGCGGACAGCTTACGCCGCCGGAGAGGAACGATATGATACACTATCTGCGCGCCCAGGGACATGGCCAGCCGGCCCATACCAAGGACATGACCACGGGCAATCCCTATACGCTGATGATCGGCTTCGCCATGCCCCTGCTGCTCAGTCAGCTGTTCCAGCAGCTGTACAACACCGCCGACACCTTCCTGGTGGGGCGGAGCCTGGGCACCGAGGCGCTGGCGGCGGTGTCCTCCTCCGGCACATTGATCCACCTGATGGTCTCCTTCTTCATGGGCATGGCCATGGGCGCGGGGGTGGTCATCTCCCGGTACTTCGGCGCGGGGGAGGACGAGAAGGTCTCCCAGGCCATCCATACGGTGATCGCCTTCGGCATCGCCAGCGGCTTGCTGCTGACGGTGGTGGGGGTGGCGTTCACGCCCACGCTGCTGCGCTGGATGCAGACGGACCCGGACGTGATGGACGAGGCGGTGGAGTACTTCCGGTATTACTTCCTGGGCAGCCTGGCGCTGGTGATGTACAACATCTGCCGCAGTGTGATGAACGCCCTGGGGGACAGCCGCAGGCCGCTGTATTACCTCATATTCTCGTCGGTCCTCAACATTGTGCTGGACAGCCTGTTTTTGATGGTGTTCCATTGGGGGGTGTGGTCCGCGGCGGTGGCCACGGTCATCTCCCAGGCGGCCAGCGTGGTGCTGTGCATGATCCACCTGACCCGCAAGGGGGAGGTGTTCACGGTCCAGTGGCGGAAGATCCGCTTCCACGGCCGGCTTTTGCGGGAGATCGTCCGCTACGGCCTGCCCTCCGGGGTGCAGAACTCCGTCATCGGCTTCGCCAATGTGATCGTCCAGAGCCAGATCAACTCCTTCGGCAAGCTGGCCATGGCCGCCTACGGCACCCACGCCAAGATCGAGGGCTTCGCCTTCCTGCCCATCACCAGCTTCAACATGGCCAGCACCACCTTCATCAGCCAGAACCTGGGCGCGAAGCAGTATGACCGGGCCAAGAAGGGCGCCCGCTTCAGCATCGCGGCGGCGGTGGTCCTGGCCGAGGCCATCGGCGTGGCCTGCTGGCTGCTGGCCCCGCGGCTGATCGCCGCCTTCGACAGCACGCCCGGCGTGGTGGAGCTGGGGGTGCGCCAGGCCAGGACGGTGGCGCTTTTCTACTGCCTGCTGGCCTTCTCCCACTCGGTGGCGGCGGTGTGCCGGGGCGCCGGCAAGGCCTTCGTGCCCATGTTCGTGATGCTGTCCATCTGGTGCGTGGTGCGCATCTGCTACATCGCCATCGTGATGCACTTCACCGACAACATCGGCCTGATCTACTGGGCCTATCCGCTGACCTGGGCCATCAGCTCGGTGATCTACCTCATCTACTACCTGACCTCCGACTGGGTCCACGGCTTCGACAAGGCCATGGCGTGAAAAGGATAGGAAAAGCGGGCGGCTTTTTGGCCGCCCGCTTTTTGCATGTTTCGATGGATCAGTTTTCCCGCCGGTCCATTTTCCGCAGCGCCGCCACTGGGATGACCACCAGCGCCAGCACGGCGGCTGCCGCCAGGAACACCGCCGGCGTGGGCACGGACTTCACCACGCCCAGGTCCTCGTAGGTGGCGCCGGAGTTTTTGATCACCGCCGCGCCGATCCAGGGGCCGATGACCATGGGCAGCAGCACCGCGAAGATCATGCGGATGCCCTGGAACAGCCCCGCCTTGTCCGGGGGCGTGCAGTCCCGGATGATGGCCGACAGCACCGCCGTGACCAGCATGTACCCGCTCATCATCACGATCCCTGCCAGGATCACCGGCACGAAGGAGCGGACGAAGTACATGGCGATAAGCCCCGCCAGCATCACCCCCGCCGCGGGCAGCACCACGTTCAGCTTGCCCGCCCGGTCGATAAGCCCGCCGCCGGCCACGGATACGGCGGAGGCGGCGATGAGCACCACGCCCAGGATGACGGCGTAGTTCTCAAAGCCCAGATACATCTGCATGTAGATTATCAGGTAGGGGAAGAACACCTGCACCGCGCTGGCGAAGGCCAGATAGGCGGCGAAGGCGATGTACAGCCGGCCATGGCTTTTTATCACCGAGGGCCGGAAGCCGTAGACGATGTTCCGGAAATACGGCTCGTCCTTCTTTTCCAGCGGCTCGTCCTTCACCAGCAGCGCGGCGATGAGGCCCGCGGCGCTGACCGCCAGGCCCACGATGGTGAAGAAGGTCCGCCAGCGGCCCTGCTGGGTCAGCCCGTCCAGCAGCCCGAACACGATCAGCATGGAGATCAGCGGGAAGGTGGCCAGCACGGACTCGGCCTTGCCCCGGTTGGAGATGTCGGTGGCGTCGGTGATGTAGGCGTTGAAGGCCGCGTCGTTGGCGGTGGAGCCAAAGAAGGTCATCACGCAGTCCATCACCACCACCAGCCCCGCCGCCGCGGAGGCGGCGCCTGCCGCGGGGAACCAGGCGTCCACCGTGTCCACGGAGATGAACCCGAACGACAGGGTGGACAGGCCCCACAGCACGTACCCGGCCACGATGAACACCTTCCGGCGGGCCAGCTTGTCGCTGAGCGCGCCCATGAAGAGGGTGGTGGCCGTGGCGGCCACGGCGCTGGCCGCCACCATGGCGGCGATGTAGGACGGGTCGGTGGAGATGGTGTTGTAGAGGAACACGTTGAAGTACATGTTCTCCACCGTCCAGGCCACCTGACCCACCAGACCGATGAGGATGAACGACGCCCATACCCGGGCGGACAGCTTTCTGGTCATGCCTTGCGCCTCCTTTTTATTTTTCCACGATGTCCTCCCGGCGGAGGACCTTGCCCACGGTGAGGCGGAAGATGCGCCAGTCCTGGGCGAAACTGAGCTTGTCCAGATACTCCTTGTCCAAAGCGGCCTTCCGGGCGCCGTCCACCCGGTCCCGTCCGCTGATCTGGGCCAGGCCGGTGAGGCCGGGGCGGAGGCAGTACACCCCCGCGGCCCGGCGCAGGGCGTGGATCGGCTCCTCCTGGGGGACCAGGGGCCGGGGGCCGATGAGGGACATGGTCCCGGTGAGCACCTGGGCCAGCTGGGGCAGCTCGTCCATGCTGGACGCGCGCAAAAACCGGCCCACCGCCGTGACCCGGCCATCCCGGGTCATGCTGCGGAATTTATATAATGTGAACGGCGCCTCGTACCGGCCCAGCCTGGTCTGGCGGAAGAGCACCGGCTCTCCCGGGGCGGACAGGGCCACCGCCAGGGCAGCCGCCGCCATGGGCAGGGCGCACAGCGCCAGCCCCGCCGCCGCCAGGACCACGTCCAGCGCCCGCTTCACCGCCATATACCGGCGCTGGGCCGCCGTCAGGCCGCCGGAGGCGGGGCCGCTGGCCATATGATCTGTACCGGCCATGAAGGCGCCCTCTTTCTCCATCAGATGCCTGGATTATATCGCACCGGGCCGGGGCCTGTCAACTTGCCGGCCCTTGACAAGCACCGGGCGGGGCGGTACACTGTGGGAAAACAAACGAGGGGGAAACGGATATGAAGTGGCTGATCGCCTCCGACATCCACGGCTCCGCCCGGTGGTGCCGGGCGCTGATGGATGCCTTTGAAAGGGAGGGCGCCCAGCGGATGCTGCTGCTGGGGGACCTGCTGCACAACGGCTCGGACGACATGGCGGAAAAGCAGGCCGTGGCGGAGATGCTCAACGCCCATAAGGACGTGATCAGCGCCGTGCGGGGCAACTGTGACAGCGACAGCGACCAGGCCATGCTGGCGTTCGAGGTGGAGGAGGATTACCTGGTGCTGCCCGTAGGCCACGTGCGGCTGTTCGCCACCCACGGCCACCGCTACGACGCCATCCACCGGCCTCCCATGGACAAGGGAGATATCCTGCTGCAGGGGCACACCCATGTGCCCGCCACCCGCCAGTGGACCGGCTTTCTGCACTTCAATCCCGGCAGCGTGTCCCTGCCCAAGTGGGGCAGCGAGCGGGGCTATATGACCATGGAGGACGGCCTGTTCCGGTGGGTGACCCTGGACGGGGAGGAGTACCGCCGGTACGAGCTTTGACCGGTCACAAAAACGGAACAGCCTGTGGAAAAGGAGAGCGAACAGCTCTCCTTTTTTGCGCCTTTTTGGGGGAAATCAATATGTTGTGGAGGTAAAATCGGCTGGACACAATAGGAAAAAATTTACAGGAAAATCCTTAAAATTTCCCCTTGCAATTTCCTTTTGGGACCCCTATAATAGGGAGCAAGGTGGGGCGAAGTGGGGGAAAGTGTTTCATTTTCCCACACTCGGAAAAGGGGTGAGCCGTGTGACAGGAGAATATCAGCATTCTCTGGACGCCAAGGGGCGGCTGTTCATCCCGGCGCGCCTGCGCGATGAGCTGGGCGCGGAGTTCTATGTGACGCTGAGCATGGACCACTGTCTGTGCGCCTACAGCGCCGACCAGTGGCAGATCTTCTCCGACAAGGTCAACGCCATGCCCTACGTGAAGCAGCGGGCCATGAGGCCGCTGTACGCCTTCGCCTGCCGCTGCGAGCTGGACGCCCAGGGGCGGGTGCTGCTGCCCCAGAGCCTGCGGGAGCGGGCGGGGCTGACGAAGAACGTGACTGTGCTCGGCTCCAACAACCACGCGGAGTTCTGGGACAGCGACGAGTGGGCCGCGCTGCGTGACGCCGAGGCGTCGCCGGAGAACATCGCGGCGGTGATGCAGGAGTTCGACTTCTGATGCGGCACCAGAGCGTATTGCTCCGGGAGTGCGTCAGATACCTGGAGATCGACCCCGCGGGGGTCTATGTGGACGGCACCCTGGGAATGGGGGGCCACGCGGAGGCGGTGCTGGAGCAGCTGACCACGGGCAGGCTCATCGGCATCGACAGGGACGAGCGGGCCCTGGCCTTCGCCGGGGAGCGGCTGGCCCGGTTCGGGGCCAGGGCCACCCTGGTGAAGGGGAACTTTGGCGACCTGGACAGCATCCTGGACGGTCTGGGCGTCGGCAAGGTCAACGGCATGCTCTTCGACCTGGGGGTATCCTCCCCCCAGCTGGACGACAAGGACCGGGGCTTTTCCTACATGCAGGACGCGCCCTTGGACATGCGTATGGACGAGCGGGCGCCCCTTACGGCCCGGCAGGTGCTGAACACCTGGTCCGAGGCGGAGTTGAGGAGCATCTTCTGGCGCTACGGCGAGGAGCGGTACGCCGGCCGGATCGCCGAGGCTGTAACCGCCGCCCGGGAGCAGGCCCCCATCGAGACCACCGGCCAGTTCGTGGACATCATCCGCCGGACCATGCCGGCGGCGGCGCTGCGGGAGAAGCAGCACCCGGCCAAGCGGTGCTTCCAGGCGGTGCGCATCGCCGTCAACGACGAGCTGGGCGAGCTGGAGCGGATGCTGGCCTCGGCCCCGGACAGACTGCTCACCGGCGGGCGGATGCTGGTCATCAGCTTCCACTCCCTGGAGGACAGGCTGGTGAAGGAGGCCATCCGAAAGAGGGAAAACGGCTGTACCTGCCCGCCGGAATTTCCGGTGTGCACCTGCGGCTTCGTAAAGACACTCCGCAGCGTCACCCGCAAGCCGGTGACCCCGGGCGCGGAGGAGCTGCAGGACAACCCCCGGGCGCGCAGTGCCCGACTAAGGATCGCGGAGAGGGTATGACATCATGGCGGACGTAAGGACCTTCAAAAGCTATAACTTCGTCACCGGCGCCGTGGACGGCACGCTGGCCTATGATTTCTCCAACCCGGCCCTGTATCCGGAGGAGGAAACATACGACCGGCCTGAGCGCCGCTCCCGCCGGAAGGAGCGCACCAGATCCCAGCGCTGGATACGGGAGGATGTGCGCACCGAGACCGTCGCCGTCCGGCGGCTGGCCATCTCCCCGCTGACCATGCTGGGCGCGGCGGCGGCGGTGGTGCTGCTGGCCATGGTGCTGCTTGCTCAGATAAGGCTGACCGACATCTCCTCCAACGCCGCGGCCCTGGAGGACCAGATCGCGGCCCTGGAGCTGGAGCGGGACAAGCTGACGGTGGAGTACGAGACCATCTTCAACCTGAAGGACGTGGAGGAGCAGGCTGTGGAGGTGCTGGGGATGCAGGAGCCTGACAGCGAACAGATATGCTACCTCACCGGCGTGGCCTCCGCCGACAAGGCCGTGGTGGTCACACGCCAGCAGACCGATATGTTCTCCCTGGGCCTGGAGGACCTGGCCGGGTCGGTGGAAACATGGACAAAAGGCATTTTCGGTTGACAAGGGTATTATACTGGTAATGAGAGGGCGCCGCGCCCGCTCCAGCCCAAGCAAAGGAGACACCGAGATGCTGTTCAAAAAGCGCCGGACCGGCCAGTCCGCCACGCCGAACCGAATGATGCTTCGCCGCACACTGTTCCTTATGATCGTGTGCGGCATAGTTGCATTTATCGCGCTGGGCGCACGGCTGTTCCAGCTGCAGGTCCTGGACCATGAGATGTACGAAACGGCGGCGGTGGAGCAGCAGCTGCGCCAGACCACCGTCACCGCCAAGCGGGGCACCATCTACGACCGGAACATGAACATCCTGGCCATGAGCGCATCCGTCAGCAACATATACCTCAGCCCCGCGGAGATCGTCATGTATGACGAGGACCCCGCCGCCATCGCCAGCGGCCTGGCGGAGATCCTGGGGCTGGATTACGCCGATGTGTTCGAAAAGACCACCCACACCAACAGCTGGTACATGACCATCGCCCGGAAGGTGGAGGACGACGTCACCGACCGGGTGCGGCAGTTCAAGCAGGACGGCTACACCGACGCCGACGGCAAGCACCACATCTACAACGGCATCAAAATCGAAGAGGCCAGCAAGCGCTATTATCCCTACAGCTCTCTGGCCTGCCACGTGATCGGCTTCGTGGGTTCCGACGACCACGGCCTGGCGGGGCTGGAGTATTACTACGACGATCTGCTGTCCGGCGTGGACGGGCGCATCGTGCGGGCCACCAACGCCAACGGCACGGATATGCTGTTCACCGACTTTGAGGACTATTACGACGCCGAGGACGGCAAGAGCATCGTCACCACCATCGACGAGACCGTCCAGCGGTACCTGGAATCCCGCCTGGCCGAGGCCTCGGAGGACTATATGCTCCGGGACGGCGCGGCGGGCATCGTCATGGACGTGGACACCGCCGCCATCCTGGGCATGGCGTCGGTGGGCAATTTTGACCTGAACGACTACATGGCCCTCAGCCCGGAGACCCTGGAGAGCATCGAGAAGGAGTCCGTGGGCATGACCGTGGAGGAGCACGACGCCCTGGTGGAGCAGGAGCGCAGCGAGATGTGGCGCAACAAGGCCCTCACCGAGACCTATGAGCCTGGCTCCGTTTTCAAGATCATCACCCTGGCCGCCGGATTGGAGAGCGGCGCGGTGAACATGGACTCCACCTTCTTCTGCGGCGGCAGCATCGACGTGCTGGGCCGTACCGACCCGCTGAACTGCGCGGTGCTGTCCGGCCACGGGGAGCTGAATCTGACCGAGGCGGCCATGCACTCGTGCAACGTGGCGTTCGTGACCATCGGCCTGCGGATCGGCGCGGAGCGGTTTTACGACTATGTGCGGGCCTTCGGCCTGTTTGAAAAGACCGGGGTGGACCTGACCGGCGAGGCGGGGAGCATCTGGTGGGACGAGGACACCTTCTTCGACAAGAACAACCTCTCTCAGCTGGCGGCCGCCGCCTTCGGCCAGACCTTCACCATCACCCCCCTGCAGCTGATAACGGCGGTGAGCGCCGTGGCCAACGGCGGGTATCTGATGAAGCCCTACCTGGTGAAAGAGGTGCTCAACGCCGACGGCACCGTGGCCTCCCAGACCGAGCCTACGGTGATCCGCCAGGTCATCAGCGAGGAGACCAGCCGCAAGTGCTGCCAGATCCTGGAGCAGGTGGTGGGCGACCGCAACGGCACCGGCGTCAACGCCTATGTGGCGGGATACCGGGTCTGCGGCAAGACCGGTACCTCCGAGGACGTCACCTGGGAGGTGGCCCACGGCACGAAGAAGTACATCGCCTCCTTCCTGGGCTTCGCCCCGGCGGACGACCCCAAGGTGGCGGTGCTGGTGATCCTGAAAGACCCCGACCCCGCCTGCGGCTACGGTGTGTCGGGCGGCACCATGGCCGCGCCCACCGTGGGCGCCATCCTGGCGGATGTGCTGCCCTATCTGGGCGTGGAGCCGGAGTACGGCGAGGGCGAGGAGGCCATCGTGGACCAGCGGGTGCCCAAGCTGGTGGGCAAGACCCCCAGCGAGGCACAGGCCGCCGCCGAGGCGCTGGGCTTCTCCGCCCGCGTGCTGGGAGAGGGCGCCGCCGTCACGGCCCAGCTGCCTGCCGCCAACTCCAAGGTGGCCGCCGGCAGCGAGGTGATCCTGTACTGCGACTACCAGCCCAGCGAGGAGCTAGTGGAGGTGCCCAACCTGCTGGGCGCCCACTATGACGACGCCCGGATCGTGGCCGGATGGGATAACCTGTACGTCCGGGGCGAGGGCACCATGATGGACAGCGACAATATCCTGATCGTCAGCCAGAGCATCGAGCCGGGCACCATGGTGGAGCCGGGCACGGTGATCACGGTGCGGATGAATGACGCGACGAAAGTGGGGGTGTTCTGAGATGAAACTGGCGGAGCTTCTGCGTGACATACAGGTCACGGCCATGACCGCGGACCCGGATACGGAGATCGGCGGCATATGCTACGACTCCCGGGACGTGAAGCCAGGGGACCTGTTCGTGGCGGTGAAGGGCCTGGCCAGCGACGGCCACCGGTTCATCGGCGCGGCCCTGGAAAAGGGCGCGGCGGCGGTGCTGTGCCAGCAGGCGCCGGAGGATGGCTCCGGACCCTGGGTGCTCACCCCCGACAGCCGCCTGGCCCTGTGCCTGGTGTCGGCGGCCTGGTTCGGCCACCCGGCGGAGGAGCTGACGCTGGTGGGCGTCACCGGCACCAACGGCAAGACCACCTCCACCATCCTCATCAAGCACCTTCTGGAGGACTGCCTGGGGGCGAAGGTGGGGCTGGTGGGCACCATATCCAACTGGATCGGCGACGAGGAGCTGCCCACCGAGCGGACCACCCCGGAGTCCTATGAGCTGCAAAAGCTGTTCCGCCAGATGGCGGACGCCGGGTGCACCCACGCGGTGATGGAGGTCTCCAGCCACGCACTGAGCCTGGACCGGGTGGCGGGGGTGCGCTTCAAGGCGGGCCTGTTCACCAACCTTACCCAGGACCACCTGGATTTCCACGGCACCATGGAGGCCTACGCACAGGCGAAGGCCACCCTGTTTTCCCAGTGCGATGTCGGGGCGGTGAACGCCGACGACCCCTGGGCGCCGGTGATGCTGGGCGCGGCGAAGTGCCCCATGATGACCTTCTCCGCCAAGGGCGCGAGCGCCGATCTGCGGGCGGAGGATGTGACGCTGACGGCCTCGTCCGTGGCCTTCACCGCGGTGGAGGGGGACGAGAGGGTGCCGGTGCATGTGGGCATCCCCGGGGCCTTCTCCGTGGCCAATGCCTTGACAGCCATGGCCGCGGGGCGTATGCTTGGTATCGGCATGGCGGACTGCGCCGCCTCCCTGGGCCGTGCCCGGGGGGTGAAGGGCAGGGTGGAGGTGGTCCCCACGCGGTCGGACTACACCATCGTCATCGACTATGCCCACACGCCGGACGCGCTGGAAAAGGTGCTGCTGGCCATGAAGGGCGTTTCCCGGGGGGGACGGGTGGTGGCCGTGTTCGGCTGCGGCGGCGACCGTGACCGGACCAAGCGGCCCAAGATGGGGGCCATCGCCGCGGCGGCCGCGGACTACTGCGTGGTCACCAGCGACAACCCCCGCACCGAGGACCCCCAGGCCATCATCGACGACATCCTTACCGGCATGCCCGCCGACGCGCCGAAAACGGTGATATGCTCCCGGCCCGACGCCATATGCTGGGCCATGGACCACCACCAGCCCGGGGACGTGATCGTCCTGGCGGGCAAGGGCCACGAGACCTATCAGGAGGTCGACCACGTCAAGCACCATATGGACGAGCGGGAGATCGTGGCGGAACATCTGCAAAGGAACGAGGAAAGCTGACATGACCATACGTCTGATCCTGGCGACGCTGCTGGCCTTCGCGGTGGCGGTGCTGCTGGGGATGGTATATGTGCCCTGGCTGCGGAAGATCAAGGCCGGCCAGGAGATCAAGGAGATCGGCCCCAACTGGCATATGTCCAAGGCGGGCACCCCCACCATGGGCGGCGTGATCTTCATCGCCGCGGTGACGGCGGTGGTGTTCACGCTGGGCTTCCCCTACATCAAGGAGGGGACGCTGGGGGCACTGTTCGTGCTGGTGTTCTCCCTGTTTTACGGGGCTATCGGCTTTCTGGACGACTATGAGAAGCTGAAGAAAAAGCAGAACCTGGGCCTGTCGGCCAAGGCAAAGTTCCTGCTGCAGCTGGCGGTGGCAGTGGCGCTGCTGTACCTGCTGCGGCTGGAGGGGTATCTGACCACCAGCCTGTACGTGCCGTTCTGGAACGTGACGGTGCGCCTGCCGGAGTGGCTCTACTTCGTGCTGGCGGCGTTCATCATCGTGGGCACGGTGAATGCGGTGAACATCACCGACGGCCTGGACGGCCTGGCCAGCAGCGTGTCCCTGCCGGTGTTCGTGTGCTACACGGCCATCGCCTTTATGTGGAACAGCGGGGCATTGGCGGTGTTCTCCGCGGGACTGACCGGAGGGCTGCTGGGATTTTTGGTGTATAACTTCTACCCGGCCAAGTGCTTCATGGGGGACACGGGCAGCCTGTTTCTGGGCGGGGCCGTGTGCGGCATGGCTTTCGCGCTGGATATGCCCCTGATCCTGGTGCCCCTGGGGATCGTGTTCATCTGCGAGACGATGTCCGACATCATCCAGGTGAGCTATTTCAAGCTCACCCACGGCAAGCGGTTTTTCAAGATGGCCCCCTTCCACCACCATCTGGAGATGGGCGGATGGCTGGGCCACAAGTGGACGGAAAAGCAGATCGTGGCCCTGTTCAGCGCCATCTCGCTGGCGGGGGCGATCGCGGCTTTCTTCTCCTGCGCCGGGCGGTACGCCGGCTGAGCGGGGGATAGGCGAGCGGATAGGAGGGACCATGGCGAGCAATACGGCAAACGCGGTCAGCTACGGCAGCAGCCGTCTGGCGGACTATACGGAGGATGTGACCGGCGAGCGGGGACCGGTGGATCTGCCCTTTGCGCTTTTGAGCCTGCTGCTGCTGACCATCGGGGTGCTGATGGTGCTGTCGGCCAGCTTCGCCCGGGCGTACTATGACCCCAGCAACACCACCGGCGGCAACGCCACCTATTACTTCGTGCGCCAGGCGCTGTTCGCCCTGTGCGGCGTGGGCGTGATGTTCGCCTGCTCCCGGTTCCCCATGAGCTTTTACCGGAGCATATCCGGCGTCGTGATGATGGTGTCCATCGCGCTGCTGGCACTGGTGCTGGTGCCGGGCATCGGGGAGAAGGTCAACGGCGCCCGGCGGTGGATCAACCTGAAGTTCACCACTTTCCAGCCGTCGGAGATCGCCAAGATCGGCGTTATCATGTACTTCGCCCTGCTCATATGCAACGCAAAGGAAAAGATGCGCAGCTTCAAGTACGGCATCATGCCCTTCGTGACGGTGCTGGGGATCATATGCGTGCTGCTGTACGTGGAACCCCACATGTCCGCCATCATCATCATCCTGGCCATCGGTATGGTGATGCTCTTCCTGGGGGGATTGCCCCTGTACTGGTTCATCGGCGGCGGCACGGCGGCAGCGGCCCTGCTGGGCATCGGCTACGCCATATTCCCCTACGTGCGGGACCGGTTCTCGGCGTGGCTGGACCCCTTCTCCGACCTGTCCGGCGACGGCTATCAGATCGTGCAGAGCCTGTACGCCATCGGCTCCGGCGGCCTGCTGGGCAAGGGCCTGGGCGCGTCGCTGCAGAAGTATCTCTACCTGCCCGAGGAGCACAACGACTTCATCTTCTCCGTGTACTGCGAGGAGCTGGGATTCATCGGGGCCATGCTGCTGCTGGCCCTGTTCGCGCTGCTCATCATACGGGGCTACTGGCTGAGCATGCATGTGCGCGACCGGTACAGCGCCCTGGTGGGGGCGGGCATCACCACCCACCTGGCCATGCAGGTGATCCTGAACGTGGCGGTGTGCACCAACTCCATCCCCTGCACGGGCATATCCCTGCCCCTGTTCAGCTACGGCGGCACGGCGCTGCTGCTGCAGATGGCGGAACTGGGGATCATTCTGTCCCTTTCGCGGGACATACCGGAGAAGCGATAGATGAGATTTCTGTTCACATGCGGCGGCACCGCCGGCCATATCAATCCCGCCCTGGGCGTGGCGGGGCGTATCCGGGAGCTGCTGCCGGACGCGGAGTTCCTGTTCGTGGGGGCCGAGGGCCACATGGAAACGGAGCTGGTGCCCCGGGAGGGGTACGCGCTGAAGACCGTGCGTATCTCCGGCTTCCAGCGGAGCATGAAGCCGAAGAAGATCCTGGAGAACGTCCAGGCCGTGGGACGGGTGGTTTCCGCCTGCCGGCTGGCCCGGCGGTACATAGAGGAATTTAAGCCCGACGCGGCGGTGGGCACGGGGGGCTATGTGTGCTACCCGGTGCTGAAGACGGCCGCGGCCATGGGCGTGCCCACGGCGGTGCACGAGTCCAACGCCGTGCCCGGCCTGACCACCAAGCTGCTGGCCGGGACGGTGGACCGCATCCTGGTGGGCCTGGAGGAGAGCCGGGCGTTTTACAAGCACCCGGAGAAGGTGGAGATGACCGGCACGCCGGTGCGGGTGGACTTCAAGTCTGTGGGCAAGGCCCAGGCCCGGCGGGAGCTGGGGCTGGAGGCGGACAGACCGGTGGTGCTGGCCATGTTCGGCTCCCTGGGGGCGGAGTACATGAATGGGGCCATGGTGCAGTTCATCCGCCGGATGGGGCCGGACGGGGACATGCACCTCATCTACGCCACCGGCAAACAGTATTATGACCGGGTGCGGGGCCGCCTGGCGGAGGAGGGGCTGCTGTACCCCGGCGCGGACGTGCGGGAGTATATCTACGACATGCCCCGGGTGATGGCCGCGGCGGACGTAATCATCTGCCGCAGCGGCGCGTCCACCATCAGCGAGCTGGCTTATCTGGGCAAGCCCTCGGTGATGGTGCCCAGCCCCAACGTGGTCAACCACCACCAGGAGAAGAACGCCCGGGTCATGGAGAAGGCTGGCGCGGCGAAGATGCTTCTGGAGGGGCAGTTCGACGGCGACGGGCTTTATGACACCGTGGACGGGCTGCTGCGGGATAAGGCGGCATTGGAGCGCATGGGCGCCTGCGCCGCCGGCATGGGCGCGTCCGACGCCACGGACCGCATCGCCTCCATCGTCCTGGGTCTGGCCCAGGGCGGGCGGAAGGCCTGAACGGGCCGAAGATAAGCAAAGCGAGGAGACCGATTTGGCAAGACGAGACCGCTACGGCGTGGCCAGAAAAAAGAAAAAGAGCGCACTGTTCGCGCCGCTGTCGTTCCTGCTGGTGCTGGCGGCGGTGGTGTTCGGCATGGGCGTGTTCTTCCGGGTGCAGACCATCGAGGTCCAGGGGGCGCTGGAGTACACCCCCGAGGAGATCATCGAGGCGGCGGGCATCGACGAGGGGGACAACCTGTTTTTCATCAACCAGCTGTCCGCCGGCAGCCGCATCATCGCCAATCTCCCCCGGGTGGAGAACGCCTGGGTGGAGCGGGACCTGCCCAACAAGATCGTCATTCACGTGGAGGAGAGCTACGCGCTGGCCTTCGTCCACTATGAGGAGCAGTACTGGACCATCACCGGCGCGTGCAAGCTGCTGCAGTCCGTGCCGCCGGAGGAGCTGCCCGGGCTGATCCAGGTGCTGGCTGTGTCGCCGGTGGCGCCGGAGGCGGGCCGGTTCATGGAGGTGGACCAGGCCGACGAGCTGAAGCTGAGCTACCTGAAGACCATCCTCAGCGCCATCGAGGAGCTGGACATCGTCTCCCAGGTGTCCGATCTGGACATGTCCAACGCCGCCAATCCCACCTTCCGCTACCAGGGCCGGTTCACCGTGCGCATGGGGTCCAACGACAACACCGACTATAAGCTGCGGATGCTGATGAGCGCCGTGCTCACCATGGAGCCGGACGAAACGGGGACGTTCAATCTCACCGACGGCGTACACGTTTATTTCACCCCCGACTGAGCAAAAAAATTCGTCCGTTTGACATAATATTTTTGATTTACCTATTGACCTGCACGGTTTTTCGTAATAAAATGAATAAAAACTATAACTGTGACTTTGCGGTTTCGCGCAGGATAACCCATATCCAACACACGGGAGGCAAAAAAAGATGGCAGTACATTCGGTTGAGACCGGCCCTGAAAACGTGGTCACCCTGAAGGTCGTCGGCATCGGCGGCGCGGGCGGCAACGTTGTGAACAGAATGGTCAGCTCCGGCACCAGCGGTGTGGAGTTCATCGCCGTGAATACGGACAAGCAGGCTCTGAGCATGTCCACCGCCGACCAGAAGATCCAGATCGGGGACAAGCTCACCCACGGCCAGGGCGCCGGCAGCGACCCCACCGTGGGCGAGAAAGCCGCGGAGGAGAACCGCAACGAGATCGCCAAGGCTCTTGAGGGCACGGATATGGTGTTCATCACCGCCGGCATGGGCGGCGGCACCGGCACCGGCGCGGGTCCCGTGGTGGCCGATATCGCCCGGGAGGCCGGCGTGCTCACCGTGGGCGTGGTCACCAAGCCGTTCGCCTTCGAGGGCAAAAAGCGCATGACTCAGGCCATGAACGGCATCGACGAGCTGCTGGGCAAGGTGGACAGCCTTCTGGTGATCCCCAACGACCGGCTGAAATTTGCCACCGACCAGAAAGTCACATTCGCCAACGCCTTCGAGATCGCCGACGATGTGCTGCACCAGGCCGTCACCAGTATCTCCGGACTTATCAAGAACACCGGCTTTATCAACCTGGACTTCGCCGACGTGTGCACCATCATGCGGGGCGCCGGCTACGCCCACATGGGCGTGGGCCACGCCGTGGGCAAGGGCAAGGCGGAGGACGCCGCCCAGATGGCCATCTCCAGCCCTCTGATGGAGACCTCCATCAACGGCGCCCGGGGCGTGCTGATCAACATCACCGGCTCTGAGGACATGGGTCTGGACGACGTGGAGACCGCCGCCAACCTGGTCCAGTCCGCCGCCCACCCCGACGCCAACATCATCTTCGGCGCCTCCTTCGATAACTCCATGGAGGATGAGATCCGGGTGATCGTCATCGCCACCGGCTTCGACGAGGGCACCCAGACCGCCTCTGCCGCCGCCGCTTCCACCCAGGCCGCCGGCCAGAGCGCTTCCGAGCCTGACGCGGCGGAGCAGCTGTTCTCCCGTGCCGAGAAGCCCGAGGAGCCGGCCAAGCCCGCTCCCGAGCCGGAGGAGGAAGACCCCTTCGACAGCATCTTCCGCATCTTCAACTCCAAGTAACAGCGGATATAAGACCGCCCGCCTCACCGGCGGGCGGTTTTTGCGTGGAATAACCACAAAAATTGCCGGAAAATTTGCATGTTTTTCTTGCATTTTGTGGTAGAAGGCAGTAGAATAATACAGGCATCAAGTTTCCGGGCGAAATAAAAGTTATAGAAAGAAGGATCGGCACATGGCAGCGAAATTCGAGATCAAAAAATCCAAGAACGGACAATTTGTTTTCAGTCTTTTTGCCACCAACGGTCAGGTCATCGCCACCGGCGGGGAGACCTACTCCTCTCTGGACGCCTGCAAGGGCGGCGTGGAGAGCGTGCGCAAAAACTGCGCCGCCCACGTGGAGGACCAGACCGTCAGCGGCTTCGCGCCCCTGACCCATCCCAAGTATGAGCTGTACAAGGACAAGGGCGGCCAGTTCCGCTTCCGGCTGAAGGCCTCCAACGGCGAGATCGTCGCCGTCAGCGAGGGCTATAAGGCCAAGGCCAGCGCCAAGAACGGCATCGCCTCCATCGGCAGGAACGCCCCCGAGGCCCCCGTGGTCGTGGCGGAGTGACCCCTGAAAACATCATGACACCGCCCCCGGCTCCTCTGAGCCGGGGGCGGTGTGCGTTTTGTTTTTACAGCTTGTCCGCCGTCAGCCATTGGATGGCGCAGCCCGCGCCCAGGGCCGCGCCGATGGGCAGGGCGTCCTCGTCAAGGTCGAAGCTGGTGCTGTGGATGGACTGGAGGGTGCAGGGGTCGGCGTCGCTGCCGGTGCCAAGATAGGCGTACACCCCGGGCACGCGCAGCAGATAGTCGGCGAAGTCGTCGCCGCTCAAGGACAGCGCCCGGTCGGACACCACATGGCCCGGCCCCAGAAGGGCGTCGGCCACCCCCGTGGCCTCCGCCGTGGCGGCGGGGTCGTTGATAAGCGGCGCGCCGAAGTCCTCCCACTCCACCTCCGCCGTGCCGCCGTACAGGGCGGATACGGTCCGGGCGGTCTCGTCGATCTTCTCCCGCGCCCACTTTCTGGCGTCCAGGGACACGGTGCGGGTGGTGCCCTCCAGCACGGCCTGCTCCGCCAGGGCGTTGTAGGTGGTGCCGGCATGGAAGGTGCCCACGCCGATGAGCAGCGGCTCCACGGGGGAGGACATGCGGGTGACCAGGCTCTGCAGGGCCACCACCACGTGGCTGGCGATGTACAGCGCGTCCACGCCCTGATGGGGGGCGGATACGTGGGACGACTTGCCGTTGATGCGGAGAGTGAAGTGGTCCACGGAGGCGTTGTTCAGCCCCGGGGTCAGCCCCACGGTACCGGTGTGCAGATCGGGGGCGCAGTGCAGCCCGAAGATGCGCTCCGCGCCCTCCAGGGCGCCGGCCTGGAGCAGCTCCTCCACGCCGCCGCCCAGCTCCTCCGCCGGCTGGAAGAGAAACCGCACCGTGCCGCAGAGGCTGTCCGCCCGAGCCTTGAGCAAGGCCGCCGCCCCCAGCAGACAGGCCACATGGCCGTCATGGCCGCAGGCGTGCATCACCCCGGGCACCTGGGAACCGTACGGTCGCTGCACCGCCTCCTGGACACGCAGGGCGTCCATGTCCGCCCGGATGGCCACCGTCCGGCCAGACTGGGCGAACTTCAGCTCACCCAGCACCGCGGTCCTGCCCGCCCGGCGGAAGGGGATGTCCATCGCCCTGAGGGCGCCGCAGATATACTCCGCCGTGCGGTATTCCTCAAAGGAGGGTTCCGGGTGCCGGTGCAGATCCCGCCGCCAGGCGCTGAGCCGGGGGGCCATGGCCCGGGCGTCGGAGAGAAGGCCAGTCAAAACATCGTTCATATCTCTACCTGCCAGCACGGCCGCCCACCGGCGGCCGGTATTTTCAGGGAGATGTTACCATCCCTCCGGGCGGATGTCAAGTGCCCGGCGGTCCATGCCGTCCTCCAGCTTCCTGGCCAAAGCCTCCAGCCGGCGCACCGCCGCCCCGTCCCCGTCCAGGGCCAGGGCGCTCCGGTCCGCCAGGGGGGCCAGATGGGCACGTCCCTGCCGGCCCGTGACGGTCAGGCCGTCGGTGAAGTCCGCGCCGAACTCCGCCAGCACCTCCGCCATGGCCCCCATCAGCCGCGCCCTGTCCCGGCAGGGCACCACCCGCCGGGGCGGCGGGTCCTCGCCCGGCAGGCGGTAAAGCCCGTCCAGGGCGTCCAGATTGCACTGGTAATAGGCCCGGGGCGTGCCGATATCGCACCAGTAGCCGTCCATGACCACGCCCCGCAGGGACACGCCCTCGGCCAGCAGCCGGGGGAACAGGTCCCGGGCGAAGTCGTATTTCGTCCCCGGGGGGATCATGTCCAGCACCGGGGGACTGAGCATATAGATGCCGGTGCTGACCCGGTCCGTCACCACCCGCTCCCAGGTGGGCTTTTCCAGAAAGCCGGTGACCCGGCCCGACCTGTCGGTGAGCACCAGCCCGTAGGGCAGAGGCTCCGCACGGGAGGACAGAGCGATGGTGACGCCCTGCCTGTGGCCCTCCGCCAGGGAGCGCAGGTCGAAGTCGCAGGCGCTGTCGCCGCTGATGACGAGAAAGTCCTCGCCGGCGGTGAAGCCGGCGCAGTTGCGCACCGCCCCCGCCGTGCCGAGAGGTTCCGTTTCCTGCCGGTATTGGATGCGCACGCCGAAGGCGGAGCCGTCCCCGAAGTGGGAGCAGATGGCCTCGGGCCGGTAGTGGAGGGTCATGCACAGGCTGTCGAAGCCGTTCTCCCGCAGCAGCGCCACCGTCCGCTCCAGCAGCGGCACGCCCAGCAGGGGCATCATGGGTTTGGGGACACCGCCGGAGACGGCCCGCAGCCGCGTGCCCTCGCCGCCGGTCAGTATGACCGCTTTCATCCTTTCACCTCTCGTTTATTGTCTGTCCGGGGGACAAAAATATGTGGAGGGACGTCGGGAAAAAAATTTGTATTATCCTGGGCAATCTGGTATAATGTCCTAGTATATCTATGGTGGAGCAGTATGCCATGAACAAGATCACAAAAAAATTGGAGAACGCAGATTCCCTGTTTTATATCCTGTTCCTGTTCCTGTTCGCCGCGGTGAGCTGGCTTGTTTTCCAACAGACCTATCTGGCGCTGGGGGAGGCGGCGGTGGCGCTGGTGCTGCTGCTGACCCACCTGGCCATGATCCGGCGGCGCCGCCGGGAGCTGATGGAGTATATCCAGTCGGTGACTTACGACTCCGAGGCGGCCCGGGACAACGCCATGATGAACTTTCCCCTGCCCATGGCCGCCTACTTCGTGGACTCCGGGCGGCTGGTGTGGGGCAACCAGGAGTTTTTCAGCATCTGCGGTCGGTCGGAGCCGATCGTAGACGTGGCCATCACGGACCTTGTCCCCGGCTATCAGGGCAAGTGGGTGCTGGAGGGCAAGACCCGCTGCGCGGGGCTGGTGGAGCTGGGAGGCCGGCGCTACCAGGTCCACGGCAACATGGTCCGGGGCCAGGGGGAGGAGAAGGTCAGCGGCACCATGGGCATCACCTACTGGGTGGATGTGACGGAGTACGACGACATCAAGCTGGAGTATGCCGCGTCCAGGCCGGTGGTCATGCTGCTGATGATCGACAACTATGACGAGCTGATGAAAAATGTCCCGGACCGGGCGCGCAACGACCTGCGCAACCAGCTGGAGGATAAGCTCGCCCAGTGGACCGAGGGCATGCAGGGCCTGCTGCGCCGGTATGACCGGGACCGGTACATCTTCATCTGTGAGCGGCGGTATTTCGACGAGCTGACGGCGGGGAAATTCTCCGTGCTGGACGCGGTGGAGGAGGTATCCAACCCCAGCGGTATCCACGCCACGCTGAGCATCGGCGCGGGCCTGGACGGGGCCAGCTTGGAGGAGGACTTCAACTTCGCCTCCATGAGCGTGGAGATGGCCCTGAGCCGGGGAGGCGACCAGGCGGTGGTGCGCAACCGGATCAACTTCGAGTTTTACGGAGGCCGTGCCACGGAGGTGGAGACCCGCACCAAGGTGAAGAGCCGGGTGGTGGCCAACGCCCTGGCCGCCTTCATCAAGGACGCCTCCACCACCTATATCATGGGCCACCGGTACGCGGACATGGACGTGCTGGGCGCGGCGGTGGGCCTGGCGTGCATCGCCCGGTCCTGCGGCAAGCGGGCCAGGATCGTCATGGGCAGCGGACCTAACGCCTGCACGCTGCTGATGGAGGAGCTGCGCCGGCACCGGGAGTATGAGGACATCTTCATCTCCCCCAAGGACGCCATGCTCCAGGCCAATTCCCGCAGCCTTCTCGTGGTGGTGGACACCAACCGCCCCGAGCAGGTGGAGGACAGGGCGCTGCTGCAGAGCTTCAGCCGCACGGTGCTCATCGACCACCACCGCCGGGCCGCCACCTATATCGACAACGCCGCGCTCACCTTTCTGGAGCCATACGCCTCCTCTGCGTCGGAGCTGGTGGTGGAGCTGATGCAGGAGCTGGTGGAGCAGAGCGACGTGACCCGCCCCGAGGCGGAGGCCCTGCTGGCGGGCATCGTCACCGACACAAAGAGCTTCACCCTCCGCACCGGGGAGCGCACCTTCGAGGCCGCGGCCTTCCTGCGGCGGATGGGCGCGGACACCGTGGCGGTGAAGCGGCTCTTCCAGAGCGATATGGAGCACACCGTCAGCCGCTACGCCATCCTGGAGCGGTCCAGGATATACCGGGACAATATATGCCTGGCGGTGATGGACCAGCCTGTGGACCGGGTGGTGGCCGCCCAGGCGGCGGACGAGATGCTGAACATCTCCGATGTGGAGGCGTCGGTGGTGCTGTTTCCCACACCCGAGGGGGGCGTGATGCTCTCCGCCAGGAGCATCGGCAGCACCAATGTGCAGGTGCTGCTGGAGAAGCTGGGCGGCGGCGGCAACCAGTCCGCCGCGGGGGCCCAGATGGACGGCGTGTCCGTCCAGGAGGCGGAGGAGCGGCTGAAGGCCGCTATCGACGAATATTTTGATTCGTGAAAGAGCAATTCGGGAGGAAACATATATGAAAGTCATCTTACAGCAGGACATCAAGGGCCAGGGCAAGAAGGGCCAGCTGAAGGAGGTCTCCGACGGCTACGGGCGCAACTATCTGCTGCCCCGGGGACTGGCCGTGGAGGCCACGGCGGACAACCTCAACGCCATGCGCCTGAAGGATAAGGCCCGCCAGGCCCAGATCGCCCGGGAGCGGGCACAGGCCCAGGAGTACGCCGAGAAGCTGGGGGCCGTGGTGGTCCATGTGAAGGCCAAGGCCGGCACCGGCGGACGGCTGTTCGGCTCCGTCACCTCCAGCCAGATCGCCGAGGCCCTTGCCGCCCAGCACGGCATCGCCATCGAGAAGAACCAGATCGTGCAGACCGAGCCCATCAAGCAGTTCGGCACCTTCCAGGTCAAGTGCAAGCTGGGCTATGAGATCACCGGCACCATCCACGTGATGGTCACCGAGGAGAAATAATCGGTCCGGGGGAGACTATGGACGAGCTGCTGGGACGGAGAGCGCCTTATTCCGCCGAAGCGGAACAGGCGATTTTAGGCTCCATGCTCATCGACGCGGCCTGCGTGCCCAATGTGGTGGGAAAGGTCAGCGGCGAGGAATTTTATATCGACGTCAACCGGGAGATCTTCGACACCATCTTCGCCATGTTCTCCATGGGAAAGAAGATCGACCCCATCACGGTCCTGGACGAGATGCAGGCCAGAAAGTGCCTGCACGAGAATTCCCGGGACTACCTGCGGGAGCTGATGGAGGTCACCCCCACGGCGGCCAATGTGGCCCGCTACTGCGACATCGTCCGGGAGCGGGCGCTGCTGCGTGCCCTGGGCCAGTCCGCCTCGGAGATCTCCGAGCAGGTCTATCAGCAGGGAGGCCAGGCCAAGGACGTGCTGGAGCTGGCGGAGCGGAAGATATACGCCCTGCGCAAGCAGTCCGTCACCGGGGGACTGGTGCCCATGACCCAGGTGCTCCAGGACGTGCTCAGCCAGATCTCCCAGGCCGCCGCCGGCGGCAGCCAGCTGCCCGGTATCTCCACGGGCCTGGCGGACATCGACGAGTGCCTGCAGGGCCTGGGGGAGGGGGACCTCGTGCTGATCGCCTCCCGGCCCGGCATGGGCAAGACCAGCATCGCCCTGAACATCGCTGTCAGCGCCGCCAAGACCTCCGGCAAGACCGTGGCCATCTTCTCCCTGGAGATGAGCCGGCAGCAGATCGTGCAGCGCATGCTCTCCTCGGAGAGCCACATCGACCTGTATCAGCTCAACCAGGGCCGGCTCAGCGGCGAGGAGTGGAGCCGTCTCGCGGAGGCGGCGGGGTCGTTGAGCAACGTGAAGATCCGCCTGGACGACAACCCCACCATGACCGTGGCGGAGATGGCCGCCCAGTGCCGCCGGATCGACGATCTGGGGCTGGTGGTGGTGGACTACCTGCAGCTGATGCAGTCCGCCGGCAGCGGCAATTCCTGGGCCAACGAGAGCCGTACCCAGGCCGTCAGCGACATCAGCCGCATGATGAAGGTCACCGCCAAAGAGCTGGGGGTGCCCATCGTGTGCATGAGCCAGCTCAGCCGTGCCAATGAGGCCCGGCAGAACAAGCGGCCCATGCTGTCGGACCTGCGGGAGTCCGGCTCCATCGAGCAGGACGCGGACGCGGTGATCGGCCTGTACCGGGAGGGATACTACGACCGGGAGTGCGAGGACCCCAACTCCGCCGAGGCCATCATCCTGAAAAACCGCCATGGCCGGGTGGGAACGGTGTATCTGCGGTGGATACCGGAGTACACCACCTACGTCAACGACGAGAGGCGCCACGGCGAGGATGGATACTGACCTGCTGCCCCGCCAGGGGCTGATCCTGTGCGCGGTGTCCGGCGGCGCGGACTCGGTATACCTGCTGCGGCGGCTGCTGGACATGGGCTATACCGTGGCGGCGGGCCACTATAACCACGGCCTGCGGGGCGACGAGGCGGACCGGGACGAGGCCTTCGTCCGGGCGCTGTGCCGGGACTGGGGCGTGCCCTTTTACAGCGAAAAGGGGGACGTGGCCGCCCTGGCCGCCCGGGAGGGCATGGGCCTGGAGGAGGCCGCCCGGCAGGCACGGTACGACTTTTTGGAGCGGACGGCTCAGGCGCTGGGTGCGGCGGTCATCGCCACGGCCCACACCGCCGACGACAACGCCGAGACGCTGCTGCTGCACCTGGCCCGGGGCACCGGGCTGAAGGGCCTGGGGGGCATCCCGCCCAAGCGGGGGAGGATCGTCCGGCCCATGCTGGACGTCACCCGCGGGGAAGTGGAGGCGTTTCTCCACAGCCGGGATATCCGATACGTCACCGACGGGTCCAACCTGTCCGACCGATTCGCCCGCAACCGGCTGCGCCGAATGGCCATGCCGGCGCTGGGCACTGTCAGTCCCGCCTATGCCCGCGCCATGGGCCGCACAGCGGCCCTGCTCCGGGAGGACGAGGCCTTTCTGGAGGGCCTGGCGAGGGATCTTATCCGGGAGCACGGCGACGGCATGAGCCTGGACGCGGCGGCTCTGACCGCGGCCCCCTGGCCGGTGGCCAGCCGGGCGGTGCGGATCATGGCAGGCCGGGAGCTGGGGTACGGGCACGTGCGCGCGGCGCTGCGCGCGGCGGCCGCCGGCGGCACGGCGGATGTGCCGGGCGTACGCATCGGGCACGGCGGCGGGCGGCTCTGGTTCGGCGCGGATTCGGCGCCGGCCCTGCCGGCAAGGCCGGTCCCCGTGCCGGGGCAGGTGGCCCTGCCGGAGGCGGGACTGGTGCTGCGGGCGGAGAAATTTACGGACGGGGCACAGGTTGTTTACAATTCGTACAACATTTTTTTCTTCCAATATGAGAATATATGTGGTAGTATAGCTGTCGCCGGCCGAAGGCCGGGGGATAAGCTGCGGCCCGTGGGCAGAGGGTGCACGAAGCAGGTGCGCCGGCTGCTGGCGGAGCGGGGCGTGCCCGCCTGGCTGCGGGACAGCGTGCCCGTGCTGCGGGACGACGCCGGGGTACTGGCGGTATACGGCGCCGGCGCCGACGAGCGGGCGGCGGTCCGGGACCGGAACGGCCCGGTCATAAAGATAGAGCTGCTGCCGGCCTGAGCCGGCGCGGGGAAGGGGAAAGAGAAATATGCACCCTGATGTGGAAAAACTGTTTGCCAGCGAGGAACAGCTCAAGGGGATCATCGCCCGCCTGGGCGCACAGATCACCGCCGATTACGCGGGGAAAAAGCCCCTGTTCGTGGGGGTGCTCCGGGGCTGCTTCGTATTCATGGCCGATCTGGTGCGGGCGTGCAATCTGCCCTGCACCATCGACTTCATGGTGGTGTCCAGCTACGGCGCGGGCACCACGTCCACCGGCGCGGTGAAGATCGTCAAGGACCTGACCGAGAACATCGAGGGCCGGGACGTTATCATCGTGGAGGACATCCTGGACAGCGGCAACACTCTCAGCTACCTGCGCAAATATATGCTGGCGCGCAAGCCCGCCTCCATCCGCATCGTCACCCTCCTGGACAAGCCGGAGCGGCGCACGGCGGACGTGCAGGCCGACTACGTGGGCTTCACCATCCCGGACGCCTTCGTGGTGGGCTACGGACTGGACTATAACGAGGAGTACCGGAACCTCCCCTATATCGGCGTGCTGAAACCGGAAATCTATTCATGAGGTAGATCAATGGACAATATGCCTGGCAACAATAACAACAAACAGAGCGGACCCAACCGGCCCGTCCCGCCCGGCGGCGGACCGGGTCCCGGGGGACCGGGCAATCGGCGGGCACGGGACATCGGGTTCTACGCGCTGGTGCTGGTGATCCTGCTGGCGGCGGTGTTCTCCCTGACCGGCAACCGGACCCAGGTGGAGCTGCCCTACTCCGAGATGATCGGGCTGTTCGAGGACGGACAGGTGGAGTCCTATGTGCTGGCCGGCAACGAGCTGACCCTCTATCTGCGGGAGCCTTACGAGGGCATGAGCGAGATCACCCGCACCATCCGGGACACGGACCGGTTCTATGAGGACGTGGGCGACCTGATCGACGCCCAGCGGGCGGACGGCACCCTCGAGGTGTACGACGACAACGAGGGCTTCGTGGCCCCCTGGTGGCTGAGCTTCCTGCCGTACCTGATCGTGATCGTGGTGTTCGGGGTGCTGTGGTATGTGATGATGAGCCGGGCCACCGGCGCCGGCACCGGCAGCGTGGCCAAGTTCTCCAAGGCCCGCACCCGCACCACCAATGATGAGCAGCAGCGCAAGACCTTCGCCGACGTGGCCGGCTGCGACGAGGAAAAAGAGGAGCTGCAGGAGATCGTGGAGTTCCTCAAGGACCCGGCGGCCTACACCGCCATGGGCGCCCGCATCCCCAAGGGCGTGCTGCTGGTGGGTCCTCCGGGCACCGGCAAGACCCTCATGGCCAAGGCCGTGGCCGGCGAGGCTGGGGTGCAGTTTTTGTCCATCTCCGGCTCCGACTTCGTGGAGCTGTACGTGGGTGTGGGCGCCAGCCGTGTCCGCGACCTGTTCGACCAGGCCAAGAAGGTGGCCCCGGCCATCATCTTCATCGACGAGATCGACGCCGTGGGCCGTCAGCGCGGCTCCGGCCTGGGCGGCGGCCACGACGAGCGCGAGCAGACATTGAACCAGCTGCTGGTGGAGATGGACGGCTTCACCAACAACGAGGGCGTCATCGTCATGGCGGCCACCAACCGGGCCGACATCCTGGACAACGCCCTTCTGCGGCCTGGCCGCTTCGACCGCCAGGTCTATATCGGCCTGCCCGACGTGAAGGGCCGGGAGGAGATCCTGAAGGTCCACGCCAAGGATAAGCCCCTGGGGGACGATGTGGACCTGAACTCCATCGCCCGGGGCACCGCCGGTTTCTCCGGGGCGGACCTGGAGAACCTGCTCAACGAGGCGGCCCTGCTGGCCGTGCGCCGGCACCGCCGGTTCATCGTCAACGACGACATCGACGAGGCCATACTGAAGGTGGAGATGGGTCCGGAGAAGAAGAGCCGGGTCATCACCGACAAGGAGCGGCGGCTGACCGCCTATCACGAGTCTGGCCACGCCATCGCCGCCAAGTACCTGGAGCACGTGGACCCGGTGCACTATATCACCATCATCCCCCGGGGCCAGGCCGGCGGCTTCACCCTCATGCGGCCCAGCGAGGACAAGTCCTTCCGGGCCAAGAGCGAGATGTTCGAGCAGATCGTCATGGCCCTGGGAGGCCGGGTGGCGGAGAAGCTGTTTTTGAACGACATCTCCACCGGCGCCTCCGGGGACATCCAGCAGGCCTCCAAGATCGCCCGGGCCATGGTCATGCAGTTCGGCATGAGCGAGCGGCTGGGACCCATCAGTTTCGACGACTCCGGCCACAGCCTGTTCATAGGCCGGGACTTCGGCACCACCAAGAGCTATTCCGAGGAGACCGCCGCCATCATCGACGAGGAGGTCAAGCACATCTTCGACGAGGCCAGCGCCCGGTGCGAGGAGCTGCTGACGGCCCATAAGGACACCCTCATCGCCGTGGCGGAGTATCTGCTGGAGCATGAGTCCATGGACGGGGAGGAGTTCGATTACTTCTGCGACCACGGCGAGCTTCCGCCGAAGAAGGCAGAGCCGGCGCCCGCTCCCGCACCGGAGGAGCCGCCCGCGCCGCCGGCTGCACCCGCGCCGGACACGGAGCCGCCCGCGCCCCAGGGGCCCGGCCCGTACAGAGGCCCCGACCAGCGCCCGCCGTACTGGGTGGACGATATACGCAAATAAGATCATGCGAAGGCGGGCTATGCCCGCCTTCGCCGATAGGAGAGAGGATATGAAACTAGGCATCGTGGGACTGCCCAACGTGGGCAAGAGCACCCTTTTCAACGCCCTGACCAACGCCGGGGCGGAGTCGGCCAACTACCCGTTCTGCACCATCGACCCCAACGTGGGGGTGGTGGCCGTGCCGGACGAGCGGCTGGACTTTTTGGCGGAGATGTACCACCCCAAGAAATATACCCCCGCCACCATCGAATTTGTGGACATCGCGGGCCTGGTGAAGGGCGCCAGCAAGGGGGAGGGCCTGGGCAACAAGTTCCTGGGCAACATCCGGGGCACCGACGCCATCATCCACGTGGTCCGCTGCTTCGACGACGCCAACATCCTGCGACATGAGTGCTCCACCGACCCCAAGGGGGACATCGAGACGGTGGATCTGGAGCTGGTGATGGCGGACCTGGAGATGGTCAACCGGCGCTATGAGAAGGCCCAGAAGTACGTAAAATCCGGCGACAAGAAATACGCCAAGGAGGCGGAGCTGATGGGCCGGCTGGCCGCCTGGCTGGACCAGGGCAAGTCCGCCCGCAGCTTCCCCTGCGAGGGGGACGAGGCGGAGATGGTGGCCCAGTCCGACCTGCTGAGCCTCAAGCCGGTGATCTACGCCGCCAACATGGACGAGGACGGCTTCGCCCAGGCGGAGCAGAGCGCGTATTACAAGCAGGTCAAGGCCATCGCCGACGCCGAGGGCAGCATGGTCCTGCCGGTGTGCGCCCGGTTCGAGCAGGACATCGCCGAGCTGGAGGACCCGGCGGACCGGGAGATGTTCATGGAGGAGCTGGGCATCCGGGAGTCAGGGCTGGAGCGGCTCATCAAGTGCTCTTATGAGCTGCTGGGGCTGATCTCGTTTTTGACCTGCGGGCCGGACGAGTGCCGGGCCTGGACCATCACCAAGGGCACCAAGGCCCCCCAGGCGGCTGGGAAGATCCACACCGACTTCGAGCGGGGCTTCATCCGGGCCAACATCATCGCCTTCGACGATCTGAAGGCCTGCGGCAGCGAGGCCGCCGCCCGGGAGAAGGGCCTGCTGCGGGCCGAGGGCAAGGAATACGTCATGCAGGACGGGGACGTGACCCACTTCCTGTTCAATGTCTGAGCGGATCAAGTGGCTGGACGGGTGGCGGGGACTGGTCTGCTGCCTGATGGTGGGGTACCACCTGATGTACGACTGCATCATCTTTCGGTGGCTGCCCTACGCCGTGACCCAGTGGTGGCCGGTGTTCTTCCTGCAGCGGTTCATCGCCCTTAGCTTCATCTTCCTGGCCGGCGTCAGCGCCCGGCTCACCCGCTCCAACCTGCGCCGGGGCCTCATCACCGCCGGGGCGGGGCTGCTGGTGATGGCGGGGGGCGCCGTGGCGGGGGAGCCGATCCTGTTCGGCATGCTCCAGTTCCTCAGCGTGGCCATGGTGCTGTACCACTTCGCCGGGCGGTACGCCGACAAGGTGCCGGACCGGCTGGCCCCCTGGCTGTGGGCGGGGCTGTATCTTGTCACGCGGGTTATCAGCTACACCGTATTCGTGCAGCCTAAGTGGCTGTTCTGGCTGGGCCTGCGTGCCCCGGGGTTCCAGTCGTCGGACTGGGTGCCGGTGCTGCCTAACCTATTCATGTTCCTGCTGGGGGCCTGGTTCGGCAAAAAGCTGCTGGCCGCCCCGGCGGACAGCCGGCTGCGCACCGCCGGCGCGCCGACATGGCTGCGGCAGGTGGGGCGGAGGACGATGCTGGTCTATCTCATCCACCAGCCGGTGCTGTACGGCGCCTGCTGGCTGGTGAGCCGGGCCATGGGCTGAGGATATATTTATCATTTCGGGGGACGGTATCATGATGGACGAAGCGCTCCAGCGGGAGCTGATCCAAAAGGGGAGAGAGTTCACCAAAGGGGACCGGCGGGAGGACCCCTATCCGGATTTTGAGTCGGACCAGCAGCTGCGGCGGCCCCAGCCGCCCCTGGTGAAGGCGCCCATGGCGGGCCAGGATGCCCGCGTCGCCCTGCCCAGGGACTTCGATGGGCTTGCCATGCGCGGCGACTTCGCCGGCATCATCCGGGACCGGCGGTCCAACCGTGTGTATACGGACGAGGCTATGACCCTGGAACAGCTCAGCTTTCTGCTGTGGGCCACCCAGGGGGTGAAGGGCATCCGCGGCAGGGCGTACGCCACGCTGCGCACCGTGCCCTGCGGCGGGGCGCGCCACGAGTTCGAAACTTATCTTGTCGTGCGCAAGGTGGAGGGCCTGGCGCCTGGCGCCTATCACTACCTGCCCATGGAGCACGCATTGGAATATCTGGGCGCCGTGGAGGACCCGGAGGGGACCATCGACCGCACCCTGGAGGGGCAGAAGTGGGCCGCCAAGGCCAGCGCGGTGTTTTACTGGACCATGGTGCCCTACCGGGCGGAGTGGCGCTACGGCATATACGCCCACCGAGTGGCCATGATCGACGCCGGCCACGTGGGCCAGAACCTGTATCTGGCCTGCACCGCCCTGGGGCTGGGCACCTGCGGCGTGGGGGCGTTCTGCCACGAGGACTGCGCGGCGCTGTTCGGCCTGGACGGCGAGGAGGAATACGTGGTCTACACCGCGCCGGTGGGCACGGTCCGGGCGGAGGACCAGGCCCAGGAGCAGGCGTTTTATCAGTTTGTAGAGGACGAAGGGCTTTGAAAACGGGCGCGATGCCTCTTGACATCGGTCTGACCGCGTGATATATTGCATAGGAACAAAGGCGACGACGGGAATTGCGCCGGGAAACGCCCCGCAGAGAGAGAGGGTCAGTGGCTGGAAGCCCTCTTGGGAAACGCTCCGGAGGCTGACCATCCCCGAGCTGCGGAGCTGAAAAGAGATGAGTATGCTCCGCCGTGGGCGCGCGTGAAGCGCATTTGAGTGAAAGTTTAGGGTGGGACCGTGTGTATTTTACGCACCCCTGACGCATGTCAGGGGTGTTTTGTTTTTATAGGAGGACATTATGGAATTTAACTTCAGCGACGCCGAATACAGGAAAATGTACCGGCATACCACCAGCCACGTGCTGGCCCAGGCGGTGAAGCGCCTGTACCCGGAGGCCAAGCTAGCCATCGGCCCGGCCATCGAGGACGGGTTTTACTACGACATCGACATCGAAAAGCCCTTCACCCCCGAGGACCTGGAGGCCCTGGAGGGGGAGATGCGCAAGATCTGCAAGGAGAAGATCAAGCTGGAGCGGTTCGAGCTGCCCCGGGAAGAGGCCATCGCCTTCATGCAGGAGCGTCAGGAGCCTTATAAGGTGGAGCTGATCCAGGACCTGCCCGAGGACGCGGTCATCAGCTTTTACAAGCAGGGGGACTTCACCGACCTGTGCGCCGGGCCGCACCTGGACTCCACCGGTCGGATCAAGGGCAACGCCATCAAGCTGACCACCGTCAACGGCGCCTATTGGCGGGGCGACTCCAATCGGAAGATGCTCCAGCGCATCTATGGCACCTGCTTCCCCACCAAGGCGGAGCTGGACGCCTACCTGGCCCGGATCGAGGAGGCCAAGAAGCGGGACCACCGGAAGCTGGGCCGTGAGCTGGGCCTGTTCGCCTTCCGGGACGAGGCCCCCGGCTTCCCCTTCTATCTGCCCAAGGGCATGGTGCTGAAAAACACCCTCATCGACTACTGGCGTCAGGTCCATAAGAAGTGGGACTACCTGGAGATCAGCACCCCTCAGATCATGAAGCGCACCCTTTGGGAGACCTCCGGCCACTGGGACCACTACAAGGACAACATGTACACCACCGTCATCGACGACGAGGACTTCGCCATCAAGCCCATGAACTGCCCCGGCAGCATCCTGGTGTACGACCTGGAGCCTCACTCCTACCGCGACCTGCCCCTGCGCTACGGCGAGCTGGGCCTGGTGCACCGCCATGAGCTGTCCGGCGCCCTGCACGGGATGTTCCGCGTCCGCTGCTTCACCCAGGACGACGCCCACATCCTGCTGGCCAAGGACCAGATCAAGGACGAGGTCATCCGCATCGCCCAGCTGTTCGACGAGGTCTATACCCTCTTCGGCCTGCCCTATACCATTGAACTTTCCACCATGCCCGAGGACCACATCGGCTCCGTGGAGGACTGGGACATCGCCACCGCCGCCCTGGCCGAAGCCATCACCAGCATCGGCAAGACCTATGAGATCAACCCCGGCGACGGCGCCTTCTACGGCCCGAAGCTGGACTTCCACATCGAGGACTCCCTGGGCCGGACATGGCAGTGCGGCACCATCCAGCTGGATTATCAGCTGCCCGGCCGGTTTGATCTGGAATATGTGGGCGCGGACGGGGAGAAGCACTGCCCCGTGATGATCCACCGGGTGGTGTTCGGCTCCATCGAGCGGTTCATCGGCGTCATCACCGAGCACTTCGCCGGCGCGTTCCCCACCTGGCTCAGCCCGGTGCAGGTGAAGATCCTGCCCATCACGGACCGGTCCATGGACTACGCCAAGGAAGTGGCCGAAAAGCTGGAGGCCGCGGGCGTGCGCACCGAGGTGGACACCCGCAACGAGAAGCTGGGCTTCAAGATCCGCCAGGCCCAGATGGAGAAGGTCCCCTACAAGCTGGTGGTGGGCGACAAGGAGGCCGCCGAGGGCACCGTGGCCGTGCGCACCCGGGACGCCGACAAGGGCGCCATGGCCCTGGACGCGTTCATGGCCAAGCTCCAGGAAGAGATCGCTTCCAAGTCCAAAACTTCGCTTTTTTGACATGGCATAATCGGACATGCCCCCTCGTAGACTAGTTCTAGCTTACGAGGGGGTATCGCTATGAGCGCTGCGAGAAAAAAACTGTGCGCGGCCCTGGCCGTGCTGTTCGCAATGAACATTTTCATCATATGCCTGGCCCAGCAGGCCGAGGCCGTCACCTACCAGAAAGGCTCCGCCGGCTCCGTGGTCACTACCATCCAGGACAAGCTGTCCCGCTGGGGCTATTATTCCGGCAAGGTGGACGGGGTATACGGCTCAAAGACCGTAGAGGCTGTAAAATACTTCCAGAGAAAAAACGGCCTGGCCGTGGACGGCAAGTGCGGGCCTCAGACGCTGGCGGCCCTTGGCATCAGCGTCAGCGCCGCCAACCAGAGCACCTCCGGGGATCTGGACCTGCTGGCCCGGCTCATCTCCGCCGAGGCCAGGGGGGAGCCATATAACGGACAGGTGGCCGTGGGGGCGGTGGTGCTCAACCGGGTGAAAAGCCCCGCCTTCCCGGGGACCATCTCCGGGGTCATATACCAGAAGGGGGCCTTCTCCTGCCTGGATGACGGACAGTTCTGGAAGCCGGTGGCGGACAGCGCCTACCGGGCGGCCCGGGACGCCCTCAACGGCGCCGATCCCTCTGGAGGGGCGCTGTACTATTTCAACCCCGCCACCGCCACCAGCAAGTGGATCTGGTCCCGGCCCGCCATCATCACCATCGGCAGGCACCGGTTCTGCGCCTGACGGCCCTTCACAGGGCCGTTTTTCTATCAGATGTGGGCGAAAATTTTTCATAAATTCGGCAAAAAGGTGTTGACAAACGGGCGCCCGGATGGTATATTAGCAAAGCGCCTTGCGGGGGACCGCAGGCGCGGTGTACCTTGTAAATTAAACAATGCAAACAAGC
>CANQXG010000015.1 GCA_947627735.1 uncultured Oscillospiraceae bacterium | reverse complement strand
CACCTGGCCGTCATCCCCGCCCAGAGAAAGCGCCTGGGCACCAAGCGGGGCTTCATCGCCGTGAAGAGCAACTGCTCTCTGCAGAGCTATGTGCCCGCCCTGCATCCGCTGAAGGACGAGTTCGGCTTGAACCGGGTGCTGGTGTGCACCTATCAGGCCATCTCCGGCGCCGGCAAGACCTTTGAGACCTGGCCCGAGATGGTGGACAACATCATCCCCTACATCGGCGGCGAGGAGGAGAAGAGCGAGCAGGAGCCTCTGAAGCTGTGGGGCCGCGTGGCGGGCGACCACATCGAGATCGCCCAAAGCCCCGCCATCACCGCCCAGTGCCTGCGGGTGCCCTGCTCCAACGGCCACATGGCCGCGGTGTTCTGCTCCTTTGACCGCAAGCCCACCCAGGAGGAGATCCTGGCCCGCTGGGCGGCCTTCTCCGGCCGGCCCCAGCAGCTGGCCCTCCCCTCCGCCCCCAAGCAGTTCCTCCACTATTTTGAGGAGGACAACCGGCCCCAGACGAAGCTGGACCGGAACCTGGAGGGGGGCATGGCGGTGAGCGTGGGCCGGCTGCGGCCCGACAGCCAGTACGACTACAAGTTCGTCTGCCTGAGCCATAACACCCTGCGGGGCGCCGCCGGCGGCGGTGTGCTGCTGGCGGAGCTGCTGCGGGCCGAGGGCTGGCTGGACTGACCTCCGAAATATCATAAACGCGAAAGATGCCGTGGGCAGACCGCCCGCGGCATCGCTTTTTTCAGGAGGAGAAACATGTCAACACCTTTATTCACCGGCTGCGCCACCGCCCTGGTGACGCCCATGAAGGGCGGCGCGGTGGACTATGACGCCTTTGCCCGCCTCATCGACATGCAGTCCGCCGGCGGCGTGACCGCCCTGGTGGTGTGCGGCACCACCGGCGAGGCCGCCACCCTGACGGCGGAGGAACAGGAAAAGCTGATCCGCCTGGCGGCGGAAAAGTCCGCCGGACGCATGAAGATCGTCGCCGGCATCGGCTCCAATGACACCGCCAAGGCCCTGGCCGCGGCCAGCCGGGCGGAGGACGCGGGGGCGGACGGCGTGCTGATGGTCACGCCCTACTACAACAAGACCACCCAGGCCGGACTCATCGCCCACTTCACCTACGTGGCCGACCGGACGCGCCTGCCGGTGATCCTTTATAATGTGCCGGGCCGTACCGGGCTGTCCATCGCACCGGAGACATACGCCGTATTGGCGGACCACGGCAACATCGCCGGCGTGAAGGAGGCCTCCGGCGACATCGCCGCCTTCGCCCGCACCGCCGCCCTGTGCGGAGATAAGCTCACGTTTTACAGCGGCAACGACGCCGACACGGTGGCCATGATGGCTCTGGGGGCCAAGGGCGTGATCTCCGTGGCGTCCAATATCGTCCCCGAGGCGGTGAGCGGCCTTTGCGATCTGTGCCTGGCGGGCGACTACCCCGCCGCCGCGGCGATGAACCGGCAGTGGTTGGATCTGTTCACGGCCCTGTTTACAGAGGTCAACCCCATCCCTATCAAGGCCGCCATGGCCATGGCGGGACTTATGGACGGCGAGCTGCGCCTGCCCCTGGTGCCCATGGGTGAGGCGAACCGCCGTGCCCTGAAGGGCGTGCTGGCCCGCCACGGACTCATATGACCGACATAACGCAAGGCGCGGCCCGGTATGACCGGGCCGCGCTTTTTTGTTGATAAGTTTTTCGGGCAGCTATTACTTCTTCTGCACGTACTTCAGGCAGTCGATGGTGACGGCGGCCAGGATGATGATGCCGGAGAAGACGAACTGCAGGTTGGTGTCCACGCCCAGGATGGTCAGGGAGTAGGTCAGGGCGGTGAAGATCAGCACGCCCACGACGATGCCCTGGATCTTGCCGATGCCGCCGCTGAAGGAGATGCCGCCCACCACGCAGGCAGCGATGGCGTCGGTCTCCCAGCCCTGGCCGTAAGAGGCGGAGCCGGAACCCACCATGCGTATGCACTCCAGCCACGCGCCGAAGCCGTACAGGATGCCGGCGATGGCGAAGGCGGTGATGGTGACGCGGAACACGGAGATGCCGGACACGGCCGCGGCCTCGGAGTTGCCGCCCACGGCGTACATGTTCTTCCCCAGGGTGGTCTTGTTCCATATGAAGTACATGATGGCGATCACGGCCACCGCCCACAGGATGATCGTGGGGAACTTCCCTCCGATCTTCGGCATGATGATGTTCTGGATCTCCGGCTCGATGGCGCCAAAGGACACGCCCTTGGTGGCAAAGGTCATCAGGCCGAACATGATAAGCATGTTGGCCATGGTGGAGATGAACGGGTGGATCTTGAACCGGGCGGTGAAGAATCCGGCGAAGCTGGTGAACAGCGTGGTGACGCAGCAGCAGATCACCAGCGCCATAATCATGCGCACGCCGATGGGGATGCCGGTGAAGTCAAAGATGTGCCCGAACAGCGCGCCGGTGTTGATGCCCTTGTGCATGATCATGGTGGCCAGCACCATGCTGGTGCCCACCATACGGCCCACGGACAGGTCGGTGCCGCCCAGCAGGATCAGGCCGCCCACGCCCAGAGCCAGGAACATACGGGGGGACGCCGCCTGGAGGATGTTCAGGATGTTGGTGACGGTGAGCAGCTTCGTGTTCTTCACCACGGGCGCCAGGATGCACAGCAGGATGAAGATCAGCACGATCACGATGTACAGGCCGTTTGCCAGCAGGAACTGGCGGATGTTGAAGGAGTACTTGTAGTTCTCCCACTTCTGCTTCTGCTTCTCGGCGAAGGTGAACTTGCTCAGCCGCAGCAGGTCGATCAGGTGGTACCGGTGGGTATAGGCGTCATGGCGCCGGTCCTTGATGGCCTGGAGGGTGGCGTCGTGCTTCAGCTTTGCGTCGAACTGCTTGTTCTTAAAGACGTACTTCTCGTCCTTGATCTCGCCCTGGTCGGACAGCTTGGCAAGCTCCGCGGCGTGCTGGCTCTTCAGCTCCGCCAGCTCCGCCTCATAGCGCTTGTTCTCCGCCTCTTTCTCCGCCGCGCAGGAGGCGGCCACGCTGGCGTAATACTGCTTGTCGTAATTCTCGTCCAGGTATTTCACCGCCTGGTCGGTCAGGGACTTGATCTCCCCCTTATGCTGCTCCTCCACGGCCTTCGCCTGGGCGAGGGCCTTTTTGTCCTCGGCCAGGATGGCCGCCTTCTCCGCCTTGGTGTAGTTGGCGTTTTCCTTCACCACGGCCATGTGGTTCGTCAGCGCCGTCACCTTATCGGTGCCGTCCACACGCAGCGCGTCGATCTTATCCTGGATCGCGCCCACATACTCGTCGATGGGGGCAAGGAGCCGCTGTTCCTCCTCTATGGACAGGATCTTCTCGTTTAGACTGGCCACTGTCATTTCTCCTCCTATCACAGGTATTTGGCGCTGAGCCGCAGGAGTTCCTCCTGATCGGTCTGCTTGGTGTCCACGATGCCGGAAAGGTAGCCGTTGGACATGACGCCGATCCGGTTGGTGATGCCCAGTATCTCGGGCATCTCAGAGGACACGACGATGATCGCCTTGCCCAGCTTGGCCATTTTTATGATAAGCTCGTATATCTCGTATTTGGCGCCCACATCGATGCCCCGGGTGGGTTCGTCCATCATGAACACCGCCGGGTCCCGCTCCAGCCACTTGCCGAAGATGACCTTCTGCTGGTTGCCGCCGGACAGCGCCGTGATGGCGTCGGACGGACCCATGCACTTGGTGTGCATGACGTTGATCTCGTTGGCGGTGGCGTTGACCATCTTGTCCTTGGAAAGGGCGAGGCCGGTCTTGTAGTGTTCCAGATTGGTGATGGTGGTGTTGAACGTCAGGTCCCCCTCCAGGAACAGGCCCGTAGACTTGCGCTCCTCCGTTATCATGGCGAAGCCGTGGTCCATGGCGTCCCTGGCGTTGGCGAAGTTCATCAGCCTTCCTTTATAGTACACACGCCCGGCGGCCCTGGTGCGCACGCCGAACATGGTCTCCAGCAGCTCCGACCGGCCCGCGCCCACCAGGCCGTACAGGCCGAATATCTCCCCCTCCCGCACGTCGAAGGAGATGTCCTTCAGGTTGGGGGCGTATTTGGTGGACAGGTGCTGCACCGACAGCACCACGTCGCCGGGGGTGTTGTCCACCGGCGGGAACCGATTGTCCAGCGACCGGCCCACCATGGCGGCGATCAGCTCGTCCATGTTGGTGTCCTTGGTGTCCTTGGTCATGACCAGCTTGCCGTCCCGCAGAACGGAGACCTGATCGCATATCTCGAACACCTCGTCCATCTTGTGGGATATGTACACCAGGGAGATGCCCTGCTCCCGGAGGTTGCGCATCATCTCGAACAGCTTGCTCACCTCTCTGACGGTCAGCGAGGAGGTGGGTTCATCCAGCACGATCAGCTTCGCGTCATAGGAGATGGCCTTGGCGATCTCCACCATCTGCCGGGAGGAAACCGACATGGTCTTCATGGGGGCGGTCAGGTTCACGGTCATGTTCAGCCGCCGGAACAGATCCGCCGCCTCCCGCTTCATGCGGGCCTCGTCCACCACGCCCATGGAGTTTTTCGGGTACCGGCCCAAAAACAGGTTATCCAGCACGTTCCGCTCCAGGCACTGGTTCAGTTCCTGATGGACCATGGCCACGCCGTTTTCCAGGGCGTTCTTCGGGCCGGAGAAGTTGACCTCCTTGCCGTCAAAAAAGATGGTCCCCTCGTCCTTTTGATAGGTGCCGAACAGGCACTTCATCATGGTGGACTTCCCGGCGCCGTTTTCTCCCATCAGGCCCATGATGGACCCTGCCTTCACATCCAGGTCGATGTGGTCGAGAACACGGTTACGGCCGAAGGACTTGCACATGCCCCGGATCGATAAGACGGTCTTTGCTTCCTTATCTGCCATATTCTCACTCCTGTTCTTTCGCCTAGGCTTTGTTGTGAAACGCGGCTCCGCAGCCCCCTTTCCCCCGGGCTGAGGAGCAACGTTTCAAAAGGGGCCACCAGAAAGAGATCTTCCTGATGGCCCCCGCTCAAGTTACTGTCTGATCCTCAAGCCGGCCATCACTGGAGCTTGGAGGTGTAGGAAGCGGCGTTGTCGGTCTTGACCATGTTGATGGCGAAGCCGTCATACTCGCTGGGGTTAGCCAGACGGTCGGTGATGTTGGCCTCGGTCTGGCCGTCGCCGGCGATGTACTCCACATCCAGGTTCAGAATGCCGTCATAGTTCTCCAGCTGGGGCTTATAGGTGGCATTCAGGAAGTTATCGGTGGAGTTGAAGATGTCCAGCCAAACCTTCTTGACAGGGGCGTCGGCCTCGCTCAGCTGGTTGTTGAACGCGGGGTTGGGAGCGGTGGCGTCCAGGAAGGACTCATAGTTCTCCGCCGTGACGGCGCCGTTCAGAGCGTAGAAGCAGCGGGTGGCGTCGTCGTAGTAGTACAGATCCTCGCTCAGGACGTTGCCGGCGGCGTCAGGGGTGCTGATACCGGTCATGATGTCGGCGTCGTCCAGGGCGTTACGCATGACACGCAGGGTCAGGTAGGCCTGCACGTCGGCGTTCTGGGTGATGGTGCCGCAGTAGCCGTCGGCGATGGCGGCGACAGCGTCGGAGTTGGCGTCATAGCCGAAGGTGGGGACGTTGTTGTCCTTGGACCAGGCATTGAACACGGCCATGCCCATGCCGTCGTTGTTGGAAACGACCACGTCGATCTGGTCGCCGAAGGAGGCGCTCCAGGTATTGATGGCGTTGCCGGCGGTGGGGGCGTCCCAAGTGGCGCCGGAGTTGTTCTTCATCTCCTGGGAGGCCAGCTCACGGACGATGTAGTCGGTGCCGTCGATGGTGATGGCGCCATCCTGGACCTCAGCGGAGGAGCCGTCCAGGTTGGTGCCCACGGCGTTGGGGTTCACGTCGTCGATGGTCTCGACAGCGGTCTTGCCCTGGGCGGAGTCGGGAACAGCAGTGCCCAGCGCCAGACGGGCGCCGCGGGTACGGGCGATGGAGTCGTTGTGGCCGATATCGCCGATGCACAGCACGTAGCCGATGATGCCGTCGCCGTTACGGTCCAGGCCCTCGCCGTGGCTCTGCAGATAGTCGACGATCATCTGGCCCTGCAGCTCGGCGCCCTGCTTGGCGTCGAAGCCCACGTAGTAGGTCTTCCCGTTGAAGGTCAGAGCGTCCATATCCAGCTCACCGGTGGTGCTGTTGGAGGGCTGACGGTTGAACCAGATAACGGGCTTCTCGTTGTTGGGGACCTCAGCCGCAGGCTCCTCGGCCTCAGGCTCGGCCTCGGGTTCAGTCTCAGGCGCATCAGCGGGACCGGCTTCGGGTTCGGTCTCGGGGGTATCTTCGGCCTTGTCGCCGCCGCCGCAGGCGGCCAGGCTGAAGACCATGACCAGCGCGAGAAGAAGTGCAAGAAGTTTCTTCATTTTGGATCTCCTTTTCAAAAATATATTCGCGGGAGTTATAATAGAGCAAGACCAAACGGTCCTGCCGTATTACCGATCCGAAGCGGCCCTCATGCAGCTGTGAAACAGCTGCATGCAGCAGGGCGCCCTGCTGCGGTCCTTGGCAACGCCATTGTCAGGAAATAGACAAATTCCGGGGGCCTTTTTGTCCAATTCCTCAAAGATTTTACCAATCTTGTGAGCGGTTGTCAACATGGAAATGTTAAAATTATATTAACTAAACGATTTGAGGCCGCCGAATTTGTGTAATATGTTATATGTAGAGCGGCCCGGACTGTCCGGACCGCCCCGCGTATCGATTCACCGCTTGGGACTGGACGCGGGCGAGGGAGCGGGCGCGGCCTCCCGGCCGTCCGTCATGTCCTCCACGGCGCCCGCCGCGCCGTCCACCAGGTCCTTGCCGCCCTCCACCAGGTCGTCCACGGCGTCCTTGCCGGCGCCGATGACGCCGTCCACGGCGTCGTGGGCCTCGTCCACCACGCCGTCCTCGGCGCTGTCACCGCTGTGGTCCATGCCGGCGGTGGGCGCCGCGGTGGGAGTGGTCCGGGTCTCCCCTGTAGCCGCCTTACCGCAGCCGGCCAGCGCCGCCAGGAGCATGGCCGCCGTCAGCAGGGCCGAAAAGATGGTCTTCATCTGTCTTGCCTCCGTTGCTCATAAGTTGTACAGCGGTAGTATGCCAACAATCCGCGGGGATTTGCAGCCCCGGCGAAAAAATGTTTTCCATGGAAAAATCTGTTGCAACGGCATGCCGGCTATGCCATAATGGGGCCATGGAACGGGAAAAAACATGCTGCTTTACCGGCCATCGGGCCGACAAGCTCCTCTGGGGGAGCGATGAGAGCGCGCCGGCGTGCCTGGCCCTGAAGGGGGCCATCGCCGACGTGCTGGCCAGTCTGTACGCCGGCGGGTACCGCCATTTTATCTGCGGCATGGCCACCGGCATAGACATATACTGCGGCGAGGCGGTGGTGGCCCTGCGGGACGAACACCCGGACGTGACGCTGGAGGCCGCCGTGCCCTACGCCGGGCAGGAAAAGCGCTGGCCGGTGCTGTGGCAGAGGCGGTATTTCCGCCTGGCGGAGGCCTGTGACCAGGTGACGGTCCTCCACCGGGCCTACACCCCCGACTGCATGATGGACCGCAACCGCTATATGGTGGACGCGTCGTCGGTGCTGGTGGCGGTGTATAACGGCACCCCCGGCGGCACCCGCAACACCATGCTCTACGCCATGCGCCAGGGGGTGCAGATCGTGGAGCTGGAGCTGGGCCGCGCGGCAAAGTGAGAACGCAGGACGGAGGATATATGAAAGACGCGGAAAAACTGATAGGGACCATTGAAGCCGAGGCCCGCCGGTGGGACATCTCGTCGGTGCTGTCCATCCGGGACCGGGAGGGCTTCCACTATGAAAAGGCCTTCGGCTATGCCGACCGGGCCGCCGGCCGGCCCATGGACCTGGACCAGCGGTTCTGTCTGCACGCCGAAAACGGCTTTTTTCTGTCCCTTTGCGCCATGCACCTGGCGGAGCGGAAAATGCTGCGGCTGGCCGACCCCATCAGCCGCTGGCTGCCCGAATATGCCCAGGGAGGCCGCGTGCGGGTGCGGGACCTTCTGCGCTGGGACGCCGGCATCCCCGACCACTGGACCACGGTGCGTATGCCCGCGCTGCAAAAAGACCCCGCCCACGCCGCCCTCAGCGACCGGGAGCGGTTCGTGCGGGAGTATGAGCTGCACGCCCGGGACATCCCCTTTTCGGAGCTGATGAACGATGTGGGCGGCATGGAGCTGACCCACGACCCCGGCGTGGAGGACGACGGCGGCGAGACGGGCTATCTCTTCCTGGCGGAGATCATCCGCCGGGCATCCGGAATGGCGCCGCGGGAATACCTGTTTAATCACTTCTTCGCGCCCCTGGGCATGGACGACACCCGCCCCGGCAACGACGCCACCGCCGCGCTGTACGGCGCGTTCCGGGACACGGAGCTCATCCCCCTGCCCCAGCTGGCGCCCGCCGACGCCTTCACCACCACCCTGCGGGACATGGATAAGCTGGCGCGGGCGCTGGCGGAAAAGCGTTTTTTCTCCGAGCGCACCTGGCAGACCATGCTCAAGTGCAACGCCGATGGCAACGGCATCGGCTTCATCAGGCGGGGCGACCTGTACGCGGCGGACCTGTATCCCATGAAGCTGCGCAACGTCTGCCGGCTCCTGCTGGGCTTTGACGACGGCGTCAGCATCCTGATGCTGGACAGCGAGGAGCCGAAGATGGCCCTGAACGAGAACCGCCGCTGGACCTCCTTCCCCGCCGAGCTGCGCCGGGCCTGGCAGGACACCCGGGTGTATCCCCGAGACCCCCAGCTGAAGCGGATCAACGGCAAAAATGTCCGGGACGCCGTGCTCATCGAAGTGTCCCCGGAGCAGCTGGCCTTCGTGCCCGAGTGCTCCCGGTGCATCGCCTCCACCCTTGCCCGGCGGCAGCCGGCCTATGTGCTCATGGACCACGGCACCGCCGTGGGCATGGCGGGCCTGACCATTCGGCCTGAGAAGAAGGATTACGACATCACCTTCCTGCAGGTGGACCGCCGCTACCAGGGCCGGGGCTATGGCCGCATCCTGCTGACCCGGGCCATGGAGATATTGAAGGGCAAAGGCGCGGACAGGCTGACCATCGGCGTCAACCGCTTCAACCGTCCCGCCCTGGCTCTGTACCGCAGCGTGGGCTTCACGGAGAAAGAGGTGCTGGAGGAATTTGTGGAGCTGGAGATGAAGCTGTGACCTTCCGGTGAATTTATCCTTGACAATCCAGCCGATATGCGATAGAATATCCCACGCTGAACGGACGATTGGCGCAGCTGGTAGCGCATCCGCTTGACGTGCGGGAGGTCACAAGTTCGAGTCTTGTATCGTCCACCAACAGAGTCCCGGGGAGAACTGCTCCCCGGGATTTTACTATTCTGAAAAGGCCGGCTCGAACTTATGACCTCATTGAGCCGCCGGTCACGGCGGCGGAACAGGCGGCGAAGCCGTCCGCGGCCACGCGGCAGGCCGCCGCAAGTTCGAGTCTTGTATCGTCCACCACAAAGTCCCGGGGAGAACCGCTCCCCGGGATTTTTGCTGTTTTGAAAAGAACCCCACGCTCGCGTGGGGTTTTGGTTTTAGGCATTTTATCGGCCCTGCAAATGGGAAGTTGTCAATCAATTCCGAAGGCTGGATCATATTTGACCATGCCTTTCACTTGAGGTGCATCGTTTTGTAATTTGAACGCCATGAAGTATTCGTCCTGTACTTCAAATGGCGCTTTAATTCCGTATAAGCTCGCCGGAAGATAACCAGCACGCGGATAATATACCGGAGAACCCAATACCACCGAGTAGTCATACCCCAACTGTTTGGCAATACGATGTCCCTCGCGGATAAGCGCCAGCCCAATTCCTCTCCGCTGATATGACGGAAGAACAGAAAGGGGTGCGAGAGCAAGTTCAGTGTATTCTCCTATGGCGATCTTGGTAAAGAGGATATGCCCCGCTATCTTGCCATCTTCCACTGCCACAAGGGAAAGCTCTGGAATAAAGGATGGAGTGTCCCGTAACAGGGTCACAAGCTCCTGCTCATTTCCATCACTATGTTCAGCGTGAGAAAACGCTTCTGTTACGACCTGAAAAACTGTACTATGATCGTCTGCTCGTTCTTGCCTTATTTCCATACAAGTACCGCCTTTTTAGAAAACCTTTTATATCGCTAAATTCCGATCTGTCCGCCTGTACCAGCAAAAATTCTACCATATCCATTAACGCAAAGCAATCCGCATTTTGCCCCGCTTCCTCACGGCGTCGGGTGCAAAAAAGACAGCTCCCGGCCTTGGCCGGGAGCCGCTTATTCTGCTGTGTTCACTTCACCGTCACGGGCATGGACCGGGTTTCGCCGTTGACGTCCACCGTGATGGTAGCGGTCTGGCCGCTCTCGCCCACCGGCGTGATGGTGACCACGTTGCCCTCCGTGGGGGACACGGTCACGATGCTCTCGTCGGAGCTGCTCCACTTGGGTATGGCCGTCACGTTGGTGGGATACCAGCTCACCTGGAAGTCGGTCAGGGGCACGCCCTTGTCGCTGGTGAAGCCGGTGCCGGAGTAGTCGTGGCCCTCATACCACTTCCAGAGGATCTGCACATTGGTGATGGACGGGGGCGCCGTGGGCGAAGGCGAGGGCGCCTCGGTGGGGATGGGCGGGGCCGAGACCATGGTGCCGCCGGGGTCCGTGCCATCGCCGGCGGCCTCACCCTGGGCGGCGCCGGGATTGGCCTCCACGGCTGCGCTCACCTTGGACGACACCAGCACGATGGTGGCTATGATCACCGCCAGCAGCAGCACCGCGCCGATGAGCATCTGCCAGTTGATGGTCTCCACGGCAAAGCGGGACGCCTGGGTGCCGGGGACGGCGCTGTCGGTCTCCGGGGTGGCGCTGCGCACCTCCCGGACTTTTTTTGTGCCGCAATAGGGACAGCGGCTGCGGAACGCCGGATACTGCCTGTGGCAGCGGCGGCATGTGACATTGGGAACAACGCTCATTTAGGATCACACCTTTCTGTAAGCAACCTAATTATAACAAAAGTTACAGAATGATACAACCCCTTTTTTGCGAATACCACCTGTTTTTTGTGAATAATTTCTTATTTTTTCGCCGTTTTGCCCTCAGACGGTGAGGGTACCGTTCTCATCCTCCAGGAGAATGAGGATCTTTTCCTCCGCGCCGGTCACGGCGTTGACGTACACCAGGTACTTGTCCCCCTCCTGGCTGGCGCACAGATACTCGTGGCAGAACCGCTCCTCGCCCCCCTGGGAGGGGATGATGGCCATGGCGTGGTCGGTGACGGTCAGCGCCCCGGACAGGGCCGCCCGGGCCTGCTCGTCGGTCACCTCCGGCTGGGGGATGTCCCGCTCGGTGTGGGAGCTGATATACCCCTGGGCGTCGTAGGCCACCAGATTGCCGTTATCCAGGGCCACCCCCACCTTTATCATGTCGGGATAGCAGCGCACGCCGTGCTCGCTGTGCTGGAAGTTCACCAGCAGCACCCCGTCGGCGGCGGTGTGGTAGCTCTCCTCCATGTCCTCGAAGCCCCAGGCGCGCACATAGTCCTCCGCCCTGGTCAGGCCCTGGCGGATGGAGTAGCTCTGTTCCCCCACCGCCCGGTCGCACAGCACGCTCCACACCTGGCCTCCCTGCTTCGTCACCGCCACAGTGTACTCGCCGCCGTTGAAGCGGCCCGCGCATATCCAGCAGGGTACGTCCCCCTCCCGCTCGCCGGCGGCCCGCAGCTTGGACAGGGGCATGTCCAGAAAATCGGCGGCGACGCGCAGGGCGTCCTCCTGGCTCACCGGCTCCATCCCCTCCAGGTACAGGGCCTTATGCACCGCCATGGTCTCGGAGAACGGCCCGTCGTAGATCAGCGTGGGCAGCTCGGGAAATTCCTGCTCGATGGTTTCAAAGGCCTCCCCCGCCAGGGGCGGCTGGCCCTCTCCCCCGGCGGCGCCGGCGGACAGGGCGTACACGTCCTCCAAGGCCAGCTGGCCTGACTGGATGCGGCTTTGCATGTCCTGCAGGTTCAGCTTCATCACCGAGGCGGTCTGGGCCAGGGAGCGCAGGTTCTCCAGCTCCTCGTCGGAATAACCCCCGTTGGCCCCCACCGTCCGGGCCAGGGTGTTGGCGTAATCCCCCACCTTGGAGACGAAGCTGGCGGTCTGCTCCAGCTGCTGGGAGGCATAGGGCAGCGTCCCCATGGCCATCTGGGCGGTCATGGCCCGGCCAAATATCTGGGTGCACAGGGCGCTCTCCAGCGCCGGGTCGGACAGGTACTGGCTCTTCTCCAGGGCGTTGGAAAGCTCCGACACGCTGGTCACCAGCTCGTCGAAGGCGTGCTGGGTGTTTGCCCGGGCATACAGCTCCAGCACCTGGGCCCGGCGGGTATTGCGCACGGCGAACACCCCCGCGACGATCAGCGCCGCGGACAGGAATGTGATCAGCCTCGCGGCCGTTCGTTTTTTCATAGAAAGATACACCTCTCTCGTATTTTGCCGCGAAAGAGGTGCATCTTGCCTATCAATATTTGGTTTCGCTCAACTGAGCCGCCCGATGCCGTCTGCCATCCGCCGCAGGGTCTCCTCCCGGCCCAGGATGCGGCAGATCTCCACCGCCCCGCCGGGGGTCACCGCCGTGCCGGTGACGGCGATGCGCACCGGCCAGAGCAGCTTCGCGTTCTTCACGCCCAGGCTCTCCGCCAGGGACACCATGGCGCCGTGGATGTGCTCATCGTCCCATACGGGCAGCGCCTGGAGCACCGGCAGGGCCGCCTGGAGCATCTGCAGGGCGCTTTCTCTGTCGCTCTTGGACTTTTTGTGCACGTAAAGCTCCGCGTCATAGTCCGGCAGGGCGTCGAAGAAACCCAGCTTCCCGGGGATATCCGTGAGCACCTCCGTGCGCTGCTGCAGCAGCGCGGCCACGGCGGCGGGGTCGATGGAAGGGTTTTTCACCCTCTGGCGGATGTAAGGCTCCGCCGCCCGGGCGAAGTCCGCCGGGTCCATGGCCCGGATATATTCCGCGTTGAAGTAGGTCAGCTTTTCGATGTCGAAGATGGCCTGGCTCTTGCTGATGCCGGCCAGATCGAAGGCCTCCGCCAGCTCCCGGATGGAGTATATCTCCCTCTCCCCGCCGGGGGCCCAGCCCAGCAGGGCCACATAGTTGACGATGGCGGCGCGCAGATAGCCCTTCTCCACCAGGTCCTCGTAGGAGGGGTCCCCGTGGCGCTTGGACATCTTGTTGTGGGCGTCGCGCATCACGGGAGAGCAGTGCACATACTTGGGCACCTTCCAGCCGAAGCCCTCATACAGCAGGTTGTACTTGGGGGCGCTGGCCAGATATTCCGAACCCCGGACCACATGGGTGATGCCCATCAGGTGGTCGTCGATGACGTTGGCGAAGTTATAGGTGGGCAGGCCGTCCCGCTTGATGAGCACCTGGTCGTCCAGGTCCTTGTTGGGGGCAGTCACATCCCCGAATATCTCGTCGTGGAAGGTGGTGGTCCCCTCCGCGGGTATCCGCTGGCGGATGACGTAGGGCATGCCCGCCGCCAGGCAGCGCCGGACCTCCTCTTCCGGAAGGTCCCGGCAGGGATCGGCGGTGCGCTCAAAGCCCTCGGGGTCCTCCCCCTCCGTCTTGTCGCAGAAGCAGTAATAGGCGTGGCCCCGCTGGACCAGCCGCTGGGCGAAGGGCAGGTACAGCCCCCGCCGCTCCGTCTGCACATAGGGTCCCACCGGGCCGCCCTTATCCGGCCCCTCGTCCCAGTCCAGGCCGCAGTCGGTGAGCGTGCGGTAGATCACGTCCACCGCCCCCTCCACCAGCCGGTTCTGGTCGGTGTCCTCGATGCGCAGGATGAACTTTCCGCCGTTGTGGCGGGCGATGCACCAGGTGTACAGCGCCGTGCGCAGGTTGCCCACATGCATATACCCCGTTGGGCTGGGGGCGAAACGGGTGCGCACCTCCCTGGTGGGGATGCGCGCCTCCAGATCGTCAAAAAACTTCTCGTCCATATGCGTTTCCTCGCTCGTTCAGACTGCCATAAGCATATTTTATTCTGAGCGGGTTGTCAAGAGATAATCAAATGTGATATTATATTTAGTTAGAAAAGGAAAAAGAAACGGCGCGGGCCGTGGAAAGCGTGGATATATGGACGAGAAGAAAAAAGTGATGCTGTCCGGCATCAAGCCCTCCGGAGACCTGACCCTGGGTTCCTACCTGGGGGCCATCAAGAACTGGGCGGAGCGGGCCGATCAGTTCGACTGCTACTACTTCATGGCGGACCTGCACGCGCTGACCACCCGGCAGGACCCGGCGCTGCTGCGCCGACGGACGCTGGAGCAGCTGGCCCAGTACGTGGCCTGCGGCCTGGACCCGGAGAAGAACACCCTGTTCATCCAGTCCCATGTGCCCGAGCACGCCCAGCTGGGCTGGGTGCTGCAGTGCTACACCATGTTCGGCGAGCTGAGCCGCATGACCCAGTTCAAGGACAAGTCCGCCAAGAACGCGGACAACATCAACGGCGGCCTGTTCGCCTACCCCTCCCTGATGGCGGCGGACATCCTGCTGTACCAGCCGGATTACGTGCCCGTGGGCGACGACCAGAAGCAGCACGTGGAGCTGACCCGGGACATCGCCCACCGCTTCAACAACGTCTACGGCGACGTGTTCAAGATCCCCGAACCTTACATCCCCAAGGTGGGCGCCCGGGTGATGGACCTGCTGGACCCCGCCAGCAAGATGTCCAAGTCCGACGACGTGGGCAATGGCCGGGTGTGTCTGATGGACCAGCCCCAGGACATCGCCCGGAAGTTCAAGCGGGCCGTCACCGACTCCGACACCGGCGAGCGGTGCGTGCGCTACGACCGGGAGAACAAGCCCGGCGTGGCCAATCTGATGCAGATCTACGCCAGCTGCACAGGCCGCACCTTTGCCCAGATCGAGGACGAGTTCGCCGGCCACGGCTACGGCGACTTCAAGACAGCCGTGGGCGAGGCAGTCATCGAGACCCTCCGGCCCATCCGGGAGGAGGCGTCCCGGCTGATGAAGGACAAGGGTTACCTGGAGAATCTGTGCCGGACCGGCGCGGAGAAGGCCTCCTACATCGCCATGAAGACCCTGCGCAAGGTATATAAAAAGGTCGGCTTAGTGCCACGGGCTTAATAAACTTTTTCATCGCCGAAGGCGATACAATACCGGACGGCCCCCTTGTGCAAAGGGGGCTGTCAGCGCCAAAGGCGCTGACTGGGGGATTGTGACAACCCCTCCGTCTCGCCCAAGGCGAGCCACCTCCCCTTGCACAGGGGAGGCGTTCCATAATGTAGAGCGCGCTTTGAAGCGCGCTCTTTTTTATGTCAGCAGCATCGCACCTAACATGATAAGCAAATCCTTGTCCCCGCTCTCCCGGTACATGAGATACAGGATCAGCGCCAGGATCAGATCGTCCGTTTCCATGTTGGCGCTCATGGACTCCAGCTTTCGCATCAGCGCCCCCACCGCGCCGGACAGCTTATCCTCCCCCCGGTGGGACGGCGCCTCCCGGCGGGGCTGCATCGCCGGCGGCGAAGGCCGCTCCGGGCCGGGCTGCCGGGGCCTGTACGCGCCGCTATAGGCCATGGCCGTCCCCTCCGTACTGGCGGACCACCGCGCCTGCGATGTGCACCATCCGCGCGATGCGCACGGCCCGGTCCAGTTTCTCCTGCTTCTCCGGGCGCATGTAGGGCTTCATGGCCATCAGCAGCTCCGCCGACCGGCTCCTGCCCCCGCCGGTGAAAGCCTTTCCCAGCCCGGCCAGGAATCGCCCGTCCGGCCCCGCATCTAGGTCCGGCGCGGTCCGTTCCGGTGTCTTTTTCCCGCTCTCCTGATCCGGCGGGGCCATCTGGCCCAGCAGGCCCTTCGCCATCTGCCCGATCTTCTCCATCTGGCCGGGGTCGGACAGCACAGCCTCCAGCCGGGCGGCCAGATCATCGTCCACCGCCGTTCACCGTCCTCTCCACCTGCTGGGCGAACCGCTTGCCCTCCGGCGTGGACAGGATATCCCGGAGCATGGCGGAGAGGGCCTTCATATCCCCCGCCTTTGCCGCCTGCTCCAGCTTTCCACCGTCCACCCGGGCCAGAAGCGCCTCCCCCTCCCGGGATCGGGCCAGCTTCTCCAGCGCTTCGCCCTTCTCGCCCCGGCGCACCTGCCGGCCATACTGTTCCAGGTCCATAACAACACCCCCTCCGCTCAGGCCATCCTATGCGGCCCATCCGGAGGGGGTGACGGTATTTTGTTGGCGGATTCAGCCGTTCAGGTACTGATCCAGCCGCATGAAGATGGCGGCGACCTCCGCGCGGGTGGCGGCGGTGGTGGGGTTGAAGTTACCGTTCTGGTCGCCGGTGATCACGCCGATAGCGGCCATGGCGTTCACCGCCGTCCTGGCGTAACTGGAGACCTTGGCGGCGTCCTTGAACCCGGCGCTGCCGGTGGGAAGGCTCATGCCCTTGTAGTCCGTCAGGTACTCATACAGCACCTTGCAGATATCCTGCCGGGAGATGGCTCCCCTGGGGGAGAAGGTGGTGTCGCTGGTGCCGGTGACGATGCCGTTGAGGTTGGCCCACTGGGCATAGCCGCTGCAGTAGCTGATGTCGGAGCCGGACAGGTCGTTGAACTGGCAGACGTACATCAGCGTCTTGTTGTTGGAGGGCATGACGCTGCGCACATAGCCCTTCCTGCCGTTATACTCCACCTGGTACCACACCGCGCCGTCCTGGCTCTTGGAGGCGGCCACGGTGCCCGTGACCTTGATGTACTGGCCGGCGGCGGCGATGAGCGTCACCTGGGCGGTGCTGGTGGAGGTGCCGGAGCGGACGTAGATGTCCGAGCCGTTGGTCAGGCCCATCTGGCCGGACCAGTTGGCGATAGAGCTGTCCACCTTGGCGTACCGGCCCAGGACCGTGATGAACATGCCCCGGTTCATGGCCCCGTTGGGGTCGAACTTGGAGGAGGATATGCCGTTGAAGATGCCCTTGTTGGCGGCGAAGGCCACCGCGTCCACATACCAGCTGTCGGAGCTGACGTCGGAGAAGGGCAGCTTTACCTCGGCCTTGAGGGTGTGATTGGCAGAAACCTTGCTGAAGGTGTACTCCTTCACCGCGCCCACGCTCTTGCCGTCCACCTTCACGTTGCCCAGGGTATAGCCGTTGGTAGAGCCGATCTTGAAGGTGACGGAGCTGCCGGACAGGACGCTGACGCTGCCCGCCGGGGAAACGAAGCCGAAGGGGTCGTCCACGGTGATGGTATAGAGCTGGCCGGTCTTGACGGTGAAGCTGGCCACCGTGCTGGGCACGACGCCGTTGCCGGCGGCAAAGGCCTTGATGGTCATGCCGTCCTTCACGGCGATGGACGTGGAGGAGGTGACCTTGGTGCTGTTCAGGGTGGGATTGGACCCGTCGGTGGTGTAGTAAACCGTCACGCCGCTCTCCCCCTTCAGGGTCAGCTTGGCGTTGGGATCGGCGTAATAGACGCCGTTGCTCAAAAACAGGCCCGACCCGGAGGAACTCCCCGATGCCTGCAGCGTGGGCTGGACGGACATCTGCAGCGTCTCGTTCAGGGGGAAGCTGTTTTCATAGCCCGGCACCTTGGCCACCGCCCGGATGGTGGTGGACTTGGACACGGTGAAGGGGCCGGTATACCTCTTGCTGGAGGTGGAGGGGGCGGAGCCGTCGGTGGTGTAGTAGATGACGGCGCCCTTGTCGGCGTGGCTGAGGGTCACCTTGGCGGAGGCGGGACCCTGGGGCACCGCCGACATGGTGGGGGCGGTGGCGTAGCTCAGGCCGGCCTCATCCTCGGGTTCCCGCACATTGGGCCGGGACGAGCAGTCCCGCCGGTAGATCTTGTAGCCCTTGTTCAGGTAATAGGTCTGCAGATAGCTCATCTGGCCGGTGTAGTCATAGGACCGGCCGTCGATCTTCTCGCCGTAGCAGGTCACCCGCATCTTGCAGGGGGTCTGCTCGGTGATCTCCACGGACACAATCCGTCCGGCGGAGTCATAGCCGATATCGGTGACCAGGGCCACGTGCTCGGTGATCAGGTTCAGGCAATCGCCCACCTGCAGCTTGTAAAGGCCCTGCTCGTTGGTCACGCCGATGTACTCGGAGAAGGACAGCAGCGTCTGGCCCAGGCTCCTGTAGGGCAGGTCCCAGGCATAGGACACGAAGCCCGTACAGTCGCTGCCGTAGTAAGGCGCCGTGCGGCCATAGGTGGAGTTGCTGGTATAGAACTTGCTGGAGGAGTTGGCGGTGGCCTCGAGGAACTGCTTCAGGCTGATATCCCAGCCCACATAGCCGGTGCCCACCGCCTGGGCGTAGGGCACGCCCTTATAGGTCTTGCCCTCCAGGAACTGGCCGTAGGACACGGTGCCGTCGGTGGCCACGACCTTGGAACCCCAGCTGGAGTTGCCGCTGACGTAGCTCTGGTCGTTGCCGCCCCAGGAGTAGATGGTCTTCAGGCACTTCCACTTGACCTCGCTCATCTGCTGGGCGCGCAGGACGATGTTCTGCTGGTTGGGGGTGAGGGTCTTGCTGCGGACGGTGGAGGTGCTGATGGTGGCGATGCCGTTGTCGGTATATTCCTCCAGCATCGCGTGCTGCTGCAGATAGGCGTCGGACTGCAGATAGGCCGCCTCGCTGGACGCCAGCTCTTCGTCGGACAGGCTCACCGCGGGGATCTGGTCCTGATACAGGGAGTAGTCCTGCAGGGAGATGCTTCCCTGGAACATGGACTGGATGTCCGCCTGCCAGGTGCCGGAGGCGTTGACCACCACCAGCCAGTCCTCCCCCTCGGGATAGGCGCTGTCCACCCCGCTCAGCAGGGACGTTGTCTCCGCCCACAGGGTGTAGTTGAAGTACGCGCCGGTCAGATACAGGTTGCCATAGGGCGTGGGGATCAGCCGCTTCACGTCGGCGGGGCAGGCCAGGCTCTCCAGCTGGCCGTCGTTCATGTCATAAGAATACGCCCCGCCATTGGACACGAAGCGCAGCTCCTGGCCCATGACGTACAGCTGGACGATATAGCCGTCGGCGGTGTAGACGCTCTCCGCCGCGCCGCCGGCGGGACTCATGCGGTATACGGTGTCGTTATCGGTATAGTACAGCCACTGGCCGCACAGGTTCAGGTTTTCCGCCTTCACGCTGGCCAGAAGGGTCCTCTGTCCCCCCTGCTCCAGCCACAGGCCGTCCTCGGAGAAGTAAAAGCTGTCGCCGCTGACAAGAGAGGTGCCGCCGTTCATCAGCGCTGCCACGGAGTTGCCCGGCTCCGTCCAGGGCCAGGTCTTGTGCTCGCCCTGCAGGGCCATGGTCTCCGGCGCATCCTGGGAAGGGGCCTGCTCGTCCTCCTGCTCCGGCGCGGGGGTCTGCTCCGTGCCGATCTCCGGCTCGGTGCCGATCTCCGGCTCCGTCCCGGTCTCCGGCGCAGTTTCCGTTTCCGGACCCGGCTCGGCGCCGGTCTCCGGTGCGGGAGCTTCCTCCGTCCCATTCTCCTCCGGGGCCGGGGCAGGCTCAGCGTCGCTCTCCGTCTCCGGGGCAGGGGCCGGCTCGCTCCCCTCCGGTGCGGGAGGCGCTTCCGTCCCGGGGCTGGCCAGCGCCAGTCCCTCCCCCATGGAGATGAATATTGTCAGGATCAGCACGAAGGCGATCGCTTTTTTCCCGTAAGTCATGGGTCTCCTCCATCTGTTGGCGATACGTACATACTGTGGCTCATCTTACAGATGGACACACTATACCATGAAAATGGGTCCAATGCAAGGGATTTCCTGAAATTTTTGTATCCAAAATGTTATTTTCAGGTCCATTTTGTAATTATGTTAACACATAAAGAAACAAAAAAAGACTGGAGCCGACGCTCCAGTCCCCTTTTTGTTACGGTAATGTTACAGCACCCGCACCCGGCGCACATGGGGCACGGCGGCGATGCGCCCGGCCAGGGTGGGCGCGATGGGGCTGCCCACGTCGATGACCGTGTAGGCCACCTCTCCCCGGGCACGGTTCTGCATGTGCTCCACGTTGATGTTCTCCTGGCCGATGATGTCCAGGAAGCTGTTTATCATGCGGGGAACGTTGTCGTGGATGGCGCAGATGCGGGCCACGCCGGCCCGCTCCAGGGTCAGCTCCGGCAGGTTGACGGAGTTGTGGATGTTGCCGTTGAGAAGGTAATCGGCCAGCTCCTGGGCCGCCATGATGGCGCACTTCTCCTCGCTCTCGGGGGTGGAGGCGCCCAGGTGGGGGAAGGCCACCACGCCTTTGGCCCCCGCCAGCTTAGCGCTGGGGAAGTCGGTGACGTACCGGGCCGCCTTGCCGCTCTCCAGGGCCGCCAGCACGGCGTCCTCGTCCACCAGGCCGCCCCGGCCCAGGTTGATGAGCCGCACCCCGTCCTTCATCTGGGCGATGGCCGCCGCGTCGATCATGTGGTGGGTCTTTTCGTTGTGGTGCACCTGCACCAGGATATAGTCCGCGGCCTTATAGAGGCTGGCCAGGTCCTCGGCGTGCTTGACGTCGCTGTGCAGATGCCACGCCGCCTCCACGGACAGGTAGGGGTCGTAGCCGATGACCTCCATGCCCAGGTTCAGCGCGGTCTTGGCGATGCGGGCGCCGATGGCCCCCAGGCCGATGACGCCCAGGGTCTTGCCCCGGATCTCCGGCCCCACGAAGGCCTTCTTCCCCGCCTCCACGGCGGCCTCCACGTCCTCCCGGCCCGCCAGGGAATGGACCCACAGCGCCCCGCCCATCAGGTCCCGGGACGCCAGCACCAGCGAGCACACGGCCAGCTCCACCACCGCCTGGGCGTTGGCGCCGGCAGTGTTGAACACCACGATGCCCTGCTCCGTGCACCGCTGGACGGGCACGTTGTCCGTGCCCACGCCTGCCCGGGCGATGGCCAGCAGATCGGGGCCGAAGGTCATGTCGTGCAGCTTTGCCGAGCGGATCAGCAGCCCGTCGGGATCGACTGCGGTGTTGTCCACCCGCAGGCCCTTGTTATCCAGCACATCCAGGCCAGCCTGGGCGATGTTGTTGATGGTCTTTACTTTATACATGATGCTTCGCCTCAAATTCCTTCATATATGCCGCCAGAGCCTGCACGCCCTCCATGGGCTGGGCATTATACAGCGACGCCCGGATGCCGCCCACGGCCCGGTGGCCCTTCAGATTCATCAGTCCCCGCGCCTGGGCCTCCTTGGCGAAGGCCGCGTCCAGGTCCGCGTCCCCCGTGCGGAAGGTGACGTTCATGTCGCTGCGGTCCTCCCGCCGGGCGGAGGGCTTATACAGGCGGCTGTTGTCGATGATGTCGTAGAGGATGGCCGCCTTCTCGTGCTTGATGGCCTCCATGCCGGCCACGCCCCCCTGGCTCTCCAGCCAGTCCAGGGTCAGGCCCAGCATATAGATGCACCAGCAGGGCGGGGTGTTGTACATGCTGTCCTTCTCGATCATGGTCTTATAGCTCATCACCAGGGGCGTATAGGGCGCCTCCCGGCCCGCCAGGGCCTTGTCGATGATGACCACGGTCAGGCCCGCGGGGGCCATGTTCTTCTGGGCGCCGGCAAAGATCACGCCGAATTTGGCCACGTCCACGGGCCGGGAGAGGATCTCCGAACTCATGTCGCACACCAGCGGCGCGGCCGTCCGGGGCACATAGTTCCAGGCGGTGCCATAGATGGTGTTGTTGGCGCAGTAGTAAAAATACTTCGCCCCGTCGCTCAGGTCCAGCTCCTCCTGCCGGGGGATGTACGCCTGCTCCCCGCCCAGGGTGTCGGCGGCCACGTGGACGGCGCCGTACTTTTTGGCCTCCTTCATGGCGATGTTGGCGAAGTGGCCGGTGACGGCGTAGTCCGCCCCGCCCCCCTCCATCAGGTTCAGGGGCACCATGGAAAACTGGGCGGAGGCGCCGCCCTGGAGAAACAGGATCTCATGGCTGTCCGGCACGGCCAGGGCCTTTTTCAGCTTGGCCTTGGCGCTGTCGAATATCTCCTGGAAAAAGGCGCTGCGGTGGCTCATCTCCATGACGGACATGCCGCTACCGTTGTAGTTGAGCATCTCCGCCGCGGCGCGCTCCAGGGCCTGCCGGGGCAGGACCGACGGTCCGGCGGAGAAATTGAACACTTCTTCCCTCTTCATTGTTTTACCTCAAAAAATCGGAGAATACATTGATATTATACCATTTCCCCGGGGATTGCAAATCATTCCGGCGGATTTGTCACATCGCCCAAAAGCGTCTGGTCCTCCACGCCGGCTATGAGCACATTTTCCACCTGTCCCCGCATGGCCTTCCCCCGGATGCGGACGGGGCAGTAGTTCTCCCCGTGGCCGGTGCGGTCCGTTTCAAACAGCACCGCCAGGGTCCTGCCCACGCACCCCTCCAGGTACGCCTGCCGCAGCCGGCCGATCACCTCGCCCGCCCGGCGGACCCGCTCCTCCTTCTCGGCGCGGCTGAGCTGGCCCGGCATGTCGGCGGCCTTCGTCCCCGGCCTGACGGAGTAGGGAAAGGCGTGGACGCTGTAAAAGCCGCACTTTTCCAGAAACGCCAGCGTGGCGGTGAAATCCTCCTCGCTCTCCCCGGGGAAGCCGCAGATGAGGTCGGCGGTCAGCGCACACCCGGGAAAGGCGGCCCGCAGCCGGCCGCACACCGCTAGGAAGGCGGCGGTATCGTATTTGCGGTTCATCCGCCGGAGGGTATCGTCGCAGCCGGACTGGAGGGACAGGTGAAAGTGGGGACACACGTTCCCCGCCCCCGCCAGGCGAGCGCAGAAGCTGTCCGTCACCACCGTGGGCTCCAGCGACCCCAGCCGTATCCGGGCCTTTGGCGCGGCCTGGGCCGCCGCCAGCACCGCGTCCGCCAAATCGGGCTTTCCCGGCAGGTCCTTGCCGTAGGAGGCGATCTCGATGCCGGTGATCACGATCTCGGCAAAGCGCCGCTCCCCCAGCGCCGCTGCCTGGGCGGCCACCTCCTCCAGGGGCATGGAGCGCACCCGCCCCCGGGTATAGGGTATGACGCAGTAGGTGCAGAAGTTATCGCACCCGTCCTGGATCTTCAGCATGGCACGCGTCCTGCCGGACACGGCCCCCGAGGGCAGCGGCTCGAACACCCGCCGCCGGAAGGGGTCGTCCACCGATCGTGCGGGCAGCGCCATTTCGATGGCGTCCGCCAGGGCGTGCTTGTCCCCGCTGCCGAACAGGATGTCCGCCCCCAGCGCCGACACGTCCTCCGGCTCCAGCTGGGAGTAGCAGCCGCACACCACCGTCAGCGCCCCGGGATGGAGCGCTCGCATGCGCCGGATGGCCTGGCGGGACTTGCGCCCGCTCTCGGCGGTGACGGCGCAGGTGTTGACGATGATAACGTCCGCCTCCCGCTCCGCCGGCAAAAAACCCCGCTCCCGGAGCATGGTTTCCAGCGCCTGGGTCTCGTACTGATTCACCTTGCAGCCCAAGGTATACACTGCGTATGTCATAAGCCTTGCCTTTTCCCGGCACAGAGGGTATAATGCCCTCGGTGATTTTTTATGGTATATCTGGATAACGCGGCCACAACCCAGGTCTGCCCCGAGGCGGCCCGGGCGGCTCTGGCCGCTATGACCGACGGTTTCGGCAACCCCAGCTCCACCCACGTCCCCGGACGCGCGGCCCGGCAGGCCCTTCTGTCGGCCCGGCAGACCGTGGCCGCCAGCATGGGCGCCCGGCCCGAGGAGGTGTACTTCACCTCCGGCGGCTCCGAGGGGGACAACTGGGCTTTAGAGGGGGCCTGCGCCCTCATGCGCCACAAGGGCCGGCACATCGTCAGCGGCCTGACGGAGCACGACGCCGTGCGCCGGACGCTGGACCGGCTGCAGTCCCAGGGCTGGGAGGTCACACGCCTGTCCCCCGGGCCGGACGGAGCGGTGTCCGCCGACGCCGTGGCCGCGGCCCTGCGGCCTGACACGGCGCTGGTGAGCCTGATGCTGGTCAACAACGAAACTGGCGCCGTCACGGACATCCCCGCCGTGGCCCGGGCCATCCGGGCGGCCAAGTGCCCCGCCCTGCTGCACACCGACGCCATACAAGGATACATGAAGGTACCCTTCACTGTCAAGGCCCTGGGGGCGGATGTCGTCACCGTTTCCGGCCACAAGATCCACGCCCCCAAGGGCGTGGGCGCCCAGTATGTCCGCGCCGGCGTCCGGCTGCCGCCCATGGTGCTGGGGGGCGGCCAGGAGGCGGGCTTCCGCTCCGGCACGGAGAACATGCCCGGCATCCTGGCCCTGGCAGCCGCCGTGGAGGCGTACCGCGCCGATAAGGACGCCCCGGGCCGGATGGCCGCCCTGCGGCAGTATGCGGTGGACGCCGTCACCGCGGCCCTGCCGGAGGCGGTGATCCTGGGCGGCGGCGCGCCCCACATCCTGTGCCTGTCCCTGCCCGGCTACCGCAGCGAGGTGCTGCTCAACTACCTGGACGGTCTGGGCATATGCGTGTCCAAGGGTTCGGCCTGCAAAAAAGGGGGCCGCAGCCACGTGCTGGAGGCCATGGGCCTGCCGGCGAAGGTGATCGACGGGGCCATCCGCATATCCTTTGGCCGGTTCAGCACCCGGGCGGACGCCGAGGCGCTGTGCCAGGGCCTGGTCAAGGCATGCGGCGCGCTCCGCAAGTCCCTGTGAGCGCAGGAAAAATAAAGAAGGCGTCCGGCCTGGGCCGGACGCCTTCTTTTATGTATGTACCCCGATCACTGGGCCAGATACTTGGTCACGTCCGGGCCGAAGCTGGACGGGTCCGCGGAAACGGTCACCGTGAAGGTGATGCTCTCCGTCTGACCGAATTTCTCCATCCACGCCAGGAACTGGGCCAGGTCCTCCTCCGAGGCGGGCCGGATGATCTTGAAAAGATTGTCGATGAACACATGGGTGATATCGAAGTTCCCGGCAGCCAGGCCGCTGATAAAGCCGCGCATCAGGTCGATGGAGTTGATCCCGTACTGGGAGGCGTGGATGAGCCGCGCCTGATAGGGGATGTCGTAGGTCAGGACCTTGTCCTTCTCGATGCAGATCACGTCGCCGTGCTCCTCATCCACCGCTTTGCGCACCAGTTCCACCAGCTGCTTCGTTTTGCCGGTCCCTTTCAGACCCATGATCAGTCTGATCAAAAGATCATCACGCTCCTTTTATGTGATGTCTTATTCTATCATCTTTCGCTGCGTCTGGCAACGGAAATTTGATAAAAGGACGACAAATTTTTCCCCGCCGCCGTCATCATGCGCCGGGCTTGCCCAGCATCCGGAACATATTCTTTTTATAGGCCTCCACGCCGGGCTGATCGAAGGGGTTGACGCCCAGCATATACCCGCTGATGGCGCAGGCCATCTCGAAGAAGCACACCAGCTCCGCGAAGCCCTCCTCGTCCCGCAGGGGCACGCTCACGCCCATATTGGGCACGCCGCCGGCCACGTGGGCGGCCTTCACCGCCTCCATGGCCACCCGGGAGATCTCCCCCAGGCCCCGGCCGGCCAGATAGTTCAGCCCGTCCGGGTCGCCCATGACGAAGGGCACCTCGTAGTCCCGCCGGGGCCGGTCGAAGCTGACCACGGTCTCCATCAGGGTGCGGGGGCCGTCCTGGATGTACTGGCCCATGGAGTGAAGGTCGGCGTTATACTCCACGCTGGCGGGGTAGATGCCCACGCCGTTTTTGCCCTCGCTCTCGCCGTACAGCTGCTTCCACCACTCCGCCATGTAGCGGAACGTGGGCTCGTAGCTGGCCAGGATCTCGATGCGCTTGCCCTTGGCATACAGGGCGTTGCGGGTGGCGGCATACTGCCAGGCGGGGTTGTCGGGGTTGCGCAGATCCAGCTCATACATGGCCTCCGCCGCCGCGCCCACCATGGTGTGCACGTCGCAGCCCGCCGCCGCCAGGGGCAGCAGCCCCACCGCGGACAGCACGCTGTACCGGCCTCCCACGTCGTCGGGCACCACGAAGGTCTCGTAGCCCTCCCCGTCGGCGATGGTTTTCAGCACGCCCCTCGCCCGGTCGGTGGTGGCATAGATGCGCTTGCGGGCACCGGTCTTGCCGTATTTTTTCTCCAGCAGGCCCCGGAAGATCCGAAACGCCGCCGCCGGCTCCAGGGTGGTGCCGGACTTGGAGATGACGTTCACGGAGAACTCCCGATCCCCCAGTCGGTCCAGCTTGTCGTTCAGATCGTCCGGGGACAGGCCGGTGCCGGCGAAGATGACCTCTGGGCCGTTCTTGGGCTTTATGAGTTCTATGCCCGCCCGGGCGCCCAGATAGCTTCCGCCGATGCCCACCACCACCAGCACCTGGCTGTTGTCGCGGATGCGCTCCGCGGCGGCGGTGATCTTCTTCAGCTCCTCCCCCTGCACCCGGCGGGGCAGCTCCCGCCAGCCGGTGAAATCGGAGCCGGCGCCCTTTCCCTCCGCCAGCGCCCGATGGGCCTGCCCGGCGGCGCCGTAATCCGGTCCCGCGCTGTCCAGAAAGCTGAGCGCTCCGGATAGATCGACCTTGACCATTGTCAGCACTCCTTCCCATTCATCATTCGTGTTCGCCGCGCCTGGGCGGCTGTTATTGTTTAGATTATACTCTATTTTTTCCCGGTTTTCAAGCCGCCGGGGGCCAAAGTGGGGCGGATGGGCCGGAAACAAGGGGCTTTTTCCGGCCCGATGGGGCGCCTGTCACTGTTTCAGTCCCACAAGCGTCCCCAGCAGCCGGCCATACACCGCCCAGAACCCCAGGCGCTGTACGCTCCCGCCGGCCACGATGTCCACCTGGGCCAGGACTTCCTCCCCCGCCGTCACGGTCATGCTCCCCAGGCGCTGACCCTGGACCACCGGCGCGGAGATCTTCTCCGGCAGGTCCAGCTCATAGCGCAGCTCCGCCGCCGCGCCCTTCTCCCGGAGCATCCACTCCCCGCCGGTGAACACCGGCTGGACGGCGTCCGCCGCGCCCATGGCCACCGGGATGGGCGGCAGGGCCTGGCCGGGCCGCAGGGACGCCAGGGTGTAGTTGGCGAAGGCGTAGTTCAAAAGCGTCCTCGCGTCGTCGAACCGCTCCTTGGATGTCTGGCCGTGGAGCACCACGGCGATATACTCCACCCCGTCCCGCTCCGCCGTGGCGGCGAGGCAGTACATGGCCTGGGAGGTGAAGCCGGTCTTCAGGCCGGTGGCCCCCTCGTAGCCGTATATGAGCCGGTTTGTATTGGTCAGCTCGAACTCCCCGCCCCGGACGGAGTCCATCCAGATGGTGGTATAGTCCTTGATCATGTCGTGGCCGATCAGCTCCCGGCTCATCAGGGCGATGTCGTAGGCGGAGGTGTAGTGCTCCTCGTCGTCATACAGCCCCGTACAGTTGGTGAAGTGGGTGTCGGCCATGCCCAGCTGGCCGGCCCGCTGGTTCATCCGCTGCACGAATGCCTCCTCCGACCCTGCGATCAGCTCCGCCAGGGCCACGGCGCAGTCGTTGGCGCTGACCACCGCCACGCACTTGAGCATCTCCCCCACCGTCATCTGCTCCCCCGGCTCCAGCCATATCTGGCTGCCGCCCATGGAGCAGGCCGCCTCCGAGGCGGTCACCACCGTGTCGGCGGTGATGGTGCCGGCCTCCAGGGCCTCCGTCACCAGCAGCATGGTCATCACCTTCGTCACGCTGGCCGGCGGACAGCGCCGGTGGGCGTCCTTTTCGTATATCACCTGGCCGGTGGTCTTTTCCATCAGCACCGCGCAGGGCGCCTGAATGGTGATCGCCTCCGCCGGCAATGGCTCTACCGCCAGCGCCGGGGTGGTGAGCAGTATGGCCGCCAGGATGAATGCCAGTATTTTTCGCACAAAAAACACCTCCATATCCCATGGATATGGAGGCATGGCCACGATTATGATGCCGCCGGGGCAAAAGCCCCAAAACCGCCGGTTTCAGACATCTTCAACAGCCTTGTTAACACGCTCCGCCCTCCCCCGGGCGGAACGGTGTCGAAAGGCATCGAACGGTCATATCTCCCGGTACAGAGCCGCCGCGTCGGCCTTGGGCACCGCCTCGGCCACGTTCAGCACCTCCACCCGGGTGGTCCGCTCGCCGAAGCGGATCTCGATCACGTCCCCGGCCTTCACCTCCCGGGAGGCCTTGGCGGGGGCGCCGTTGACGCTGACCCGGCCCCCGTCGCAGGCCTCATTGGCCACGGTGCGGCGCTTGATGAGCCGGGACACCTTCAAAAACTTGTCCAGTCGCATAGTGTGTTCTCCCTACAAAAGCGCCCGCGGCGCGGGATGGCCCGCGCCGCGTTTGGCTAACAAGGGGATATCACTCCGCCACAGCGTCCTTCAGGGCCTTGCCGGCCTTGAACTGAGGGATCTTGGAAGCGGGGATCTTGATCTCCTTCTTGGTCTGGGGATTGCGGCCGATGCGGGCAGCGCGCTCCTTCACGTCAAAAGCGCCAAAGCCCACAATCTGGACCTTGCCACCCTCCTTCAGGGTGTCGGTGATGGTCTCCACAGCGGCGTTGACCGCCAGCTCAGCGTCCTTTTTGGAAAGTCCGGCCTTCTCCGCAACAGCCGCGATGAGTTCTGCCTTGTTCATTTTCTTACCTCCTGATTTTTTGGCGTGGTTTCCGCCTCTTTTGTGTTATTATAGCCGCTTCACGCGGGTCTTCACAGATTCATTCTTCCCGTTTTGCCTGCTGCCAAAGCAGTTCCTGGCTGTCCAGATCCATCTCCAGCAGGGCCTGTCCCTTTTCCCGGGCCAGCTCCTCCATCCGGCTGTACCGGCGGATGAACCGGTCGGTGGAGCCGTTGAGGGCGCGCTCCGGGTCGATCTTCAGAAGTCTGGCCAGGTTCACCGCCGCGGCCAGCACGTCGCCCAGCTCCTCCTCGATCCGCTCGCCGGAGGCGAGAGCCTCGTCCAGCTCGCCGATCTCCTCGCCCAGCTTGTCCCGGGCGCCCTGCCAATCGGGCCAGTCGAAGCCGTCCTTCTTCGCCTTCTTCTGGACCTTCTCCGCCCGCCACAGGGCCGGCAGCCCCGCCGCCACGCTCTGCATCTCCTGGGCGGTGGTCTTCTGGTCCTTCTCCTGGCGCTTCACCTCGTCCCAGGCGGCCAGCACCTGCTCCGGGGTGTCCAGCTCCATCTTGCCGAACACATGGGGATGGCGGCGGATCAGCTTCTTGCAGGCGCCATCGCATATGTCCTCGAAGGTGAAGCCGCCCCGCTCCTGCTCGATCTGGGCGTGAAACAAGACCTGCATCTGCAGGTCGCCCAGTTCCTCCAGAAGGTTCTCCATATCGCCGCTGTCGATGGCGGTAGCGGTCTCATAGGCCTCCTCCAGCAGATCGCGGCGGATGGACTGATGGGTCTGCACCCGGTCCCAGGGGCAGCCGTCCTCCCCCCGGAGGATGGCCATGATGGCGCGGAAGTCTTCCAGACCGTATTTTTCCTTGTACTGAAAATTTACCATATATTCTGGCCCTCTGCAAGTATCAAATTCAACAAATCCTTCAAATACCGGGGTTTTCCCGTCATTTTTCAGCGGATATGCAGCTTTTTCGCGATCCTCTCCCCCTTGGGGAACAGCTTCATGTCCTCCAGGGTGATGGCCCGCAGGGCGATGGCCATGACGAAGTACACCACCACGCCCGTCATCACCGCCAGGGCAAAGGGCACCAGCAGGCTCAGAGGCCGTCCGGCGACGGAACCGCCCAGACCGCCCATCACCCCGTGCAGCAGGTTCCACACCGCCCAGGCCGCCACGGCCATGACGGCGCAGCTGACGCCGGACCGGCCTGCGATCCGCCACAGGTTCATGGGCCGGGCCATGTGCCGGGCCATGTTGTACAGGTTCACGCCCAGCATCACCAGGTAGCAGCACAGCGTCCCCAGAGGCGCGCCGTAGATGTTCACCCGGGGATTGCCCACCAGCACGTAGGTGACGACCACCTTTGTCAGCCCGCCCAGCACGATGGCCACCAGGGGCAGCCGCTCGTTGCCGTTGGCCGGGAGGATGGAGTTGGTCATCAGGCTCATGGTCATGAAATAGCAGGTGATGCCCAGCTCGAACAGCAGCATCGGACCCTGGCTCGACGCCTCGGGATAGAGCACCGCCATGCAGGGCTGGGCCAGCACCGCCATGCCGATGGCCATGGGCAGGCACACCAGCGTGCACATGCGCATGGCGCTCTCGGCGGTGGCGCACACCTCCTCCCGGGCGTTGCGCACCCGGGCGGCGGCCACCGCCGGGACCACGCTGGCCAGGAAGGGCACCACGAAAGAACTGGGGACGTTGTACACCGTCATGGCCTTGTCATACACCCCGAACAGGGTGCTGGCCGCGATGTCGTTGTACCCGGCGGCGTGCTGGAGCTGGTTGAGTGTGATGACCCCGTCCAGCAGCTGGATCACGCTCATGATGGAGGTGGAGATGGTGATGGGGATGCCGATGCGGATCAGGTCCCACAGGATCTTCTTGTGGGACTCCGGCACATCCTTCGCCTCCGGGCCGGGCCTGACCTGATACTTGCGGTGGACCGCCAGCTGCATGTAGAGCATGGCGGCCAGGGAGCTGACGGTGGTGCCCAGTATGGCGCCTGCCGCGCAGACATCCATGCCGTAGCCGCTCTTATACAGCCACCCGGCGCACCCCAGGCCCACCAGCACCTTCACGCCTGTTTCGATCACCTGGCTGACGGTGGTGGGGATCATGTCGGCGTGGCCCTGGGCATAGCCCCGGTAGGTCGCCGTGACGCACACCAGAAGCACGCTGGGTGCCATGACGAAGATGGACCGGGCCGCCTGCACGTCGCCGGCCAGCGCCGCCATCTCCGCGGGGAAGGCCATCATCACAGCCGTGCCCGCCGCGCCCAGCGCCAAAAAGCTCCATATGCCTACCCGGAACACCCGGTAGACCTGGTTTTCCCGGTCCAGAGAGTCGGACTCCGATATGAGGCGGCTCATGGCCACGGGGAAGCCGGCGGTGGAGATGGTGAGGAAGAAGTTGTAGATACGGTAGGTCATGCCGAAGTGGGCATAGCCGACGTTCCCAAGGATGTTCCCCAGCGGGATCTTGTACACCGCGCCCAGTATTTTCACCAGGATAATGCCCACCGTGTAGATGGCCGCACCGTGGAGAAAGTTTTGTCCCTTCTTTTCAGCCATAGATGCTCCTTGCCTGTGCTGGATAAACGAATATATGCGGGGATATCTTATATGATGAACCGGCCCGCAGGCCGACAAAGCACAGGGGCGGCTCGCGCCGCCCCTGTGAGGAAAACGGGATTACTTGCCGTGCCGGACGGAGTCGATATACTTGGTCAGGTCCAGCATCTTGTTGGAATAACCCCACTCGTTGTCGTACCAGGCGATCAGCTTGACGAAGTTGCCGTTCAGCGCGATGCCGGCCTTGGCGTCGAAGATGGAGGTGTGGGGGTTGGTGCGGAAGTCCTGGCTGACGCACTCGTCCTCGCAGTAATACAGCACGCCGGCCATGGGACCCTCGGCGGCTGCCTTGACGGCGGCGCAGATCTCGTCATAAGTGGCGGACTTCTCCAGCCGGCAGGTCAGGTCGACCACGGACACGTCGCCGGCGGGGATACGCATGGCCATGCCGGTCAGCTTGCCCTGCAGCTCGGGGATGACCTTGCCCACGGCCTTGGCGGCGCCGGTGGTGGTGGGGATGATGTTGTCGAAGCAGCTGCGGGCCAGGCGCAGGCTCTTCTTGTTGAAGTTGTCCACGATGTTCTGGCTGGCGGTAGCGGCGTGCACGGTGGTCATCAGGCCCTCGACGATGCCGAAGTTGTCGTTGATGACCTTGGCCAGAGGAGCCAGGCAGTTGGTGGTGCAGGAGGCGTTGGAGACCACCTTCAGGTCGGTGGTGTACTTGTCGTTGTTGACGCCCATGACGAACATGGGGGTGGAGTCCTTGGACGGGCCGGACAGGACCACGACCTCGGCGCCGGCGGCCAGGTGATCCTGGACGCTCTCAGTGGTCAGGAACTTGCCGGTGCACTCCAGCACGTACTCCGCGCCCAGGGCCTTCCAGGGCAGCTCGGCGGGCTTGCGGCTGTTGAGCAGGGGGATCTTCTTGCCGTTGACGATCAGGTGGCTGTCGTCATACTCCACAGTGCCCTTGAAGCAGCCGTGGACCGTGTCATACTTCAGAGAATGCGCCAGCTGAGCGGGGGTCTTGTCGGGAGCGTTGACGCCCACGAAATCCACATCGCCGCGCTCGCAGCCGGCGCGGAAGACCAGCCGGCCGATACGACCGAAACCATTGACACCAATTTTGACCATTTTTATATCCTCCTAAAAGAATTTGTTCTTTCGTGTGCCGGCCTTCTTCTCTCTCCCGTCCGATGGCCGACCATGGGCATTATACACCAATCCCTCCGCCATTTCCAGCATTATTTGAAAAAAAGAGGCATTTCCCATGATTATTTTGCACACTTGCCATATTGTCCCCCGCCCCGCCCTGTGGGGATTGCACTTTTCGACTGTTTCTGCTATGATATCGGCGTGTCCACAGGCGGTCCGTCCACGAATATGCCCCGCCGCAGGCACATAAACAGAGGGTATGGGTAAAGATATGAGCATACTGCCGGACGCGCTGAGAGCGCTGTTCGAGATGAGCCGCGACCCGGTCCTGGGCATCGACCGGGATGGCACGGTGGTATTTGTCAACCCGCCTGCCGCCGCCCTGTTCGGGGTGGAGGCCGGTTCCCCCGCGGCGGACGCGATGCCGGAGCACATCCTGTCCGAGCCGTCGGAGCGCTTCATCGCCTCCGCCCGGGCGGGCGGACGGCGGGTGAACCTGTCGGTGGTGCGCCTGGAGGGGCTGACGGTGTGCGTGTGCACCCGTCTGCGGGAGGAACCCGCCCCCCAGGCGGGGGCCTCCGCCCGGGCGCTGCAGGAGCTATCGGGAAGCCTGATGTCCGCCCGCCTTGCCATCGACGCGCTGGTGGGCCGCACCAAGGCCGAGGCCGATCCCGCCCTGCGGGAGACCAGCGCCATACTGTACCGGGAGTATTACCGGATGCTCCGGGCCTGCCGGCACATGACCCTGGCGGCGGGGGTGGCGGAGAACGATCTGCCCTTCATCCCCCGGGTGACAGACCTGACGGTGCTGTGCCGGGAGCTGTGCGACACGGTGGGCCGGCTCAGCGAGAGCCGGGGCGTGTCGGTCCTGTTCCGGGCCGAGGAGGGGCTGCACCTGACGCTGGCCGACCGGGACCTGCTGGAGATCATGCTGCTGAACCTGATGACCAACAGCCTGCTCCACTGCCGGGAGGGGGACACCATCCGGGTGGAGCTGTCCCGCCGGGGCGACCGGTTCATCCTGGCGGTCCAGGACCCGGGCAGCGGCATGAGCCAGGAGCAGCTGGCCGGCGCCTTCTGCCGCTATCCCGGCGCCGACGATACCGACCCCGCCGCCGGGGCGGGCCTGGGACTGTATATCACCCGGGGCATCGCCGAGCGCCACGGGGGCACGGTGATCCTGGAGAGCCGGCCCGGGACGGGCACGTCGGTGCGGGTGTCCATCCCCTACCGCCAATCGGAGGACATGACGGTCCACACCCCCGTGGCCCCCTACCGCAGCGACGGGATGAACAGCGTGCTGATGGAGCTGTCCACGGTGCTAGACAAGTGCTACTACAACCGAAGGATGTTCGACTGAAAAAAGCGGGGAGCACTTGCTCCCCGCTTTTGCTATTTCACCGCGCCCGTGTCCGTGACCGGGCTGGACTGCGCCGGATCGGCCTGCCGGACAGGATCATTTGTCCAGTGGAGCACGATGAAGGTATCCCACTGGTTTTCCGTCCGGGGACTGGTCATAAAGCAGACCCCCGCCGCCAAAAACACCGCTATCGCCAGCCCGGCCAGCCACCGGGCTGGTTTTTTGTACCCCAGCACCGCCTTCACCCGGCCCTTCACATCGGACCGGCCAAAGGCCGGCGGGCACGCCCCCGCGCCCCGGACAGGCCCGGCGCAGTCCAGCAGCGCCTGGGCGTAGGCCGCCCGGCCCTCCTGATCCAGGTCCCGTGTCGCCGCCTCGTCGCCGGCCAGCTCCACGTCCCGGCAGAAAAGGCCGTAGCACACCCACGCCAAAGGCTGGAACCAGTACACCGTCAGCAGGGCGTAGCCCAGCGCCTTCCACACGTGGTCGCCCCGCCGCAGATGTGCCCGCTCATGGGCCAGCACATGGTCCAGCGCCGGCGGCGCCAGGGACGCGGGCACGTATATCCGTGGCCGGATAAGCCCCAGCAGGAACGGCGAGCCGATCCTGTCCGAGACCCATACCCGCCCCTCCAGCCGGGCGGCGGTCCGCACCCGCCGGCGCAGGCGCGCATAGCCGATCAGCGCGTACAGCGCCATCGCGGCCATGCCCGCCACCCATGTGATGGCAAGATAGGCGCTGGCGGGGGCGGAGTGGCTGACGAACACGTGCCCGCCGTTTTCCCGCTCCCAGGCGTTGGCCTCCCGGTCCCGCAGCGTTTCAAACCCGATCTGGGGCAGGACCTGGTCCAGCACCCGCACCCCCTCCGGGGAGGTATACGCCTCCACGGTCTGCTCCGCCGGGGGCGGGATCAGGCTCACGGCGCTGTATATCGGCGCCGGCATCAGCAGCCGCGCCGCCACCAGCGCCCACAGCAGGCCCCGCGTCCACTTGGGCGCGCCGCGGAAAAGCCACCGGACCAGTATGGCCGCGGCCATGAGCCACCCGGCGGTCAGGCCCGTGCGCACGATGCGCAGAAACAGCGCTATCATTTCGTCCCCTCCCGCCGGTAGTCGTCGATGAGGGCGCGTATCTGCTCCGCCTCCGCTGCCGTCAGGCCCCTGCGGGCGGTGAAGGCCGCGATGAAGGCGGGCAGAGACCCCTGAAAGGCCTCCTCCACCAGTTTTTCCCCCCGCTGGGCGTAATACGCCTCCCGGCTCATCCGGGCCGTGACCGTGCCGCCGTCGTTGGAAAACAGCCCCCGTCCGCACAGCTTTTTCAGCACCGTGTAGGTGGTGGACTTCTTCCACCCCAGCTCCCGGGCCGCCAGGGCCACCAGCTCCGACGAGCGCAGGGGCGCGCGCTCCCATATGATGTCCGCGAACCGTGTCTCCACGGTCCCCAGTTTCCCGTCCTCCATGGCCATGCCTCCTCGGACCGTTGTGGTCTATTCTCAATAGACCCATCGTTAGTCTATCATCGATAGACTAATTTGTCAACAAAAATATCCGGGCGGTCTGTCCTCCCGGATGTTCATTCGATCCCGAAGAACCGCTTTCCGTTTTCCATGCACACCTTCGCCACCAGCTCCGGGCTGGTGTGCCGCACCTGGGCGATCACCTCCGCCACTCGGGGCAGCTTCCGGGAGTCGTTGCGCTTGCCGTCCGTCCGGGGCATGGGGGCCAGGTAGGGGCAGTCCGTCTCCAGCAGCATCCTGTCCGTGGGCATGCTCTCCAGCACCTCCAGCGCCCGCCGGGCGCCCTGCATGGTGATGGCCCCGTTGAAGCCCAGGTACCAGCCCCAGGACAGGATCTCTTTGGCCATCTCGGCGCTGCCGGAGTAGCAGTGGAACTCCCCCCGCACGCTGGGATGCCGGCGGAGGATGTCCATGCAGTCGCCGTGGGCCTCCCGGTCGTGGATGACCACAGGCAGGCCCAGCTCCTCGGCCAGGCACAACTGCGCCTCCAGCACCTCCTGCTGGGTCTGCTTCCAGGCCAGATCGTAGTGGTAGTCCAGCCCGATCTCCCCGATGGCCACCACCTTTTCATCCCTCGCCCAGGCGCGGATCATGTCGGCGCTGTCCGCCGTCCAGCTCTGAGCGTCATGGGGGTGCCAGCCCACGGCGGCGTAGACGAAGGGATATTTGTGGGCCAGGGCGATGGACGCTTCGCTGGTGGCCTCGTTGCAGCCCACATTCACCACCAGGTCCACCCCGGCGGCCGGCAGGGAAGCGATCAGCGCCTCCCGGTCGGCGTCGAACCACTCGTCGTCATAGTGGGCATGGGTATCAAAATACATATTTTTGCCCTCCTTATCGGTTCAGCAGCCGGGCGATGGGCGGCCTGGCCACCTTCATGGCCCCCTTGGGACAGAACTCCTGGCAGCAGAAGCAGCGGATGCACTTGCTCCTGTCGATGCGGGGCAGTTTCTGCTCCATGGTGATGGCCTTGGCGGGGCAGATGCTGGCGCACTGGCCGCAGCCCACGCACTCCTTCGGCGCCACATTGGGCCGGGAGCTGAGGGCCTTTTGCATCAGCTTGCCGAAGGCCCGCTTGAAGGGGCTGCTGCCCTCCCCCAGGAGCATCTCGCCGAAGAACACCACGTCGCTCTTGGTGCGGATGTTATTGAAATCCCGCACCCGGAACGACTCCATGTCCCCGGCGATGTCCAGCTCTTTCCAGCTGTCGGGGATGAGGCCCCGCTCCCGGGCCGCCTCCAGGGTGGGCACGTCCTCCCGCCCCAGACCGATCAGCTCCGCGCACGCCAGGTCCAGCATGTGGGGCGACCGGGACGCAGCCAGAAATCCCATATGCTTGGCCTTGCCCATGGTGGGGCCGTTGCCGTCCATGCCCACCACCGCGTCGGCGATGGAGAGCACGGGCTTGAAATACTCGTCCAGGTCCACGATCATCCGGGCAAAGTCTGCGGCGTTGGGGTATTTATAGTGATACTCCGGTTTCATGGTGCCGGGGATGGAGCCGAACATGTTCTTGGCCGCGCCGGTCATGGCCATCATGCCGTGGCTTTTCAGCTTGCAGAAGTCCACGATGGCGTCGCAGCCGTCCAGCCAGCCGGTGTAGGTGAAGTGCTTCGCCACGCGCCCGGCGGGATCGTCCGCCTCCTTCTGGGAGAAGTCCATGTTCAGCTCCGCCCCGGCGGCCTCCGCCTCATGCATCCCCGCGGCCCGGTAGACGTTCTTCACATACGCCGCCGTAAACAGCCCACCGGGGCTGTCACCGATGACCACGCTGGCCGCGCCCCGCTCCTTCAAAAGCTTCGTCAGCTCCGCCAGCAGCACCGGGTGGGTGGTGGCCCCCGCCTCCGGCTTTAAGAAGCTCACCAGGTTGGCCTTGACGGCCACGCGCATGCCCTGCTTTACGAAATCCAGCCCGCCGATGGGGCCAAGCGCCGCCAGCAGCGCCTCCCGGCACGCATGGGGCGTATAGTCCGGGCAGGATACGATCGATACCTGTGCCATATGTCCGCTCCCGTCTTATAAGCTGTCCCCATCATATACCATCGCGCCTGCCGGCGCAAGAAAAATAAAACGCCCGCGGTGCACAGGACACCGCAGGCGCCATTCGCTTTCCGCGGCCGCGCTCACATGGCGGGGCCGGTGGCGGAGGGGGCATACACCCGCCCCGCCAGCTCCTGGTTCAGGGCATACAGGCCCTTGGCGTCGCCGCCGAAGAGCTTCATCTTCTTGACCATGTCGTCGGCGTTGGTCTCCTCCTCGCCCTGCTCCTTGATGAACCAGTCCAGGAACTGCATGGTCTTGTAGTCCTTCTGGCCGAAGGCCTCGTGGTAGATGTCGGTGATAAGGCCCGTGACGTACTGCTCATGGGCATAGCCGGCCTCCAGGGGACCCATGTGGTCCTTGAACACCTTGTCGGGCTTGTCGATGGGCAGGAACTCCACCTTCTCGCCGCTGTTGAGCAGGTACCGGCGGATCATGAACGCGTGGTCCCGCTCCTCCTGGGCCTGGACCTCATACCAGTGGGCGAACCCGTCCAGTCCCTCGTCGGCGTAGTAGTTGGCGAAGTCCAGGTAGAGGTAGGCCGAATACAGCTCCTTGTTGACCTGCTGATTCAGCAGCTCCGCGATCTTTTTGTGCAGCATAAGATCCCTCTTTTCTAAAAGTTGGTACAGGCATTATACTCCCATTGCCCGTGGAAAATCAAGTGCCCTCCCTCCCCGGCGCGTTCGCGGCCCTTGCAAACGGGGCGCGGGTCGATTATAATCGGGTGAGCGGCCGCCCATGGCCGCGGAGAAAGGATAGGACATATGCGGGAAGTGCTTCTGGTGGATTGCTGCGTGCGGGGCGGGCAGTCCCGGACGGCCCGGCTGGCCCGGGCATTCCTGTCCGGCCTGGACGGGGATAAATACCGGGTGACGGTAGTGGACCCGGCCAAGGAGGGCCTTATGCCCCTGACGGCTGAAACGCTCCGGGTACGGGACGCGCTGCTGGCACGGGGCAAGCTGGACGACGATATGCTCCGCTATGCCCGGCAGTTCGCCGCCGCAGATGAGGTGGTGGTGGCCGCCCCCTTCTGGGATCTGAGCTTTCCCGCCATTTTGAAAGTATACATCGAAAACGTCAGCGTTTCCGGCGTCACCTTCCAGACCCTGGACGACGGCCTGCGCGGCATGTGCCGGGGCCGGCACCTGGTCTTTCTGACCACCCGGGGCGGCGCCTATGACAATGACGCCCTCGCCCCCCTGGAGCAGGGCAGCCGGTACATGCAGGCCATGAGCGCCTTCTTCGGCTTCGGGGCGTACACCTGCATCGCGGCGGAGGGACTGGACATGGTCCCGGACCCGGAGCCGCTCCTGGCCCGGGCGGAGGAAAAGGCCCGTATGTTCGCCGCCGGACTGTGAGCGCACAACAAGATAAACACGCCGGCTGTCTTACGACAGCCGGCTCTTATTTTATCCTCTCTCAGCCCTGGGCGCGGATCAGGTTCTCGTAAAACGCCACCGCGCCGGGCAGGCAGTTCACGTCCACGCACTCGTCCAGCCCGTGCATGCCCTTCATCTGCTCCGGGCCGAACACCACCGGCGCGAAGCGGATGCAGCTGGGGCAGATGTCCCGGTAGAAATAGGCGTCCGTGGCCCCGGTCATCACATAGGGACTCACGGGCAGGCCCGGGAAGGTCTGGCCGATGACCCGCTCCACCAGCTGATAGGCCTCGCCGCGGATGTCTACCAGCGGGGAGAAGTCATTGCTGAGCAGCACCTCCATCTCCAGGCCGAACTTCTCCGCCCGGGCCTCGATCAGCGCCAGGCTCTCCTTCTCCCCCTGGTGGGGGATGAAGCGCATGTTGACCCCCACGGAGGCCTCCTGGGGCAGCACATTATATGCCTCGGAGCCGGACAGCACCGTGAACGCCGCCGTGGTCTGGAGCATGGCACCCGCCTGGGCGCTGATGGAGGGCAGGATGGGCTTCAGGATCGGCCCGAACAGCCACAGGTTCCCCAGCACCAGCCGCAGCCCGAAGGGGGCGTAAGGGGCCAGGCGGCCAAACATGGCCGTGACCTCCGGCAGGAATTTCTTCCGGAAGGGGGAGCGGGTCTGCATGCTGTGCACGAAGGCCGCCACCCGGTCCACCGGGGTGTTCTTCCCCGGGGCGCTGGCGTGGCCGCCTCCGCTGCGGGCGGTGAAGCGCACGTTGGCCTTGCCCTTTTCAAACACCCCCACCATGGCGAAGTTGCCGTGGACGCCGCCGATGGGTTCGGAGATGATGGCGCCGCCCTCGTCGCAGAGCAGAAACAGCTCCACGCCCCGCTTTTGCAGCTCCCCGACGATCTTGGGCGCGCCGTCGCCGCCCCACTCCTCCGTGCAGGAGCTGGCCAAATACACGTCGCAGGCGGGCTGGAACCCCTCCGCCAGGAGCTGTTCCACCGCCTGGAAGAAGGCCATCAGCGAGCACTTGGTGTCTGCCGCGCCCCGGCCCCACACCCGCCCGTCGGAGATCTCCCCGGCAAAGGGTTCGTGGGTCCAGGGTCCCTCCGCCGGGACCACGTCCTGATGGCTCATCAGCAGGATGGGCTTTTCCCGGCTCTTGCCCTTCCAGTAAAACAGCAGGTTGCCGTCGATGACGGTTTTTTCCAGCTTCTCATGGACCAGGGGGAACAGCTCCTCCATGGTCTTTTGCAGCTGGGAAAAGGCGCCGAGGTCTGTCTGCCCCGGCTGGGACACAGTCCGGCACCGGACCATCTTCGCCAGCTTCTCTGCCAGGGCCATGGCTTCGCCGTCCGCGGGCGGCGGCGCATACTCGGACTTCTTCGCCGGCGTCAGCAGCGTGCGCACCACTGCGATGAGCACCAGCGCCAGGACGATGCCCAGCACACAGCCCAGCAGGATGAGAAACGTCTTCATCGGGCGGCCCCCTTCCTTCCTTTTTTATACAGCAGGTACGCGATGGCGATGGCGATGCCGCCGGAGGGGATCACCATGAAGCTGGTGGACCCGGTGAGGCTGGGCACGAAGATGAACAGCGCGCTCATCAGCACCAGGGGCGCCAGGGCCACGTCCATGTTCTTCCTGTAATACCGGTAGGCCATGGCCCCGAACAGGGCCGGGACCACGTTGTCGAAGGCCGGGCGCAGCACCGGGCTTTGGAGCACCGGCTGCAGCGGCGCCAGCAGCAGCACCCCCAGCGCCAGCACCAGGATGGTCACCAGGCTGGACGTGGCGATGGACAGCGTGGAGATGATCTCGTTCTCCGCCGTGCCGGTCTTGGCCCCCACCATGTCCCGGGCGTTGACGGCGCAGGGGATCTTCATGTTGATGAGGTTGCCGGTGATGAACGCCAGGTATCCTCCCCCGGCCCCCAGCATGGGGGTGTACACCAGAAACTCCACCACGCTGCTCACCGTCCACACCAGGCCCACGGACAAGAATGCCCGGGCCACGGCCCCCAGATCGGGCATGGCCCCCAGCACCCCGCCGATGAGGAAGGGCGCGCCCACCAGCATGATGAGCGTCACGGTGGTGACGGCCCGTCCGATCACATGGGTGCGGCGGTTGTAGCTTTCAAATACGGTCTTTTCGTTCATATCCGCACCTCCTCACGCCACGGCGCCGACCAGCACCGCCGCCGCCATGCCCACGATCATGCTCCCGGCGATGGAAAAGCTGTCCAGCCAGGCCATGTTCTTCTTCTCGCTCAGATACACGCACCCCGCCATGGCCAGGCACGCCGCCGCGACCACCACCAGGGGCGTCCAGTCCCCGCCGAAGGAGAACAGCCCTCCCCCGGAGATGAACCCGCCCACGTAGCTGCCGATGTAGGCGCTGACCAGGCCGATGAACATGGCCGTCATGGCCAGGTCGCCGAAGCCGCCGGACTTGCCCTCCCCGGCGCCGGCGCCCAGCTTTTTCGTGTAGCGCTTGTTGAAAAACACGCTCAGCACCATGCCCCACATGATGCACACGCTCATCAGCAGCGCGATGGTGGCAAAGCCGGAGGGCGTCATCGACGCCGCGGACAGGGTGCCCATGCCCACCTGCTCCGCCGCCGCCTGGGCCACCTGCGTTTCATAGTGCAGCGCGCCGATCACCGACAGCCGCAGCCAGGGCCAGGGCGTGCCCAGGCTCCCCGACAGGGCGATGACCCCCAGCAGGATGCCCACGCTGGGCAGCACGGAGAAGGTGGCGCTGGCGGTGATGGCCCGCTTCATCTTCGTCCTGTCCATCCCGATGGCCACCCCGGCCCGCCAGGCCCGCACCATAAACACCACGCACACCGCCGCCACAAAGGCCACGATGGTCCCGCAGATGAGGTACACAGGCGCGCTGTTGAGCCTCTGTAATATGTCCATAAGGCCCCTCCTTTTCATCGTTTCTAACCACATGATACCATACGAACGGGCCGCGCACAACTTATTTCTGCCACTAAATGGAAAAATAATGAGAAATACTTGCAAATACCGCTGGACTACAGGGACATATTCTTGTATAATTTATATAACTTGTCAAATTTAAGAGAGGTGGTCTTATGATCCTGACAGATGAGCAGCAGGCTCTGCTGGACGGCAAGCGGGGCGACGTGATGGCCAAGGTGGTCAAGACCCTGGTCATGTACGGCGAGACCTTCGGGGCCGAGCGCATGGTGCCGGTGACCAGCCAGTACGGCCACACGGTGATCAGCTTCGGCCTGGGAGTGATGAAGCCGATCTACGATCTGTACGACACCCTTCTGAGCGGGGACCTGCCCCAGGGGCAGCGGTTCACCGCCGATCCCCGGCCCCTGGACGACAACGTCCCGGCCTCCTTCCTGGAGAACCTGGTCTTTAAGAAATTCATGTACAACCAGCAGGCCCGTTACGAATCCCAGCTGGACAAGCTGGGCGTCACCGGCGACGACGGGTACACCTGCACCTGCTACATGGACGAGGTGGGCAACACGCCCAAGCGGGGCGAGGCGCTGTCCTGGGCGGAGTCCTCGGCGGTGGTGTACGCAAACTCCGTGCTGGGCGCCCGGTGCAACCGCAACTCCGGCATCATCGAGATCATGGGTTCCATCGCCGGGTTCGTGCCGGAGTTCGGCCTTCTCACCGACGAGGGCCGCAAGGCCACCTGGGTCATCGACGTGCGGTGCAAAAACCGCCCCGAGCCTCAGCTGCTGGGTTCCGCCATCGGCATGAAGGTGATGGAGGACGTGCCCTACATCCGGGGCATGGAGCCTTGGCTGGGCACGCAGCTCAACGACGCGGCGAAGGACTATCTGAAGGACTTCGGCGCGGCCACCGCCTCCAACGGCGCGGTGGGCCTTTACCACATCGAGCATCTGACCCCGGAGGCGGTGGACATGGGCGAGAGCCTCATCGCCGAGGGTGCTCAGACATGGGTCATCGACGACGATACCCTGGAGGAGGTCCGGCGGAACTACCCCGTGATCTGGAAGGATCCCTCCGCCGCGCCCAAGCTGTGCTTCGTCGGCTGCCCCCACATGTCCCTGACCCAGCTTAAGGACTGGACGGACGCGGTGGAGGCGGGCCTGCAGGCCGCCGGCCGGCAGCAGGTGGCGGTGCCCACGGTGTTCACCGCGCCCACGGCGGTGATCCGGGAGTTTGAAAAGACCCCCTACGCCGCGAGGCTTGCCAGGACCGGCGTGGTGGTCAGCTACATCTGCCCGCTGATGTACATGAATAACCCCCTTTGCAAGAGCAAGGCGGTCATCACCTCCTCCAACAAGCTGCGCACATACACCAGCGCCCGGTACTACACCGAGGCGGACATCCTGGACATCATCACCGGCAAGGAGGGCGCAAAATGAAACAGTTCAAAGGCCGCGCCGTGGTGCCCGGCACATGCACAGCCGAGGCCCTCGTCAGCCACGGCGGCTTCAACACCCTGGCCAGCTACCAGATGGCGCTGATGTTCGGCGACAAGAAGGTCAAGTGCGGCGACCAGAACAACCCGGACCTGTATAAAAAGCCCATGGCGGGCAAGGCCCTGTGCCTGCCCATGACCATCGGCTCCACCACCGGCGGCATGGTGCTCTACGCCGCCTGCGCCATGGGCCGGCAGCCGGCGTGTATGCTCTTTTCCAAGCACATCGACTCCCTGGCCGCCTCCGGGGCCATTCTGGGGGACGTGTGGACGGATGTGAGCATGCCCGTGGTGGACCAGCTGGGGGACGAGTTTTTGCAGTATGTGCAGACGGGCATGACCATCACGGTGGCCGCCGACGGCACCGTGACCGTTGCGTGAGGTACAATGATATGATGGATCAAAAATACGCGCCGCTGTTCACCCCCTGGAAGATCGGGGACGTGGAGATCAAAAACCGCATCGTCCAGTGCTCCATGGGCGGCACCAGCCTGTTCGGCTGGCTGGAGCCCTGCCACTTCGACAAGGAGGCCGCCCATCACATCCTGAACCGGGCCCAGGAGAACGTGGGCCTGGTGCTGCCGGGCATGCAGTGCGTGCGGGACACCATGGGCCGGCGGTGGCTGTATAAAAACGAGAAGATGTTCCGGGACCTGGAGAAGTGGCTGCCGGAGTTCCACAAGACCGGCTCGAAGCTGTTCATCCAGCTGGCCGCCGGCTTTGGCCGGTCCATGGCCATCAATGACCTGATGGTGAAGATGCTTAAGCACAAGGCCCTGGGCACGGTGGCCAAGCCTTTTTTGGACATCGAGTACGCCTGCGCCTCCGCCTCGGAGACCCCCAACCGCTGGTATCCGGAGCTGAAGAGCCGGCCTCTGGCCATAGAGGAGATCCAGGAGATGGTGGACGCCTTCGGCCGGACGGCAAAGCTGCTGCGCCAGGCCGGCGTGGACGGCGTGGAGATCCACGCGGTCCACGAGGGGTATCTCTTGGACCAGTTCACCATCGCCAACATGAACTACCGCACGGACGCCTACGGCGGCAGCTTTGAAAACCGCTACCGCTTCCCCGTGGAGATCGTCCAGTGCATCCACAAATACTGCGGCGACGACTTCCCCGTGGCCCTGCGCTACTCGGTGGTGAGCAAGACCAAGGGCTTCGGCCAGGGCGCCGTGCCCGGCGAGGAGTTCACCGAGTTTGGCCGGGACATGGCCGAGTCGGAGCGGGCCATCAAATACCTGCAGGACGCGGGCTACGCCATGTTCAACTGCGACAACGGCACATACGACGCCTGGTACTGGCCCCACCCGCCCACGTACATGGGCAAGAACTGCAACCTGGCCGAGGTGGAGCACATCAAGCAGTTCACGGACATGCCCGTGGTGTGCGCCGGCAAGATGGACCCGGCCACCGCCGCGGCGGAGATCGCCGCCGGCCGCCTGGACGCCATGGGCACCGCCCGCCAGAACCTGGTGGACCCCCAGTGGGTCACCAAGCTGATGGAGGGCCGGGAGCAGGACATCAAGCCCTGCATCGGCTGCCACAACGGCTGCTTCAACTTCGCCAAGAGCGAGGGCACGGCCAACACCCAGAGCCTGCCCGACGCCCTGCACCTGGCCCGCTGCGCCCTGACCCCGCCCACCATGCAGAGCAAAAAGTATAAGCTCGTCCCCGCCAAAACGCCCAAGAAGGTGGCCGTGATCGGCGGCGGCATCGGCGGCATGGAGTGCGCCCTGGTGCTGAAAAAGCGGGGCCACACGCCGGTGCTCTTTGAAAAGGACGACAAGCTGGGCGGGCTGTACATCACCGCGGCGGCCATGTCCTTCAAGGACGCGGACAAGCGGCTGCTGGACTGGTACGCCCGGGAGCTGGACAAGGCCGGCGTGGAGATCCGCCTGAACACGCCCGTGGCCGACCCCGCCTCCCTCATCGGCGAGTTCGACGAGGTGATCGTCTGCACCGGCTCCAAAGCCAAGACCCTCCCCATCCCCGGCTTTGAAAAGACCATCTCCTTCACCCAGCTGCTGCTGGGCGAGGGCGCCGGCGACAAGGTGGTGTTCCTGGGCGGCGGCCAGTCCGCCTGCGAGGCGGCCTATGAGCTGAGCCTCCAGGGCCGGCATCCGGTGATCGTGGAGATGGCAAATGACCTGATCACCGCCCCGGGCACGTGCCTGGCCAACAGCTCCTTCCTCCGGGACGTGCTGGCCTTCCGGAAGGTGCCGGTGTACCTTAATTCCACCATCACCGACATCCGGGACGGGGCCGTCACCGTGAAGGGCAAGGACGGCAAGACCTTTGATCTGGCCTGCGACAGCGTGGTCAACGCCGTGGGCTTCCTGCCCGCCCCCCTGGGGGAGGAGGACAAGAACATCCACCGGGTGGGCACGTGCGTGTCCTGGGGCAACCTCCGCAACGTCATCTGGAACGCCTGGGACGTGTGCATGAAGATCTGAAAAGACACATAAGCGCAAAAGCACGGGTCCATACGGACCCGTGCTTTTTGGCATCGACCTATTGTTTCTTCTATTATGCCATCGTCAGCATATCGGCGTAACCCGTCTGGGTCAGGATGTCCCGGATCGTTTCATTGGCCCCGGACACAGACACATGGCCCTGCTGCACCGCCTTGACCATCATCAGCAGCACCCGCAGCCCCGCCGAGGAGATGTAGTCCAGTTTCGACATGTCCACATGCACGTCGGTAAGGTCCATGGCCCCGGCAGCCTTTTCATAGGCGGCCAGGAACTCCGGCGCGGTGAGGGAGTCCACCCGGCCCCGCAGAGCCACGTCCATGACCCCGTCCCGGGCCTTGACGGACACGCCGAAGCCGTCGCCGCCCCCGTCGGTCACATGCAGCAGCGTGGTCCTGTCCGGGGTGATGGTCCACAGGTTGATGCGCTCCATAGCCTGGCGCACCAGCTCCGTCTTTTCCGGCGACAGGCTCCCCAGCTTCGGCATCCGCTCCGCCACAGGCGTCAGTTCCGCCTTCAGACCGTGGGCGCGGAGAGATTCCTTCTCCGCGGCCTCGGCCTGCTCCGGACGGTAGTTCATGGCCTTGCTGAAATCCACATCCGCCTCGCCGCCGAAGGTGCTCATGGACGCGCCCAGCGTGGACCGGCCCTTGTCCCCCGCCATGGCCTTGAGGACCGTGCCCAGGTCGGCGCCGCCGTCCAGGGCCTCCATCGCCGCTTTGGCGGCGGCAGGGTCGCTGCTCATGGACACCACGGTCATGGCTATGTACACCCGGCCGACCTCCGGGTCCTGGGTGATCCACACCCCGCCGAACTCCTCCAGGATGCGCCGGATGTTGTCCATCAGCGCGGCCAGTTCCGGCTGGGTGAGGTACATCAAAAGCCCCTCAGTGGTGATGCACAGCGGCCCCTGTGCCCCCTCCAGCGCCGCCCGGAGGGAGGCGTAGTTGGTCCCGTCCACGCCGTGGTAGGCCACGTCCCGCTTCTGGCCTCTCTCGGCCAGCATCTTATCCACCAGCGGACCCATCTCTTCCGCCACCGCCGGCAGGTCGCAGGCGATGTAGCGCTTATCCGCGATGAAATCCTCCATCGCCCGGGGCGTGTAGCCGCAGGGCAGGTCCACGATCGTCTTTGCGCCGGTGGCCTCAATAAAGGCGTTCATGGAGCGGTAGCGCAGCTCCACGATGGCGACGTTGGACTGGCCCATGGCCGTTTTCTCCTCGGCGCTGTGGGTCACGGCTGCCAGGTCCAGACCAAGCTTCTCCGCCATCACAGCGGCGTCGGCGTGGCCGGCCTCGGTCAGATGCAGCAGCGTGGCCTTGGCTGTGTTGAATACGGGATTGGTCCTCTCCCGCAGTTCCTGTACGTTATCCATGGCGTTCGGTCCCCTTTCTTTCGTCCGGTTTCGTATTGCTTTCATGCGCTAGCATATTACCATGCGCCTCTCGCCCTGTCAATGCGAAGCACGCCGATTCGATCATAAGATATCAAAAGCACGGACCCTATCAAAGGATCCGTGCTTCTGGCAGGGGAAGAAGGTTTCGAACCCTCGGCCTACGGTTTTGGAGACCGTCGCTCTGCCAACTGAGCTATTCCCCTATATCAAAAGTTTTCCACACCTTATTACCCTCGTAACCCACAAAAGGTTGCTAGCCTTTTGTAAAAGAGGAGGAAGTTTTTCGACCGGAAATGCCCGTCCCCTCTACCCTCTCGTAACCCACAAAAGGCCCGCCTGCCTTTTGTGGAAAAGGAGGATTTTTTCTGACCGATACGACCCATTCAGGGTCCCCAAAAGGCACGCCTGCCTTTTGGGGAAAAGGAAGATTTTTTCTGACCGATGGAGAGGAACAGCTTGCTGTGCCTCGACATCTTCAGGAAAAATCTGACGTGGTGGTGGACCATCAGGGACTCGAACCCCGGACCGACCGGTTATGAGCCGGCTGCTCTGACCAACTGAGCTAATGGTC
>CANQXG010000014.1 GCA_947627735.1 uncultured Oscillospiraceae bacterium | reverse complement strand
GCTTGTTTGCATTGTTTAATTTACAAGGTACACCGCGCCTGCGGTCCCCCGCAAGGCGCTTTGCTAATATACCATCCTGGCAGGCCGTTTGTCAACACCTTTTTTTGGTTTTTTGAAAAAATTTTTACATGAAAATTTGCCCCTCGGGAAGACTAACTGCATGTTGCATTCAAAGCCAAAATATCCACAAGATGTAGACTTCCACCCGGAGGTCACGCCCCGCTATCCCTGGCCTGTGAGTCCTGAAAACACGGAAAAAGTCTTTGCCGGCTGCGGCGATCTCGAGAGCCGCCGTGTCCGCGCCGGGGGAACGGGGCCGGCGGTATACGCCTGCTGGCTGGACGGGGTGGTGTCCGGCGCGGACGTGGCGGAGCAGGTGCTCAAGCCCCTCACCGACCCGGCCCGCTTCGGCGGCACCGGGCGGGAGGCGGAGGTACAGGCCCGGCTGGCGGAGGGGGGCGTATACGGCCCCTCCATGCGCCGGTTGGACACCCTGGACGATCTGGCGGACGCGCTGGTGAGCGGCCACTGCGCGCTGGTGTTCTCCGGGACGGCCTTCGCGTTCCAGGTAAAGACCGGACAGCACCGATCGGTCCAGGAACCCACGGTAGAGAAATCCGTCAAGGGCGGCAAGGACGCTTTCGTGGAGGTGCTGCGGGTGAACACGGCCCTGGTCCGCTCCCGGCTGCACACCCCGGCGCTGAAGCTGGCCCAGACCACCCTGGGCCGGAAGAGCCGGACCGCGGCGGCGGTGATGTGGCTGGAGGGGGTGGCGGCGGCGGACCTGCCGGAGAGGATGCTGCGGCGGCTGAAGGCGCTGGACACGGAGAGCGCGATCCTGCCGGACACCCTGGACAGCGGCCTTGTGGACGCGCCCCGCTCCCCCTTTCCCCAGCTCATCCACACGGAGCGGCCGGACAAATTCGCGGCCCTGCTGCTGGAGGGGCGGGTGGGGGTGATCGTGGACGGCATCCCGGTGGCCTTCGCGGCGCCGGCCTTCTTCCCGGAATTTCTCAAGACCACCGAGGACGAGTCCCAGCACTTCCTGGCCGGGTCGGCCATCCGCCTGCTGCGGTGGGTGAGCCTCGTCATGACGCTGCTGCTGCCGGCGTTTTACGTGGCGGTGGCCACCTACCACCCGGAGATGCTGCCCACCACGCTGCTGCTGAGCGTGATCGAGTCGAAGCAGTCGGTGCCCTTCTCCACGTCGGTGGAGATCCTGGGGCTGCTGGTGGCCTTCGAGCTGCTGCAGGAGGCGGGGCTGCGGCTGCCCAACCCGGTGGGCCAGACGGTGAGCATCATCGGCGCGCTGATCGTGGGCCAGTCGGCGGTGGAGGCCAAGGTGGTCAGCCCCATCGCGGTGATCGTGGTGGCCCTGGCGGGCATCGCCGGCTACACCATGCCCAGCCAGGACATGGGCGCTGCGCTGCGCCTGTCCCGGTTCGCGCTGGTGCTGGCGGCCACGGCGGCGGGGATGTTCGGCATCATCATGGGCGCGGCGGCGCTGCTGTGGCATCTTTGCTCCCTGGAGAGCTTTGGCCGGGCCTATATGACGCCCCTGGCTGGCGGCCATACCGGCGGCACCGGCGGGGTGTTCGCCCGCCAGCCCCCCTGGCGGGACCTGTACCGGGACCCGGCCGTCAACGGCGGGGACGTGAGGAAGAGAAAATGAAGCGTGCCGTTATATTATTATATGTATGTCTGCTGCCCCTGCTCACGGGCTGCGGCGCCGGGCTGAAGTCGGACCGGCACGACGTGGAGCGGCTGCTGCTGATCCAGACCATGGGCCTGGACGGGGACGGCGAGAGCGTGGAGATGAGCGTTTCCTCCGGGCTGGGGCCGGAGGACAGGCCGTCGCTGGTGATGTCCGCCCCGGCGGGGGGCATCGAGGACGCCATCGCCCGGCTGCAGAACTACTCCCCGGAGAACCAGCTGTTCTACGCCCATGTGCAGTACCTGCTCCTGGGGGAGGAGGCGGCCCGCCGGGAGCTGGCGCACGTGATCCAGTGGGTGGACCGCAGCCCCACGCTGCGGATGGACACCAGCATGCTGGTGGTCCGGGGCACCGCCAAAGACGCGGTAGTGGGCACCTCTCAGCAGTCCACGGACATCACCCAGCGCCTGGCCTCCATGGACCGGCAGGCCCGGTCCATGGGCTGGACCGTCTACAGCCTGCGGGAGGTGGCGGCGGACCTGGCGGAGGACGGCGGGGCGCTGTGCCTGGCCCTGGAGGTGGCCCCCACCGAGGGGAACGTGTTCACCGACGAGATGCGCGCCGACGCGGTGGTGCCGGCGGGCTACGCCATGCTGGGGCCGGACGGGCTGGTGGGATTTCTGGACCCGGAGCAGTCCCTGGGGGCGGAGCTGCTGCGCGGCGACCCGGCGGGGCTGCTCATCACCGTATCCGGCGACACGCTGGAGATCCTGGACGCCTCCGCCCATGTCAGCGGCGTGTTCGGCCCGGACGGGGTGCCCACGGGGATAGACGTGCAGTGCACCCTGCGGGCCGGCGTGCTGGAGAAGGCCGCCGGGCAGGACATGGCCCCGGAGGCGCTGGACGCGGCGCTGTCGGATACGGTCCGGGACTGGGTCGCCGGCGCGGCGGCCCGGACCCAGGAGGCGGGGTGCGACTGCCTGGGGCTGGGGCGGAAGGTGCTCTCCACGGCGGAGCTGGCCGCCCGGTGGGGCGGCGCGTGGGAGGCGCTGTTTCCCAAGCTTGCCGTGACTGTGACGGTGGACGGCCAGGTGGAGCGCAGCTATGACATGGCGGAGTAGTCGGGTAAGATATGGACGAACATCTCATCACAAAAAAACAGTTTTCCGCGGCGGTGCTGGTGTCCCTGCTCAGCCCCCTGCTGCGGCTGCTGCCCCAGACGGCGGTGGACTTCGCCGGGCGGGCGGCATGGCTGGGGGCCGCGGCGGCGCTGCCGCCGGTGACGCTGCTGGGGCTGATCCTGACCGACTTTCAGCGGCACATGCGGCCGGGGGAGGGCATGGGCGGGCTGCTCCTGCGGTGGCTGGGGCCTGTGGCGGGCCGGGCGGCGCTGTGCCTGTACGGGGCATGGTTCCTTTTCTACGGCGGCTTCATCCTCCGCAGCGGGGCGGAGCGGCTGGTGTCCACCATCTACCCCAGCAGCGGCCAGGAGCTGTTCATCCTGGTGACCATCGCCCTGTGTCTGGCGGTGAGCCTGGGCACGCTGCGGGCAGCCGCCCGCATGGCGGTGATCATGCGGGCCGTGCTCGTCGGGGCGCTGGCGGCGGTGCTGCTGCTGTCCCTGCCCAACATGGAGCCGGCCCGGCTGGGGCCGCTGGGCTGGCGTGACCTGCCGGCGGCCATACCGGGCGCGCTGCCCTTCGCCTCCGTGTGCGCCGTGTCGGCCTGCTTCACCTTCCTGGCTGGGTATGTGGGCCGGACGGAGGATCGTCTGTGGCTGCCGGGGGCCATGCTCCTGACGCTGGGCCTGGGCGGGGCCATCTGCGCGGCAGTGGTGTGCGTGTTCGGCCCGGCGCTGGCCGGGACGCTGACTTACCCCTTCTTCGTGATGATCCGCAGCATCTCCCTGTGGGACCTGGTGCCCCGCATCGAGGCGGCGGTGATCGCCGTGTGGGTGGGGGCGGATTTCATGCTGTGCACCATGCTGCTGCGCTGCGCCCATGAGGCGCTGCGGCCTGTGTTCGGCCTGCCCGCGCCAGACAGCCTGCCCGCCGGCGGCCTGGCCGGGGGCCGGTGGCTGCAGTGGCTGGAGGCCGGGGCGGTGCTGGGGTGCGCGCTGGCGTTCGGCCTGCCCCCCTGGCGGCTGCGGCTGTGGTCGGACCGGTATATCCCCCTGGCCAGCGACATCATGCTCTACGGCGGCTTCGGCCTGCTGTGGCTGGTGACGCTGCCGAGGCGGAAAAAAGAAAAGAGCAGAGGCCCATGACCTCTGCTCTTGCCGTGTTCACGGCTCGTCGCTGATATATATCTCCTCCGCCTCGTCCAGAGCCGCCTGCAAGATCTCCCGTCCCGCCCGGTTTTCTTCCGTCTCCGGCAGCGTGTCCAGGGCATCCGACGCCGCCGCGCACAGTATGGCGTACATTTTTCCATAGTCCGGCATCCGGCTCACCTCCCGAAATGATTATAGCATTATATAACGCAAAAGTCTATATTTCGGTTTGGGAACACTTCTATTATCTACTCAACGCATTAGATAACGGGGGCATACCATATGGTAAAACTGAACGTGCTGGCGCTGCTGGAGAAGAAGGGAAAGACGAAGTATTGGCTCTACAAACAGCTGGGCATGAGCTATCAGAACTTCAACCGGATGGTCAACAACCAGACCCGCTCCATCCAGATGGAGCGCATCGAGACCCTGTGCCAGCTTTTGGACTGTACGCCGAACGACCTGTTTCTCATCGACTGGGATAAATAACAAAAGCAAGGACCGTTCCGGTCCTTGCTTTTTAATCCTCCGGCGCCGTGGCGGCGTAGTCCCGGACGAAGGCGCGGGCCTCCTCCAATATGCGCCGGCGGGAGACCAGGCGCAGGGCCACCGCGGGCTTGCCCCCGGCCTCCACCTTCACCCGGCCCTTCCACTCCGGGCGGGCATAGAGGGCGCTGACGCGCTCAAAGTCGAAGCGGGCGAAGGTGAAGCGGATCAGCCCGCCCTTCTGGGCGATGTCGGAGATGCCCTGGGCGGAGGCCTCTCCCCGGAGCAGGGCCACCTGGATCAGGGTGTTCACGCTGCTCGGCGGGTCGCCGAAGCGGTCGCACAGCTCGTCGGTGATGTCGTCCGCCTCCGCCTCGGTGCGGATCAGGGCGATGCGCCGGTAGATGTCCATCCGCTGGGCGGCGCTGCGCACGTAGCTCTCCGGGATGTTGGCGTTGACGGACAGGTCCGCCGCGCACTCGGCCCGCACCGGCAGCGGCTCGCCCTTCTCCTCCAGCACGGCCTCCTCCAGCAGCTTCAGGTACATATCGTAGCCCACGTCGATCATGTGGCCGGACTGCTCCGCGCCCAGCAGGTTGCCGGCGCCCCGAATTTCCAGGTCCCGCATGGCGATGCGGAAGCCGGAGTTGAACTCCGCGAACTCCCGGATGGCCTCCAGGCGCTTCTCCGCGATCTCCGTCAGGACCTTGTCCTTCCGGTAGGTCAGGTAGGCGCAGGCCCGGCGGGCGGAGCGGCCCACCCGGCCTCGAATTTGGTGCAGCTGGGCCAGGCCCATCTTGTCCGCGTCCTCGATGATTAATGTGTTCACGTTGGGGATATCGATGCCCGTTTCGATGATGGTGGTGCACACCAGCACCTGGGTCTGGCCCTGGGTGACCTTCTCCATGACGGCGGACAGCTCCTGCTCGTTCATCCGCCCGTGGGCCACATCCACCACCGTGTCCGGCAGCAGCTCCATGATCCGTGCGGCGGTGCGCTCGATGTTGTCGATGCGGTTGTGCAGGTAATACACCTGCCCGCCCCGGCTCACCTCCCGGCGGATGGCGTCGGCCACCACGCCCCAGTCGTGCTCCATCACATAGGTCTGCACCGGCAGCCTGTCCCGGGGCGGCTCCTCCAGGGTGGACATGTCCCGGATGCCGGACAGGGCCATGTTCAGCGTCCGGGGGATGGGGGTGGCGGACAAGGTGAGCACGTCCACCTGCCGGCTCATCTCCTTGATGTGCTCCTTGTGGCTGACGCCGAAGCGCTGCTCCTCGTCCACCACCAGCAGGCCCAGGCGCTTGAACTGCACGTCCTTTTGCAGCAGCCGGTGGGTGCCGATGACGATGTCGCAGGAGCCGTCGGCCATGGCGGCCAGGGTCTGGCGCACCTGGGCGGCGGTGGAGAACCGGCTCAGCAGGGCGATGTTCACCGGGAAGCCGAAAAAGCGGCTGACAGCGGTCTGATAATGCTGCTGAGCCAGGACCGTGGTGGGCACCAGGATCGCCGCCTGCATCCCGTCCAGCACGCACTTCATCACCGCCCGCAGGGCCACCTCCGTCTTGCCGTAGCCCACGTCGCCGCACAGAAGCCTATCCATGGGCACGGGCTTTTCCATGTCCCGCTTCACTTCCTCCACGCACCGCAGCTGATCGTCCGTTTCGGTGTACTCGAAGGAGTCCTCGAACTCCCGCTGCCACGTGGAGTCCGGGGCGAAGGCGTGGCCCGGGCTTTTCTGCCGGGCGGCGTACAGGCCGATCAGCTCCCCGGCCATGGCCTTGGCGGAGGCCTTGGCTCGGCTCCGGGCGCGGCTCCAGTCGCTGCCCCCCAGCTTGGACAGCTTCACGGGGGCGTCCTCCCCCGCGCCGATGTACTTGGTCACCAGGTCCAGCTGGGTGGCGGGCACATACAGACTGTCCGTGCCCGCGTAGCATATTTTGATATAGTCCTTCTCCGCCCCGTCCACGGGCATTTTGAAGATGCCGGCGAACCGGCCTATGCCGTGGGTCTCGTGGACCACCAGGTCCCCCACGGACAGGTCCTCATAGGACCCCAGCCTGGCCCCGGCGGGCAGGGCGCGTCTGCGCCGGGCGGGCCGCAGGCCGCTGCGGGCGATCTGGGTGTCCGCCAGCACCGCCAGCTTGATGCCAGGGTACTCCAGCCCCGCCGACAGGCTCCCCACCGTCACGGCGCACACCCCGGGCGCGGGGAGGGCGTCCAGCTTCAGGTCCACGCACACCCGCTTGATGCCCTTCTCCGTCAGGATGTCCGCCAAGGCCCTGGCCCGGCGCTCGTCCCCGGCCAGCACCACGCACCGGTAATCCTCCCCCTGCCAGTGGCGCACGTCCTCGGCGGCCTGCTGGCCGCTGCCGGCATAGGAGGGCAGTTGCTTGGCGGACAGGCTCATGGTGGACTTCGGCTCCAGGGGATAGCGGCCCACGGTGAAGGCGTCCGCCATCACCACCGGCCAGTCGGTCAGCTTCTCCGCCGCCGGCTCCCAGTTCAGATAAAACTGCGCCGTCCGGCCCAGAAGGGTGCCCCCCTCGATGAGCAGTCGGATGTCCTCCGTGGCCTGCTTGAGGAAGTCCCTGGCCCGCTGGGCGCACTTGCCGGGCTGGTCCAGCACCACCAGCGCATCCGGGGCGATATAGTCCAGGGCCGTGGTGAACTGGGGGTATATCAGGCCCATGTACCGGTCCGCGGCGGTAAATTCCACGCGGTTTTCCAGCGCCTCCGCGTCCGCGGCCAGGGTCTTGCGCAGCTTCTCCACGTCAAATTTCGACGCGTTCCTATTCAGCTTTTCCCGCAGCTGTCCCATCCGGCGGGCCAGCTCCCGGGACCCGCCCTCCATCAGGGAGGGGAGGGTCTCCGCCGCCGGCAGCACCCGCACCTGGCGCAGCTTGCCCGTCCGCCGTTGGCTGGACGGGTCGAAGGCGTGGATGGAGTCGATCTCGTCGCCCCAGAACTCCAGGCGCACCGGCGCCTCCGCCCCGGCAGACCACAGATCCATGATGCCGCCTCGGCGGGCGATCTGGCCGGGTCCTTCCACCTGCTCCGCCTGGCGGTAGCCGGAGCGGACGAGCCGGTCGATCAGGTCCTCCGGCGCCATCTCGCCGCCGTTTTTCAGCGTAAAGGACGCCCGGGCCATCACCGCCGGGGGCATGGTCCGCTCCAATAGGGCCGCCGCTGTCATCACCACGGCGGGCGGCGTGTCGGACAGCAGCGCGTCAAAGGCCCGCAGGCGGCGCTGCTCCGTCTGGCGGGACACGCTCTCGGAGGCGTAAAATGTATACTCCCGGGCCACCACCATCTCCACGTTCCCGCCCAGGAAGGACTTCAGGTCCCCGGCCATGGCCTCGGCGGAGGCGTCGTCCGGCGTCACCACGCACAGCGGCCGGCCGCACTGCAGCGCCATGGCCGCCGCCAGATGGGCGCGGTGGATCGGCCCCAGTCCGGAGACCAGGGCAGGCAAAGTACCCCCCTCGACACAGCCGGGGAGGGGGGTGATGGGCTTGTTTTCCAGGATAGAAAGGGTCAAAGCTCTCACGATATGTACCTCATAGGCCCATTTTAACCCTCTTATCCGCCGCTTTCAAGCTTTTTCCTGGAAAATAACCGGAAATCACGGGTATTTTGTGGTTGTATACGGGCAACAATAGTGTTATAATAAGATGATACATATATTATTATTAGAACCATCTTTCATCAACGAAAAAGGCGGACAGGGATATGGATTCCTTACAGGACATCTGGCGCAGCGTCATGGACAGGCTGGAGGAGAAGCTGACCCCCACAGCCATCAACACATGGTTCGCCGACTGCCAGCCCGTGGAGCTGGAGGCGAAGCGGATCGTGCTGCAGACCACCTCCGACTTCAAGCGCAACATCATCACCCAGCGGTTCGGCGACACCATCCGCCAGGCCATGAGCGACCTTTTCTCCTGCGAGTTCGATCTGCTGGTGCTGACGGCGGAGGAGATGGAGGACTATCAGAAGCCCGCCCCGGACGATGATCTGCCCGAGGCCGCGGCCTATACCTTCGACCGGTTCATCGTGGGCCAGTCCAACAAATTCGCCCACGCCGCCGCCGTGGCCGTCAGCGAAAGCCCGGGGAAGATCTACAACCCCCTGTTCCTGTACGGCAACTCCGGCCTGGGGAAGACCCACCTGCTGCTGGCCATCGGCCAGGCCATCCGGGAGCGGGACCCCTCCGTGAAGATCGGCTACGTGAAGGGCGACGAGTTCACCAACCAGATGATCTCCTCCATCCGGGAGCAGACCCAGGAAGAATTTCGGAAGCGCTACCGGAACGTGGACCTTTTCCTGGTGGACGATATCCAGTTCATCGCCGGCAAGCTGGGGGTGCAGGAGGAGTTTTTCCACACCTTCAACGATATCTATGAGTCCGGCCACCAGATCGTCATCACCTCCGACCGGCCGCCCCTGGACATGGTAAAGCTGGAGGACCGGCTGCGCACCCGCTTTGAGGGCGGACTCATGGCGGACATCCAGCCCCCCGACCTGGAAACACGGATGGCCATCATCCGCAACAAGTCCCTAGGCGTGGGATTGATGCTCACCGACGAGATCGTGGAGTACATAGCCGCCAACATCACCGCCAACATCCGCCAGATCGAGGGCGTGGTCCACCGGCTCACCGCCTACCGGGATATGCTGGACGACACCATCACCATCTCCAGCGTCAAGCGGGCCATCAAGGACGTGATCCGGGTGGGGGTGTTCATCCCCACGCCGGAGGCCATCATCGCCGAGACCAGCCGCTACTACGGCATCCCGGAGGAGGACATCCGGGGCCAGCGGCGGAGCAAGAACACCGCCATGGCCCGGCAGGTGGCCATGTACCTGATCCGGAGTTTGACGAACCTCTCCCTGGTGGACATCGGCGAGCAGTTTGAAAACCGCAACCACTCCACGGTGCTGTCCTCCATCCGGAAGGTGGAGGACCAGATCAAGTCCGATCCGGACACCGCCGCCGCCATCCGGGACATCACCTCCAACCTGAACGCCCGGAACCAGTGATTTTTCCACATCCCGCTGTGGATTGTCTTATCCGCAGCTGTGGAAAACCTTTTTCAGACCCGCCCGCGGTCCCCACTGTGGAAAACCGTTTTTCTTTTCAACATGCCTTTCCACATCGATTTTCCCGCCCCCGCGGGGAAAAATCCGCCTTTCCACAAATCAAACAGGTCCTACTACCACTACTAAATATATCCTATCTTTCTTGCTATATGGAGGAGAAACATGAAATTTTCCTGTGAGAGAAGTCTGCTGCAGGCCGCTGTGACCACGGCGGGTCGCTGTGCCGCGGCGAAAAGCCCCATCCCCGCGCTGGAGGGTCTGCTGATCCAGGCCGGCTCGGACGTGCGCGTGACGGGCTACGACCTGAAAAAGGGCATTTACACCAACATCCCGGCGGATGTGACGGAGCCAGGCTCCATCGTGCTGGGGGCGCGGTTTCTCAGCGACATCGTCCGCAGCCTGCCCGCCGGCATCGTGACGGTGACGGTGGACGAGAACCTCTCCACCCGTATCGTATGCGGCGACGCGGATTTTACCACCGTCGCCTCCGACAGCGGAGATTATCCGGAGCTGCCCTCCGTGGATAGGGAGCGGAGCATCGACCTGCCCCAGAACATCCTCAGCAAGATGATCCGTCAGACGGTCTTCTCCGTCAGCGACAACGAAAGCCGCCCCGTTTACACCGGCGAGCTGTTCGAGGTGAAGGGCGACACCCTCACCGTGGTGGCCGTGGACGGCTACCGGCTGGCCCTGCGCCGGGAGAAAGTGGCCTCCGGCGATGTGGAGGACTGCTCCTTCATCGTCCCGGGCAGCACTTTGAACGACCTGGAGAAGCTCTGCGGCGACACCGACGAGAAGGTGTCCGTTACCGTGGGCGCCAAGCACATCTCCTTCGTGGTGGGGGACACGGTGTTGGTGTCCCGGCGGCTGGAGGGGGAGTTCCTCAACTATAATCGCTCCATCCCGGCGGAATTTTCCATCGAACTGGAGGCGGACCGGGACGAGCTGGTCCAGGCGGTGAGCCGCGTGTCCATCATCATCGACGAGCGGACGAAGAATCCCCTGCGGCTGCGGCTGGAGGACGGGAGCATCGTCATCTACTGCAACACCGGCGTCAGCCAGGGCCGGGACCAGTGTGCCGTCCGGGGCGGGAAGGACGCCTCCCTGGAGATCGGCTTCAACAACCGCTATCTGCTGGACGCGCTGAAGGCCGCCCCGGCGGACACGCTGAAGCTGTGCTTCAACAACGCCTCCTCCCCCTGCGTGGTGAAGCCCGCGGACGGGGGCGACGGCTTCTCCTACATGATCCTGCCCGTGCGCCTGAAGGCCGGCGTATGAGGGTAGAGCGCATAGCCCTGTCCGGTTTTCGCAATTACGACGAGGAGATGGTCCAGTTCGGGCCGGACGTGAACGTGATATGCGGCCCTAACGCCCAGGGAAAGACCAATCTTCTGGAGGCAGTGTATCTGCTCACAGGCGCCCACAGCTTCCGCACCCGGTTCGACAGGGAGCTGATCGGCTTTGACTGCGACTGGGGCAGCGTGCTGGCGGACGTGGAATCCGCAGGCCGGGACCAGACCATCCGGCTGCTTTTCAAGAGGGGCCAGGGCCGGCAGGTGACGGTGAACGGCGCGAAAAAGACCTCCGCGTCCCTGGCGGGACTGATGACGGCGGTGCTGTTCTCCCCGGACGATCTTTATCTCATCAAGGAGGGGGCCGCCGCCCGCCGGCGGCTGATGGACAACGCCATCTGCCAGCTGCGGCCCGGGTACGCCTCCCTGCTGGCGGACTATAACAAGCTGTACGACAACAAGACCCGCATATTGAAGGACTGGCGGGAAAAGCCCAGTCTGTTGTCGGCGCTGGACGAATTTTCCGACGGTCTGGCCCGCTGCTCGGCCCGGATGATCCGCTACCGGGCCTCCTTCGTGGAGCGGCTGGCGGAGGCCGCCGCCCCCATCCACCGGGATTTCTCCGGGGGGAAGGAAGAATTGGAACTGCAATACACCACCGTGAGCACCGTGACGGACACGCGTGCGCCGGCGGAGGACATATACCGGCAGATATTGGACCACCAGCGGACCCACCGCCAGGCGGAGCTGGACGCGGGCAGCTGTCTGACCGGCATACACAAGGACGATATTCTCATCTCCGTGGGAGGGATGGCCGCCCGCAGCTACGCCTCCCAGGGCCAGGCCCGGACCGCGGCGCTGAGCATCAAGCTGGCGGAGCGGGAGATATTCAAAGCCGAGACCGGGGAGTACCCGGTGCTGCTGCTGGACGACGTGCTCTCGGAGCTGGACGGGGGCCGGCAGGAGTTCGTGCTCAACCGCATCGGCGGCGGGCAGACGCTCATCACCTGCTGCGAGGACGAGAACATCTCCCGCCGCACCGGCGGGCGGGTATTCTCCGTCCGGGAGGGCCGGATACGGTGAAGAGGAAAAACACCGCCTATCTGGATATAGGCGCGGCCGCTCTGGAGGAGGAGCGGATCGTAGGCATCTTCGATCTGGACAACACGTCCTGGTCCTATCTGACCCGGGAATTTCTCTCCCGGGCGGAGCGGGACGGAAAGGTGAAGAACACTGCGGAGGACCTTCCCCGGTCCTTCGTGCTGTGTTCGGATGAAACAGTTATTTTGGCCCAGCCCACCACGGCCACCCTGGCCCGCCGGCTGGACTATCAGGAGAGGACATAATGGCAGAACTGAACGAAAAAGTAACACAGGAATACGACGCCTCGAAGATCCAGGTCCTGGAGGGCCTGGAGGCGGTGCGGATGAGGCCGGGCATGTACATCGGCTCTACCTCCGCCTCCGGTCTGCACCACCTGGTGTATGAGATCGTGGACAACGCCATCGACGAGGCCCTGGCGGGCTACTGCGACCACATCGAGGTGGTCATCGAGCCGGGCGACGTCATCAAGGTCTCCGACAATGGCCGCGGAATCCCCGTGGACATCCAGGAGCAGACGGGAAAGCCCGCGCTGGAGGTGGTTTACACCGTGCTGCACGCCGGCGGCAAGTTCGGCGCCGGCGGATACAAGGTCTCCGGCGGCCTGCACGGCGTGGGCGCCAGCGTGGTGAACGCCCTGTCCGACTGGCTGGAGGTGGATGTGCACAAAAATGGCCACATCTACCACATGGCCTTCTCCCGGGGCGACAAGACCGAGGACATGCGCATCACCGGCACCACCGACCGCACCGGTACCGTGGTCCGGTTCCACCCTGACCCGGAGATGTTCGACGACACGGTCTACGACTATGAAACACTGCACGTGCGCATGCGGGAGCAGGCGTTCTTGAACGCCGGCCTGCGCATATCCACCAAGGACGAGCGGCCCGGCAAAGAGGCCTTCGACGAGATGTATTACGAGGGCGGCATCCGGGAATTCGTCACCTTCATCAACCGCAACAAGACCCCGGTCCACAGCCAGGTCATCTATATGTCCGGCGACCGGTCCGACTCCACCGCCGAGGTGGCCCTGCAGTGGAACGATGGCTACAACGAGGCGCTGGTGTCCTTCGCCAACAACATCCACACCCCCGAGGGCGGCATGCATGAGACCGGCTTCAAGACGGCCCTGACCCGGGTGCTGAACGCCTACGGCCACAAGGCAAAGCTGCTCAAGGACGACGAGACCCTCACCGGCGACGACGTGCGGGAGGGCCTGACGGCGGTCATCTCCGTGAAGCTGACCAACCCCCAGTTCGAGGGCCAGACCAAGGCCAAGCTGGGCAACTCCGAGATGCGCACCCTGGTGGACAGCGTGGTCAGCGACAAGTTGGAGCAGTTTTTGGAGGAGAACCCCGCCGTGGGCAAGGCCGTGGTGGAGAAGGCCATGACCGCCTCCCGCGCCCGGGAGGCTGCCCGGAAGGCCCGGGAGAGCGTCCGGCGCAAGACCGGCCTGGAGTCCGGCCAGATGCCCGACAAGCTCCAGGACTGCAACGAGCGGGACCCGGCCCTGTGCGAGATCTACATCGTGGAGGGCGACTCCGCCGCCGGCTCCGCCATCCAGGGCCGGGACAGCCGCTTCCAGGCCATCCTGGCCATGTGGGGCAAGATGCTGAACGTGGAGAAGGCCCGAGCCGATAAAATTTACGGCAACGACAAGCTCTATCCGCTGATCGTGGCCCTGGGGGCCGGCATCGGCGAGGAGTTCAACATGGATAAGCTCCGCTACCATAAGATCATCATCATGGCCGATGCGGATGTGGACGGCGCCCATATCCGCACGCTGCTGCTGACCTTCTTCTTCCGCTACATGCGTCCGCTGATCGAGAATGGCTACGTTTACTCCGCGGTGCCGCCGCTGTTCAAGCTCACCCGGGGCAAACAGCAGCGGGTGGCCTACTCCGACGAGGAGCGGGACGCCATCTCCGCCGAGATGCGAGCCGACAACCCCAACGCCAAGGTGGATATCAACCGGTTCAAGGGCCTGGGCGAGATGGACCCCCACGAGCTGTGGGAGACCACCATGGACCCGGAAAAGCGCACCCTGCGCCGGATCACCCTGGAGGACGCCGTGGCGGCGGACCAGATCTTCACCGTGCTCATGGGCGAGGAAGTGGAGCCCCGGAAGCAGTGGATCGAGGAAAACGCCAAATACGCCGTCAATCTGGACTACTGAGGAGGTGACGCACTATGGCACATAACCGGGACTATAAGCCGGAGGACATCGCGTTCCCCGAGCAGCATATCGTGGAGAGCGAGCTGGTCAAGGAGATGCAGCAGAGCTACCGCGAGTACGCCATGAGCGTCATCGTGGGCCGTGCCCTGCCGGACGTGCGGGACGGCCTGAAGCCCGTGCACCGGCGCATCCTCTACTCCATGTATGAAACGGGCCTGACCAGTGACAAGCCCTTCAAAAAATCCGCCACCTGCGTGGGCGAAGTGCTGGGCCACTACCACCCCCACGGCGACGCCAGCGTCTACGACGCCATGGTCCGCCTGGCCCAGGATTTCTCCCTGCGCTATCCCCTGGTGGACGGCCACGGCAACTTCGGCGACGTGGACGGCAACCCGCCCGCCGCCTACCGATACACCGAGGCCCGCATGTCCCGCATCTGCAACGAGATGCTCCGGGACATCGACAAGGACACGGTGGACTGGGACCCCAACTTCGACGAGGAGCGCAAGGAACCCCGGGTCCTGCCCAGCCGGTTCCCCAACCTGCTGGTCAACGGCTCCAGCGGCATCGCCGTGGGCATGGCCACCAGCATCCCGCCCCACAACCTGGCAGAGGTCATCGACGCGGTCATCTGCGTGCTGGATAACCCCGACGCGGGCCTGGCCGACCTGATGGAGCACATCCAGGGGCCGGACTTCCCCACCAAGGGCATCATCATGGGCCGGGCCGGCATCCGCCAGGCCTATGCCACGGGCCGGGGCAAGATCACCCTCCGGGCGCGGACGGAGTTCGAGGAGTATGGCCGGGACCACCGCACCCGCATCGTGGTGACGGAGCTGCCCTATCAGGTCAACAAAAAGCAGCTGATAAAAAACATCTCCGACCAGGTGAAGGACAAGCGCCTGGAGGGCATATCCGACCTGCGGGATGAAACGGACCGCAACGGCATGCGCATCGTCATCGAGCTGAAGCGGGACGCCAACGCCCAGGTGGTGCTCAACCGCCTGTTCGCCCAGACGGCGCTGCAGTCCACCTTCTCCATCATCATGCTGGCCCTGGTGGACGACCAGAAGCAGCCGAAGATCCTCTCCCTGCGCCACATGCTGGACGAGTACATCGCCTATCAGGAGCAGCTCATCATCCGCCGTACCCGGTACGACCTGCGCAAGGCCCAGGAGCGTGCCCACCTGCTGGAGGGACTGCTCATCGCCCAGGACAACATCGACGAGGTCATCCGCATCATCCGAACCAGCTACGACAACGCCAAGCAGCGGCTGATGGAGCGCTTCGGGCTGGACGACGTCCAGGCCCAGGCCATCTGCGACATGCGCCTCATCGCCCTGCAGGGCCTGAACCGGGAGAAGCTGGAGAACGAGTACAAGGACCTGGAGGAGAAGATCGCCTACTACCAGAAGCTGCTGGCCAGCGACGAGATGCTCCGGGGCGTGCTGAAGGACGAGCTGATCGCCATCCGGGACAAGTACGGCGACAAGCGCGTGACCGAGATCCAGGACGTGTTCGGCGAGATCGACGCCGAGGACCTGATCCCGGAGGAGGAGTGCGTCTACACCATGAGCCACAACGGCTACATCAAGCGCCTGCCCGCCAGCGAGTACCGCGCCCAGAACCGGGGCGGCAAGGGCGTGAAGGCCATGGCCACCCGGGAGGAGGACTATGTGGAAACGGTGTTCACCGCCTCCAGCCACGACCTGCTGCTGTTCTTCACCTCCCTGGGCCGGGTGTACAGCCGCAAGGGCTACCTCATCCCCGAGGCCGGCCGGGCCAGCCGGGGCGTGCCCATCGTGAACTTCGTGCCGGTGGAGCCGGGGGAGCGGGTCCAGGCCATGCTCCATGTCCGCGCCTTCGACGCGGACCGGTATCTGGTCTTCACCACCGCCCAGGGCACCGTGAAGCGGATGCTGCTGTCGGAGCTGAAGAATATCCGCAGCATAGGCATCCGGGCGCTGAACATGGACGAGGGCGACGAGCTGGTGAGCGTGTGCCTGACCGACGGTGGCCGGAACATCCTCATCGCCACCGCCAACGGCGCGGCCATCTGCTTCAGGGAATCCGACGTCCGGCCCATGGGCCGCACGGCTGTGGGCGTGCGGGGCATCAAGCTCCGGCCCGGCGACCGGGTGGTGGGCGCGGACGCCGCCCGGGAGGGGGAGATGGTCCTGTCCGTCACCGCCAACGGCTACGGCAAGCGCACCCCCGCCGGAGAATACCTCCGGGGCGACGAGGCCCAGAAGCGGGGCGGCTACGGCCTGAAGAACTATAATGTCACCGAAAAGACCGGCCCGGTGGTGGCCATGAAGCTGATCTCCGGCGAGGAGGACCTGCTCATGGTCAGCGACGACGGCACCATCATCCGCACCGACGCGGGGGCCATCTCCGTGTATGGCCGCGCCGCCCAGGGCGTGCGGCTGATGCGGGTGGCGGACGGCAGCCGCATCATCTCCATCGCCTGCACCGAGAAGGCCCAGCCGGAGGAAGAACCCCAGGCATGAAGGACGTGACCGTGTACACCGACGGGGCCTGCTCGGGCAATCCCGGCCCCGGCGGGTGGGCCGCCGTGCTGCGCTACGGCACGGCGGAGAAGGAGCTGTCCGGCGGCGAGGCGGAGACCACCAACAACCGCATGGAGCTGACCGCCGTGATCCGGGCGCTGGAGGCGCTGAAGGAACCCTGCGCCGTGACGGTCTACACCGACAGCCAGTACATCTCCCGGGCGCTGAACGAGGGATGGCTGCAAAAGTGGAAGGCCGCCGGCTTCACCAAAAAGGGCGGGCTGAAAAACGCCGAGCTGTGGCGGGCGCTGGACATGCTGCTGCAAAAGCACGCCGTTACCTTCCGCTGGGTGAAGGGCCACGCGGACAACGCCTGTAATAACCGCTGCGACGCCCTGGCCGTGGCCCAGCGGGACAGGTTCGCCAAGGCATGAGGACCGGCCTGCCGAAAAGCCCGCCGGCGCGGCCCTATAAGGGCTGCAGCCTTCTGGCGGCGGTGGACGATTACGTGGCGGTGGACATCGAGACCACCGGCCTGAGCCCCCGGTACAGCGCCATCATCGAGGTGGGGGCGGTGCGCTTCCGGGCCGGACGGCCCCGGGACGAGGTGAGCCTGCTCATCGATCCCGGATTCGACCTGCCGCCCGCCATCACGGCCCTGACCGGCATCACCGACGACATGCTCTGGACGGCGCCGCCCATCACCGACGTGCTGCCCTATTTCCTGGACTTCGTGGGCGAGGACGTGATCCTGGGCCACAACGTCAACTTCGACGTGAATTTCCTCTACGACAAGGCCCTGGCCCTGGGCCTGCCGCCTCTCAGCAACGATTTTATCGATACCATGCGCCTGTCCCGGCGGCTGTACCCCCAGTACCGCCACCACCGGCTGGGCGACCTGGCGGAGCGGTTCGGCGTGGTGCCGGAAACGGCCCACCGGGCCTTGGCGGACTGCTACACCGCCGCGGCCTGCTATGAGCACATGAAAACACAGCTATAAAAAAGCCCCGGCTCCTTCGCGGAGCCGGGGACATTCTATATTGATTCGCTTTACCCCTGGGCGAAGATGGCCGCGCCGATCATGCCGGCGTCGCTGCCCAAGGTGGCCAGGCGGATCCGGGTGCCCACGCAGGCGTGGAAAGCGTAGCGGTCGAAGGCGGCCTGGACCTTGGCGCGGAAATACTCCCCCGCCTGGGCCACGCCTCCGCCCAGCACCACCGTCTCCGGATCGACGGCGGCGCAGGCTCCGGCGATGCCCCAGCCCAGCACGTCGCATGCCTGGTCCACCACGGCCTCCAGCCGGGCGTCCCCGGCGGCGGCCCCGTCCACCAGCTGCTTGCAGGTCAGGCCCTCTATGCCCGCCTGGGCGGCCAGGCGCACGATGCCCGTGGCGCTGCAGTACTGCTCCAGGCAGCCCTGCCGGCCGCAGGTGCAGGGCGCGGCGGCGTCCTCCGGGTCCCAGCACAGGTGGCCCAGCTCCCCGGCGGCCCCGTGTGCCCCGGCCCGGACCTTTCCGTCCAGCACGATCCCCGCGCCCACGCCGGTGCCCAGCGCCACGAACAGCACGCTCTCATAGCCACTGCCGCCGCCCATGCGCTGCTCGCCCAGTGCCGCGGCGTTGGCGTCGTTCAGCACCCGGCAGGGGATGCCGGTGAGGGCGGTGAAGTCCTCCCCCGGCCGGCACACGCCCCAGTTCAGGTTCACGCACCGGTTCACTGTGCCGTCGGGCAGCACCGCCCCGGGCACCGCCAGGGCCGCCCCGTCAGCGGGGCCGGGCAGGGAGGCGGCGATATCCTGCAGGATATGGCTGCCGCCGTCGGATATGTCCGTGGGCACGGACCATTTTTTCGTCAAACGTCCGCCCTCAAAAAGGCCGATCTTCACCGACGTGCCGCCCACGTCGATGCCGTAATACCGCTCATCCCTCATAGGTCAGCACCGCCGTCTGCCGGGGCGTGTCCGGCGTCAGCTCCAGCGTGTTGCCGTCATAGCGCCGCAGGTCGGTGCGCAGGGCGGTGAACTGGTCCAGCGTGCCGATCACGTCGTAGCCCATGCCCCCCAGCCGGTAGTGCATGGGGACCACCACCCGGGGACCGATGGCGTCGATCACCTGTACGGCGGTGGCGGCGTCGATGGTGAAGTGGCCGCCCACGGGGATCAGCAGCGCGTCCACCCCCGCCAGGGCCTGAAGGGCCTGTTTGCCGGGCATGTGGCCGATGTCGCCCATGTGGGCCACCCGCATCCCCTCGGCGGACAGGATATGGATGGTGTTCTTTCCCCGGAGCGCGCCGTGCATGTTATCGTGGAAGCAGGCGATGGCCTCCACCGGCAGGGGGCAGCCCCGGCCGGAGAGGGTCACACACTGCCGGGCGCCGTGGTCGCCGTGTTCGTGGGAGCAATATACCGCGTCCGCCGTCAGACGCAGGGGGGCGCAGCCGGGGACCGCGCCGTCGGCATATGGGTCAAAAACGACCGTATAGCCCTCCGCCTCCAGGGCGAAGCAGCTGTGGCCATGCCAGATCAGTTTCATCGAGAGCCATCTCCTCCGGTTTTTTCCTATTATACCATGTCGCGCGGTTGCGGCGCAAGCCGGGAGCGCGACCGGTATATTGGTGTATAATAGCGGCTTCGGCGCTATTATACCAGCAACTGACCGATTTGTCACCCAAAAACGACCGCAGTCCCGCCCGGTCGCACTATCCTCTTGCGCAGAAGGGGATAGCATGGTATAATAAGAAAAAATTGAAGTTATTTCCAATTTTTTGGAGGTGGACCCATGGGCATGATGACGACAGCCCTGTGCCGGACCGCACAGGTGCTCCGCCGCGCCGGCCGGCGCCTGCGTCCGGAGAGGAAGCAGGTGCTGGAGACCGGCGCGGGGGCGGTCTATGCCGTGGGCCAGCTCCTGCGGGACAAGCAGCTGCGCGCCCCGCTGGCGGTGATCGGCGTGGACAGCGCCTCCGCCGGGTTCCTGCTGCGCCGGGGCCTGGAACAGAACGACATCCCCTGTCAGGTCCTGGACGACCTGCCCGCCCGGCCCACGGCGGCGGACGGCGAGCGCATCGCCGCCGCCTTCCGGGATCAGGGCTGCGACTGCCTCATCGCGGTGGGGGACGGATCGGTGCTGGACCTGGCGAAGGCCGCCGCGGCCCGCACCCAGAGCAAGGGCCGCACCATCCTGGACATGGCCGGGGCAGGCCGGGTCCCCCGGCGGCTGCCGCCGGTGATCGCCGTGCCCACGGCGGCCGGCAGCGGCGCGGAGTCCATGGCCGCGGCCACCGTCATCGACGAGCACGGCACGGTGTTCTGCCTGGAGGGGGAGGGCCTGCTGCCCGCGGCGGCGGTGTCCGACCCGGACCTGCTGGCGGGCACGAGCCGGGAAAAGACGGCGGCGGAGGGGCTGGACGGCCTGTGCCGGTGCATCGAGGCGTTCCTGGCCGCCGGCACCAAGGACAGCGCCGCCATGACCCGGGCGGCCCAGGGCGTGGAGCTTTTCTTCGCCAGTCTGGAGTCCTGCTGGAACGACGGCGGCACCGTCCGGGACCGGACCGATCTGCTGGCCGCATCCCGCGCCGCCGGCCGCGCCGCGGCTGGGACCGGGGCGGGGGGCTATGCCCGGGCCATGATCCGGGCGGCCCAGACCGTGTGCGGGCTGGATTTCGCCGCCGCCTGCGCCCCCATCCTGCCGGCGGTGCTGGAAAAATATGGAACATACGCCTACGAGCGGCTGGCCACCCTGGCGGTCATGGCCGATCTGGCGGAGGAGGGCGACCGGTCCGTGCGCTCGGCGGCGCTGATCGGCCTGCTGCGCCGGGCCATGTTCCGGATGGGCCTGCCGGACACCCTGGAGGGGGTGACCGCCGCTCAGGCGGCGGAGATCGCGGACCTGGCGGTGTCCATGGCCAATCCCCGGCTGATCAGCCCGGTGGTATGGACCCGGGACCAGTGCCGGCGGCTGCTGGACGGATTGTGTCCCGACGCCGGACAGGAGGAATAAAGACAGAAAGCGGCGGGGTCGTCCGAATGGACGGCCCCGCTTATACTATATATTGTATCACTTGCAGGGGATCAGCCGGTCCTTGCCGCCCATATAGGGACGCAGGACCTCGGGGATGGTGACGGAGCCGTCGGCCTGGAGGTGGTTTTCCAGGAAGGCGATGAGCATCCGGGGCGGCGCCACCACGGTGTTGTTGAGGGTGTGGGCCAGATAGAGCTTCCCGTCGGCGCCCCGGACCCGGATGCGCAGGCGTCGGGCCTGGGCGTCGCCCAGGTTGGAGCAGGAGCAGACCTCGAAGTATTTCTGCTGCCGGGGACTCCATGCCTCGATGTCGCAGCTCTTCACCTTCAGGTCCGCCAGGTCGCCGGAGCAGCACTCCAGCTGCCGCACGGGGATCTCCATGGACCGGAACAGCTCCACGGAGTAGCGCCACATCTTCTCGTACCAGTCCATGCTCTCCTCGGGCCGGCAGACCACGATCATCTCCTGCTTCTCGAACTGGTGGATGCGGTACACGCCCCGCTCCTCGATGCCATGGGCGCCCTTCTCCTTGCGGAAGCAGGGGGAGTAGCTGGTGTAGGTGATGGGCAGCTGGCTCTCGTCCAGGATCTGGTCGATGAAGGAGCCGATCATGGAGTGCTCGCTGGTGCCGATCAGATACAGGTCCTCGCCCTCGATCTTGTACATCATGGCGTCCATCTCCGCGAAGGACATGACGCCGGTGACCACGGCGGAGCGGATCATGAACGGCGGGATGTGGTAGACGAAGCCCTTGTCGATCATGAAGTCCCGGGCGTAGGCCAGCACGGCGGAGTGGAGCCGGGCGATGTCGCCCTTCAGGTAATAAAACCCGTTGCCGGCCACGCGGCGGGCAGCGTCCAGGTCGATGCCGTTGAACCGCTCCATGATGTCGGTGTGGTAGGGCACCTCAAAATCCGGCACCACCGGCTCGCCGAACCGGGCCACCTCCACGTTGCAGCTGTCGTCCGGCCCGATGGGCACGGAGGGGTCGATGATGTTGGGGATGACCATCAGCCGCTCGGTCAGAGCCTTCTCCAGCTCCGGCTCCAGCTTCTCCAGCTCCGCCAGCCGGGCGGCCTGCTGGGCCACCTGGGCCTTCACGGCCTCCGCCTCCTCTTTCTTGGAGGGGTCCTTCTTGGCCTGGCCCATGAGCATGCCGATCTGCTTGGACAGGGCGTTGCGGTTGGCCCGCAGATCGTTGGCCTCCGTCTTGGCGGCCCGCAGCTTCACGTCCAGGTCCAGGATCTCGTCCACCAGGGGCAGCTTCTGGTCCTGGAACTTCTTTTTGATGTTCTCTTTGACGGCGTCGGGGTTCTCGCGCACGAATTTGATGTCCAGCATGATCTAACGTCCTCTCTACTTTTTCAGTGTGAACAGCGCCTGCAGCAGGGCCTCCCGGTCGTCGGCGCCGTAATATTCCAGTTCGATGCGGCCCTTTTTCCGGCCGTCCACGATATGTACCTTTCGGCCCAGGGCCTGTCCCAGCTCATCGCTGACGTGGGCGGCGTAATCCACCGCCGGGGCGGCCTTGGCCTTCTTCGGCCCCTTGGCCAGGGCGGCGGCCAGGGCCTCCGTCTGCCGGACGGACAGTCCCTTCGCCAGCACCTGTTTCGCCGCCTCCATCTGCAGCGCCGCATCCGGCACGGCCAGCAGCGCCCGGGCGTGGCCGGAGGTCAGCTCCCCCTTTTCCACCATCTCCGCCAGTGCCTCCGGCAGCGTCAGCAGCCGCAGGGCGTTGGCCACGGCGGGGCGGGATCGGCCCACGCTCTGGCTCACCGCCTCCTGGGTCAGGCCGAACTCGTCCATCAGCGCCCGGTAGCCCCGGGCCTCCTCCATGGGGTTCAGGTCCTCCCGCTGCAGGTTCTCCACCAGCGCCAGCTCCTGGGCCTGCTTGTCGTCGGCCTCCACGATCCGCACCTGCACCTCCGTCAGCCCCGCCAGCCGGGCCGCCCGCCACCGCCGTTCCCCGGCGATGATCTGGTAGTACCCGGAGTCCAGCTTCCGCACGGTGATGGGCTGGAGCAGTCCGTGGCGGGCGATGGAATCCGCCAGCTCCTGGAGGGCCGGCTCGTCAAAGCGGGTCCGGGGCTGTCCCGAGCGGGGTTCCACCCGGCTGATGGGCAGTGTTTCCGCCGGCTGAGGGGTCTCCTCGCCGAACAGGGCTCCCAGGCCGGTGCCCAGGCCCAATGCTTTTTTCGCTGCCATTTGCGCCTCCTTAAACGTCGATGGTGTGGTTGTGCCGGAAAAACTCGATGGCCAGGCAGTCGTATGCCTCCGCGCCCCGGGACAGGCGGCTGTACGCGCTCACCGGCTTGCCGTGGCTGGGGGCCTCGGCGATGCGCACGTTCCGGGGCACCACCGTCTTATAAAGGGCCTTGCCGAAGTACCGCTGCACCTCCTGGGCCACCTGGCCGGAGAAGCTGAGGCGCCTGTCGTACATGGTCAGCACGATGCCCTCGATCTTCAAATTCGGGTTGAACCGGTTTTTCGTCAGCCGCATGGAGGTCATCAGGTCCGTCAGCCCCTCCATGGCGTAAAACTCGCACTGCATGGGGATCAGCACCGTGTCCGCCGCGGCCAGGGCGTTCAGGGTCAGCAGGCCAAGGGACGGTGGGCAGTCGATGAATATGTACTCGTACTGGTCCCGGATGGGGGATATGGCCCGCTTGAGCACCATCTCCCGCTCGGGCGCGTCCACCAGCTCCACCGCCGCCCCGGACAGGTCCAGGTTGGCGGGCACCACGTCGCCGTACTTGGTCTGGACGATGGCGTTCTGGATGGCGGCGCCCCGGATGAGCACGTCGTAGAGGGTGACGGGGGCGCGCTTGTCCACCCCCATGCCGGTGGTGGCGTTGCCCTGGGGGTCCGCGTCGATGAGCAGGATCTTCCGCCGCTTGTCCTTCACCGCGGCGCACAGGTTCACACAGGTCGTGGTCTTACCCACGCCCCCCTTTTGGTTCGCGAAGCATACGACTCTGCCCATGCCGGCCCCTCCTTGCTGATGCCCCGCAATTATACCAGATATTCCGTGCTTTGACAATGTTTCACATGAAACATTTTCGGAGGTCACCCGCAGGCGGCCGGCGTGGTGTTTCACGTGAAACAGCCTTTTCGACTTTTATCCAACGAACATGTCGATATCCGACACCGACAGGCCGGGGTGGAAGTGCATGTTCAGGGCGTAGGCGATGAGCTTGCCCGCGTCCTTGACGTACTTGTCGATCTCCCGGGGCGTGACGATGAGGCCGTTGCCCGCGTCCACCACCGTGGGCACGCCCACCGCCAGCACCGGCACGCCCAGGTTCCGGCGGCTCAGCTCCGCCCGGTCGTTGCCCACCCCGGAGCCGGGGATGATGCCCGTGTCCGTCAGCTGCACGGTGCGGCACAGCTTCTCCGACGACCGGGCCGCCAGGGCGTCCACCACCACGATGGCGGCGGGGGACACCGCCCTGCTGATGGCCCGGATCAGCTCGGCGCTCTCCATGCCCGTGGTGCCCAGCACCCCGGTCCGGAACACGCTCACAGGCCGGAACATGGCGAAGTCGTCCGGCAGCTGGGCCTTCAGATGGCGGGTGGCCAGGGTGACGGCGGCGGCCTCCGGCCCCACCGCGTCCGGGGTGATGGCTGCGTTGCCAAGGCCCGCCACCAGGATGCTGGCGTCCGGCGCCAGGGGCAGCAGCTGCCCCATGCAGGCGGCCAGCAGCGTCACTGCCCGGGGGAAGGAGTCCTCCTCCCGGCGGAAAAAGCTGTCCATATCCACCGTGAGATAGCGGCCCTCTGGTTTACATAATGCTTCAGCGCCCCGCTGGTCCAGCACCTCCACGTCCGTGACAGCGAAGCCGTCCCGCTCATATTGCCGGCTGCGGACACCGGGCAGCTCTCCGCCGTTTTGGGGCAGCTCCTCGGTGGCCAGGTCCGTGCGGCAGCCAACCATATCCATCCCTCCCGTCCGTTTGGGTTTATTCTAGCCAAAAAATGAAAAAAATACTTGCAATTCCGAAAAAGTGTTGTTATAATCTTCATCTGCGGACATCATGTTCAGACTTTTATAGGGAGGTGCGAATATATGCCGAACATCAAGTCCTCGGCCAAGAGAGATCAGCTTCAGAAGGCTGCCAATGCCAAGAACAAGGCGGCGAAGTCTGCGCTGAAGACCGAGCTGAAGAAGTTCGACGCGGCTGTTGCGGCCGGCGACGGCGAGAAGGCTGCTGAGACCTATAAAGCTGCCGTGAAGTCCGTTGACAAGGCGGCCGCCAAGGGCCTTATCCACAAGAACAACGCGGCCCACAAGAAATCCGCGATGGCGAAGAAGCTCAACGCCGCCGAGTGAGCTGAATGACTGAAAGACCTCCGGTCCCTAAGGGCCTGAGGTCTTTTTTCATGGCCCGGCCGGTTGAATCCGGCCCGGCGCGGGGGTATAATGACACTGCGCGCCGGGGCAAAACAGGGCACTGGGAGGTCACCGGAGCGCAGCAGGAGGTCACCGGAGGGCAGCGGGGGACACCCCGGGGTCTGGAGGAAGATATGCAGCAGAGAACGAGATGCCTTGCCCTGGCGCTGGCGGCGGCGCTGGTCCTGACGCTGGCCGCCTGCGGCGGCGGGGCGGGGTCGGCGTATACCGGCGGCGCGGAGGAGCTGGCCCGGGCGGCGGTGATAAGCCAGGGCTATGACCCGGCGGCGCTGGAGCGGCTGGATCAGGTCCTAGACGAAGCGGCCCTGGCCGGTTATGTTCAGGGAAGCTACGGCCTGGCGCCGGACCAGTGGGAGAGCGGCGTCATCTTCCGCACCGGGGGCGCCGAGGCCTTCGAGATCGCCGCGCTGGCCCTGGCCGACGAGGCGGATAATGACGACATCCAGACGGCGCTGGAGGGATATATCCGCGCCCGGGAGGGGGACTTTCTGGGCTACGCCCCCGAGCAGGCGGCCATGATCGCCGGCGCGCAGGCGCAGGTCCGGGACGGGTTTGCCCTGCTTTTCATCTGCCCGGCGCCGGCGCTGGCCTGGGATACTGTGCTGGCCCTGCTGGCCGGGGACACGGCGCCCACGGCCCTGCCCGCCGTCACGGCTGCGCCCGAGTCTACGCCTGAGCCAACGCTGGAGCCGGCGCCCTCGCCGGCGGCCACCGCTCAGCCGGCGGAGAGGCCGCCCTATGAGCCGCCCAACACGGACGACATGACCCAGTACGACACCGCCCCCATCCTGGCGGCCTGGGAAGCCCGGGACCCCTCCGGCCTGGGGGAGCACGACCGGGCCATATACGACGCGGCGGAGGCCGTGCTGGACCGGGTCCTGACGGAGGGCATGAGCGACTACGAAAAGGAGCTGGCCCTGTACGGCTGGGTCACCTGGAACCTGGTCTACGACTGGGCACACCAGGACCCGCTGGCGGAGGTGAGCCGGGACTCCTACGGCCCCTACGGCGGGCTGGTGGCCCACCGGGCGGTGTGCCTGGGGGTGGCGTCCAGCTTCCAGCTGCTGATGGACATGGCGGGGGTGGAGTGCATCACCGTCCTGGGGTCCAGCAGCAACCTGGAGGACCACGCCTGGAACATGGTCCGGCTGGCGGGGGAGTGGTACTGCGTCGATCCCACCTGGGATCTGGTGGGCAGCGCCTCCGCCGTCCCCGACGACGAGAGCGGCTGGGGGCCGGCGCTGTGGGATTACTTCAACGTCACCAGCGACGAGATGGTCCGCACCGGCCACCGCTGGGACTACGACGCCGTGCCCGAGGCCACGGACACCACATATGCCCGCTGAGGCGGAGAGGAGGGCGCCATGAGCCAGACGCCGTCGCAGAAAAACACCCGGTCCCGAGGTTCTGGGGGCCGGCTGCTCATATTGTTATTGGTATTGGCGGCGGTGCTGTGGGCGCTGAGCCGGGGCCTGAAGGACCATGAGGCGCCCCCCGCGGAGGCGGAGGCGTCCCCCACGGCGGCGGCTGCCGTCGCCCCGGCGGCCACCCAGCCGCCTCCCACCCCGGAACCCACCCCCGGCCCGCCGGCAGTGGACGTGACGAGCTGGCAGCTGCGGCTGATCGACTACGACCACCCCCTGGGGGAGGACTTCGCGCCCCCGGAGCTGACCCAGGTGGCCGACGGCCAGAGCATGGACAGCCGGGTGGCCCCAGCCATGTCGGCGCTGATCGCCGACGCCAAAGCCGCCGGGTACAGCGTGTATTTCTGCTCCGGCTACCGGGACTACGACACCCAGTACGCCATCTACTGGAACCACATCTATGAGTACACGACCCAGGGCATGAGCGAGGCCGAAGCCCACGCAAAGACCCGCCTGGCGGTGAACTGGCCCGGCTCCAGCGAGCACCAGTCCGGCCTCTGCGCCGACATCCTGGAGAGCTGGGACCAGGAGATGGAGCCGTGGATCGGCGGCAGCGGGCTGATGCTGTGGCTGGAGGAGAACTGCGCCCGGTACGGCTTTGTAGTCCGCTATCCCGACGGCAAGACAGATATCACCGGCGTGGAGTACGAGCCGTGGCACCTGCGGTATGTGGGCCAGGAGGCCGCGGCCTATATGATGGAGCACGGCCTGTGCCTGGAGGAATTTCTGGACCTGTACCAGGTGGGGTGAGATGAGATAAAGAGAGGGCGCGCCGAGAGCGGCGCGCCCTTTTGTATGTCGGTGTTATTTTAAGGAACCCAGGTAGCCCTCCAATATGAGGGCCGCGGCCACCGCGTCCACGGTGGCTCTGTGCTTTTTCTCCTTTTTCCCGTTTTCCCGCAGGATGCGGTGGGCGTCCACGGTGGTGCGCCGCTCGTCCCAGAGGGTCACGGTCATGCCCCGCGCCTCCAGCAGCGCCTTCATGGCCCGGGACTTCTCCGCCCGGGGACCCTCGGAGCCGTCCATGTTCCGAGGCAGGCCCAGCACCAGCGTGCCCACGTCCCGGGCGGCGGCCTCCGCGGCGATGGCGTCGGCCAGCTTTTCCGGATCCCACTGGGTGATGACGAAGGTCTCTCCCGCCAGCATGCCCAGCATGTCCGACACGGCGATGCCCGTGCGGGCGTCCCCGTAGTCGATGGCCATGACTCTCATATCGGACAACACCTCATTCCGCGTTTTTTACCACGCTCAGTTTATACAGCTGCCGGGCCAGGGGGGCCAGGACGGGGCAGAGGACGGTCTTTACCACGGCCATGCCGATCTCGTCGGGGACCCGGTAGATGAACCAGCCCCAGTAGGTGCGGCTGCCGTACAGCTGGGACACCCACAGGGTGTTCAGCAGCAGCCCCGCCACGAAGCAGGCCAGGGCCACCGGCACGATCACATTGGGCCACAGGCGCATATGCTCCCGGTTGTCGTACCGGGCCGAGCCTATGTACATGAACCACCCATACGCGGCGCCCATCAGCGCACCGCAGACGGAAAAGCCGGGATGATAAGGCCCGAAGGGGAACAGCAGCGCCCCGATCATGTCCCCCAGGCCGCCGACGATGGCGCCGCCCAGGGGGCCGTAGAGCATACCGCCCATCACCACGGGGACGAAGGACAGGCCGATCTTCAGAAACGGCGTTTGGATGGACAGGAAGCGGTTGAGGACCACCTCCAGCGCCACCAGGATGGCCAGGTGGCAGAGGCTGCGCAGGGATAGTTTCTTCATATTCAGTTACCTCCAGCGGAATGCGGGGCGGCCACCGCAGGCATTGGCGCGGGCGCGGGCGGAATGAAAGAAGATTTTCCGCCGTCCCGTCGCCGCCGTTTCGTCCGGGGGACAACTTCCCGTCCCCCCGGCACTGGCTACCGCACGCGGCGGTATGACGCGACCGACCCTACTCTGTGGGTTACATGTTACCATGCCGGCGGGGCGAACGCAACGGCATTTGAAAACTTCGGCGCTTCCGCCAAAAAAATCTGCATTTGTTGTTGCAATTTCCGCCGGGATGTGCTAGGATAACTTTTACCTGCCGTCCGGACGGGTCGTCCCGTTATGGCCGGAATAGGGAGGCAATTTAACAAGGAGGTGCCGAAAATATGGCAGCAGACGCAAGGATCAAGGTCGTACTGCGCTGCAGCGAGTGCAAACAGAGGAACTACAATACGTTCAAGAACAAGAAGAACACCACGGAAAAGCTTGAGCTGAACAAGTATTGCCCCTTCTGCCGCAAGCATACGCTGCATCAGGAAACGAAGTAAGGGGGGCCGTGAGAAATGGCTGAAGAGAAGAAGGCCGCCCCTCAGCAGAAGGTCGCGGTCAAAAAGACGGACGAGAAGCTGAAGTTCTTCCAGCGGGTCAAGAAGTGGTTCCGCGACATGAAGAGCGAGCTGAAGAAGGTCGTCTGGCCCACCCCCAAGCAGACGGCGAAAAACACCGGCGTGGCCCTGGTGGTCATCGTGGTGTGCGCCATCGTGCTGTGGGGCTTTGACAGCGCCGCCCAGGCCACGGTGAAGGCGCTGATCAACATCTTCGCGTAACATGGCAGAATCTGCGAAATGGTACGTCGTTCATACCTATTCCGGGTATGAGAACACGGTGGCCGCCTCCATCGAGAAGGCGGCGGAGAACCGGCACATGGAGGACCTGATCCTGGAGGTGAAGATCCCCATGGAGACCGTCACCGAACACACCGACAACGGCGAAAAGACCTATGAGCGCAAGACGTTCCCCGGCTATGTGCTGGTGAAGATGATCCTGACGGACGAGAGCTGGCACCTGGTGCGCAACGCCCGCGGCTCCACCGGTTTCGTTTCCATGGACGGCAAGCCCGTCCCCCTGACGGAGCGGGAGGTGCTGGACCTGGGCGTGGAGCGCCACGAGATCGTGGTGGGCTTCGGCCTGGGCGATACCGTGAAGGTGACGGACGGTCCGCTGGAGGGCTTTTTGGGCACGGTGGACGAGCTGGAGCCGGAGAAAGACCGGGTCCGGGTCATCGTTTCTATGTTCGGCCGTGAAACGCCGGTGGATCTGGAGCTTGACCAGATCGAGCCGGTGAAGGAATAACGATCATTGACTTACCTCATATAAGAGGAATTAAGGAGAGTTAAAAAATGTCGCAGAAAGTAGTTGGATATGTGAGATTCCAGGTCCCCGCGGGCCGGGCCACGCCGGCTCCTCCCGTGGGTCCCGCCCTTGGTCAGTACGGCGTCAACATCGGCCAGTTCACCAAGGACTTCAACGAGCGCACCAAGGGCGACATGGGCATGATGATCCCCGTGGTCATCACCGTGTACGCCGACCGCAGCTTCACCTTCATCACCAAGACCCCGCCCGCGGCCCTGCTCATCAAGAAGGCCTGCAACATCGAGACCGCCTCCGGCGTGCCCCAGCGGGATAAGGTCGCCACGATCTCCAAGGAAGACCTGCGGAAGATCGCGGAGCAGAAGATGCCCGACCTCAACTGCACCAGCGTGGAGGCCGCTATGAGCATGATCGCCGGCACCTGCCGGAGCATGGGCGTTCTGGTGGGCGAATAACGCCCTTCTATGTGGGAGGAAAACTTCCGCTTAACCACATCATATGGAGGAGAATTGAATGTTCAGAGGCAAGAATTATAAAGAGAGCGCCAAGCTCTTTGACAAGCAGACCGTATATGACCCCCAGGAGGCCTTCGATCTGGTGTGCAAGACCAGCAAGGCCAAGTTCGACGAGACCGTCGAGCTGCATGTGAAGCTGGGCGTGGACGGCCGTCACGCCGACCAGCAGGTCCGCGGCGCCATCGTGCTGCCCCACGGCACCGGCAAGAGCCGCACCGTGCTGGTGTTCTGCAAGCCCGAGCGCGAGGAGGAGGCCAAGGCCGCCGGCGCCGATTTCGTGGGCGGACAGGACATGGTCCAGAAGATCCAGACCGAGAACTGGTTCGGCTTCGACGTGGTCATCGCCACCCCCGACATGATGGGCATCGTGGGCCGTCTTGGTAAGGTCCTGGGTCCCAAGGGCCTGATGCCCTCCCCCAAGGCCGGCACCGTGACCCCCAACCTGACCCAGGCCATCCACGAGGTCAAGGCCGGTAAGATCGAGTACCGCCTGGACAAGACCAACATCATCCACTGCCCCATCGGCAAGGTGAGCTTCGGCGCGGAGAAGCTCCAGGAGAACTACGACGCGCTCATCGGCGCCATCGTGAAGGCCAAGCCCGCCGCTGCGAAGGGCCAGTACATCCGCAGCTGCGTCACCGCCACCACCATGGGCCCCGGCATCAAGGTCAACGCCCAGAAGGGACTTTGATAGAGTCGTTTGAAAGGGAAACCCTTTCAAACGAGAAGGCTGCAGCCCGCTGCAGCGCAAAGCGCCCCCGCCGTCATCGGCGGGGGCGTTCACGTTTGCGGGCTGAGAAGAATGATCTCCGAGGTACACGCCCCCGGAGATCATATCCAATTTTCTTCGGCTCTGCGGAGCCGAACTCTGCGAGGCTTTTAATCGTCCCAGTCCCGCTCGTGGTCCAGGATGGAGCCGGTGGCGGCATCGATGGTGTACTCGTACTCGTAGCCGTCGGCCGAGAACTCCACCTCATACTCCAGCCGGCCGTCGTCGAAGTCCTGCTTGCACTTCAGCCGGGAGACCTGGCTCTCGCTCAGGCCCGCGTGGCCCAGGGCCGCCGCCTTGGCGGCCTCGGCGCCCACGTCGCCGGAGGCGGCGGAGCTGTCCGCGGCGGGGCTGGAGGCGGTGCTGCCGCCGCTGTCCGCAGCGGGGCCGGGAGAGACCGGCGCGGTGACGGAGGTGACGGTCCGGGAGCCGGGTTCCCGGTCGTAGCTGACGATGGCGCCGGTGGCGGCGTCGATCTCGTACTCGTACTCATAGCCGCCCTCCAGGAACCACACGTCCCACAGAAGCTGTCCGTCGTCCCAATCCTGCTTGACCACGGTGGAGGCGTTCTCCGCCACGCCCGCGTTGGCCCAGGCGATGGCCGCGGCCTCGTCCTCGGTGATGGCGGGGGTATCGGCCTGGGGCAGCGCCGGGCCGGGGTCCGTCACGCTGGGGGCGTTCACGCCCCGGATGACCTCGCCGGTGAAGGCGTCCACGCCGAAATCCTGCTCCTGGCCGTCGATGACCAGCTCCACCTCATAACAGGGCGTGCGCTCGTCCAGCTCCGGGTCCACGTCCGCGTAAGGCACGCTCTCCCGGGTCAGTCCGGCGAAGTCCAGCACCGCCTGCAGCGCGGCGTCCCGGCCAATGGGCATGGCGGGCGCGCCGATGCGGATCAGGTCCCGCAGCTCCTCTACGGAGAGAGCCGCCAGGTCCTCAAAGGTGAGGTCCCCGTTCAGGGAGATGACCTGCTCCACAAGACTGGCCTTGCCGGTGGAGATGCTGTTCTGCTGGGCGCGCGCGTCCAGGGTCTTGTCCGCGGCCACGCTCTGGCTCAGGACGGCGACCTGATTGGCGGCGGTCTGGAGCACCCCGTCCACGGAGGCCACCAGCTCCTGCTGGAGCCGGGCGCCCCGGGCGGCGTCGGCGTCCTCCACGGAGATGAGGATGGCGCTGTCCAGCTGGTCCAGATAGCCGTATCGGACCAGGGCGCCCACGATGGCGTTCACCGCCACGTCCAGCTTGGCCCCCTTCAGGTCCGCGCCGTCGCCCATGTCCGCCAGGACGGCGCGGCCCTCCTCGTTCAGGCCGCTGCAGGTCAGGACCTTCTCGCTGCGGTTCACGGTCAGCTCGATGCTGGGGTTCACGTCCAGGGATATGACGGAGGCCACGGCGTAGGCCCGCTGGTAGAACAGTCCGCCGCCGCCGGCCAGGAGCACCAGCGCCAGGCACGCGGCGATGAGGCTCCGGGTCCAGCGCCTCCGGACGGGCTTGTTTTCGGTATTGACAATGGCTTTTTTCATATCGATCACATTTCCTTTCCCGGCGCCGCAGCGGGCAAGGACTCCCTCCGGATCGTTGGGGGCGGCGTGTTCGATGGCGTTTTTCAGCCGCCGGTTCAGTTCCCTGTCGGTCATAGGGCGTCATCTCCTTCCAGCTGCGTCCGCAGTTTTTTCAGTGCGCGGTGGTATTTCGACAGGACCGTGGCCAGGGGCATATCCAGTATCTGGCCGATCTCCCGGTGCTTCAGCCCGGAGGCGGCGTGCAGCAGCACGATCTGCCGCTCTGCGTCGGAGAGGGTCTTAAGCGCCTCCTGCAGGGCCAGCCGCTCCTCCGCCGGGAGGCCGGCCGGCGCCGGGAGCTGCCGGACCGCGTCGTCGTCCAAAGGTCCGGTCCGACCGCTCCGGCGCAGACGCATCAGCGCCTCGTTCCGGGCGACGGTGAGCAGCCACGCCATGGGCGAACCCTGTGGCCGGTAGCCGGCGGCGCCGTCCCAGACGCGGACGAACACGTCCTGGGTCACGTCCTGGGCCTCGTAGGGGTCCCGGAGGATGCCCAGCGCCATGGCGTAGACCGCGCCGCGGGCGGCGGCGTATAGCTGGGCCATGGCATCCCGGTCGCCCTGGGCGATGCCGGCCAGGAGCATCTCCAAACGGACCCTGTCCGGGGACTGCTCCGGGGGTCTTTCCACACTCGACTGCATCACGCTGTTATCTCCTGTCGTATAAGGAATGCGCGGGAAAGGGGTTTTATTGCGCGGAGGGAAAAATTTTTTCGCCGGAGGACGGCTCCCCCGGCGGATGTGACTTATGAGGCGTCGTCGGGGACGGCTTCCCCGAAGGTGACGGTGACGGTCAGGTAGTCCCCGCCCCGGCAGACGGTCAGCGCCGCCTTGTCCCCGGCGCTGTACTCCCGCACGGCGGCCACCAGGTCGTCGGCGCTGAAGACGGCGGTGTCGTCCACGGCGGTGATCACGTCCCCGGGCTGCAGCCCTGCAGCCATGGCGGCACTGTCCTCCTCCACGGACCGGACGTAGGCGCCGGCCGCGCCCTGATAATACCGGGCCACGGCGGGGGTATAGGTGTTGTCCAGCACCAGGCCCAGATAGGCCTTGCCGGCCACATAGCCCTTGGCGATGAGCTGGTTGGCGATGGCGCAGGCGTCCGCGGCGGGGATGGCGAAGCCCAGCCCCTCCACGCCGGTGGCGGCGTATTTGGCGGTGACCACGCCGATGACCTGGCCGTAGGTGTTGTACACCGGCCCGCCGGAGCTGCACCGGTTCACGGCGGCGTCGAACTGGAACATGTTGACGGAGGTGTCCTCCTCGGTGGCGATCTGTCTGTCCACAGCGGACAGGGTGCCCCGGGTCATGGTGTAGGGCAGCGACCCCGTGGGGTCGCCCACGGTGTACACCCGCTCGCCCACGGCCACCGCGCCGTCGTCGCCGAACACCGCCGGGGTCAGGTCCTCCGCCTGGATCTTCAGCACCGCCAGGTCGCTTTCCGACTCGGTCCCCGTCACCTGGGCGGTGTACTGCGTGCCGTCATAGGTGGACACGGTGATGGGCAGGCCCCGCAGGTAGCCGGACTCGATCACGTGGTAGTTGGTGAGGATATAGCCGTCGGCGGTGACGATGAACCCGGAGCCGGCGGAGGCGGTGCGTCCGTCCGAGGTGGACACGGCCACCACCTGGCCGCAGGCGTCGGCATATATCTCCTCTGCCGGGACGGGGGCGGCGTCCTCCGGCTGGGGCGACAGGGCGAGAGGCCCGCCCGGGTCCTGGGTCCGGCGCACCTGGGCGTATATCTCCTCGGAGATGCCCCCCTGGGCCGCCTGGCGGTCCGCCTGCCGGTCCCGGCTGAGCAGATACAGCCCCCCCACGCCCAGCACGCCCGCGGCGATCACCGCCGCCAGGCACAGCGCCAGCAGCGCCCGCACGCCGATCTGGCCCCGGTGGCAGCCGTCGTCCTCCCCGCCGGCATAGTACCGGGCCGGGTTATAGCCATAGGAAGCCCCGCCCTCCCGGGGAGCGGAGCGGTAATAGGCGTCGCTGTACGCCGACCGCTCCTGCTCCGGGCGGACGAGGTGGTATTCCGACTCCTCCTGGCCGAAGGGCCGCTGTTCCCGGTCGTCTGACAAGATGTGCCTCCCACAGAGCATGGATCTATCTGGGGATACTATAATACTTTCCCGCAAGAAAATTGTTAACAGTTTGAAAAACCGGGCGGCCCAGGCCGCCCGGAGGTCAGTTTTTTCCCATTTTTGCCCGGAACACCGCCGCCGCGGCGAGGAGCGTCGCCGCCATATACACGACCACCGGCCAGAGCCTGCCGGGCGCGGCCTGTCCTTGCAGGGCGGCCCGCTGCAGCTCCACGGCGTGCAGGAAGGGCAGCGCCCCGGCTATGCGCCGGAACCAGCCGCCCACCAGGTCCAGGTCGAACCACGTCCCGGACAGCCACGCCGTCAGATTGGTCAGCAGCGCCCCGCACAGGCCGCCCACCTGCCGGTCGGTCAGCACCGTCCCGCACAGCAGCCCCAGCGCGATGAAAAACGCCGCCGCCGGCAGCCCCGCCAGCAGCGCCGGGAGGATGTGCGCCGTGGGCGGCAGGCCCAGCAGCACCGCCGCGCCGTAGCATATGGCGCTCTGGGCCAGGGCCATGGGCAGCAGGGGCAGGGTATAGCCCAGGATATAGTCCGCGCCGGTGAGGGGCGTGGTGTACAGCCGCTGCAAAAAGCTGCCGCACCGGTCCCGGGAGATGAGCTGGGCGGCGAACAATGTCAGAAAGCTCAGGCCGAACACCGCCACCCCCGGCGTCAGGCTCTCCAGCTCAAACAGCGCCACGGGGATGTTCCGCTGTATGGCCGTCAGCAGCCCCAGCACCAGCAGGGGAAAGCCCGGCCCGAACAGCACGGTCAGCGGGTCCCGCAATATCTCCCGGGCCGTCCGGCCGGCAAAGGTCAGCATCTTCATTCCGCGCCCGCCTCCTTCACGATGGCCACGAAGGCGTCCTCGAACCGGTCCGTCCCGGCCCGGGCTTTCAGCTGCGCCGCCGTCCCGGCGCACAGCAGCCGGCCCCGGGCCATGATCCCCACCCGGTCCGCCAGGGCCTCCGCCTCCTCCATATAATGGGTGGTCAGTATGACCGTCACGCCCTCCAGCGACCGGATGGTGTCCCACAGGGCGGCCCGGGCCAGCACGTCCAGCCCCAGGGTGGGCTCGTCCAGAAACAGCACCTTGGGCCGGGACACCAGGGCCATGGCGATGCTCAGCCGCCTCTGCCAGCCCCCGGACAGGGTCCTGGCCCGCCGGGGCAGCACCTCCCCCAGGTCCAGCGCCCGGGCAAGCTCCGCCGTCCGCGCCCGGGCGGCGGAGCGGTCCATGCCGTGGGCGCCGGCCATGAAGAGCAGGTTCTCCTCCGCCGTCAGGTTGGGGGCCACCGCCGTTTCCTGGGGGGACAGGCCGATGCGGGCCTTCACCGCCCGGGGCCGGGCCGTCACGCTCTCGCCGGCCACCAGCGCCTCGCCGGCGGTGGGCCGGGTCAGACAGGAGAGCATCCGCACGGTGGTGGTCTTGCCCGCGCCGTTGACGCCCAGCAGGGCGAACCGCTCCCCCGCCGGCACGGTCAGGGTCAGCCGGTCCACCGCCGTGACGGCGCCGTATTTTTTCGTCAGGGAGCAGGTCACGATGCCGTCCATGTCACTGCCCCTCCCCGAACCGGGTCCGCAGGCCCTGGAACACGTCCGTGAGCATATCGCCGATGAGCTGCTCGCTCCAGCCGGCGTAGCCCGTGGCCAGCGTGGCCGCCAGGCCGTGGACGAACAGCCACATCTCCAGGTGGAACCGCCACGCCCGGTCCTCGTCCAGGCCGGTCTTTTCGGCGATGAGCCGGATGGCCTGGGCGTTCTCCGTCCGGTCGTCGGCGGGCGCTTCCCGGGACCGGTCGCGCATATAAAGCCACCGGAACAGGGCCGGCTCGGCCATGGCGAAGCGGACATAGCCCATGCCCATGGCCTTGTAGGGCGGCAGGTCCCCGGCCCGGGACGGGTCCATGTACCCGTCGGCCACCCCCCGGGCCGCCGCCAGCACGTCCCGCTGCAGGGCCTCCATGGTGGCGTAGTTGGAGAATACCGGCTGGGTGGAGCAGCCCAGCCGGGCCGCCACCGCCCGGGCGTTGATGGCCTCCGGCCCGGCCTGGCGGGCCAGGTCCAGGGCCGCGGCGACGATGCTCTCCCGTGTTACCTTCGCTTTCGGCGGCATAAGTCGTCCTCCTTAAAATAACAAGTGTTATATATCTGATGTTATTTTAACCGACCGGGCCGAATTTGTCAAGCTTTTTTTCGCGGTCATAAAATATCCATAATTTATTTACAGTTTGGGGTGGAATTTCCGGCCCCGGCGGGATAAATTATGACATGCAAATGATCCTTCCGAGGAGGCATCGATATGAACGACAACGATTATGATATGTACAGCGGCTCCGGCGCGGCGCCGGAGGACGCCTCCGCCCATTACGGCGCCGCCAGCGCCCACACGGCGCCCGCCCCCGCCCCGGCGCCGAAAAAGACCCACACCGGGATGCGCCCGGCGGCGGTGATCGCCCTGTGCCTGGTGTGCTCCCTGCTGGCGGCGGCCCTGGGCGTGGGCGGGACGTACCTGCTGCTGCAGGGGCAGAGGGGGGGCAGCGCCCTGCTGTCCGAGCCCACGGCCCCGCCCCAGCTGCCCGAGAGCGCTCCCGCCGACACGTCCGGCGAGGCTGACACAGCCGCCCGGGCCGATGTGTCCGACGCCGGCGCCGGCATATATGAGCTGGCGAAAAAGCAGGTGGTGGGCGTGACCACGGAGATCACCTACACCAACTTCTTCGGCCAGGTCAGCGCCTCCAGCGTCTCCGGCACCGGCTTCGTCATCAGCTCCGACGGCTATATCCTCACCAACAACCACGTGATCGAGGACGCCCGCCAGGGGGGCTATGACGTGTCCGTGCTGACCTATGACGGCGGCGAGTACACCGCCGAGATCGTGGGCTATGACCGGGAGAACGACATCGCCGTGCTGAAGATCGACGCCGAGGGCCTGACCCCCGTGACCCTGGGCAGCGACGAGGACATCGTGGTGGGCCGGGAGGTCTACCCGGTGGGCAACCCCCTGGGCGAGCTGAACTTCTCCATGTCCACGGGCATCATCTCCGCCACCGACCGGGCCATCACCACCGACGCCAACTCCGTGCCCATCAGCATGTTCCAGTTCGACGCGGCGGTGAACAGCGGCAACTCCGGCGGGCCTGTGTATAACGCCGACGGACGGGTCATCGGCGTGGTCACCGCCAAGACCAGCGCCACCGGCGTGGAGGGGCTGGGCTTCGCCATCCCCATCCAGGACGCGGCCCACATCGCCAACCAGATCCTCCAGTACGGCTACGTCACCGACCGGGCCACCCTGGGCGTGTCCGGCAAGACCGTCCCCGCCTCCGTGGCGGAGCAGTACGGCCTGGTGCCGGGGGCGCTGGTGTACTCTGTGGAGGACGGCAGCGCCGCCCAGGAGGCGGGCGTGCAGGTCAACGACATCATCACCGCCCTGGACGGCAAGGAGGTGGCCGGCTCCACGGAGCTGACGACCATGGTCCGCACCTACGCGGTGGGCGACACGGTGGAGCTGACCGTGTGGCGCAACGGCACCGTCCAGACCCTGACCGCCACCCTGGGCCAGAGCCAGAGGCCGGTGGAGGAGTCCCAGCAGACCCAGCCCCAACAGCAGCCCTACGGGGATATGGAGGACTTCTTCCGCCAGTTCTTCGGCGGCTTCGGCTTCGGGTTCTGACAGACAAACAAAAAAGCCCCGCTCAATGAGCAGGGCTTTTTTGTGTCCGGGTCAGGGGTCCTTCTTCTCCTGGGGGGTGGTGTACGCGGGGGCGGCATAGGCGGCTGCCCGGTCGGCCCGGGCCTTGGCCCGGCGCTTGGCGCTCCGGCGGACCAGCAGGATGACCACCACCGCGATCACTGCCGCCAGCAGCAGCCACAGCCAGCCGTAGGCCAGGGCCACCGCCAGGTTCTCCATGCCGGCGACAAAGCCGTTCAGGCCGCTCTTCAGCGCCGCCAGCATACGGCTGCCGAAGCCCTGGGCCGGCTCCTCCACGTTGCTGAGCCGGTAGACCTCCCGCAGGTACAGGTTGACGGTGGAGTAGTCCACCTGGGCGTCATAGTGGCGCAGCTCGCCGCTGAGCCGGTCGATCTGCTCCTCCGTTTCGGCGACGGCGCTCTCGATGGCGATGATGTCCTCCATGCTCTCCGCCCGGCTCAGCAGCTCCTGCAGCCGCTCCAGCTTGGCCTGCTGGGTCTCAAGGCGGCCCGCGGTGTCGTAGTAGACCATGCTGACGTCGTCGGTGTACTCATACAGGTTCAGCAGGTGGCAGGCCGAGCCGGCCCGGTCCAGAAAGACGCGGTAGTTCTCCGCCGGGACACGGACGGTGTAGCTGGCGGAGCGGTAGGTGCCGCCATTGGAGAGGGTGCTGGACTCATAATATCCGCCCAGCTCCGCCGTCAGGTCGGCCAGGGACTTCACCGCGTCGTCGAAGCCGGTGGTCTCCAGGTCCAGCTCGGCGGTGTAGATGATCTTGGCCCCCTCCTGGGTGTCGGGGGGCGCGGCGGCGTTCATGTCGGCGGCCGCCAGCTCTTCCTCTATTTCGGCCGATTCCGCCATATCCCAGTATTGGGGCGCGGCCTGGGTCGCGGGGCTGGCGGCTGAGTCGGCGCCCTTCGCGCTGCCGCCGCAGCCGGTGAGAAGGCTGGCCGTCAGCAGAAAGACCATGCCTAAAAGGAGCAGTTTCTTTTTCATCGCTTGTCCCATCCTTTCGTGTGGAGCTATTGTACCCGTCAGACGCCGGCGGGCAAAAAATGTTCCCGCCGCCGGAGAAAAAACAGACGGCCCGGAGGCCGTCTGTCAAAATACCGGTTCCAGCGCTCAGTCGCCCGGCTCGTCGGAGATCATGCCGTAGCCGCCGTCGTTGCGCTTGTACACCACGGCGAACGCCCCGTCCTCATCCTGGTTGCGGAAGGCGAAGAAGGCGTGGCCCAGCAGGTCCATCTGCATGGCGGCCTCCTCCGGACTCATGGGCTTGATGGCGAAGTGCTTGGAGCGGATGATCTTGTACTCCGGGGTCTCCTCGTCATCCTCGGGCACCGCCTCGGGGGAGGAGCTGCGCTCAAAGGCGCCCTCCCGCAGACGCTTCTCCAGACGGGTCTTGTTCTTGCGGACCTGCCGCACCAGGGCGGCGCAGGCGGAGTCGATGGAGGCATACATGTCGCTGGTGGTCTCGGTGACGCGGTAGAACATACCGTTGTTGCGGATGGTCACCTCGACGGTGTAGCGGCCCCGTTCGGCGCTGAAGGTGACGGACGCGTCGCTCTCGGTGCGGAACAGCTTGTCGATCTTGCCGATCTTCTTCTCCGCGTAGTCCTTCAGCGCATCGGTCGCCTCGAATTTTCTGCCGGTAAATGTGAATGTCATAACGCATTACCTCCTTTGTGAAAAGTGTACCACAGATTTTGTCCCGGCACAATAGCTATTTATGAAAAATTTCCAGTATTTGGGCCGGATCTCTGCCCCGCATCCGGGAAAATCCGCGCACCCGCTATTGACATTGCCTGAAACCGTGATAGAATGAGGATAGACAATTTCATAGCCTTATCAAGAGTGGCGGAGGGACCGGCCCTGTGAAACCCGGCAACCTGTGCGAGAGCAAAAGGTGCCAAATCCGGCGGTGTAAATCGAAAGATAAGGAACATACGTTTCCAACTGCCCGCCGGTCCCGGCGGGCATTCTTGATGCCAATTTATGCAAAGGAGAATGTTATGGGACACTATTTATTCACCTCTGAATCAGTGACCGAAGGCCATCCTGACAAGATCTGCGACCAGATCTCCGACGCCATCCTGGACGCCATCATGAAAGAGGACAGCCAGGGCCATGTGGCCTGTGAGTGCACCGTCACGACGGGCATGGTGTATGTGATGGGCGAGATCACCACCAGCTGCTATGTGGACATCCCCAAGATCGCCCGGGGCGTGCTGCGGGACATCGGCTACGACCGGGCCAAGTACGGCATGGACTGCGACACCTGCGCCGTGATCACCAGCATCGACGAACAAAGCCCGGACATCGCCATGGGCGTGAACGCCAGCCTGGAACAGAAGGCCGGCGGCGAGGCGGCGGAGCTGGAAAACGGCGCCGGCGACCAGGGCATGATGTTCGGCTACGCCTGCGACGAGACGCCGGAGCTGATGCCCCTGCCCATCAGCCTGGCTCACAAGATGGCCCGCCGGCTGGCGGAGGTGCGCAAAAACGGCACGCTCCCCTATCTGCGGCCTGACGGCAAGACCCAGGTCACCGTGGAATATGACGAGGATAACCGCCCCGTGCGCATCGACACGGTGGTGGTCTCCGCCCAGCACGCCCCCGACGTGGAGCAGGAGCAGATCCGGGAGGATATCATCCGGGAGGTCATCACCCCCGTGCTGCCCGAGCGGCTGGTCCAGGGCGAGGTCAAATACTACGTCAATCCCACCGGCCGGTTCGTGGTGGGCGGACCCCAGGGGGACAGCGGCCTCACGGGCCGAAAGATCATCGTGGACACATACGGCGGCAGCGCCCCCCACGGCGGCGGCGCCTTCTCCGGCAAGGACCCCACCAAGGTGGACCGGTCCGCCGCCTACGCCGCCCGCTGGGTGGCCAAGAACATCGTGGCCGCGGGGCTGGCCCGGCGCTGCCAGGTCCAGCTCGCCTACGCCATCGGCGTGGCCAACCCGGTGAGCGTGAATGTGACCACCTTCGGCACCGGCAAGGAGTCCGACGAGACCCTCCAGAAGGCCGTGATGCAGGTGTTCGACCTGCGTCCCGCCGCCATCATCCGGGACCTGGAGCTGCGCTCCCCCATCTACCGGCAGCTGGCCGCCTACGGCCACATGGGCCGGGAGGACCTGGACGTGGCCTGGGAGCGGACCGACAAGGCCGAGGCCCTGAAGGCCGCCATCCCCGAGCCCAAGGAGGCGCTGATTCCCTCCGACGGCGAGACGAAAAAGCGCCCCTGGTGGAAATTCTGGGGCAAGAAATAACGCGCCAAGACCTATCTTACGGGAGGAAAACGAACCATGAACACCATCCGCGACATCTCTCTGGCTCCCCAGGGCGAGAAAAAGATCGCCTGGGTGGAGCGGAACATGCCCCTGTGCCGCTCCATCGGAGAGGAATTTGAAAAGACCAAGCCCTTCGCCGGGCTGAAGGTGACCCTGTCCCTGCATATCGAGGCTAAGTCCGCCTACCTGAGCCGGGTGCTGGCCCGGGGCGGCGCCGAGATGCACGTCACCGGCTCCAACCCCCTGTCCACCCAGGACGACGTGGCCGCCGCCCTGGCGGCGGGCGGGATGGATGTGCACGCCGTCCACGGCTGCACCCCCGAGGAGTATGAGGCCAACATCGACAAGGCCCTGTCCGTCGGCCCCGACATCATCATCGACGACGGCGGCGACCTGGTCCACCGGGTCCACACCAAGTACACCCACCTGCTGCCCCGGATCATCGGCTCCTGCGAGGAAACCACCACCGGCATCATCCGCCTGAAGCAGATGGCCAAGGCCGGCACGCTGCGCTTCCCCGCCATGCTGGTGAACGACGCCGACTGCAAGCACCTGTTCGACAACCGCTACGGCACCGGCCAGTCCGTCTGGGACGGCATCATGCGCACCACCAACCTGATCGTGGCGGGCAAGGACGTGGTGGTGGCCGGCTACGGCTGGTGCGGCAAGGGCGTGGCCATGCGGGCCAAGGGCCTGGGCGCCCGGGTCACCGTCACCGAGGTGGACCCCATCCGGGCCATCGAGGCGGTGATGGACGGCTTCACCGTGCTGCCCATGGCCAAGGCGGCGAAAATCGGCGACATCTTCTGCACCGTCACCGGCTGCGAGCACGTCATCACGGCGGAGCACTTCCCCCTGATGAAGGACGGCGCCATCCTCACCAACGCCGGCCACTTCGACGTGGAGGTGGACATGCGGGCGCTGAAGAGCTGCGCCGTGTCCCACTATGAGGCCCGGCACAACATCGAGGGCTATACCCTGTCCAACGGGAAGACCCTGTTCGTCATCGCCGAGGGGCGGCTGGTGAACCTGGCCTCCGGCGACGGCCACCCGGCGGAGATCATGGACATGAGCTTCGCCATCCAGGCCCTGTCCGCCAAGTACCTGGTGGACAACCGGGGCAAGCTGGCGCCGGGCGTCTACCCCGTGCCCAGAGAGATCGACGAGGCCGTGGCCCGGCGGAAGCTGGACACCCTGGGCATCGCCATCGACACCCTCACCCAGGAGCAGCGGGATTACCTGGGCGTGTGACCGATCCCATAAATGAAAAGAGCGGGTATGGCGGCCTGTGCCGCCGTACCCGCTCGCTGTATTCAGATCGGCTGCCGCCGGGCGTTCATCCGCTCCACGACGGCGTCGCTCTTCGCGGTCAGCTCCGCCCAGGCGGGGCGGAAACCGCTCCGGATGGCGTTGCGCACCGAGCGGATATTGGACCAGGCGGCGCAGTAAAAGGGAACCTTCCCCCTGTCCAGGGCCGCCAGGGCCAGACGGCTGGTGAGGGCCGAGGCCACCCCCCGCCGCCGGTGGCCGGGCAGCACGTCCACGCCGATCTGCCACATGCTGTCGCAGTCGGCGGAGCACCCCGCCAGGCCGATGAGCCGGCCACCGTCGTATGCCCCCAGGGCCAGCACGTCCAGCGCCCGCCGCTTTTCGCACAGCGCGTTGCTCCACGCGTCGGTGTAAAGCCCTGCAAAATCTTCTGGATACAGCGTCCGCAGCTCATAGGGGCAGTCCAGCGACCGCAGGGCCGTCAGGTCCGGCAGGAAATACTCCGCCATGAAGCACAGCCGCAGCCCCTCCGGCCGCAGGGCGTCGTCCAGCACATGCAGCGCCGGCGTTTCAAAGCAGTGCTCCGGCGGGAACCGGCTGATGTAGTCCGTCACCGCGGCCCGGCACCCCTCGCCGACGGAGGCGACCACGTTGCTGCCGTAGGACACGAGGTCGCAGGCGAAGGGCAGCTCCAGATACTTTCTGGCGCCGGGGTCCGCCCGGGAGGCGACGACGACGTTTTCTGCGCCCAGAAAGTCCTCCGGCGCGCAGCCCAGGTCCACCGCCGACTGGCGCAGGGCGGTGCGGAGGATGTCCTCATTGGTGAAGTCCATGGCAGCTCCTGAAAAATGGTAGTGCGGACATTATAACATATGGAGAGTCCCTTTTCCACAGACGAAAGGGCGCGGGAGAGCCTCCCGCGCCCTTTTTGCGTTTTAGCCGGCGGCGGTGCCGTCCAGCAGGCCCGCCGTCCGCAGATTGGCCAGCAGGGTGTTCAGCGTGGTGGCGACCTCCGCTGTGGTGGCCGTGGCCGGAGCGGCGATGTCCGCCACGGCGGCCGCCGGGGTGGCCGGGGCGCCGTCCGCGCCCGCAGGGCCAGTGGGGCCGGTAGGACCCGTAGGACCGATGGGACCGGCAGGACCGGCAGGGCCGACCGCACCCGTAGCACCCGTGGCGCCAGTAGCCCCGACAGGGCCAGTAGGACCGGTGGGACCGGTAGGACCTGTGGGACCAATGGGACCAGCAGGACCGACAGCGCCGGTTGCACCCGTCGCACCCGTGGCACCGACAGGGCCAGTCGGGCCGGTGGGGCCAGTAGGACCAATGGGACCGGCAGGGCCGACGGCGCCCGTGGCGCCGGTAGCACCGACAGGGCCAGTGGGGCCAGTGGGGCCAGTAGGACCCGTGGGACCAATGGGACCAGCAGGCCCAGCAGGACCCACCGCACCGTCAGCGCCGGCGGGACCGGCAGGACCCATAGCGCCTGCCGCACCGGTGGGACCAGTAGGACCCGTAGGACCGATGGGACCCATGGGGCCGATGGGACCGACAGCGCCCGTGGCGCCGGTGGCCCCCGTGGGACCGGCGGGACCCATAGGACCCACGTGGCCGGCAGGGCCGGTGGGACCCATGGGACCAGTGGGACCGGTAGGCCCGGCGATCAGACTGGGGCAGCAGGGCTGGCTCTGGCAGAAGTAGCGGGTCAGGCCATTGGCCTGGGCCCCGGAGACGATATTCATGTTTTCAACACAGTCCGCCATAGTTTCCTCCTTTGGGCATGTTGCGCCCAACCACACTATATGCCGGGCCGGACCGGGCGGTGCACCGGCAAAAAGAGGGCGGACAGCGTCCGCCGCTGCCCGCCCTTTCCTATTTTTCCGCGCCTGAGTGGGTCAGGCCCCCTCGTCCGCCTCGTCCCGGGTCCGGAACAGCAGCGACACGCACCACAGCGCCGCCAGTCCCACCAGGGTATAGATCACCCGGGACACCGGGTTCGTCTGGCCGCCGAAGATCCAGGCGACGATATCAAAGCGGAACAGGCCGATGCTGCCCCAGTTCAGCCCGCCGATGATGGCGAGGATCAGGGCGATCCTGTCGATGACCATGAAAAAAGACTCCCTTTTCGTCAGACTAAATGATCTTGCACGGCATAGCTTGCGCAAAAACCGCCCGGATTATGCGCCGGCGGAAAACGGCAGAAAAGAAAAATACTGCCATCGGCGCGAAAGCGTGTTATACTGGGAAAAAACGAAGGGAGGCGCGCCATGCTCAAGGAGGACCGGCTCATCGAGCCTGTAGCTCATATCGAAACGGACCTGCCCGCCAAATTCGGCCTGCCCCGGCAGAGCGGGCTGGTGCCGGAGCTGACCGCCCGGATCGTGTTCCTGCCCCGGTACCGGGACCCGGTGGCCTTCCGGGGGATAGAGGGCTACTCCCACCTGTGGCTGATCTGGGGCTTCTCCGCCAACAGCCGGGACCAGTGGGCGGCCACGGTGAAGCCGCCCCGGCTGGGGGGCAACCGGCGGATGGGGGTGTTCGCCACCCGCTCGCCCTATCGGCCCAACGCGCTGGGCCTGTCCTGCGTGAAGCTGGAGCGGCTGGAGCGGGACGAGAAGCTGGGGCCGGTGCTCATCGTGTCGGGGGCGGACCTGATGGACGGCACGCCCATCTACGACGTGAAGCCCTATCTGCCCTTCACCGACAGCCGGCCCGACGCCGTGGGCGGCTTCGCGGAGGACGTGCGGGACTATGAGCTGGAGGTGGAGTTCCCGCCGGCGCTGCTGGAGCGGGTCCCGCCGGACAAGCGCCAGGCCCTGCTGGGCCTGCTGCGCCAGGACCCCCGCCCGGCCTATCTCGACGACCCGGCCCGGCGGTACGGGCTTTATTATCTGGACTTCGACGTGCGCTTCACCGTCGCGGAGGGAAAGCTGACGGTGGTGGAGGTGGCGGACATAGAATGATCCCGGGGACGGCTCGTCCCCGGGATCGGTCTTTTTATCTCATTTTTCCAGCAGCGCCGCGCAGGTCTTCAGATCGTCCACGATGGGCAGGTGCTGGGGACACACCGACTCGCAGTGGCGGCAGGCCACGCAGGCGGAGGCCAGGCCCTTGTGCTCCGTGGCGGAGCGGTAGCTGGCGATGGCCTGCTCGGTGCGGCCGTCGGTGAAGTGCTCATTGGCGGCGGCAAAGACCGCGGGGATGGGGATGCGCTGGGGGCAGCCGTCCACGCAGTAGGCGCAGCCGGTGCAGGGGATGGCGGAGGAGCGCCGCATCAGCTGCTGGGCCTGGGCGATGATCTGCTTCTCCCGGTCGTTCAGGGGCTGGAAATTTTTCATGAACGACAGGTTGTCCTGCATCTGGGCGACGTTGCTCATGCCGGACAGCACCGTGACGATCCCGTCCAGGCCGGCGGCGTACCGGATGGCCCAGGAGGCGGGGGAGGCGTCGGGGGCGTAGTCGGCGAACAGCTTTTTCACCTCCGCCGGGGGATCGGCCAGACGGCCGCCCTTCACCGGCTCCATGACCACCACGCCCTTGCCGTGGCGGCGGACTACCTCATAATTGGCCCGGGCAGTGACCCGGGGGTTCTCCCAGTCGGCGTAGTTCAGCTGCAGCTGCACGAACTCCACCTCCGGGTGCTCGGTGAGCAGGCTGTCCAGCACCTCCGGCCCATCGTGGAAGGAAAAGCCCACGTGGCGGACCAGGCCCTTCTCCTTCAGCTGCCGCACGTGCTCCCACAGGTGGTACCGGTCGTACTTCTCCCGGTTCTTCCCCATCACGCTGTGGAGCAGGTAGTAGTCGAAATACTCCGCGCCGGTGCGCTTGAGGCTGGTGTCGAACTGCTTGCGGGCGGCCTTCTCCGTGACGGCGGCGGAGGCGTTCACCTTGGTGGCCAGGGTGAAGCTCTCCCGGGGGTGCCGGTCCACCAGCGTCCGCTTGGCAGCGGCCTCGGAGCCGAGATACACATAGGCGGTGTCAAAGTAGGTGAACCCCGCCTCCAGGAACATGTCCACCATCTGGGACGTCTGCTTCGTGTCGATGATGGCGCCCCGCTTGGGCAGGCGCATCAGGCCGAAGCCCAGCTTGGGCGTCTGCTTTCCGAAATAGTCAGCCATATGTAATACCTCCGTGGTTTATTTTGCCTCGTCCGTCAGCGCCGAAACGTCCTCCTCGTCCATGAGCGCCACGCCGTTTTCCGCCAGCAGCCGGGCGGTCACGCCCATGCCGGGCACTACCCTGCCGGTGAAGGAGCCGTCATACACCGCGTGGACGCCGCAGGAGGGGCTGCGGGCTTTCAGTATCGCCTGGGTGACGCCGTGACTTTTGCAGAAGGCCAGGGCCCGCTCCGCCCCGGCGCGGAACTCCTCCGTCACGTCCTCGCCGGAGCGGCTGTACACCCTGCCTGCCCGTATCTCGCTGGGCAGCCGGGGCGCGGGCAGGCCGCCGGCCCGCTCCGGGCAGAAGCAGACCCAGTCTTTGCCCACCAGGTATCCGTGGACGGCGGCGTTGTCGTTATTGCCGCCGTTATACTTGCAGTCATGGCCCAGAAGGCACGCGCTGACCAGTATCATCGCTCCGCTCCTTTCAAGCCGCCGCGGCCGGCGCCCGCTTTTTCCATTTGCCGGACAGATAGTAGGGGAACATCACCAGGAAGAACGCGTAGCCCGCCAGGGCGCCGCCCAGCCAGTAGCCGGTCACGCCCATGCCGAAGCCCTCCGCCAGCAGGATGCACAGCCCGATGCGCATGACCACCCCGTCCAGCAGGCCCAGCAGGAAGTTGAGCACCGGGAAGCCCATGCCGTTGCACAGGGCGGTGCTGGGGCCGCGCACCGAGTAGCCGAAGAAATTCAGCACCGCGATGACGGCGTAGCTGTGGCTCATGGCCAGCACGGCGGGGTCGTCGTCGAACAGGGAGAACACCCACTCCGGCGCGGCCAGCATCACCGCGCTCAGCGCCCCGGCGAAGGCCAGCCCCACCGCCAGGGCCGTGAGCAGGGTCCTGGTCACCCGACCGAACTGCCGGGCGGCGAAGTTCTGGCCCACCATGGTGGCGCCGGACTGGCTCAGGGCCAGGCATATGATGCTGGCCACGGTGGACAGCTTCGCCCCCACGCTGTTGACGGCGGACACCGTCACGCCGTAGACGTTGATGCGGCTGGACACGAACAGCATGGAGAAGTTGATGGCGCAGGACTGGATGGACATGGGCACCCCCAGCCGCAGCAGCTTTTTCAGGTTGCCGGGGTCGGGCCGGAGGTACCGCAGGTGCAGCTCGAACCCCAGCCTATCCCGCCGCCGCCACAGATATCCCACGCACAGCAGGAAGCTGACCCCCTGGGCGATGACCGTGGCCAGGGCCGCGCCGAAGGGTCCCATGCCCCCGGACACGAACACCAGATCCAGCGCCACGTTCAGCGCCGACGCGATCACAATGAACACCATGGGCCGCTTCGACTCCCCCATGCCCCGGAGGATGGCGGCCACCATCACGTAGCCCACCAGGAAGAACAGCCCCGCCGCGCAGCACATGGTGTACTGCCGGCAGTATACCAGCGCCTCCGGCGGCACGTTCAGCCAGGCCATGAGCTGGTCGGCGAATACCAGCCCGAACAGGCTCAGCACCAGGCTCAGCCCCAGGATGAAGGTGAACATCGCCCCCACGATCCGGGACACCGACTCCCGGTCCTTCAGCCCCACGTACTGACTGATGAGCACCTGGCCTGCGTTGCAGAAGCCCATGCAGATGAACGTGAACATGTGCACCAGGTCCGCGCCCACGCCCACGGCGGACAGCCCCGCCGGGCCTACGAACTGGCCCACGACCACCATGTCCACCAGGTTGTAGGCGGTCTGCAGCAGATTGGACAGCATGAACGGCCAGGCGAAGCTGAGAAGCTGCCTGGCCACCGGCCCGGAGGTATAGTCGCGGATGAGGGTATCTCTGTCTGCCATGGATATCTCGTTTTCTCTCGTTTTTCTTTATTGTATCCCGTCCCGCCCGGGAACGCAAGGCAAAATTTGCCGCCGCCCGGCGCGGCAAAAAATGCCGTCAACAAAGAGCATTAAAAAGCCTCCCCTGTGCAAGGGGAGGTGCCGAGCGAATGCGAGGCGGAGGGGTTGTCAGACCCAGATCACACCCCCGTGCCGTCGAAGGGCGGGGTGTACTCCGCCTCGGCGCTGGTCAGCTCCTGGGTGTAGCCCTCCAAAAGGCCCAGGGCGGCCATGTAATCGCAGGCCCGCCCGTACTCCTCCGCCGTCAGCCGCCGGTCCGGCCCGCCCACGCCGTTGGGCGTGTACTGGCCCATGAGGGAAACCAGCACGTCCCCGTCCCGGAAGGTCTCCCGGACCCAGTCCAGCACCGCGAAGGTGTTGTCAAGCTGCCCCGGCAGCACCAGGTGGCGGATCATCACGCCTTTTATCAGCATCCCGTCGCCATCCAGCCGGTAGGGGCCTGTCTGGCGGAACATCTCCCATATGGCCGCTTTCGCCACGTCCGGATAATCCCCCGCGCCGGACAGCGACCCCGCCAGGCGGGCGTCCATGTACTTCATGTCCGGCAGATATACCTGCACCCTCCCCTCCAGCGCCCGCAGGGCCGGGAGGGATTCATACCCGCCGGTGTTCCACACCACCGGCACGGCCGGCGGGGGGTCCAGGGCCTGGAGCACGGCGGGCAGGAAGTGGGAGGCGGTGACCAGGTTTATGTTGTGGGCGCCCTGGCCCTCCAGATCCCGGAATATCTCCCGCAGCCGGTCGGCGGATATGACCTTGCCGCTGCCCCCGGCGCTGATATCGTGGTTCTGGCAGAACGAGCACCGCAGGGTGCACCCGGAAAAGAACACCGCCCCGCTGCCCCGCTTGCCGCTGACGCATGGCTCCTCCCAGAAGTGGAGGGACGCCCGGGCCACCACCGGCTCCCAGCCCACGCCGCAAAAGCCGGGATGGGCCTCGTCCCGGCTCGCGCCGCATTTTCTCGGACAGAGAGAACAGAGCATATCATACCTCACATTTTCAGAGAAAGAACCGCCGCCAGAGCCACAGCATGACCAGCGCCACCGCCGCGCCCAGCAGCCCGGCCCCGGCGGCCAGCAGGGCCTTCTGGTAGGGGCGCTTGCCCTCCTCCCGGGCCTTTTCGATCTCGGAGAGGGGCCTGCCCTCGGTGAAGGCCACGATCTCCTTGTAGGTCTGGATGTCGAACTTTTTCTTCCAGCGCTCCACCCGGAAGGACCAAGTGAACGCCACGGCGGCCAGCACCGACCAGGCCGCCAGGCCCCGCCACCGCCACACCAGCGCCAGCGGCACGCATGTGACCAGCATGGCGATGAACAGCGCCGTGAAGATATTGCTGTCCCGCCGGAAGGCGGCCTTTTCCCCGTCGTCGATCTGCTTTTTCATTTCCGCGATATCCCCCTTGACAAGATCGTCAAGGGACGCGGAGAACACCTCCGCCAGCAGCAGAAGGCTTTTTATATCCGGGCAGGTCCGGCCATTCTCCCAGTTGGACACCGACTGGCGGGTGGCGTACACCCGCGCTGCCAGCTCGTCCTGGGAAAGGCCCAGGGCCTGCCGCCGCTTCCGTATCTGACTGCCAAGCTCCATGCTCCGCGCCTCCTTGCCCTGCCAGCATAGGGGAAAAGCGCCCGGCTGTCTATCAAAGGTCTTTTACATGGGCCTTTCCCGGCGCAGGCCGCTGTCGTCAAAGGGCCGCTTCAGGGCCGCCTCCACGGGGAAGAGGGTCCCCAGCATGACGACGAGCTGCACGCCGGCGACGATCAGCCCTGTGCTGCCGATCGCGCCGATGTCCCGGCCCAGGACGAACAGCAGCGCCGCCGCGGACGGCAGCAGCATCACGGACCCGCACCGATACCACAATTTGCCACAGTACCGGTGGGCGAAATCCCATGTGTCCTGATTTTTCATGGACCGGTCCGTGCGGTAGCCGAAGGAGGCGTTGATGTTCTTGGGCGGCGCTTTCATAAACTTCCTGCCATAGAAGATCATCACTGTGGGAACGATCAGGTCCGCGCACAGCATAAAGAGCCAAAACACGATCATGGAAAACCTCCTATTCGTTATCCCGCCCGGAACCGCCAGGGCCGGGCCTGGTCCTCCGCAGATGCATAGCCGATGCCCACCCGGGGCGAGGCGTCTATCCTCTCCGGTACATAGCCGTCGTCCTCCAGGGCCAGGCCTTTGCCCAGGGGCGTGTCGTTCAGGGTCTTGTCGATGTGCAGGTACTTCGTCACCCGCCCCGGGCCGGAGGCCCCCTCCACCCCCCGGATGAGCACCGCCTGGGGATCGTCCTCCGGACCGGTGACCAGGTTCAGCATCCAGTGGATGCCGTAGCACAGGTACACGTACAGCGTCCCCGCCCGGCGGTAGAGCACCTCCGTGCGCTTGGTGCGGCCCCGGCTGGCGTGGCAGGCGGTATCCGCCTCGCCGAAGTAGGCCTCCGTTTCCGTGATCCGCGCCCGGAGCACCGTCCCGTCCGGCAGCGTGCGCACCAGCACCTTCCCCACCAGCGCCCGGGCCGCCTCCGGCGCGGGCAGGTCAAGGATATTCATAGGTATAGCCCTCCCCGGCCTCGGTGAAGCCCTCCGCCAGGCCCGCCGTGACGATGACCCGGCTGTCCTTTGTCACCAGCACCAGCTCCACGTCCCCGTGGCCGGCGGCATAGCGCAGCGCTCCCTCGCTGCCCAGCACGAACAGGGCCGTGCTCAGTCCGTCCGCCCGGGCGCCGTCGGCGGTGACCACCGTCACGGACAGCAGATCGTTGTCCGCCGGCATGCCCGTGGCCGGGTCCAGGATGTGGATGTAGGTGCGGCCATCCTGCTCAAAGTACCGCTGATAGCCCCCGGAGGTGACCACCGCCGTCTGTCCCACCCGGAGGGTGCCCACGTAGGAACCCGTGTCGTTGGGGTCGGTGACGGCCACCTGCCACGGCTCCCCGTCGGGGCGGGTGTCCCCCAGGGTCTGCACGTTGCCTCCCAGGGACAGTATGGCCTTTTCCACCCCCGCCCGGGCCATGGCCTCCACGGCCCGCTGGGCGGCGTAGCCCTTGGCCACCGCCCCCAGGGAGATGGCCGTGCCCGCCGGGATGGTCACCGTGCCGGCGCCGTCGTCGGCGAGGATGCCCTCCGTGTCTTTTTCCGCCAGCAGCCCGGCCAGCTCCGCCGCCTCCGGCACCCGGTACTGGCCGGTGGTGAAGCCCCAGGCCCGGATGACGGGGTAGAGGCCCACGTCCAGGGCACCGCCGGTGTCCCGGCTGACGTCCTTCGCCGCCGCCAGCACGGCCAGCAGATCCTCCGACACGGCCACGGCGCTCCCGGCCCCGGCGTTGGCGGCGTACACCGAGCCGCCCTCCTTCTCCGGGTCCAGGTCCGCCGCCAGAGCGTTGATCGCGTCCGTGGCCGCGGCCAGGCCCGCGTCGGCCTCATCGCCGTAGGCGGTCAGCAGCATCACCGTGTCCATGGCGAACAGCTGCTTTTCCTTTTTTTCCGGCTCCCGGCTGCAGCCGCTCAGGGCCAGGACCAGGACCATCGCCAGCGCCGCCAGACGCTTACAGCTCGCTCTTGTGTTCCTCATAGAACGCCCAGTAATCCTTGAGCATGTACTTCAGCACCTTGGGGGTGTCCAGGTGGTAGGGGCACTTGGATTTGCACCGGCCGCACTCCACGCAGTCGTTGATCTTGTTCATCCGCGCCTGCCACGCCGGGGTGAAATAAGGCCGCCAGGGGCTGCGATGGATGAGCATGTCCATACGGGCGCAGTTGCGGATCTCGATGCCCTGGGGGCAGGGCATGCAATAGCCGCAGCTGCGGCAGAACTGGCCGCCCAGCTGCGCCCGGTCCGCGTCGATCACCGCCTGCAGCTCCTCGTCCATGGCGGGGTCCTCCTCTGCCAGGGCCAGCCACTGCTCCAGCTCTTCCATGGTCTGGATGCCGTAGATGGGCGCCACGCCCTCCTGCTTGCCCATGAACGCGTGCACCGCCCGGGCGTTGGACAAAAGTCCGCCCGCCAGGGCCTTCATGGCGATGAAGCCCATGCCCGCGTCCAGGCAGGAACGGACCAGGGCCTGCTCCTCGTCGTTGGACAGGTAGCTGAAGGGGTACTGCAGCGTTTCAAACCGGCCGGAGCGGACCGCCTCCTGGGCAAAGCCCAGGCTGTGGCAGGTCACGCCGATGTGGCGGATATAGCCCTTGGCCAGGGCGTCCTGGGCCGCGTCCATGGCGCCGGAGTCGATGTCCTCCCAGCGGGAGGCCAGATGGAACTGGAACAGGTCGATGTAGTCGGTCCGCAGCCGCTCCAGGGAGGTCTGGATGTGGGCGGCCACGGTGTCATAGTCCCGGCCCTGGCTCTTGGTGGAGATCACGATGTCCCCCCGCACGTCGGCCAGGGCCAGGCCCATCTTCTCCTCCGAGTCGGTGTAAGCGTTGGCGGAGTCGAAGTAGCGGATGCCGCCCTCATAGGCACGGCGGAGGATGCGCACAGCCTCGTCTTTTTCCGTGCGCTGGATGGGCAGACAGCCCATGGCGGGCTTTGTGACGGCGAGGCCCGTTTTGCCCAGAAGGAAGGTCTGCATAAAAGATCACCTCGGAGAAACTATAGCATACTTCCGTTGTAATTCCAAGCTGGTCCGCGCGAAAGATGGCCGAAAAAGTGCCGTACTTTTCTCTTGATATTCCAGGCGGGATGGTTTATAATAAGCAAGCTGGATGCGCGGCTGTAGCTCAGCTGGATAGAGTGTTGGCCTCCGGAGCCAAAGGTCGTGGGTTCGAATCCCGTCAGCCGTACCATAACGGGTGTCCTTATAGGATTTGAAAACTCCTGTAAGGACACCCGCTTTTTGTGTAAAAGCGAGTAGATGGCAGAGCCTTTCAAATGGACATAGCGTTTGGTGCATAGCTGAGGGTGACGCCCTTCCGCGTGTTCATGGAAACTTCGGGGGATGGCAACGACAGTTCGGCGGGGATGTCGATAACGCCGACACAGTTGTAGTGGATCGTCAGCCTTTGCTCCCACACGCCATCGATCTTTTCCGCCTGATGGACCTCTATGTACTGGATCAGCTCGTTGAGCATCCGAGGCGTCAGCTTTTTGGCGCGGGTGTATTTTCTGACAGTGGACAGAAACATATCAGCGGTAACAGATTGGCTGCCCACCTTGTCGATCTCGGCCTTCAGTGCCTTGATCTTCACGGTCAGTTCCGCCTGTTCGCTCTCGTACCTTTGGCTCATGCGGGCAAATCGCTCGTCGCTGATCTTACCGGCTGCGTTGTCCTCATAGATGCGCTCAAACAATCCGTCAAGCTCTCTGTCCCTGGCCCGTAGGGAATACAGTTCCTTCTGCATCGCCTCACGCTTCGCTACGGTGTTCTGCAGGGAACATCCCATGACCGTCTGTGCAAACTGTGCTTCATATTTGCTGGCGAATTTTGTCAGTCGCTTGATCTCGCCCAGCACCACCTGTTCCAAAAAATCGACCCGGATGTAATGCGTGGACGGGCAAGTACCGCGATCGCCCTTGTAATTGGAGCAGGTGTAAAACCTGATGTCGTGGTTTTTCTGGCTGAAGTGGTAGTGCAGATTGTGACCGCAGTCGGCACAGACCAGCAGACCGGAGAACATACACGGCGTGCCATCCTTTTGCTTGCGCTTGCGGACTTTCCCACGCTTTTCCTGGACTCTCTCCCAAATCGCACGATCCACGATGGGCGTGTGTACATCCTTAAAAATCACCCAATTCTCCGGGTCATTTTCAATGCGCTTTTTCAGCTTGTAGGACCTGGAATAGGTCTTGAAGTTCACAATATCGCCGCAGTATTCCTGAAGGGCTAGGATCTTGCTGATGGTGGTTTTACACCACTTTGTAGGGGAGGGATTCTCGTTGGAAACGGGACGCCTGACCCCTTTACTGATCCAGTAGGCTCTCGGCGTTAGAATGTCGTCTGCTTCCAGCCTTGCCGCGATCTGTTCAATGCCGTAACCATCCATGCTCATAGCAAAGATGCGCTTTACAACAGCGGCTGCCTCATCATCGACGACCCAATGCTTCGGATTATCCGGGTCCTTCATGTAGCCATAAGGGGGAGGCCCCATTGGTTCGCCGGAGTTGCCCTTGATTTTGTTGCTTATGCGCCTCTTTTTGCTGATGTCGCGGGCATACCATTCGTTGAACAGGTTTTTTATCGGCGCCAGCTCGTTATCGCCCTCAAATGTGTCGATGCCATCGGAGACGGCTACAAGCCGTATATCATGCTCCGGGAAAAACTCTTCCATCAGCTTGCCGACCTCGATGTAGTTTCTGCCCAAGCGGGACATATCCTTCACGAAAACGGCGGCTGCGTGGCCTTTCTCCAGCTCGTCCATCATAGCATTGAAGCCGGGGCGGTTCATGGTGACGCCGGATACGCCGTCGTCAACGAATGTGACAAGATTGGTGTAACCCATGTCCTTGGCGGCCTTGGTGAGCAGCTTCTTCTGGTTCTGGATGCTGTAGCTTTCCCCTTCCAGGTTATCGTCGCGGGAGAGCCTGGGATACAAAAACGCGGTATTCTCTCGGGATTTCTTGCTGGTTGACTGTTTCATATTTCCTCCTTTCCGGCAGCCAACACAGCGATATTTACAATACGATAATACCACGTCTTGCTGCCGCTGTCACGGATGCGATCAAAAAAGTCAAGGCTGGATCGTAACGTCAGCTTTCATCATCCGCAAGAGAATACTGCTGAAGGGTTCGCCACCGTCACGAAAGACGGCAGTGACGACGAATCTTCTGCCATTCACCGTGTAGGTGGTTTTCCTGGTCAGAGGATCACCATCGGCCATGTCCAGCTTGCGCTCTGTCTGCTCATGTGCTTTTTCCATTATTATGCCTTCTTCCGAAGAAAGCCGGATGTATCACCATAGGACGACCTGCGGATGATACACCGGCTTCCTTCTTTTGTGTGGTTTTCGCCGTATTTGCCACGCACCCCGGCGATAGGGGATGCCACAGGCCGCCTCTGGCAAGGCTGTCATAACTCCGCGATACCGCTGCTTGTAAGGCTGGCGCATACCGCAGGGCTTCCCCTCTAGTCCGTGGGAGAGCGTGAGCAAGTTTCATTATCCGCCGCGCTGTCATTGCGCCCGATCTGCCGGGTCGGGTCCAGGGTATACGTAGATCGCTCCGGGACTTGTCCAGTATGGACAGCCTCATCATGGCGCCGCATCCTGCGTCGCTATCACGCGGTTTTTGTGCCTGTGACACCGTGTATTCAGTTGTCAGGGTAGGGGAGGATCTTCCTTACCTCGCTGTTATTATAGCGCGTATTTTTATGCCTGGTTGGTCGTAATACGACCACAGTGTGGTCCAGATACGACCAACCTATATAAATTTCTTTATATAAACGAGCTTCTGAATGGCCGCGTCAAGTTCTGCATATATCTCACCTTTGTGAGAACTGCCGAACAGGAGGTAATCGGTACTGACATTGAAATACTCTGAAAGGGATGCAAGCATCTCCACGGTTGGAATACGGTGCCCGGATTCAAGTTTCCTATAGTGGTCAACTGAGATATTCAAGTCCAACGCTGTCTTAGACGCACTGGTCCCCATCTCTTGTCTGCAAAGGCGTATCCGCTGACCGATTTCCTTTTGGCTGACGCTCATGGATCGCTCCTTTCCGCCTTAGCTAGAAGGAACCCAATGAGCCTCCATCAACCTCTACGCGACCAAGTGTTATATATACTACAGCAATGAGGCAGATGCCTCCCCTCCCCAAAAGAAGGCATCATGGCAAAGCAGTGTCCTCCTAGTGGCCCGCCGAGTATAGCGAGTGTAAGTATTTGTTGTAATTGAAATCATTTTGTAACCTTTTGCGCGTAAATACACCCCGGCCTGGGCCGGGGTAGTTGTCTTTAATCAAATCTACATAGATACCGGCGCAGCACTAATGTACTCCGCAATATGCGGGTCACTGTCCTGCTCGTTTTCCTTGTATTATGAAGTAGTAGTTATTAGTGACCCTCTCCAAGGTCATGTGCTACACTGGAAGGGATGCTGTGGATT
>CANQXG010000013.1 GCA_947627735.1 uncultured Oscillospiraceae bacterium | reverse complement strand
CATTGTCTGTTGTCCTCCTAATGTTAATTTGGATTTCTTCGCGCCCGTCCTCAACAACAGAATTAACATTCCGTTGTTCAGGCACGAAGAAACCTTCTGCGGGCACGATTCGATGTGTTGATTATAACGCCACCCGGCGCTAAAAGCAAGGGGAAAATTCAAAAAAATTTAGCTTTTTGCATGGAAATCTCTGTCTAATTTGGGAAAAACGGCGTTTTTCCGGCCCTGAGCAGCACAAAAGCGCCCCCCAGAGGCGGGCGTAAGACGGAATTATAAAAAAGTTTCGCGCGCGAACCTTATAACAACAGCGGCATGGCGTCCATCTGGCGGCGCTGCTCCCGGTAGGAATGGGCGGTGTAGATGCGGGTCGTCTCCACGCTGGAGTGGCCCAGGATGTCCGCCAGGCGCACGATGTCGCGATACATCTTATAGTACGTGCGCGCGAAGAGGTGGCGCAGGTTGTGGGGGAACACCTTCGCCGGCGAGACCCCCGCCCGCACCGCCAGGGCCTTCATCATGCGCCAGATGTTGCTGCGGTCCAAGGGCCGGCCCGTGGACGTGACGAAGACCGGCCCGCGGCGGATGCCCTGGGCCGCGCACCAGCCCAAAAGCGCCGCGCAAAGCCGCTTGGGCAGCAGGATCAGGCGGATCTTGCCCTTGGAGCGCACCTCCGCCCGGCCCTGGCGCAGCGCCGATACCGTCACCGCCGGCAGCTCGCCGACGCGGATGCCCGTGGCGCAGACCGTCTGCACCAGCAGCGCCAGACGCCGGTCCCCCGCCGCCCGCAGGAGCCGCTGGTACTCGCTCCGGGTCAGCTCCCGCTCCTCCCGCGCAAAGCCCCGCCGCTGGACGCGCACGAATCCCAGCGCCCACTCCGGCGCCCCCGCCCAGCGCAGATAGCCGTTCACCGCCGCCAGCATGGCGTTCACCGTCGCGGGGGCGAAATTTTGGCGCTGCAGGGACTGTTTGAAGGCCAAAAGGACCGATTTTTCCGGCAGTTCGCCGCCGCAAAATGCCGCCAGACGGCCCAAAACGCCCATGTATTTGGCCGCCGTGGCCGGCGCGCGCTCCGTTTCCGCCAGATGGCGGCGGTAGGCGTCCAGATCGAGGGGATGCAGTGTTATCATGGTGGGTCCTCCTTGCAAAAATGTTGTTATGTCTACCTATTATGCGGGAGGGGGCCGAAGTTGTATACTGTTGTATGGGCGGATCGGCGTATGATGCATATGCGAATAGGCTGCATGTGAGCGCATATTTGCCGCAAAACGGCGAATATGGAGCGGATAGGGCTGTATGAACGCAAAAAATGGCCGCCGCGGGAGCGTCTTGCTCCCGCGGCGGCCATGGGCCTGTGGGTGTGGTGTCAGATCAATTCTGTCAACATGACGCGCCAGGTGTCCGCCCCCACGGCGCCGTCCGTGGGGACGCCCAGTTTCTGCTGGGCGGAGCGGACGGCGTGGGCGGTGTTGGGGCCGTACTCCCCGTCCACGGCGATGGCGCGGCCATCCGCGCCCTTGAAACCGTAGGAATAGAGGATGCGCTGCACGGTCTTGACCTGGGGTCCGGTGCTGCCGGCGGCCAGGGGCCGGAGCGTCACCGTCACCGGCTCCGCCGGCGTTTCATCGTAGAGGGGGTGGCCGCAGCCGGCGATATAGCTGTCGCCGACGCTGTAGGTGCGGCGGGCCACTTGGTCGGAGCTGTTGCCCTCCACGGTGGTTACCGTGGCCCCGGTGACGGCCACGACGATGCCGGTGTGGACGATGCTGCCGCCCTGCTGGAAGAATATCTGGTCGCCCAGCCGGGGGTTTTTGTCGTAGCGGCCCTGGGCCTTGTAGTAGCCCGCCGAGTAGGGGCACGCCGCGCCCAGGGGGCCGGTCTGGCACTGGATGCGCTGGCCCTCGGCGGCGCCGAAGGCCTTGAAAAAGCACCAGTCCACGAACACGTCGCACCAGGCGAAGCCGTTTTTGCCGCCGTTATAATAGCCCGCGGCGGCCAGATCCCGGGCGTACTTCGTCCAGTTGCCGCTCCCGGCGTTGGAGGCGGGATCGTCCAGGGAGGCGTTGGTCGCTTTCTCCCTGTAGCCCACCTCCGCCAGGGCGATGGACACCACCGCCGCCGCGTCAGCCATGGCGCTCCTCCCCCCTGGCGCTGAGCACGTCCACCGCCCGCGTCACCGCCGCCGGCAGCGGCAGGCCCATCAGGCCCGCGTTCTCCACGATGGACAGCAGCTCGTTGGCCGCGAAGCCGATGATCACGCCGCTGCGGATGTAATCGGTGCCCAGCAGCACGTCCAGCCGGCTGGCCACCAGCACGAACAGCATGGTCATGCCCTTGCGGCACAGGCCCTTGAACCCCGCCCGGCTCTCCAGCGCGCCGCCCTCCGACTTGCCGGAGGCGTGGAACACCCCCGCCACGATCAGCCCCGCGGCATAGTCCACCGCCATGAATACCGCCAGCGTGACCATGGCCCCGTCCCAGCCGCCGAACAGCGCCGCGATGCAGCTCCCCGCCGCCCCGACGGCGGCGCATACAGTGGTTTTCATTCCATTCACTCCTTTCTCAATGGTGACATAACGTTTGAACATTATCCAAAAATCACGGATAAATATCCATTTCTGTGCAAAACGCTGAATTTTCATTCCGAACCGCCGGTTCATAGACCGCGCAGCCCCATCCCGGGGCGCATGGCCGCCGGCGGCCCATACGTAAAATATACACGCACGCGCTCATCAGCTCTCCGCCGTCGCCGATATAGACCGGCGCCGCGAACCGGCATCCGCCGCAGCCGTCAGGTCCTCTGTCCATCCCGCGCCGCCTCCACATACAGGCCCACCAGGTCCCGCAGGGCGTTATATACTTGGATCTCCGTGTCCCGGGTGCAGCGGTATGTCACGCCGTCCTGGGAGTAGTACCTGCCGCTCTCCAGGGCCATGTTGCCGTTATAGGGGATGGGGTCGTCCCCGGTCCCGGCATGGGATTCGCTGATCTCCTCCCACAGCGCCGGGGCCAGCTCCGGCGCCCAGCCCGCCTGGGAGGTGTGATCCTGCCGGCAGCGGTACAGCCTGTCCAGCCGCTGGCGCTTCATGCCGGACCTGTACGCCACGCTCTCGGCGGACCACTCCGGATAGAGCGCCTTCCACCGCAGGGCCGTGGCGTCGTCCACCGCCAGGGTATCGAGCTGAACGGTGAGGAGCATGGCCTGGGCCTCCTCCATCGCCGCCTGTCGGGCCTTGACGGCATACACCTTCGCCTGCTCCGTTGCCTGGGCCTTCTCAGTGGCCGCCCTCTCCGCCTCGATCTCCTCCTCGCTCCGCTGCTGCACGGCCCCGCCGTCCCACTTGTACAGCGGGATGCCGTCCATGGTCCACAGCGCCGGGTTCTCCTCGCCGCCGTCATGCAGCCGGAACTGGTACCCGCCTTTCTCGTTGATGCAGATCGCCCCGGTCACGTCCTTCTCAGGGTGCGGACCGTCAGACCAACCGTCTGTGATTCGGTTTTTGCCGTCCACGGTTATGTAGTGCTTGTTGTAAAAATCAAACTCGTCCATGTTGTCCCTCCTCTATAGATTGGCGTCCAGAATGATTTTTGCCGTCGTATCCCCGTTTTTCGGACGAAGTGTTACTAGACTCCCGGTTTGTAGCCCGGAGGATTCCACCAGCAGAAAGACAGCATTTTGTGTGATGCTCCCAAATGTAATATTCGTTACATCTTTGAGAGTGTTGTCTTCAATAGATGTAAGCTCAAAAGTCCCGACGGTAGAAATTGTCGGAGCCGCTCTCAGCGGAACGCCGAGCGACGAGAGGACCCGGGCCTGAACAGCTGTATTGTTAAACCCGATCCCAAAAACAGAGTGCGTATGTACGCCGCCAAGCACCACCTGATACCTCTGACATTTCAGCAGCTCCTCGGCGTAATTTGGCATCTCGTTAAGGACCCACGTGTCGCCCTCTTTGTGCGCGAGGGTCTGGATGTTTCCCAGTTCCATTTTTGCGGCTACCACACTCACGTCGGTTTCTGTCGTCGCGTCATCGCGCCAGATTTCAAAAGTAGCCGAAGAGGCATGACCCCGTGGTTCATATTGAACGCAATATGTTGCGCCCCCATGTTCTGTACCAAAACGTACCGTTGTATTCCCTGTCGCAGAAAGAAGGGTATTATCACTCAACAGAATAGAGATGGTAGCAGTTTTATCAAGTGAGCCGTAGTTTTCAATAGTCTGTCCCAGCCAGGCAGAAGCTTGGCCGGACACCACATTGTAAGTAAATCCTTCGTCAGTCAATTTTACGATGCCTCTGGTCCTAAACCAGCCATCAATAAAATATGAATGCCCATTCCCAACTTGCCATGTATAAACAGTTTCGCCGCGTTGATTGACCGGGTTTCTAAAATCGGAGTTTATCAGCAGATTCTTATTACACGGCCATGTCCCCTCTATCACGCCGACCTGGTCATCCTCGGTGAAGCCCAGATAGTTCCACTTGTTCCCCTTCCCGGAGATAGCCTCGACGACCGTCCTCGGTGCTATGGCCTTGCCTGTATCGTGGTCGTGGAGGGTTTGAATGATCGCTTGTTCAGCCATAGGTGCACCTCCTTATAGATCAGCACTAACTTCAATGCCGTCGCAAACCAGGACAGCCGATTCTCTGGCGGTAAGTCCAGAGGTAGGATCGGCACATCGTAAAAGCAACTGGTTGGATGCGAGTGCAGCCTTGTATACCTCTGGCGTTCCTACTGATTTCCCCGGCGTTGATAACGATGTATGCGTCCCTAAAATGTTAACAGTGGGAGATACCCTCATAGAACAGGGAAGGTAAAATGTAACGTATGCGTTTTTTGTATCAAAACATCTACCGCTTAAATTAACATTGCCGGGAACAGAATATGCCCTGTAATAATACCTCTGGCACTTCGCCAGCTCCGCCCCATAGTCAGGCGCCGGATCATTGAGTATCCACCCGGCCCCGCTTTGACGCGCCAGCGTCTGCTCATCCCCCACTTCCAATTTTGCCGCCAGAAGCGTCTGTCCTGTGGCTGTGACGGTGAAGGTCTTATTGGAGGCTGTGTACGAAGCCGTGCCAAGGCCCATAGAGGTAAGTACAGAGGCGATAACGCCGCCACCGGGGTCATTCTCCAGAATTTGCACCATCGTCCCATCAAGGACAAGCCCGCTGTCTGTGATCTGGACTGTCCCACTTGTCAGCTTCCACCGGTCAATGAAGTAGCCCTGCACTTCAATGGTTCCGCTCACACCGCGCTGGTTGACGATATATACCTGCTTGTCCCACCGGGCATTGTGGAGGATGTTTTCGCCGGTTTTCCGCTGCAGGGCCTTTTCGGTTGCCTCTTTCCCCGCGAAGTACCCCGCCGGATGCCCCGCCAGCGTATCCGCGTCCACCGGCAGCACCGTTTCCAGCTCGCTGTCCGAACCTACGATGAGGTGATCGGGAATGGCTGCCTCTCCGTCCCGGACAGTGGCGGTATGCTCTCCCTCGGCGTCCGTGATCGTGATGGTGGTGTCCTTGCCGGACTTGGTCACCTCCACCTTGGGCGACACGCCGTCAGACCCGTCCGCACCGGCTTCACCCTTGGGCAAGGTGAATTTCAGCACAGGGTCGGTCGCGGTCCCGATGTTCTCGACTTTGGCCTCGCTGCCCGGCTCGCCCGTGACAGTTTCCGGCGACACGGTAAGCGACACGCCCGCGTCCAGTTCGCTCTCCACATAGCCGTCCGCCCCGGCGCTCCACGTCCACCAATGGTCGCTGCCCTCCTTCAGGATGGGCGGGTGCAGCGCTATATCCGCCGCGTCCTTGGCCGCCTCCGCGGCGGCCGCCGCACTCTTCCTGGCATCCTCCACATACGCCGCCGTAGCTTCCCTGGCATACTTCTTGATCAAATCGCCCTTGACGCTCCGCGCCTGGCCCTGCTGCTCCATCACCAGAAGCGAGTCGTCGTTCACCTCCGACGCCGCCGGCAGCTCCCCTATCGTCTTATCCGCCATGTTCGTCCTCCTTCTCCGTCCTGCCCACCTGCTGATAGGCCCGCCGCAGCCGCTCCCGGGCCATGGCCATGACCTCCACGCTCTCCCCGCTCACCGGGATCGCGGATATCAGCCGGAACACCTCGTCCAATTCCTTCTGCAGCTCGTTCATGCCGCTCCCTCCAATCTCGCCAGCCGATCCTCCAGCTGCCGCAGCCACAGGTGCATCATGGGGATCAGCTCCGTATACCGTATCCCCATCTCCCCGGTGCCGTCCGTGCCGAACAGGGCGGCCACATCACGGCGGCTCATCCCCGCCCGGGCGATGGCCTGCTCCATCTCCTGGGCGATGTACCCGGCGTGCAGCGGCCCGTCATCATCCTCCTGCTTATACCGGAACAGCGCCGGCTCCATCTGCCGCAGCAGCCCCACGTACTTGTCCGGCATCGCGGCGATGTCCTTTTTCACATCCCGGTCCGACCCATTGGTGGGGGCGGTCTCCAGGAATATCTCCGAGCCGTTGATCCGCGTGGGGTTCTCCCACCCCACCACGGCGGCCTGCTTCCCGCCGAAGTAGTTTGCGCTTCCGTAGATCAGCCATATGTCGTCCCCATCCTCCGTCCAGCAGGTGAGGCCCTTGCCCAGTCCGTGGGCGGCGATATCGGTCGCCACCACATGGTCCGCGTCCACGATGGTGGCGGTGACCATCCCCCCGGACATGGCGGCGGTGCCCAATACGTCGGTGAACCGGATGCCGTCCGTGCCGATGTAGGCCCCCTCGGCGCTCCCGCCGAAGGAACTCAGATTTTTATAAAGCGCCGTCTGGCTGATGGTCCAGCCGGCGATGCTCCCCGCCGTGGCGGTGATAAGTCCCTCCTTGGTCACGGAGAAATTGGTACTGTTCACCGCGAAGGTATTGGCGTTGAAGGTCACGGTCCCGCCGGTGATGGTGACGGAGCTGTTGTCGTTGGCGAAGGCGCCGCGCACGCCGGACAGGTCCAGGCTCCCACGGCTGCCGTTGGACAGCTCTATGGACGCCGTCCCGCCCAGGCCGCCGGACACGCTGAGGGTGATGTTCCCGGCGGTCTGTCTGATCTCGGCCACCTCGTCCTCCAGCCCCTCCACCCCCAGGCGGATCTCCTCCGCCGTTTTCTCGATATAGCTCCTGGCGGCGGCCAGCTTCCGCTGCACGGTCCGCTCCAGGCTCTCCCCGGCGCCGTACTCCCGGTCCAGATCGCTCTCCCCCGGCGCCCCGATCCGGGCGGCGTGGCCGGCGCCAAAGGCCAGGCGCCTGCTGGCCAGAAGCGAATATATCCCGCCCACGGTCACTCCGTCCCCCAGCTCCGCCTCCGGGTCCATGACCGCGTTCTCCGCCTCGTAGCCTATGTAGCTCCTGCCCCCCAGCGCCGCCAGCAGGTCCTCCGCCATGGCCTGGCTGCCGTAGGGGCAGTCGATCTGCATCACATACCCCGTCTCGTCCCCGGCCCGGTACTCGTTGTCCTCGTCCACCGCCAGCGCCACGCCGGTCACGGCCCGCACAGGGCCGTAGCTCTCAAACCGGCTCACCCGCCGGCCCACGTACTGCTTCCCGTTCATACCTTTATCCTCACACCTCCGAAGGTGATGGCGCTCCCGTTTTCCTCGATCAGCAGGCTGGTCTCCGGCGGCATGGACGCGAACAGCGGCGCCAGCAGCAGCTTCCCCGCCGCCGTCACGATCCAATTCCCCCCGTGGGCCGCCGCGATATACCCCAGCACCTGCCGCATGGTGTACTCATTGGCCGGGTAGTCCACCGTATAGCCCGGGTGGAAAGAACACCTCTCGTCCAGCTCCGTGCCCATGGCCGCCGCGATGACCCGGGCGGCGGCCTCCATGGACATGGGAAATTCCAGCACCTGGTCCGGTATCCACTCCGCCTCCGCCTTCAGCATGCAGTCGTAGCAGGTGATCTCCAGCCGTCCGGACCGCTCCGTCCGCCGGTCGATCCAGAATATCCCCAGGGGCACCCACGCCGCCCGGCCCGCGTCCCGGGCGAAGGGCCGCACCTGGGCCATCCGGGGCGGGTCCTCCCCAGGCCGGAAGGTCACGGTGAGCTGGGCGCATACCGTCCCGCCCACGGATGGGGCGGAGAACAGCTCCTGGCTGATCTCCGCCCGCTCGATCCGGTCCGGGCCATACTCCGTCCCGGCAATGTCTATCTTATATTCCCGCTCGCCATGTACCTTCATATGGGGTCCACTCCGATCATGTTGAAGCTCAGCTCCTCATACCGCTCCTCGTCCTCGTTCCACCGGCCCACGGACAGGGAACCCTTGCCCACGTAAAACCGCCCGGTCCGCCACGTGCCGTAGTAGGGCGACAGGTACCGCAGCGTGAAGGGCTGCCCCTTGGCCACGATCTGCAGGATGTCCCGCATCTCCTCTCTCGTCAGCCAGCTGGCCTTGTAGGAGAACGACTCCACCGTGAACATGGCCCCCGCGTACAGCGTCCCGTCCATGGTCCTGGTGGTGTCCTCGGTGTAGGTGGTCTCGAAGTCATACCCCAGCCCCTCGTCCGGCTGGCGGATGACCTGTCCGTTCATCATCACATATTCCTGCATCCCGTCCTCCTCACAGCTCCGTGAAGGGGTTCCGCCCGGTCCCCTTCCGCCTGGCCCGCCCCTCTTCCAGCACCTTTTCGAACAGCACCCGGCCGTCCACCTGGCCGATGAAGGTGTAGCTGACCGCCTCCCGGCCCTCCCGGCCGGCGTCCAGCATCGCCTGCAGCTGCCGCACCGACGCGGCCAGCTCCTCCGCCGCCATGGCGCTGCGCTCCGCCCGGGGCGGGACAACCGTCCCGGACGCCAGCGCCGGCATGGGCATGACCGGCCCCACGCCGCCGGCCAGTCCCTCCAGCCGCCGGGCCACGGTCATAAGCGCCGGCACCATGTCCCCCGCCGCCAGATACCGGTACAGCCGCTCCGCCACCTTGTCGATCCACTGGGTGTGCCGCTCCAGGGGGATGATGGCCTCCCGGCCCGCCTCACCCGCGCCGATGAGGGTGGCCCCGTCCACGATGCCGCCCTTGGCGTACCAGCTCACCCCGATGTGGGGGATGGAGGGCGGGTCCAGGGAGAAAGACCCGGTGATGGAGAAGTGGGGCAGCTTCAGCGCCGGCAGGCTCCACTCGAAGTCGAAAAAGCCCCGTATGGCCTGCACGGCGTCGGACACCTTCTGCTTGGCGTCCTCGATCTTCTCCTGGATGGTGCTGCGCACGCTCTCGAACGCGTCGGACACCTTCTGCCGGATGGCCTCGGCCTTCTCCGCCGCCGCGGCGCGCATCTGCTCCAAAAGCTGCCTGGCCGCGTCCCGGGCCGCCGACAGCTTTTCCGCCGCCCAGGACCGGACCTGCTCCCACTTCTCCCTGGTGCAGGCCACGATCCCGTCCCAGTTCTCCCGGATGGTCATGCCCAGGGCCAGGCCCCCGGCCGCCGCCGCGCTGTCGGTGGCCAGAAACGCCTCGTTCACCTGCTCCGGCATCTCGCCGGCGTATTTGGTGCACCCCGCCGCCACCGCCGCGAAGCCGCCCAGCACCACCGGCACGAAGCTGCCCGTGAACAGCGACGCCGCCGCGCCCAGCTCCACCAGCCCCGACTGGAGCGCCCCCATGGCCGCCCAGGTGAGCCGCCCGGTGTTGTACCACTCCCGCAGCGCCAGCACCACGGACGCGATGCCGCCCAGGGCCAGGGTCACCCCCGCCCCCGCCGGCCCGAACAGGGCGAAGGTGCCGCCCGCCGCCAGGGCGATGCCTCCCAGCAGCTCCAGGATGTTCTTCAGTCCCGCGCCGTTGCCCCAGGCGTCCAGATAGCCCTTCACCGCCAGCACCGCGCCGCCCAGCGCCGCCGCCAGCCCCGCCGCCGTGCGCAGATCGGCCCCGAAGTGCCTTGCGATCTTCCAGGCCGCCAGCGCCGCGCCGATGGCCCCGGCGTACCACAGGATATCCTTGAACAGCGTGCGCAGGGCATCGGCATTTTCGATGGGCACGTCCTCCAGCACCGGCCCGCCGGCGCCGGAGCTTCCCGAGCCGCTGCCCCCGCCGGAGCCGCCGGAGGGCGACCGCCACAGATTCACCTCGTCCAGCCCGGACAGGTTGTTCACCAGCTTCTTCGCCGCCCGGGACCCTGCCTTCAGGCTCTTGTTGTACCCGTCCTGACCTGCGGTCACCCGCTTATAGCTGTCCGCGCCGCTGAGCACCGCAAAGAATAACGATGTATAGCTCACCGCGCGGGCCAGCGCATCGCACAGCCCGCTCAGCAGCGGCGCCGCCGCCGTCACCGCCGGATAAAACGCCCCGGCCAGCGCGTCCCGCAGCCCTCTGAGGCTGTCCCGCAGCGCCCGCACGCTCTCGCCGGCGCCGTCATTTTCCCGGGCCAGCAGCGCCAGCGCCTGGCCCATGCTCTCCACCCGGGCCGCCGCGCCCCGGCACGCCCGGGCATACTCGTCCGCCTCTCTCCGGGCCTGCCGGAGAGTCCCCGTCCCGATCTGCCACCGGACGGTCGTTTTATCCTCCGCCATTGACGCCTCCCTTTCTATACGAACAGCTCCCGCAGGGCCTCACGCCTGGCCCGCTCCGACGCGTCGTCCCGCCGCCCCGGTTCCACCAGCGCCCTGTTCTCCCGCAGGAACTGCTGTTCCTGTCTGTCCAGCTTTTTTCCCTGGGCCTTTTTCCGCCGTATGGCCAGCACGCTTGCAAACAGGCTCTCCCCGATCTCCATATAGGCCCCCAGGAACGTCCACCAGTGCATCTGCTCCTCCAGCCGCACGTCCCGGCCCAGCACCCGGTTCACCGCCGGCACGATCAGCGCCCCGTCCCGCTCCCAGTCCATGAGCCGCGGGCCCTTTCGCCCCTCCTGGGGCGGCAGCGCCCCGTCCAGGAACGCCGCCGCCTTTTCCAGCGCCTCCTGCCGGTGCTCCGCCGGGATGGTCCGCCAGTCCCTGTACAGCACCTGCAGGCACACCGCCGCCTTTTCGTCCGGCTCCAGCTCCTCGCCGGCCAGCACCCCCATCAGATACAGCGCCACCCGGTAGTCCCACCGGATGGCGTACTCCCTGCCCCCCACGGAAAGCGCCGTGGGCAGGCTCCAGGGACTCATTTCCCCTGCCCGGGCGCGGCGGCCACGGCCCGGCGTATCCTGGCCAGCTTCTTATCCAGCCGTTTCTTCGTCACGCTCTCGATCAGGCCGCCCACCCCTTCCAGCACCTGCTCGAAGAAGAAGTCGCCGTTTTTCGTGACCGTCAGCGGCCCGCACTGGGCAAAGACGCCCTCCGACACCCCCGGCCCCAGCAGGTAGTCGAACTGCCCGGCGATGTCGTCGGCCAGCTTCTCCATCTGCCGCGCCCGCTGCTGGTCATCCATCTCCCCGTCCAGGGACACGCCGGCGAAGAAATCCGCCACCGCCCCGTAGCGCTTGAGGATATTGGAGTCGGCGGGATTGAACTGGAACTGCCCGATCACCTGTCCGTGCTCGTCCTCCACCTCCACGGTGACGGCGCCGGTATCCACCTTGAGCTTCATAGGCTCCATTGGTCATCCTCCTGTTTTTGTACGCGATGGCGGCCCCGGATCATCTCCGGGGCCGCTCCCATTTTCACTCCGGCATGGCCCCCGCCGTAAAGGTGGGGCTGCCCGACTTCATGCTGGCGCCGGTGACATAGCCGGCCTGGCTCTCGCCGTCCTCGCTGACGGTGAAGGGGATGTTAAACCCCTCGGTGGAGCCGCCGTAGCTCTGGGGCTTCACCATGACCTCCCGCAGCCACGCCTTGTGGTTCTCCGCCGCGGTGTCCTCCACGATCACCTCCAGCAGCAGGCTCTTGCACTTGTCCCCCTTCAGCCGGTCCATGGCGATATCCCGCAGCTTGGGATACAGCTTCTTGTCCGGGTCGGCGTAGAAGGGGTCGGCCTCCATGCTGGCCTCATAGCCGTTGTCCCGGGTCTTGGTCTGGCCCAGGATATTCTTGATCTGCTCGGTGTCGGCGTTGAGTTCCACGCGCATCTCCTCGATGTCGTCGCCGATGATCTCAAACTCCGCCTCCGCCGCCTGGGCGAGCTTGGTGTTGAACTTCGTGTCCAGATAACTGGCCAGCGCCTCACGTTCCAGCTTCATCATTCATCCTCCTCATAATAATTGCCGGTCATCTCCATGACCCAGGTCTCCGTTCTGTCCGCCTGCCGGTCCGCCTGTCGGGGCGGGCCGGCCCGCCGTATGGCCGTGAAGGCCCGGCGGCCCGTGAGAGCGGGATATGCCGCCAGGCAGTGATCCTCGCCTCCCACATTGACCGTCTGGCCCTCCAGCCACCGGCCCAGCGTTTCCAGCCATGCCGCCGCGTCCAGCCTCTGCCGCTGGCCGGCCCCGCCCATGCGGCACACGGCCGCGAAGGGCAGCGCGCACAGCCGCCGCACCTTTCCCGTGACGGACCGGCTCTCCCGCAGGATCACCGGCCCGCTGCCGATCTGCAGGGCCAGACCCTGCTCCTGCCCCGGCTCGGCCAGGCGGAACCGCTGTCCCTCCTGCAGGCCGGGGAAGCCGTTCACCGCCGCCAGCACCGCCTCCGCCGTGCCGGAATATACCTCGTCCATCGTCTCACCGTCCCGTCAGCTCAAAATGGGGCAGCGCCTCATACCGGGCCGCCGCCGTCAGGGCGAAGGCCCCGTCCGCCGTCCTGTCCATGTGGGCGTAAAAGCCCTCCGGCCAGCGCCCCTCCGGCACAGGTCCCTCCGGCCACCGGCCTGCCAGGAGCACCGTCCCGCCCGGCCCCGGGTCGAAGGTCACGTACCTGTCCGGGTCCGCCGCGGCCCGCCACGCCTTGGGCGGCAGATAGGTCCGCCCGCCCAGCACCGGCCCGGCCCTGTCCGGCATGAAGGGCGCCAGCACCGTCATCTCGTCGTCCCGCCGGGGACCCATGGACCCGTCGGCGGTCCCCCGCCGCAGCCGCGCCTGCACGCCGCTCAGCTCCGCCGGGTACCACATGTCCCCCAGCCGGTTGAACACCGTCACCGTGTCGCCGCCCATGGCTCACTCCCCCTCCGTCAGGCACCCGGGATAGATGCCCATGTACAGCAGCGGCACGCCGTTTTTGTCGCCGATGCCCGCCAGCAGCTCCTCCGCCGTCCGCCGGAGCATCCGCTCCCGGCTCTCCCCGGCGGGGGTATCGGCGGGCTTGGCGAAGGTCACGCTCTCCGCCCCGGCGGAAACGGCGGTGACCACCCGGCCCGCCACCGTCCCGTCCGGTCGGTTAACATAACTCTCCGCCTGCTCCGCCGTCCACAGCCGCCGCACCAGTGCGCAGCAGCACCGGCGCACGGCCTTGGCGCCGTAAGCGTCCTCCGGCATAGCCGCCGCCAGCTTGCGCACGCCATCCACGCCGGTGGTGGCGGCGTCCATGATCCGCCCGGCCTCCCAGGCCAGGCGCTCGAACTCCGCCTCCGTCGCACCGCCGCCGTACAGCGCCGTGTAGTCCTCATAGGATGCGTACATCATGCCCCACCGATGCTGGCCACCACCACGCCGTCCAGCCGCTCGGCGAACAGCTCCATCCCGCACACCACCGTGTCGGCGGCGGTCATGGTGGTGTAGTCGGCCTCCTCGTGGATGCCGATATAGCCGGTGTCGTCGGCGGTGAAGTCGAACGCCCCGTTCAGGTCCGCGCCGTTCACCGGGATGTAGTACAGCACCAGGTTGTCCGGCGCGGTGGCGTAGATCTTCCCCTGGGGCACGCTGGCGTTGAGGATCACGGTGCCCAGGCCCATGAAGTTGGCCACATAGCTCATGCCGAAGGCGGTCTGCATGGTGATGGGCGCCGTGGCCAGGTACTCCGCCACGTCCAGGGGGTTCATGAAGAACACGCAGCTGACCCCGTCGTCGTCGAACAGCACCTGCAGCTGGCCCCAGCTCTTGGCCAGCGCCTCCTGGAAGGTCTGGCCGGAGGCGGTGCCGGTGCCGGTGGCCAGGAAGGTGAAGAAGTCCTTGCGGATGCTCTTCTGCACGTCCCGGAGCATCTCGTCGGTGAGCATGTCCACCGCCTGGTCATAGCCCCGGTCGATGATGGCCTCGGCGGAGGCGGCCTTGCGCCACTTCTTCAAAGTGATCTCCTTGCAGGGGATGGCCTCGGTCTTATACTTGGACAGGGGGATGGCCGCGCCCTCGGCCACCACGCCGCTGCCCAGCTCTCCGCTGGCCTTATAGGCTTTCAGCACCGTGCCCGCCTGCTTGGGCACCTTCCGGGTCACGCCCATGGCCTCCATCAGCTTTCCGATGGAGCCGCCGAAGGTGGTGACGAAATCGATCTCCCTGGCCCGTGCCAGGTCCTCTCTGGTGACGATATTCTCTGCCATGTCAATCCTCTCCTTTGAAAAGTCTCATATTTTCCGCGATCGCGGCCCGCCGCCGGGCCCGGTCGGGGATCTTGATGATCTGCTCCCTGGTGGGAGCCATCTCCGGACCCATGGGCACGGTGAACCGCACCGGCGGCTCATCGGTCCAAAAGGCGTCCGGGTCCTCCTGCCGGATGCTCTCCATCAGCTCCTCCAGTCCCCGGAGCCGGCCCTCCTCCAGGGGCAGATGGGCCTCCCGGACGCGTCTGGTCACCGACTCCCTTGCCGCCTGGGAGGAAAACCGGTATCCTGCCATGGCCCGCTCCAGGGCCTCCTCGCCGGCGGCGTCCTCCCACGCGCCCATGACGTAGTCGATCTGTTCCTCGCTCAGTCCCTTCTGCCGAAGCTCCTCCTGGGTCATTTTCCGCTGCCTCCTTCCTGTGTCAAAGCCTTTGCCTCCTGCTCGGAATAGCCCTCGAACCGGGTCAGGTAGTACCAAAACGGCGCCCGCCCGTCGGCCACGTACCGGTACCACCGGTTCCTGTCCTCCTCCCGGTTATAGGTCACGTCCCCGAAGTCGAACACCATCTCATACGCCCCCGGCGGGGTGATCCGCTCCGCCTGGGCGAAGGCGTCCAGAGCGTATATGACCCCCCGCAGGGCGTCCTCCAGCTGGTCCCGCAGGTCCTTCACCAGCTGCACCGTCCGCCGGTCATCCGCCTCCACCTGGGTGGCGGTCATCACCCCGGACCGCTCGTTGAACAGGAAGTACCCGTTGGAGAAGCCGCACTTGTACCCGATCTGCCCCAGCAGGGCGTTGATCCCCGCCAGCCGCTCCTGGGTGTGCAGCGCCGGGTCGATCTCCCGGTAATACTCCTCCGGCCCGGCGCCGAACACCCGCCGCACGAACCGGGGCAGCTTCATCTCCCGCCGCCGGCCCAAAGGGGTGCCGATCTGCTCGGTGAGCCGCTCGTCCACCAGGGAGATGCGCTGGCTGTCGTATATCTCCCCGGCGCAGCGGCTGTAGGCGATGTCCAGGTCCCGCAGCTCCCCCATGGCCCCGGCGAACAGGGGCAGCCCCAGGGGGGAGTCGTGCTCGATGTGATTGGCCTCCGGCGTGCGGAACACCCCGAACAGCGGCCCCCGCAAGCCCCGGATCTCCGTTTCCTCCGCCAGCCCCGCCCAGGGCGTGGCCTCGATGTCTACCTCCCTGCCCCGGTCATAGGGACTGCCGCCCTGGGTGCACCGGTTGCTCACCATGTACCGCCCGTCCGGCAGGAAGCGGTGGTATTCCAGCCTCGTGTAATACCGCTGCCGCGCCTCATCGTAGGCCCGGTCCTCGAACACCGCCCCCGTCACCCGGCCTCCCTGGGTGTCGGTGATGATAAACCGCTCCGGCCCCACCAGGTCGATGCCGTCCTCCCGTGCCTTGAGGATGACGGTGCCCCAGGCACAGCCCAGCTCCACCCAGCGGCGCAGCTGGAAATACGCCCGGTCGATCTGCTCCTGCAGCCACCTGGCCCGCTCGCCGCCGCTGACGCCGATCCGCACCGCCAGGCACGTCAGCCTGGCCGCCTCGGAGCACACGGCCCTGGCGTAATTCACCGTGCCGATGCCCGCCTCCCGGTCCACCCAGTCCGGCGCGCCCCGATAGGCGTCGGCGCACCGGCGCAGCATGCCCGCCAGCTCGCCTCCCGGCCCCGCCTGGATGCCGTAAAGCTGTTTGGCCCTCTCCTTCAGATCCATATCTGCTCCTCTCCTTTCCTCACGCCTCATGGCCTCTGGCCATGATCGCCGGCTCCATGGCGTAGCGCAGCGCCGATATGGCGTGGTCGTCCCTGTCCGGATACCCGCTCACCGGCCGGCCCAGCCTGTCCTTCCGGTACTCATAGCCGCTGATCTCCCGCCACGCCGCCGGGGTCCTGGCCCGGTCGATGACGATGGTCCTGCTCTGCAGCCACTTGAAGCCGTACTCCACGCTCCCCGGCCCTTTGACGGCGCCCCGGGCGGGCAGGCCCATCTGCCGCCAGTCGCCGATGCTCTTCGGCTCGGCGCTGTCGCACAGGATCGGGTAGTCATAATACCCTTTCTCCTTCACCCAAATCGCTGTTTCTCTGTTGCTTTTGAAGTTGACATAATATTCATCTATCAGGTATATCCGCTCCCGCGCGCTGTCGTGATACACCCGCAAAAACGCGAACTTGTCCGGGTACCAGCCCCAGTCCACCCCCTGATAGATGCGGTCGAACCCGGCGATCTGCTCGTCGGTGATGGTCCGGCACAGGATGTTCTGGAACACGTTGGCCCCGGTGCCCACCGCCTCGCCCAGATACTCGTGCCGCCAGGCCCGCTCATCCGCCCGGCGCAGCCGCTCCGCCTCGGCGAAGAAGGCCTCCCCCAGCCACTGCCGGGGCGCGTGCAGGTAACAGCTCTTGTGCCGCAGCCGGTCCGGCCTGTCCTCCGCCGCGTCGGCGTTGGCCCAGTGCTCCCGGCTAAGAGGCGGGTTGTACGTCTCGAAATTCCAGAACAGCTCCCCGCCCCGCATGGTCCCCTGGAGGATGGCCCGTATCTCCTCCCGGCCCGCGAACTGGTCCTTCTCCTCGAAGTGGGTGACGGCGATGTACCCGAAGGGGACCTTCACGGACCGCAGCTTCGCCGGGTCATCCGCGCCCCGGAATAGGATCTTCTGTCCCGTGGGCCGGTACTCCAGTTCCATGGCCGACGGACGCGCCGTCCACAGCCTGTCCACCCCCAGCATCCCCAGCGCCCACTGGTACTGGGCGAACACACTGCTGCGCAGCGTATTCGCCACCTTGCGCATCACCAGCGCGTGGGTGCCGGGCCAGCGCATCAGCAGCACCGGCACCATCAAACTCACCGCCGAGCTCTTCAGACTGCCCCGCCCGCCGCTGAGGTCGTAGTGGGTGTGCCCGTGGCGGAACACGTCCCCGGCCAGGTCGTAAAAATCTGGCCCTAAAACCTCGCTCAGTCGGACCATCAGCCCGCACCCCGCAATTCGGCCCCCTCTGACGAGGGGGCTGTCACCGCCGTTAGGCGGTGACTGGGGGAGAGATGCTCTTCATACATCCACGATCACCGTCACTCCTTCATCCTCCGTGCTGTCCGCCTTCTCCCGGGGATGCTCCTGCCACTTGTCCCCCCGCCGGTTGTTCAGCCAGTACATCTGCGCCTTCAGGTCGCCCCCCAGCGCCCTGTCCAGCAGCGCCTGCTCCACCTGGTAGTCCACCGCCTCCCTGCCGGCGCCCAGGGCCGCGGCGATCTCGGGGTATCTCTTCTGCCACTTGTAAAGGGTCCTGGTGCTGATGCCCATCGCGCCGGCCATCCGCTCCCGGGTCAGCCCATCCCTGGCCCAGCCCCGCAGCAGGGTCAGCCCCTCCTCGCTCATCCACCTGTCCGCCATGCCCATGTCCCGTCGCCTCGCCTCCTCCCCGCGCGTGCGCCATAAAAAGACCCCGGCGGATCTCCTCCGCCGGGGCCTCGCTTCTTTTTTCACTGTGCCTATCATACACCCGTGAACGGGCAAAATCGCCTCATTATTTTATCATTTTCGGTATTTCTCAAATGCCGCGCCCGTCACTGTCAATTCCCCGCCGGCGCCGGCGTCACCAGGCTCCGGTCCGGCTCCCCGCCGTCCCGCGCCGCCGGTCCCTCCAAAAGCTGGCCGTCATAGGACCAGTATTCCTCGTGCCCGTCCGGGAACAGCAGGTATACATGGTCGTCCGTGACGTCATAGGCCGCCCTGCCGCTGCCGGCCTCACGCAGCGCCTGGTCCCACTTCCGGAATGCCTGCGCATAGCCGGTATCCTCCCGGATGCCCTCCGCCGCCGTCCAGACCGTCCGCCCGTTGAGGCAGACCTCTCCCACATCTTCCTCTGCGGGCACGAACCAGTACTCCGCCCGCGCACTGCCCTTTACGAAGCTCCATTCCAGCACGGGACGCTTGATCTCGATCTCCACGCGTTCGCCGCCGTCCGTTTCCAGAAAGCGGCACCGTGTGGTGGTCTCACCCCCATAGGCGCAGGACCAGAGCACAAAGGCCGTCCGGCCGTCCGGCGTATCCACATAACAGATGTCCTTCAATTCACATTCATCCGCGCTCACCGGCATGACACACCACTGGTTCAAAGCCGCGATACCGCCCACGGCGGCAGCCGCCGCCAGCACCGCCGCCAGCACGACGGCCAGTATCCTTCTCCGCTTCTGCCTTCCCATCATGGCCAGAAACCGCTTTTTCGTGGACGGCTCCGCCCCCTTCACCGGCAGTGCCTTTTCCATCTGCTCGTATTCCGCCCGGCAGTCCGCGCACCCCATCAGGTGCTCCCCCACCGCCGAGCGGGTCTCGGCGCTGACCACCCCATCGTGGTACAGGGGCAGCAGGTCCCGCACCACATGGCAGGGCAGGTCCGTCTTGTTCTCATTCATCGTTTCCGTCATCCTTTCTCAGCCGTTCCTGGATGGCCCTTCTGGCACGATGATACGTGACCCTGGCCCACCCGTCCGATTTCCCGAACAGCCCGCCGATCTCCCGAAAGGACAGCTCTCCCAGCGCCCGCAGGGAGAACACCTCCCGATACGGCTCGTCCAGCGCATGCATCGCCCGGAACACGGCCATGGACGCGTCGTGCCGCTCCGCGGCCTGCTCCACATCCCCGGCGGGAGATGCCCCGTCCCGGCCCAGCGGCGCCCCCCGGCCCAGCTTTTTACATCGGTTGGCCCACACGTTTTTGGCGATGGCGCACAGCCAGGTGTAAAGGCTGCTGTCCCCGGCGAAGGTGTCCCTGGCTCTCATGGCCTTCAAAAAGGTCTCTTGGGTCACGTCCTGGGCGTCCGCCTCGCTGCGGCACAGGCCCAAAGCGTAGCGGTACACCGCCTCGTACTCGGCGCACAGCACCTCGTCCGACAGCTCCCCGTCCCGCCTTTTTCTCCGCACCGGCCCTCACCGCCCTTTCTTTTGTCCGGACGCCCATTAGACAACTGAAAACGAAAAACGTTACAAAAAACCGCGCCGGACGGCAATGCCGTCCGGCGCGTCTGAACTCTCAGCGCCTCAATATGCCACGCCCCAGATGACCATGCTCTTGGCAGGCCGGCCGCAGCAGGGGCAGGTATCCCCCAGCTTCTCCTGGGCAAAGGGGATGCACCGGCTGGACACGCCCGCCAGCTCCTTCATCTTCTCCTCGCAGGCCGCGTCGCCGCACCACATGGTCTTGACGAAGCCGTCCATGGCCTTCTCTTTGACCTCCTCCACGGTCTGGGCGGGCCAGGTGTGGCTGTCCAGATTGGCCTTGGCCTTGTCGAACAGGCCCTTCTGCACGTCCTCCAGCAGCGCGGGAATGGACGTTTCCAGCCCGTCCAGGGGCAGGAAGCTCTTCTCCCCGCTGTCCCGGCGCACGGCCACGGCCTGGCCGCTCTCCAGGTCCCGGGGACCCACCTCTAGCCGCAGGGGCACGCCCTTCATCTCGTACTCGGCGTACTTCCAGCCGGGGCTGTTGTCGGAGAAGTCCCCCTTGGCCCGGATGCCGGCATCCTTGAGCCGCTGGACGATCTGCTCCGCCGCCTCGGTGACGCCGGGCTTATGGGCCGCGATGGGCAGCACGATCACCTGCACAGGCGCCACCCGGGGGGGCAGCACCAATCCCCGGTCATCCCCGTGGGTCATGATAAGCCCGCCGATGGTGCGGGTGGACAGGCCCCAGCTTGTCTGATGGGGGAAGCTGGCCTGGTTGTTCTTATCCTGGAAGGTGATGCCGAAGGCCCGGGCAAAGCCGTCGCCGAAGTAATGGCTGGTGCCGGACTGGAGGGCCTTGTGGTCGTGCATCATGCACTCGATGGTATAGGTGTTCTCCGCCCCGGCGAACTTCTCCTTGTCGGTCTTGTTGCCCTTGATGACGGGCATGGCCAGCAGCTCCTCGCAGCACCGGGCGTAGATGTCCAGCATCTGCAGCGTCTCCTCCCGTGCCTCGGCCTCGGTGGCGTGGAGGGTGTGGCCCTCCTGCCACAAAAACTCCCTGCCCCGCAGGAACGGACGGGTGGTTTTCTCCCAGCGCATGACGCTGCACCACTGGTTGTATTTCATGGGCAGATCGCGCCAGGAGTGGAGCACGTTCTTCCAGTGGTCGCAGAACAGCGTCTCACTGGTGGGCCGCACGCACAGCCGCTCAGGCAGCTCCTCGCTGCCGCCCACGGTGACCCAGGCGCACTCGGGGGCGAAGCCCTCCACATGGTCCTTCTCCCGCTGCAGCAGGCTCTCGGGGATGAGCATGGGCATGGACACGTTCTCATGTCCCGTGCGCTTGAACTCCCCGTCCAGCCACGCCTGTATATTCTCCCAGATGGCATAGCCATAGGGCCGCAGCACGAAAAGGCCCTTCACGCCGGAGTAGTCGATCAGCTCCGCCTTGGTGCACACGTCGGTGTACCACTGGGCGAAGTCGTCCTCCATGGAGGTGATCTGGGTGACCTGCTTATCCTTTGCCATAGATCGAGACCTCTTTTTCCTGAATTTGACCTATCTATTTTATAGTTGCACCGGCCCCTTGTCAAGCCAAGACTTGACCGGAAAGGCAAAGCAAATTATAATATACTGTGTCGCGCCGCATTTGCGGCGCCGAAAGGAACTTTCTATGAACAAACCCCAATTTCTGGCCGAGCTGGGACAGCTTCTGATCTTCATGACCGGCGCCGACCGGGAGCGGACGCTTTCCCGCTACGGCGCGCTGTTCGATCAGGCCGGTCCTGCGGGGGAGCAGGCCCTTATGGAAAAGCTGGGTTCCCCCACCCGCCAGGCCATCCGGCTCAGCCGCATCTACGACCCCTCCGGCAGCTACGACGACCCCTCCCTGTCGGAGCTGGAGGCCGCCGGTGCCGCCGCCCCGGCCCAGCCGCCCGCGCCCCCGGCCGAGCCGGAGCAGGCCCCCGCGCCCGCCCCGGAGCCGGAAAAGCGCGTCCCGGCCTACGATCACTCCCTGGTGGAGGAGGAGCTGCCGGAGCTGGACCTGCCCGACCTTCCCGACCTGCCCGCCCAGGAGCCGGGACCTGTGCCCGCGCCCGGACCCGAACCGGTGCCCGAGCCAGCCCCGGAGCCGGAGCAGCCGGACGCCCCCGCGGAAGAGGCGGAAGCGCAGGCGCCCTCCGCGCCGGAAGCGGAGTCCGCCCCCGATCAGGCCGCTCCCGCGCCCAAGCCGGCGCCGCCCCGGCCTGAGCAGGCCCCGGACCCCACGGCCCCCCTGCCCCAGCCCATACGGCCCCAGCCCCGGTTCATCTCCGTGCCCCTGGACGAGCAGGACCACATCCCCTTCCCGGAGGAACCCGCGCCGGTGCAGCGCTCCATGCCCCTGTGGGTCGGCGTGCCCCTGTTCATTCTGGCGATCGTGTGTCTGGCCGTGCCCCTGGGGGCGCTGATACTGGTGCTGCTGCCCCTTCTGCTGGTCCCGGGCCTGGCCGTACTGGCCGGCGCGTGGCTGACGGCGGTGGGCGGACTGTGGTGCGTCAGCTACATCGCCGACGCGGTGATGCTCTTCGGCGCGGCCTTTTTCATCCTGGGCCTGGCGCTGATGGTCCTGTTTCTGGGCCTGTGGCTGGACGTGGCCCTGGTCAAGCTCTACATCCGCCTGATGAAGGGCGTAAAGCATCTGTTTCTGGGAAGGAAGGTGACAAGCCGTGCGTAAATTCTGGCGTATCGTCAGCACCGTTGCCTTCTCCTGCTTCCTGCTGGGCGCGCTGGGCATCGGCGTGGGCTTCTTCACCGGCAGCTCCCCCACGGCCATCCAGGCCCACGGCCACCTGACCGAATACGGCCAGCGCCTGGCCATGAACTGGGACATCCTCCGCCAGGACTTCACCTCTCTCCTCGCCTGGCTGGGCATCTGAAAGGAGCCGCGTTATGAAGCGCCTGAACCAGATCCTGAACATCGTCATCGGCGCCACCCTGGGCGTGTTCGCGGGCGACGCGCTGTTTCTGTACTGGGATTGGCGCACCCACCCGGAGCTGTACGCCATGAACTCCGCCCCCTGGTACACGGGCCTCGTGGTATACGGCTTCGTCGCCGCCGCGGCGATCCTCGTCTCCCTGATCGTCAAGGCGATCATCCGCCCGAAGCTGAAATAACGCCCCCGATCAAAAGACCGGACGTGGTCCTCCACGTCCGGTCTGAAACTGTCAAAGAATGAAAAAAACGTAGGACAGGCAGGGGGGAGCTCGAGGGGGACGTAAGTCCCGCCTCGAATGGGATAAATAGCCGCCAAGCGCCTGCGGAGCAGGTGTTTGGGCCGCGCAGCGGCGTTTTTTGCGGCGGCTTGCCGCCGGGAAAACACGGCGTTTTCAGGCCGTCAAAAAACCTTTTTTGACGGCCCGAGACCGGACGTGGTCTCCCACGTCCGGTCTTATTGTATTTCTCCGCCGCGCCGCCTCACGGCAGCCGGATATCCGTCCAGCCGGAAACGTCCTCTTTGCCGTAGTCATCTCTCCCCGCGAGCGCCACTGTGCCGTCGGAGCGCAGACCCACGGTGAAGTAAAACCCCGCGGCCACCTCCACGATGTCCGTCCAGTCGTCCACGTCGCACTGGCCGTAATCATTGTTTCCCGCGCACACCACCGTGCCGTCCGCCTTCAGGCCCGCTATGATGCTGTTCAAGGCCACCTCCACGATGTCCGTCCAATCGGCCACGGCGTCCTTTTTCGATCCCGTAGCCACCACCGTGCCGTCGGAGCGCAGACCCACGGTGGTGTAACCGACGGCATATATGGCCGCGATGTCCGTCCAGCCGGATACATCGCACTGGCCATAATCGTTTTCCCCAGCAGCCACCACCGTGCCGTCTGCCTTCAGACCCACTGTGTAGTTACTACTCGCGGCCACCGCCACGATATCCGTCCAGTCGTCCACATCGCACTGGCCGTCATCATTGCGCCCGCAGGCCACCACCGTGCCGTCCGCCTTCAGACCCACTGTGTGGTCACTTCCCGCGGCCACCGCCACGATGTCTGTCCAGTTGCCCACGTTGTCCTGGCCAACGAAGCCGCAAGCCACGGCCGCCACCACCGTGCCGTCGGACCGCAGCCCCACCACATGATCAAAGCCCAAGGCCACCGCCACGATGTCCGTCCACTGGGACGTCTCCTCCGCGAGCAGGGCGGCGTCACCCTCCGCCGTCAGCTCCACCCTGCCGTCGGACCGCAGTCCCACCGTGTATCTACCACCCACGTATACCTCTATGATGTTCTTCCAGCCGGACACGTCGCACTTGCCTGTGTCCGACCCCGCGGCCACCACCGTGCCGTCCTCTTTTATGCCCACCACATAATAGGAGGACGTGGCCAGCGTCGCCCGTTTCCTGGCCTCCTCCGCCTCGTCGGGTCCTTCCGCCTCGTCGGCCTGCTCCGTTTCATCGGACTGCTCCGCGTCTTCCTCGAACTCGGTGAGCAGATCCATGATGTGCTTTCCCCCGTCGGAGCCGTCCTCCGCGAAGGCCCTGGTCCCCAGCGGCGCCAGCAGGCACACCGCCAGAAGAAGAGAGATCATCCGTTTCATATTTTTTCCCTCCCGCTATGAGATATCGGCCGTTCCGCCTATTAGTTGACAATCAGTATATCACTTCAAACGCCGTTTTACAAGTGCTCACACGTCCGTGGGCAGGGCCACCCGCTCCATGAGGATGGTCCCGAAGCAGGTCAGGCTCCTGTCCGCGTCCCGGGGCACGGTCATGTCCGCGTCCTTCCTGGCGCGGTTCAGGGCGAACAGATACAGGTTCCCCACGAAGTCCTGGCACACCTGCTTGCAAAGAAACTCCCCGTCCAGCAGCAGCGCCGCCACCTCCCCGTCCCGGGGCGCCCGCTTGACGGCCAGGGCGATGGACCCGTCCGGCAGCCACGGCTCCATGGAGTTGCCGTTGATGCGCACGGCGAAATCCGCCCCGCTGTCCGCCGGCACCTCATAGTCCTCCCAGGGATTGCCGAAGTCCGGGTCGCCCCGGCCGGCGGCGAAGGCGTTGCCGAACAGGGGGATCACCTTCACCGGCCTCTTATCCGGCTCCGCCAGTGCGGCCATGCGCCGCTTCTCCTCCCCCATCACCGATCGCACCACCCGCCTGCCGTGGTCGTCCAGCCCGTCGAAATCCCGGGCCAGGCCCGCCGCCTCCCGGGACAGCACCGGCGCCGCCGTGCCCTCCCGGCCCAGCAGCTCCTCCAGCCCCACGCCCAGCGCCCGGGCGATGTCCCCGGCCACCGACACCGTGGGGTTTTTCGTCACGCCACCGATGATCTTGTTCAGCGTGCCCTTGGCCACGCCGGACCGCTCCGCCAGCTCCTCCACCGTCATGCCCGCCTGCCGGCGCAGCATGCCGATCCGCTCGCTCAGTTCCACGGCTCATCCCTCCTGTCGCTTCCATTCTACCCTGATCCTCCCCTCCTGTCAACAGAAATAATCCACTTTTCGGGATAAAATCGTCTTGACAAATCTACTTTTCGGTATTATCATGGGACCATCCCATCCCGTTCGCGGGATAAAATCGACAAAAATAACACCCGAAAAGGAGGAAGCATAGATGGATTGGAAGCAGGAAGCGGCGGACAAGCTGATGCAGTATGAGGTCCGGCGGCAGTCGCTGGAGAGCATCCCCGCGGAGATAAAACGTCTGGAGCTGGACTACACCGCCCTGCGGGCCTCGGTGCCGGACTCCATGCCCGCCCGGGGCGGCGGCAGCCGCCGGGAGGACGCCATGCTGTCCAACATCGTCCGGCGGGAGGAGCTGGCCCGGCAGCTGGAGTCGGCCCGGGCGTGGGTGGCGCTGGCGGACGAGGGCCTGGCGGCGCTGGACGAGGAGGACCGGCTGGTGCTGGACCGGTTCTACGTCCACCGGCACAAGGGGGCGTGCGAGCGGCTGTGCGAGGAGCTGGACCGGGAGAAGGCCCAGGTCTACCGCCGGCGGGACCGGGCGCTGAAGCGCTTCACCCTGGCCCTCTACGGCGGCCTGGAGAGCTGAAAAAGGCGGGGGACTTCGGTCTCCCGCCTTTGCTTTATCTCAGCCCCGCAGGGGTTTTTTCTTGATCTGTGCCCACCGCCGGGGATACTGCGCCGGCGTGGTGCGCACCTTTTCGATCACCACCACCGCGTGGACCGTATCCGTCCCCGGCACGGTGTACCGCCGGATCTGCCGGACCTGTCCGCCCAGGGCCTTGACCGCGAAGGTCCCCCGGGCCGCCTCGTCGTCGCAGTCCGGCTTCTTCATGGCCAGGAACAGCCCCCCCGGCCGCACCAGGGGCAGGCACAGCTCCGCCAGCATATCCAGCTCCGCCACGGCCCGGCTCACGGCGATATCGAACCGCTCCCGCAGCTGGCCCATCTCCTCCGCCCGGCCCCACAGGCACGTCACGTCCCCCAGCCCCACGGCCAGGCAGCCCTCCCGCACCAGGTCCATCTTCTTGCCCACGCTGTCCAGGCACGTCAGGCGCATGTCGGGCCGCAGGATGCGCAGCGGCACCCCGGGGAACCCGGCCCCGCTGCCCACGTCTACCACGTCCTTGCCGGCAAAGTCCGCCACAGTCAGCAGCGCCGCGCTGTCCAGAAAATGCAGCCGCGCCGCGGCCTCCGGCTCGGTGATGGCCGTCAGATTGGTGGTCTCGTTGGCCGCGAGCATCCACCGGCCGTAGGCGGCCATGGCGCCGATCTGCTCCTCGCCGGCGGCCAGGCCCAGCTCCGCCAGGCCCTGTCTTAGGATATCCTCCATACGCGCTCCCAAAAAGAAAAAGGCACGCCTCGGCGTGCCTTTTTGTTGTGATCCGTTTACGCCTCACCGGCAGTATACCACACCGCCGGTCCGCGTTCAAGCGGCAGTATAGAACCGCAGGCTGCCCATCTGGGCCAGGCAGTCATAGCCGCTGCCCATATCCTTCCCGGAAACATAGGTGGCCCCGCCGGTGGGGTCCCAGCCGTCCATGGCCAGCTTGGCCGCCAGCACGGCGTCCTCATTCGGCTCGGAGTAGATCATGCCGTTGGTGACGATATCGAACTGATTCTTGGCGAAGATCACCTGGTACATATTCTCCGCCGGGCCGAAGGACGCGTCCTTCAGCCGGTTGACACACACGCTGCCCACGGCCACCTTGGTCTCCAAGGACTCCTCCGCGGCCATGGCGTTGATCATTCTGCTGAGCCAGTACACGTCCTCCTGGGCGTAGAAGCTGTCGCCCTTTTCCAGGGGCACGACCTCCGTGCTGGTCACGGTCACCTGCCACTGCACCCGGTCCCAGGCGGCGGTGACACCGAAGCACTTCACCAGCTGCTCCACCGGCAGCGCCAGCGCACCGTTCAGCTCCTGGGCGCCGTGCTTCAGATGGAGATACCGGTCATTGCACGTGATCCAGGCTTGTCCCGTCCTGGCGGTGAGCACCACGCCCTGGGCCGCCAGGGACAGGGCGCTGCCCTGATCATTGATGTCCCCCGTGATGCCCAGCGCCTGCAAAAACGCCGCCACGCCCACGTAAGGCTCCCCGCCGATCAGCGCGCACTCTCCCACGCAGTTCTGGCCCACATACAGCGGCACGCTCAGCCTGTTATCCGTGGCCTCCGGAGAAGGCGTGGCCTCGTCCACCGTACTGCCCAGCACCACATAGGTGGCCTGGGGCAACTCCGCGGTATAGACGTCGCCCGCCTGTGAATCATCTCCTGCAAAAACGGTCTGGCTCATCACGCCCACGGCAAGGCAGGCCGCGCAGATGATCGCGGCTATCTTGGCTAACCACCGGTACTTCATTCGGACTGCCTCCCTTTCGAGTAATGTGCCAAAATGCAAGAGCTGGAAACCCAGATTTCATTTTTGGTACTATAATTATATCGAAAGGGAATTGTTGAAAACAATCGGCAGAGTGGCAAAATGACGGGTTTTCAAATTGGTGGTTGTACCAAAGCCTCAAGAACTTGTGTTTTTCCCTTGATTTTACTGGAAAAACCGGGGATATCTTGTGTCAAAAAACTGGATAAATCTGGATAAAATCAAAAATTCAACAGAAATTTCCAAAAAAACCGCCGCCGCGGAAGTGTCATAATAAAACTTATGTCTACGGATCGGCGGTTTTTTGGGTTCGATTATGTAAATTGTTTCAGGGCCTGCGCCAGCTGGTCCGGGCAGGATGTGCCCTTGCCGTTGCAGTCGATGCCCTCCATGCGGGAAATGGCCTCCTCCACGGGCATACCCACCACCAGGCGGGAGATTCCCTGGAGATTTCCGTTACATCCCCCCACAACCTTCACACTCTTGATCACGCCGTCCTCGGCGTCAACGATCATCTGTTTGGAGCAAACGCCCCGGGGCGTATAGGTGATCTGCATCTTATGTTTTCTCCTTTGTTTGTTAAATTTTACGGCCCGCCGGGCGTATATTCTCCGCCGGACCGGTATATACTTCACTGTTACCAAAAATATGCTGCCCGCATTTTTCCCCATACCAAGGAGGCACCGATGAAATTCAAAACACTGTCCGTCATACTGCTCACCGTCAGCTTCTCCCTGCTGGGTCTGGCCTCCGGGTCCATCCCCGTGCTGGGCGCGGAGATGCCCGCGCCGGAGGCGGCGGAGGCCTCTCTGCCGGCGTCCGCGCCGGCCATGACGGACCTGCCCGCGCCCACGCCCGCGGAAACGGACCCGCCGGAAATAACAGCCACGGCGGGACCCGCCGTCACGCCGGAGCCTACGGCAGGACCCACACCGGAACCCACGCCGGAGCCTACGCCCGAGCCTGAGCTTACGCCCGACCCCACGCCGGACGACGGCTGCTGGACGCCGGAGGCGGAGGTGGTCACCACCACCATCACCTGGACAGACCCGGTGAAAAACGGCACGGACTATCCCGTGGACGGCCAGGACCTCCTGGCCCGGGCGCCGGCCATATCCCTGCCGGCGGAGGGCAGCCAGATCCTCATCATACATACCCACGCCACGGAGGCCTACACCCCCGCGGGGGCCGACCGTTACCGGGCGGCGTCGGATTACAGCACCCTGGACACGGACCGGAGCGTGGTCCGGGTGGGCGAGGCCCTGGCCCAGGCGCTGCGGGCACAGGGGCTGCGGGTGATCCACGACGAGGGGATATACGACTGGCCCAGCTACAGCGGCTCCTACGCCCAGAGCGAGGCGGCCATCCGCGCCCACCTGGAGCGGGAACCCGGCATCGCCATGGTCATCGACCTGCACCGGGACGCCCTGGGCACCGATGAAACGGTGTACCGCACTGTAGCCGACCGGACGGAGGACCCCGCCGCGGCCCAGATCATGTTCGTGGTGGGCACGGACGCCAGTCTGGACCATCCCCACTGGCGGGACAACCTGGCCCTGGCCCTGAGCCTGCAGGGGCTGGCCGAGGCCCAATACCCCCACCTGACCCGGCCCACCATGGTGAGCGCCTACCGCTACAACCAGCAGCTCACCCCCGGCAGCCTGATCCTGGAGGTGGGGACCACCGGCAACACCCTCCAGGAGGCCATCACCGCCGCGGAGCGCTTCGCCCGGGCGGCAGGCCCGGCCCTGGCGGCCAGGGTGGGCGCATAGACCGCCCCCCGCCGGGGCATACTGTCCCCGGACGGTACATAGCTATGGCCCATAGCTCAACTATTATACAACACAGGAGCGAAAAATGAAAGTAGCAGATATCATGTCCGCCCACGTGATCAGCGTGGGCCAGAAGGAGCCGGTGGCCGCCGCGGCACGGCTGATGAAGCGCCACAATCTGGGTGCCCTGCCGGTGTGCGACGAGCGCGGCGCCCTCCGGGGGATGGTGACGGACCGGGACATCGTGACCCGGTGCGTGGCCCTGGACCTGGACCCGGCGGACACCACGGTCCGGGAGATCATGTCCCGGGGCATCCTCACCTGCCGCTCCGGCGACGACGTGGGCAAGGCCGCCGACGCCATGGGCCGGGAGCAGGTCCGCCGCCTGCCCGTCACCGACAATGGCCGGCTGGTGGGCATGGTCTGCCTGGGGGACATGGCCCGCCGGGAGATCTTCTGCATGGAGGCGGCCGCCGCCCTGGGGGACATCTCCTCCAACATCCGCCGGGAGTGAGGCACGGCCTCGCAGAGTATGCGCCCGCAGGCGCGAACAGACAGGGGCATGGCACGCCGATGGGCTGCCATGCCCCTGTTTTTGTCGGCCCGTTACATGAGGACCGGCAAACTCACTGGGCAGCTTTTTCAAGGACCCGGCCGTCTTTGACGACGAACACCCGGTTAAAGGTCTCCAAAAACGCCGGGGAGTATTCATGGATGGCCGCGATCAAAATGCCGCATCGCATGTCCGTGATCTTTTTCTCCACAAAGCGTCTTGTCTCCGCGTCCAAGCCTGTCGTAGGCTCGTCCAGGATCAGGACGCCGGCATTTCTCACCAGCGCGCGGCCCAGGTTCAATCGCCGCTCTTCCCCGCCGGACATGCCCGTTTCCTCTGTGCCGATGGGCGTGTCCAGCCCGTCTTTTTGCCCGCCGTACCACTGCCCCAGCCCCACATCCGATAGGACCTCCGTGAGCTTTTCCTGATCGGCATAGCTGTCGTCAAACATCGTCAAGTTATCCCTGATCGTCGCGTCAAAAACAAAGGATCGCTGCTCCAATAACGAGATGTTCTCTCTGAAGTCCCGGTAAGTATACGACCGGACCGGCAGCCCGTTCACCAGGTACGCGCCTCTGCCGCTCGTCAGGGCGGCGAGATACCGTATCAATGTGGATTTTCCCGAACCGCTCTCTCCCAGCACCGCGATCCGGTCGCCTTTGCGGATCGTCAGGTCCACGCTGCGCAATACCGGCTTTTCATTGTTTCGCACGGAAACGTCCCGCAGCGCGATCTCATCCACATCAGCCAGTTCGTTTTCGCCCCAGGCAGTTTCTTCTTGCGCCGTATCATCCAAAAACGCTGTCAGCTTCCTGCACACGGCGGACGCCGCGACCACGGAGGTATACCGCTCGCTGATGATCTGTATCGGTCCCGCCACGAAGGTCATGAGCTGTGAGAACACAACGAGTTCCGGCAAGGTGATAAAATGTTTTGCGATAAAGAAGATACCCACGACCCATGTGCACAAAAACACCAGATTCCCGGCGCCGAACGCCCCCGCATAAAGAAGCGCGTTCATCTTGCTGAACTGTTTTTCCTTTTGGAGGAGCCGATCGTTCTCCCGGTCATATTCTTGATCGATCCCGGAAAAACTGTTGAATACCCGCAAAAAAGAATAGCCGTTCAGTATTTGCGTAACGATATGCAGGTGGGTCTTTTTGGCCTGCTGTGCTTCCGTTTTCGCTTTTTGCAGCGGTTTTTCCGACAGCTTTGGGAACATTACCGGAATGACGCTGATGACAAGCATGATCCCCGTCATGACCGGCTGTATCCTCATGGCGGAGAATATCGCGATACCGAAGCAGCAGATCTGAAAATAGACAGCGCCCAGCGCCCCGAAATACTCCTGCTCCACGGCGGGGATGTCATGGTCGATCAGCGACAAATAGTAGCTGTCCTCATTTTTCCGTTTCTCCTCGTTGGAGAGGCTCTCGATCCGCCGGATCACATCTGCGCGCAGCGACCTGCCGATCTGATGGACGGCCCGATCCCTTGTATAGTCCATCAGGAAATTCAAAAACGTATCCAAGAGGATATAGAGCAGGGTGATGGCCGCCAATGTCAGAAGACCTGTTTGCAGCCCGCCCATGGCGGCATCCGTAAACGCCCCCAGCAAGTAGGCCAAGAGCACGGACGAAACAGCGGCCAGTAAATTGGACAGCCCAAAGCAAAACACGGCTTTTCCATTTCTCTTTGTATATCGCCACATAAACCTTCCCATCCTTTTTATTGATCCCAGAGGAGAAATTGCCCCCGTCAAAAAAACAGGGACCTGCAGAGCAGGTCCCTGTCGTCCTCAGGAGCATTTTGACTCATTGACCACTGTCGTAGAAGATCTTCTCATCCGGCAGGACAAGCCCCAGCTTATCTCTGGCGATGTCCTCGATGGTCTTTTCGTCGTCCCGGTGCTCGATGGCGTACTGGAGCGCGGCGTTCTCCTCCTGTATCTCCTCCACCTGCTTGCGCAGGTCCGTCTCCGTTTCGGTGGCCTCCGCCACCTTCGTGCGCATATTCAGCAGCGCGATACAGGCATAGGCGATCAGTCCTGCTATCACTATCAGCGTCAGCCAGTTGGCCTTGCGAAATCTCACGGCGCCCTGCTCCTTTCCGTTCCCGGAGGGTTTGTTTCCAATTTGCAACTATTATTGTAAACCATTTCCGGCCATTTGAAAAGAGTTTTTTTCGCCGCAGGCGCAAAACTTTCATCCCCCGCCGCACCGGCGCCAGCGCCCGGCCCGTCCATTGGGCCGCCCGCGCCCACATCTTCCCCGCCAGAGGCCGGGTCACCGGGGACGCGCCGGCCAGCCACAGGGCCATGCCCCCCAGGCCGAACAGGGCCATGTACAGCCGTGGCCGGCCCTCGGCCCCGGCCAGTCCGCCCACGAACAAGGCCGTTGCGGTGACGGCGGCGAACAGCCCGTCCCCCGCCCAGTGGGGCAGGCCCGCCCGGTCCCTGGCCCCGCCCAGCAGGTCATAAAGCGCCCCCAGCGCCGCCCCGGCCAGGACGGCCCAGCCCGCCTGGAACAGCTGCGCCGCCGGCGTCGGCCCCATCAATGGAACAGCCTCGCCCACAGCCCGCCCCGGGGGCCGGCGTCGGCGTAGTCCAGGCCCGTCACCGTCCCGGACACAGTCAGCTCCCCGCTGGTCTTTTCCAGCTTATCCACCCGCAGGCCCTCGCCCCGCACATACAGCAGCCCCCGGCTGGTGCGCACGGCCACCTCGCCCTCGTCGAAGCTCTCCACCTCCTCCACCCCGCTCATCCACAGACTGCCCCCCTCGTCCATGGTCAGCCGGTGGCCCGGCCGCGTCTTTTCCTCGTAGGCCATGAAAAACCCTCCCATGATCTTTTGCTACAAAGATATGGGAGGTTTTTTTGATTTATGACCGCTTAGGCTCCCTCTGACGAGGGAGCTGTCAGCGCCATAAGGCGCTGACTGAGGGAGAGATGCTTACCTCAGCACAATTTCGCTCCGGCGGGGATATCATCGCTGACCATAATGAGGTTCAGCTTCTCCTCGCCGTGCTCCTTATGCACCGCGGAGATGAGCATACCGTTGGACGCCAGGCCCATCATCTTCCTGGGCGGCAGGTTCACGATGGCCACCAGGGTCTTGCCCACCAGGGCCTCCGGCTCATACCACTTGGCGATGCCGGACAGGATCTGCCGGTCGGTGCCGGTGCCGTCGTCCAGGGTGAAGCACAAAAGCTTGTCGGACTTCTTTACATGGGTGCAGGCCTTCACCTTCACCGCCCGGAAGTCGGACTTGCAGAAGGTGTCGAAGTCCACGTACTCCGCGGCCTGAGGCTCCACCTCCACCGGGGGCAGGGCGGCCTTTTTCGCCTCCTCGGCGGCGGCGTCCAGCTCCTTGATGGCCTGGTCCATGTCGATGCGGGGGAACAGGTTCTCACCCTTTTGGGGCCGGGCCGTGTCGGCCAGCGCACCCCACACGCCGGCGCTGTCCCAGGTCCGGGCCGCCTCCGCCGCGCCGATCTGGCCGAACAGCTTTTCCATGCTCCCGGGCATGAAGGGGGTCAGCAGGATGCCGCAGATGCGGGTAGTTTCCAGCAGGTTATACAGCACATGGGCCAGCCGGGGGCCGTTGGCGTCCATATCCTTGGCCAGCGCCCAGGGGGCGTTCTCATCGATATACTTGTTGGCCCGCTGGATGACCTTGAAGACATGCTCCAGGGCGTTCTGGAACTGGAACCGCTCCATCTCGGACTCGTACAGATCCCGCAGTCCGGCGGCCATGGCGATCAGCTCCTTATCCGGCTCCGTGGGTCCGTCCCATGTCCCGCAGCCGGCGGGCAGAGCGCCGCCGAAGTATTTGCCCACCATGGCGGTGGTGCGGCTGACCAGGTTGCCCAGGTCGTTGGCCAGGTCCGTGTTGATGGTCTGGATCAGCAGCTCGTTGGTGAAGTTTCCGTCGGCGCCGAAGGGGAAGGTGCGCAGCATGAAAAACCGCAGCGCGTCCACGCCGAACTTCTCCGCCAGGATATAGGGGTCCACCACGTTGCCCCGGCTCTTGGACATCTTCTCGCCGCCGAAGTTGAGCCAGCCGTGGCCGTACACCTTCTTCGGCAGGGGCAGGCCCAGGCTCATGAGCATGGCCGGCCAGATGATGGAGTGGAACCGGACGATCTCCTTGCCCACGAAGTGCACGTCCGCAGGCCAGTACTTGTCCAGATCATCATGGGCGTCGTTCTCCAGGCCCAGGGCGGTCATGTAGTTGAACAGCGCATCCACCCACACGTACACCACATGGCCCGGATCGAAGTCCACGGGGATGCCCCAGGTGAAGCTGGTGCGGGACACGCACAGGTCCTCCAGCCCGGGCTTGATGAAGTTGTTGACCATCTCGTTGACCCGGCTGCGAGGCTCCAGGAAGTCGGTGTTCTCCAGCAGGTCCTGCACCCGGTCGGCGTACTTGGACAGCCGGAAGAAGTAGGCCTCCTCCTCCGCGTCCACCACGTCCCGGCCGCAGTCGGGGCACTTGCCGTCTACCAGCTGGCTCTCGGTCCAGAAGCTCTCGCAGGGCTTGCAGTACTTGCCCACGTACTTGCCCTTATAGATGTCGCCGTTGTCGTGCATTTTTTTGAACACCCGCTGGATGGCGCGGACGTGGTAGTCGTCGGTGGTGCGGATGAACCGGTCGTAGGACACGTCCATCAGCTTCCACAGGTCCTTCACGCCCCGAGGCCCCTCCACGATGTTGTCCACGAACTGCTTGGGGGTGACGCCGGCCTCCCGGGCCTTGTCCTCGATCTTCATGCCGTGCTCGTCGGTGCCGGTGAGGAACATCACGTCGTAGCCCCGCAGGCGCTTGTAGCGGGCCATGGCGTCGGTGGCCACGGTGCAGTAGGCGTGGCCGATGTGCAGCTTATCGGACGGGTAATAGATGGGCGTGGTGATATAGAATCTCTCTTTGCTCACTGTGCTGTCCTCCAACTTCTCTGATTATCCCTGGCTTCCCTCGGGCGGCGTCTCCGGCTCGGGGGTGCTCACCGGCTCAGGCGGCGCCTCCGGCTCGGGGGTAGTCACCGGCTCGGGAGTGGACACCGGCTCCGGGCTTGCCTCCGGCTCCTGGGTGGAAACGGGCGGCGCGGACTCGGGGGGAGGCGCGGACTCCGCCGGCTCGGTGGGCGCGGGCGTGGCCGTGGGCGCCGGGGTGGGCGTGGCCGCCTCCTCCTTGTGATAGCTGCTGTAAGCCTCCTTGGCGGAGCTTATCAGGTTGCCGTTTTTGTCATACACGTTCCGGTAGGTCTGGGCGTAATAGTACTGGCTGTCCTCCCAGGTATCGGAGGTGATCTGCACATAGCTGCCGTCCACATCCGTTCCCAGCAGCCGCACGGTCAGATACCCGCCGGACACATAGGCCTCGATCTTGATGGGGTAGTCCCGGTTGTTGCGGAACCGGAAGTCCGGCCCGCCCCAGCTCACGGTGGCGTCCAGGCCCCGGGGCAGGTATGTAACGAGGAAGTAGTGGTTGTACCGCACCGTGATCTGCAGATTGGCGTACAGCGCGCAGTAGTACAGCGTGGAGCTGTCCTGGCAGATGCCGCCGCCGATGGAGGTGACATGCTTGCCGTTTTCATAGGCGCCGGCGCCCTGATAGCCCTTGGCCTCGGTGCGCTGGCCCACGGTGGTGTTGTAGTCGAACTCGTCCCCCGGCTGGATGATGGTGCCGTTGAGGGCATTGGCCGCCAGGGTGATGTTGTTGATGCGGGCGGAGGTGGACCCGGCCAGGGAGGTGCTCTTCTCGCTGAGCACGTCGGCGAACAGCTTCTGCTGCAGCTGCTCGGTGCTCACCTCCGGTTCCTCCTTGATCAGGGGGATGGTGATGGTCTCGCCGGGCTTGGCCTGCAGCCACAGCCGCTTGGCCTCGTCCATATCGAAGCGCACGCCCTGGACGCTCTCGGTGGCGCCGGAGGTGACCCGGTCATACTGCGCGTTCACCGCCTCCACGAACACCCGGTCGTACAGCTCCTGCAGCAGCGCCCCGCCGTCGTCGGAGCCGGACTGGCCCGTCTGGCTGCCGGGTTCGGGCAGCTGGCAGTCGATGGGCGTATAGTCCTCCTTGGCGAAGGCCTCCTCCACCAGCTTACAGACCTGCTGCTCATCCATGCGGACCGTGCCCACGTTCTTCACCAGGGTGATCTCATCCTCGCTCACGTCCGCCTTGGTGACGCCCAGCTTCTCGTTGACCTGGCGCACCGCCGGCACGATGATGCCCATCAGGGCCGCCTGGTCCAGCTGGGACTGCTCCACGTCCGCCGTCAGCTCCACCGGCTCGGACTTGCAGGCCCGGTAGGTCTTCCAGTTGTCCAGCAGGGAGCCGTCCCGGCCATAGGCGTAGGCCATCAGGGCGCAGGCAAGGCCGTCGGCGGGCTTCAGCCCCAGGTCCTGGGCCGTGACGGTGACGCTGTCCCCTGTGGGAAAGTTTACCGTCACCGCGGCGTTTTCATACCTGTCGGCGTCATCGCCCAGCAGGGCGGCGGCCTCCTCCACCGTCATGCCCCCCACGTTCACGCCGTTGACGTACACGTTGGGATAGATGGTGTCCAGCTGCTCCACCTTCCGGGCCTGGCGGAATCCCACCGCCAGCACGATCACCGCCACCATCAGCACCGCCGCGAAGGGGATGAGCCAGTTCAGCCACTTGTTCCCGCCGCCGTTATCGCCGCCGCGGCCTCCGTCGCCGTAACCGGGCCGCGGTCCCCGGGAGGGCCGGCGGGCCTGATCGGGCTGCACCGTCTGCACGGGCGGCCTGCGGGGCGGCTGCTGGCCGGTGCGGCCCTGGGGCGGCTGGGTCCCGGGCCGGGACTCGCCGCTGTAGCGCACAGGTCGGCGGGCGGGCACCTGGGAGCGCAGCGGCTCCCTGGCCTGGGGCGCGGCAGGCTCCGCCTCTGTCCGGGGCCTGGCCGGCTCCCGGGCGGGGGCGGACTCCTTTTGAAACTCCATCTCCTCCGCCGGTGCGGCGTGCTCCTCCGGACGGAAAGACGCCTCCAGGGCGAAGGGCGCCTCCGGCGCATCCTCCGTCACCTGCTCCGGGGCCTTCTCAGCCACCGGCTCCGGGACGCTCTCCCCCTCCGGGGCGCTCTGTTCCGGGGCACTCTCCTCCGGGGCCGGATCGGCGTGCGCCTCCGGCGACGGGGCGTCGGCCGTGCGGCGCAGCTCCTGGCCCACGCCGGACGCCTCCAGCTCGCCGTACAGCTCGTCCATGGCCTGGCTCTCCTTCTCCAGCCACTGTTCAAAGCTCATATCATCTGTATCCGCCATGCTCTTGGTCCTCCCTGTGATCCTCTCAGCCCGGGCCGGAGGGTCGTTGTGTGGCAGCGGTGAGCTGATCGATGCTCACCTCCAGGTTCTCCTCTATCCAGGGGTTGCCGCTGATGCGGTGCTCCGCCTGGGCCTCCCATAGCGAGCCGATGAGGATGTTGCTGAGCAGGAAGCCCGACGGGGTGAAGCACCATCTGCCGTCGAACTTCTTGGTCCAGCCGTCCTTCTCGTATTCCTGCAGCAGCGCCTCGATGGGAGCGAAGTCGCTGCGATAGATCCGGTGGTATTCCTCCGCCGAGATGCCCCGGCTGCGGCGCATGCCCAGCATCAGGTACTCCGATGCCCGGTCCAGCTCGTCCAGCTGCTCGTACTCGTCCAGGATATCCCCCTCGCCGGCCACGCCCTTGATGTAGGCGTACAGGTCCCGGACGAAGCTGAAGCGGGTATTGCCGATGCAGGAGTGGGCGCCGGGGCCGAAGCCCAGGTAGTCCTCCATGTCCCAGTACTTCATATTGTGCCGGCAGGCCTTGCCCCGCCGGGCGAAGTTGGACACCTCATACTGCTGGTAGCCGTAGTGGGTCAGGGTCTCCACGGTGTAGAGGTACATGTCCGCCTGCTCGTCGTCGGAGGGGATGACGGGGCTGTCCTTGTACTCGTCGTACATGGGCGTGCCCTCCTCCAGCTTCAGCCCGTAGCAGCTCAGGTGGTCCGGCTCCAGGTCCAGCACCTTGGCCAGCGTTTCGGCCCAGTCCCCCTTGGTCTGGTTGGGCAGGCCGTAGATCAGGTCGATGCTCAGGTTGTCGAACCCCTCCGCCCGGATGAGCTTCACCGCTTTTTTCACCTGGGTGAAGTTGTGCCGCCGGCCAATGATCTTCAAAAGGTCGTCGCTGGCGGACTGGACGCCCAGGGAGATGCGGTTGACGCCCTCCTTTTTCAGCATCTTCAGATCCCGGCGGGTGACGCTGTCCGGGTTGCACTCCACGGTGACCTCCGCGCTCTTGAGCACCTTCCCCGCCCGCTTCAGGGCATTGAAGATCTCCGTCAGCCGCTTGGCCCCGTAATAGCTGGGGGTGCCGCCGCCGAAGTACAGCGTGTCGATATAATACGGCGCCATGGTGCTGGCCGCCTCCCGGATGTGCCGGAGCAGGGCGTCCTGGTACTTGCCGATGCTCTTGTCGCAGTTGGCGAGGGAGTAGAAATCGCAGTACCCGCACTTGGACGCGCAGAAGGGTATGTGGATGTAAACGCCCAGGTGTTTGTCTTCCATGATCCTTATACCTTATTGACGGCCCCCTTGTGCAAAGGGGGCTGTCACGGCGCAGCCGTGACTGAGGGATTGTCACGCGATCCAGCACTGGTAACAACCCCTCCGCCTCGCTGTCGCTCGGCACCTCCCCTTACACAGGGGAGGCTTTAACGTCCTTCCTTCCTGACCATTCGCACAGACGCTTATCCATTCGCCTGCGCTTCCTCTTCCAAAAAGTCCGCCTTGGTGAACCGGGCCAGATCCTCCTTGGTGGGGGCCTCCATGGCAGCCACCCGGTTGGCCTGGCGGATCACCATGTCCTCGAACTGGTTGCGCACGTCCCGGCCGTTGCCGAAATTCTCGTCCCGGCCGGCGTACATGGCGTCGAAGAACTCCTTGGAGTACGCCTCCGCCTCCTGGTCCAGCTCATAGCCATTTTTGCTGCACTGGCCGTGGAAGATGGCGTTCAGCTCCGCCCCGTCATAGTCCTCGAAGAAGATATACTTGTTGAACCGGCTCTCCAGGCCCGGGTTGGAGCTGAGGAACCGCTCCATGGGCCCGGTATAGCCCGCCGCGATCACCACCAGCTCGTCCCGGTGGTCCTCCATGGCCTTGAGGATGGTCTCGATGGCCTCCCGGCCAAAGTCGTTCTCCCCGCCGCTGGCCAGGGAGTAGGCCTCGTCGATGAACAGCACGCCCCCCAGCGCGGAGGTGATGACCTCCTGGGTCTTGATGGCGGTCTGGCCCACATAGCCGGCCACCAGGCCGGAGCGGTCCACCTCCACCAGCTGTCCCTTGCTCAGCGCGCCGATGGCGGCGTACAGCCCCGCGATCAGCCGGGCCACGGTGGTCTTGCCGGTGCCGGGGTTGCCAAGGAACACCATGTGCAGGCTCAGCGGCGGCACAGGCAGCCCCGCGTCCTTGCGCATCTGACGGACCTTCACCAGGTTCATCATGCTCTTGACTTCCTTCTTCACCCGCTCCAGACCCACAAGGCCGTCCAGCTGGGCCATCAGCTCGTCCAGATCCGGCTTCTCCGCCGGCGCCTCGCCGGCGGCAGCCGCCGCGGTCTTATCGCCGCCGGACGCCGCGGCCCGGGGCGCGTCCTTCTCCAGGAAGGAGGGCTGGGCGCTGGTGACGAAGTCCTCCGCCCGCAGACCGGGCTTGCCCTTCTTCACCCCCGCCGAGTCGCACAGGGCGCTCAGCTTGTCCGCGCACTCGGTGATGTACTCCGCCTCGGCATATGTCACGTCGTCGTCCACCGCCGCCAGGCACAGCAGGATGTTGGTGAGCATCCGGATGAACACCCGGGAGCAGTCGGTGCCCCGGCGGGCGTCCTGCTCCGTCAGGGACCAGAAAAACAGCGGCGGCAGAAAGGCGGTGTTCTTCCCCACCTCCGCCGTCAGCGCCCACAGCAGCCACGTGGGCTTCGGCCTGCCCTTGGAGTACAGCTGGTTCACCGCGTCCACGTGCTCCTGGCCCAGACTGGCGCTGCGGGCGAACAGCCCCATGGCGCAGCCGGCGCAGAAGGTATCCATCTGCTCCGCCAGGCCCCGCCCCGCGATGCGGTAAAAGGCCTCCGTGTTGGCGATATAGGTCTTGTGCAGCTCCTCCGGGGAGCGCTTCCACTGGGTGGGCACGCCGCCGCCCCCTTTCGCCGGTTATGGTCATACAGTCTTATTATATTACAAAAATTACAAAAAACAAGTGTTATCCCATTGAAAGGCCAAAAAAGTGTATCAGGTACGCAGGATGCATAATTTGTTGACCGTTTTCGCGGGGCGTGCTATTATTTTCCTGTAAGATATAGGAAAGGAAGGATCGGTATGTCCCAAAGAATGAAGCGTCTGCTCACCGCCGCGCTGGCCCTGGCCATGGTGGGGGTGATGGTGCTCTCCGCCGGCTTCGTCCCGGCCCGGAGCAGCCGTGTCACCCTGGGCGGCGGCGACGCGTCCGCCCCCGGGGATTATGAGCTGTACACCGACGACACCGCCTGCTTCCGCCTGGAGTACCCGGCGGACAGCGAGGTCAGCCAGGAGGACGGCGCGGTGTACTTCTCCGCGTCCGGCGATTTCGTCATCGGCGCCCAGTTCGTATACTCCCTGAACGAAGAGGTGTTCGTCTACTCCGCCGCGGACATGGCCGCGCTGTTCAACGCCGATGCCAGCTGGCTGGCCATGTGGACGGGCGCGGACGAGGCGGAGATCGTCCAGATCGGGAAGATGGACTTCCCCGCGGGCGAGGGCATATGCATCGAATACACCGGCACGCTGGACGGGGACGAGTGGTCCGGCCGCGCCGTGCTGTTCGACGGTCTGGGGGATTTCGGCTGCTACTGCGTGCAGGCCATCCTCCAGGACGACGAGGACGCCGGGGACCGGTGGGAGCTGTTCGGCCACGTGTGCGACTCCTTCGAGATCACCGGCGCCTACCAGCCCGAGGGCATGACCGTGTACGAGGTGCCCGACTGGGAGATGGAGTTCATGGTCCATGACGAGTACCTGGACGACGCCGAGTATACCGACGATCCCATTGGCCAGTCCCTGCGCCTGCAGCCGGCGGACCTGTCCCTGTCCGACGGCAGCATCCTCATCGACAAGATGACCTACGGTGCCGACGAGGATGTAGAGGACATCATGGACGAGTCCCTGGACTTCATCCTGTCCAACAAGGACGACGCCCAGGTCCTGTCGGAGCCGGAAACGGCTGACGTGCCCGGCCGGTTCAACGGCGGCGCTTTCCTGGCCAGCTACACCGAAAACGGCGCGGACATGTACACGGTGCACGCGTACCTGGGCACCGACGACGGCTGGTGGAGCATGATCGGCACGGCGGACGAGGAGGGCATGGAGCCGGTGCTGAACGCCATGTTCGACGTGCTGTACTCCGCCCGCTTCGGCGGCGGCGACAGGGTGAAGGTGAACGCCGGCGTGGCGGCCATCCTGGACCGGATCGAGGGGCAGGACGGCTTCTGCACCGACCCCGGCGACGGCTTCGGCCCCCGGCCCATCGGCAGCGTCACCGACGTGAACGGCGACGGCAGCTACGAGTTTTTGGCCCTGTATGAGCTGGAGCGGGGCGGCAGCCGGTTCGCGGTGTATGAGCTGTGGACCATCCAGGCCGGCGGCGCGCTGCAGCTGGACCAGGGCGTGCTGTATGAGGCGGCCGGCTCCGACATGGGCACGGTCTTCCTCTATGAAAAGGACGGCGCGGAGTACCTGGGCAAGTGGGCCGGCCTGTTCGACGACGACGGCGGCTATACCTCCCGCACCGAGTACACCCCCCTGAGCGGCGACGAGAGCGCGCTGCTGTACGACGAGGCCACGGTCCTGGAGAGCGTCGCCCCGGCGGACGGCGACGACGAGTTCTACATCGACGGTGAGGCGGTGTCCGAGTCCGCCTTCGACGAGGCGTCGGAGCAGTATGAGCTGCGGATGGTGCTGAACTGGTTCGGCGGGGCCTTCGCCGCGCCGGGGGACGACACCACGCCCTTCGACAGCATGATGGACTTCGACGAGCTGCGCCAGCACGACTTCGGTTCCTGATACGCAAGCGGCAAAAAAGCCCTGGCTCCGGCCAGGGCTTTTTCCTGTCTGCGTTTATTCCGCCACGGACACCAGCGTCACCGCCTCCGGGATGGGCACATAGGCCGCCGCCGCGTCCCGGGCCATGGCCATGAAGCCGTCCCAGCCGCCGCCGTAGGCGTCCATGTCGTTCCACAGGAACACGCCCTTGGCCTCATAGCCCACGTCCTCCCCCTCCAGGTACACGTTGGCCGCGGCGTCATAGCTGTCCCGGTCGGCGCTGTGCCCGGCCAGGGTGTACTCCTCCGCCACCACCAGTCCGGTCTCGGCGTTGTTCTCCAGATACTGGGCGCACACGCTCACCGGCGTGAGGATGCCGCCGTCGCTCTCGAAGCGGACGATCTCGTTCCAGGCCGTCTCCAATGTGCCGTTGGCGCTGTTGACCCAGAAGCTCCAGCCCTGCTCCGTGCGGCTGAGCCGGAAGGACTCGAAAAAGCTGGCGCACACGCTCACCGGCGTGAAGTGCCTGTCCCCGAAGGCCCCGGCGGCGCCGTCCATCACGCTGGACACGCACCACACGCCCTCGTCGTCCAGATCGAACAGCTGCACCCCCATGGCCGCCGCGGCCCCCTGGTCGAACACCGCCATCTCCGGCGTGCCGTCCAGGTCCAGGTCGATGAAACCCACGCCGCTCATCCCGTCGGGCCACAGGGCGGCGAAGATGTCGGCGCTGCCGGCCAGAAAGTCCAGATAGGCCTCCGCCCAGCCCTCCCGGGCGGCGGGGACCGTCAGCGTCTCCGGCACCGGCGTCGGTCCCGGCTCCGGCGACGCCGTGGGGATGGCGGTGACCGCCGCCGGCGCGGACGTGGGTCCGGACCCGCCGGACGCCGTGGCGCCGCAGGCGCAAAGCAGCCCGCTCACGATCAGCAGCACCGACAGGAACAGCGCGGTCTTTCGCCTCATATGCCCACCCCCCGGAGAATATTATGTAAATCTCATCTCATCATTATAAGGACGCCCGGGAAAAATGTAAAGGAAAACGGTGAAACTGTAATAACTTGTAATTTCCCGCGGCCGGGGCTTGACAGGGCCGCGGAAACGTGGTAAATTAGCACTCGAACAAAAAGAGTGCTAACACACCCGAAAGGAAGCGTATATACATGGCGAAAAAACAGTTCAAGGCCGAGTCGAAAAGGCTTCTGGACCTGATGATCAACTCCATCTACACCCACAAGGAGATCTTCCTGCGGGAGATCATCTCCAACGCCTCCGACGCCATCGACAAGCTGTGCTACAAGTCCCTGACCGACGAGACCGTGGGCATGGCCCGGGAGGATTTCTCCATCCGCCTGGACGCGGACAAGGACGCGCGCACCCTCACCGTCCGGGACAACGGCATCGGCATGACGAAAGAAGAGCTGGAGAACAACCTGGGCGTGATCGCCTCCAGCGGCACCCGCTCGTTCCGGGACAGCCTGGCGGAGGACGGATCCGCCGCGGATGTGGACGTGATCGGCCAGTTCGGCGTGGGCTTTTACTCCGCCTTCATGGTGGCCGACAAGGTGACGGTCCTGACCCGTGCCTTCGGCGAGGACCAGGCCTGGAAATGGGAGTCCTCCGGCGCGGACGGCTACACCGTCACCGCCTGCGACAAGCCTGACGTGGGCACGGACGTTATCATGCACATCAAGCCCGACGCCGACGAGGAGGATTACAGCTCCTACCTGGAGAGCTGGAAGCTGAAGGAGCTGGTGAAGAAGTATTCCGACTATGTCCGCTGGCCCATCCACATGACCGTGGAGCGCCGGGAGTGGGACGAAAAGGGCGGCGAGGACGGCAAGGGCGCCTACAACACCATCTCCGAGGACCAGGTGGTCAACACCATGGTGCCCATCTGGCAGCGGCCCAAGAGCGAGGTGTCCGACGACGGCTGCAAGGCCTACTATAAAGAGCACTTCCACGACAGCGCCGACCCCGTGGCGGTGATCCGGGTCAACGCCGAGGGCCTGACCAGCTACCGCGCCATGCTGTTCATCCCCGCCCAGGCGCCCTACGACTACTACACCCGGGACTATCAGCCGGGCCTGCAGCTGTACTCCGCCGGCGTGATGATCATGGACAAGTGCGCCGACCTGGTGCCGGAGCACTTCCGGTTCGTCCGTGGCGTGGTGGACTCCCCCGATCTGAGCCTGAACATCTCCCGGGAGCTTTTACAGCACGACCGGCAGCTGAAGGTCATCGCCGGCAACCTGGAGAAGAAGGTCCTGGCCGAGCTGAAGCGGCTGATGGAGGAGGACCGGGAGAAGTACCTGACCTTCTACAAGGCCTTCGCCCCCCAGCTGAAATACGGCGTGGTGGGTTCCTTCGGCATGAACAAGGACAAGCTGAAGGACCTGCTGCTGTTCTACAGCACCGCCCAGGATAAGCTCATCAGCCTGCACGAGTACGTCCAGGCCATGCCCGAGTCCCAGAAGAAGATCTATTACGCCTGCTCCGAGACCGCCAAGCAGGCCGCCGCCCTGCCCCAGGCGGAAACGGTGAAGGCCGCCGGCTGCGACATGCTGTGCCTGACCGACAGCGTGGACGAGTTCGTCATGCAGATGCTCCACGACTTCGAGCAGAAGGAGTTCTGCAACGTCACCAGCGACGAGCTGGGCCTGGAGAGCGAGGAGGAGAAGAAGGACACCGATGAAAAGGCGGAGCAGTCCAAGGAGCTGCTGGACTTCGTCAAGCAGTCCCTGGGCGGCGCGGTGGAAACGGTGCGCCTGAGCCACAAGCTGAAGAGCCAGCCCGTGTTCCTCACCACCGAGGGCGAGGTGACCCTGGAGATGGAGAAGTATTTCAAGGATCTGCCCGGCGTGCCCGAGGCGGAGCGGGTCAAGGCCAAGCGGGTGCTGGAGCTGAACGGCGCCCACCCCGCCTTCGCCGCCCTGGAGAAGGCCTACGCCGAGGACAAGCCCCGGGCCGCCCGGCTGGCCATGGTGCTGCTGGCCCAGGCCCAGCTGATCGCGGGCCTGCCCCTGGAGGACCCCGCCGCCTATACGGAGCTGGTCTGCGGCCTGTTCTGATCCCACAAAAATAAAGACCCGGCCAATGGCTGGGTCTTTTTTCATATCCATTTTATCTGCGTCAGCCGCCGCTGTCCGCCGCGGCGGCGTTGGCCTGGCTGTCGAACTCCTCCAGGGCCGTGGCCGGGTCCTCCCCCTGCCCCACCCGCTGGAGCATGTTCCACCAGGCGGTCCGCGCCCCGGCCCAGCCGGGGGTGACCTGATAGTAGTCCCCCAGATACTGCTGGAACAGGCCGTACTCGTTCATCAGCTGGTCGTTGGCGTAGATGTCCGGCAGATCCCGGACGGGCCAGTAGGTGGAGGCCAGCACCGCGCGGGTGTACTGGGCGTCGTCCCCGGTCATGAAGCGGATGAACTCCTTGGCGGCGTCGATGCGCGCCTGGTCCCCGTTGTCGAACACGCCAAAGCCCCATATGCCCCCCTGGAGCCGGGGCACGCCGCTGTCGGTGGGGAAGGCCATGGGGAAGATGTCGAAGTCCTGGTCCGGGTTGCTGACCACCTGGTTGACCTCCTGGAACACGTTCCAGCAGAAGGCCATGGCCAGCTCGCCGGCGGCGAACTGCTTGATCTCGTCGGCGCCGCCGATGGACGCGTCGAAGCGCACGCCATCCAGATCGGCCAGCAGCGCCAGGGCCTTGGCGTTCTCCGGCCCGGCGGCGGTATAGGCGGTGTGCTCCGGGTCGGTGAAGGCGCCGCCGTAGAGGTTGTTCACCAGCGCGCGGGTGCCCTGGTCCCCCGCCTGGCCGCCGCAGTAGACCGCCGCCACGTTCTTCACGCCAGCGTCATACAGTGCCTTCACCGCCGATACGAACCCGTCGGTGGTCCAGGTATGGCTCTGCTCGTCGATGTACTGCCAGGCCCCGGCGGCCTCGAACATATCCCGGTTCACCGCCATGCAGTGGGTGGTCATGCACAGCGGGTAGATGTAATACGTCCCCGCCCCATCATGGCAGGCGTCCCGCACCGTGTCGTATATCTCGCCGGCAGCCGGCTCCTGCCACAGGTCGTTCAGCGGCGCCATCAGCCCCCGGTCGCCCCAGTTGGCCACCAGCCGCTCCGGTCCCTCCAGCACCAGGTCCGGCAGGCCCCCCTCTTCGACGGCCTGCTCTATGATCGCGTCCCCGTCGTCATAGGTCAGGTCCCTGGCGGACACCCGGATGTCGGGGTGCTCCCGGTGGAAGGCCGCCAGCATGGACGAAAGCGTTCCGCTGCTGCCCCATCCCCCCACGGGGAAGGTCCATAAGGTCAGCTGCGTGACGGCCCCCTCGCCGCTGACGACAGGCCCCGTCTGCGCCTGATCCGCCTGACCGGAGCCGCCGCAGGCCGTCAGGGCCAGCAGCAGCGCCAGCAGCGCGATGAGCGCCGTGATGCGTCGCATTTTCATACACCTCGCGTCCCGATCCGCCCGTAAGGCGGTCATTTTATGTACTTCTCCAGCAGCCTTGCGACCTCGTCAATGTCGATGGGCTTGGCGGCGTGGGCGTTCATGCCGCAGTCCAGACACCGCTGCACGTCCTCGGAAAAGGCGTCGGCGCTCATGGCGATGATGGGTATGGCCGCCGCGTCCGGCCGGTCCATGGCCCGAATGGCCTCCGTGGCCTCGTAGCCGGTCATGACGGGCATACGGATGTCCATCAGGATGGCGTCGTAGTACCCCGGCGCCGACGCGGCGAACCGGTCCGCGCACACCTTGCCGTCCTCCGCCCGGTCCAGCTCCAGGCCCAGCTCGCTGAGCAGCTCCTCGGCGATCTCCCAGTTCAGGTCGTTGTCCTCCGCCAGCAGCACCCGCCGCCCCTCCAGGGTGCGGCTGTCCTTACGGACCTGCTCCGGCCCATGGCTCTCCGAACCCGCCAGCCCCGCCAGGGCGTAATACAGCGTGGAGCGGAACAGGGGCTTGCCGATGCAGCCGGCGATGCCCGCGGCCCGGGCCTGCTCCTCCAGCTCGCTCCAGTCCGCCGCCGTGATGAGCATCATGGTGCTCTTGTCCCCGCATGCCTCCCGGATGGCCCGGGCGGTGTCGATGCCGTCCATGCCCGGCAGCTGCCAGTCCAGCAGGATGACGGGGTAATCCTCCCCGGCGTCGTGCTTTTTCCGGGCCATCTGCACGGCGGTTTCCCCGTCGGGGGCCCACACCGCCCGGCAGCCCAGGGCCTTCAGCGCCGCGGCCGTGCTCTCGCACAGCAGCTCGTCGTCGTCCGCCACCAGCACCTCCCAGGGCGGCAGGTGCATGTCCTCCTGGTGGATGGCAGCCTTCTCCAGGTCCAGGATCACGTGGAACTCCGACCCCTTGTCCGGCTCGCTCTCCACCTCGATGGTGCCCTCCATGGCGTCCACGATGTACTTGGTGATGGCCATGCCCAGGCCGGAACCCTCGGTCTTTTGGACGCGGCGGCTGTCCTCCCGGGAGAAGGAGTCGAAGATGCGGCCCCTGAACTCCGGGGACATACCGATGCCGTTGTCCTTCACCCGCAGGTGCACCCGCGCCCAGCCCTCCCCCTTGGGAGAGGCCTCCTCATAGCAGGCCATGTGGATATTGCCGCCCTCGGGGGTGAACTTGATGGCGTTGCCCACCAGGTTCAGCAGCACCTGGCTCATGCGCACGCTGTCGCAGTACACATGCTCGCTGGGGATGTCGTAGATGTACACGTCGAACCGCTGGCTCTTGGCATTGACCTGGGGCTGGACGATGTTGACGATGTTCTGCAATATCTCCTGCAGGGACACCTGCTCCCGGTGGAGGGTCAGCTTCCCGCTCTCGATCTTGGACATATCCAAAATGTCGTTGATAAGCCCCAGCAGATGGCGGCTGGACAGGTCGATCTTCTTCAGACAGCTCTGCACCTGCTGGATGTTGTCCAGATTGGCGCTGGCGATGGCGGTCATGCCCACGATGCCGTTCATGGGCGTGCGGATGTCGTGGCTCATGTTGGAGAGGAACTCGCTCTTGGCCCGGTTGGCGTGCTCGGCGGCCAGGCGGGCCTCCTCCAGCTCCCGGACATGCCGGCGGGTCAGGTGCAGATACCAGCAGAACACCGCCAGCAGCAGCGCCAATATCAGCCCGCAGCTCACCAGCGCCGCCGTGCCCCAGGCCCGGCTCAGGGCGTTCACCGTCCTGTCCAGCTGGCCGTAGGGCATGAACAGCAGCAGATACCAGTCGGAGTAGGGCAGTCCCGAGAAGTACAGATACCGCCGCTCCCCCTCGATGGTGAACTGGCCGGTATAGTTCTCCCCGGCGGCCATGGCCTTTTTCAGCTGGGCGATGTACTCCTCGCCGCTCAGCTCGCCCACGCTGTCATACCGGTCCCGGACACGCTGGAAATAACTCTCGTCCGTCACGTCGTCGTCCCGGACGATGAACTCTCCGTCCTTGTCGATGATGAAGTAGTAGATCATGGCGTTGTCCGCGTCCAGGGACAGGGTGTCGCTGATGTAGGACACCGGCAGCGCCGCCACCAACGCCACGCTCCGGCCGCCGTCATCCATGGGATAGGCGGCGGGGATGCCCATCAGCAGCAGCTCCTGGCCGGCCTCGTCGGACCCGGCGGCCATCATCTCCTCGCCGCCGGCCACGGCCTGGAGGAAGGCGTCATCCCCGGTGTGCATCTGGCTTCCGTAGAGCATCTCGAACGTGCCGTCGGCCCGGCACAGGGCCAGGTGGTCGAACCCCCGCGCCCGGGCGTTGTAGCTCAGGGCCACCCGCATGGAGGCCGGGTCCCGGGTGGTGTCCGGCGGGGTGGAGTCCACCAGCGCCCCCACCTGGCTCAGCCGCAGCTCGATGGTGGTGCCGAAGTGGGTGGCCGCCTGCTCGCTCATGCCGGCCATATAGATGGCGCCCAGCTCGCCGATGGCCTCCGCGCTCTGGCGGTTCATCCGCACCGCCAAAAGCGAGAACACCAGCACGCACAGCACGCACACGCACGCCAGGCTCACGGCCAGGAACCGGGCCGTTTTGTTCTTCATGGGACTCCCCCCTCTCCGGACGGGTCCGGGCGGCCCGCCGGGCCGCCGCGGTCTTTACCGCTTTTATGCTTTTATATAATATCATGTTCATGGGAAAAGTGGAATACCCACCGGCGGTCCCAGACAACTTTTTGCGCGCGAAACGGCATATGCCCGCCCCTTTTCGGGGCGGGCATACGTCACGCAGCCGCGTCCAGCATGGTCCGGATGAATATCCCGTACCCCCGCGTGGGGTCGTTCACCAGCACATGTGTCACCGCGCCCACCAGCTTGCCGTTTTGCAAAATGGGGCTGCCGCTCATGCCTTGGACGATGCCCCCGGTCCGGCCCAGCAGCTCCGGGTCCGTCACGCGCACCATCAGATCCCGCCCGCTGCCGGCGGTCAGGCCGGTGCGGGAGATCTCCACGTCATACTCCCGGATGTCCTGCCCGTCCACGCAGGCCAGCACGGTGGCCGGTCCCTTCTGCACTTCCTCCGGCTCGCCCACGGGCATGGCCTGCCGCAGCGGCCCCATATCCCCGGTGATGGAGCCGAAGATGCCGCAGCAGGTGTTCGTGTTGATGCAGCCGACCACGTCCCCGGCGTCGAAGCTGCCGGCCAGCTCCCCCGGCGCGCCCGCCGCGCCCCGCTTCACGTCCACGATCCGCGCCCGGCACACGTCGCCGTCCGCCACCGGCAGCAGCACCCCCGTGTCCATGTCGTTCACCCCATGGCCCAGGGCGCCGAAGGCCCCGGTATCCGGGTCGATATAGGTCACCGTGCCGATCCCGGCCACCCCGTCCCGGAGCCACAGCCCCAGCCGCAGGCCGCCGCCGCTCTCCCGGGCGGGGGTCACGGTCAGGCTTTGCTCCCGCCCGTCACGGCGCACGGTCACCTGGGCGGGGGCGCCGCCGGAGCGCTCCACCGCGTCCAGCACATCCGCCGCCCCGCCGACGGCATGACCGTCCACGGCCATTATCATGTCCCCGGTGCGCACGCCCGCGTCCCGGGCCGGATATACCGTCCCCTGCTCCGTCTGCACCTCGGACACCGCCGCCACCAGCACGCCCTGCGTTTTGATCTGTATCCCTACCGTCTCGCCTACGGGGATCAGCGCCCCGTCCGCAAAGGCCGTCACCGTACAGACGGCCGTTATCACCCATATGGCGGCTGGCACCCGCAGCCGCAAAAGCCATCGCATTCCCATCGCTTTATCCTCCCGTCTTTCTGCCGGCCCATTCAGTATGCGAGAAAGCGGGCGCGCAAAACGCGCTAAAAAATCTCTTTGCTTCCACCGGGCCGAAAAGGTCCCGCCGCCGGCCTGCCGCCGGGAGATGGAAAATTTTTCATGCCGCGCTTGCCGTGCCGATCCTTACCGTACTATCGTATCCGCCGGCGGCGGAATGATGCGGTGGCAATTTTTGCGCAAAAAACGGCCTCCTTATTACAAGAAGGCCGTTTTCGCAAATTTGATTTTTTTGCCGCTCACGCCGCGGCGGCGCCCTTTTTGTGAGTGAAAGTCTGGAACAGGAATATCCCGCCCACCACGGCCAGGCCCACGATGTCGCTGACCGTGCCGGGGTAGACCAGGAACAGGCCCGCGGCCAGGGCGATGATGCGCAGCGGCCAGGGCACGGCGCCCTTCAGGTAGCCCTCCAGCCCCACGCCCAGGGCCAGGATGCCCAGCACGGAGGTTATCACCACCTGCACCACCTCAAAGGCGGTGGTGTCCACCAGCACCATGGCCGGGTTCATGGCCAGGATATAGGGCACCACGAAGGCGGCGATGGCCAGCTTGGTGGCGTTGAAGGCGGTCTTCATGGGCGGCGCCTTGGCGATGGCGGAGCCGGCGTAGGCGGCCAGGGCCACCGGCGGGGTGATGTCCGCCACGATGCCGAAGTAGAACACGAAGAAGTGGGCCGCCATCTGGGGGATGCCCATCTGGATCAGGATGGGGGCACAGGTGGAGGCCATGATGCAGTAGTTGGCGGTGGTGGGCACGCCCATGCCCAGCACGATGCAGCACAGCATGGTCAGAAACAGCGCGACGATCAGGTGGCCGCCGGACACGGAAACGATGGCGGTGATGAGCTTGGAGGCCAGGCCCGTCATGTTGATGCACCCGGCGATGACGCCGGCCATGCCGCAGGCGGCGGCCACGGTGATGCTGCTCTTGGCGCCGGCGGCCAGGGCCTCCAGGATGCCCAGGGGCGTCATGCGGTGCTCCCGGTCGAACAGGCTCACCGCGATGGCCGCCACGATGGACAGCGCCGCGGAATAGGCCATGGTCCGGGAACCGCTGGACACCAGATACACCAGGATGATGAGCGGCAGCAGCAGATAGATCTTCTTCATCAGCTGTCCCAGCTTGGGCAGCTGATCCCGGGGGATGCCCCGCAGGCCCAGCTTCCGGGCCTCCAGGTGCACGCAGATGAAGATGCCCAGGAAATACAGCACCGCCGGCAATATGGCCCGGACGATAATGTCGGAATAGGGCACGCCCACGTACTCCGCCATGAGGAACGCCGCCGCGCCCATGATGGGGGGCATGATCTGCCCGCCGGTGGAGGCGGCCGCCTCCACGGCCCCGGCGAACTCCGGCTTGTAGCCGGTCTTTTTCATCATGGGGATGGTGACGGAGCCGGTGGTGACCGTGTTGCCCACGGAGGAGCCGGACACCATGCCGCACAGGGCGGAGGAGATCACCGCCACCTTGGCCGGACCGCCGGAGGAGGCCCCCGCCACGCAGTTGGCCAGGTTGATGAAGAAGTCGCTGATGCCGGTGCGCTCCAAAAACGCGCCGAAGATGATGAACACCACGATGAATTTGGCGCACACCTGGATGGGGGTGGTGAGCACGCCGGTGGTCTGATAAAACAGCCCTATGGTCACCTGCCGGATGGCCCGGGCCGGGCCGAAGCCCCGTCCGAACCAGTAGTAATACATCGCGTAGACGAAGAACACCCCCGCCACGCACAGGATGGGCAGGCCCACGCTCCGGCGGCACAGCTCCACCACCGACAGCACGCCCACGATGCCGATGGCGATCTCATAGCTTCTGATGTTCATGGTGCCCAGCCGGACGGTCAGGTCCTTGGCGTTGACCACCACATAGAAAAACGCCGCCGCCCCCGCCAGCATGATGAGCCAGTCGTACCAGGGCATGGAGTTGACCTTCTGGGCGCCCTTTTTCACCGGGAAGGTGAGGTAGCCGATGACGATGATGCACCCCAGGAAGGAGGGGTAGCGGATCAGGTCCAGCCAGGTGACGAACAGCGTCACATAGATGGCGAACAGGGAGAAAGCCGCCATCACGGCGGTCACGGCCCACTTCTGCCAGCCCTCCCAGACCCGGGTGTTGGACTCCCGGTCGTATTTTTTCATCACCTCGTCCACGGCGGCCTGGTCGAACATGTTCTCCTCGGCCCGCTGGGCGGCGATATCCTGTTCCAGCGCCTGTTTCTTTTCCTTGTCCATGCGTTACCTCCGGGAAATGTGCCGGATATAGAAGTCCCAGGGGCGGCTATGGGACCATAGCCGCCCCTGCGGCTGCTATACCCCGCTGATATACGGACTCGGAGTGCCGCGTCAAAGGCGCGGCACTCCAGCGTTACATGCTTTTCTGCGTATCAGCCGGCGGCCTCCACGGTGATGTCGTGCTCGGCGTAATACTTGGCGGCGCCGGGGGAGAAGGGGGCGGCCATGCCCTCGGTGGCGAAGGTCAGATCCAGCTCCGCGCCCTTGGCGTGCAGCTCGGCGATGGCGTCCGCGTTGTCGAAGATGGTGGACACGATGGTGTAGGCCGTGTCGTCATCGATGTCGGACTTGGCGATCAGGGTCGCCTTGGTGGTGATGGTGGTGGCGTCCTCGTCAAAGCCATTGTAGGTGCCGGCGGGGATGGTGTAAGAGGCATACCAGGGGGCGTTGGCCAGCAGCTTATCCATGTGCTCCTGGTCGATGGAGATGATGTACACGTCCTTGGTGGCGGCCAGGTCGGTGATGGCGGGGGTGGGCGCGCCGGCGGTGACGACGGCGGCGTCGATCTTGCCGTCCTTCAGGCTCTCAGCGGAGTCCTGGAAGGACTGGTACACCGGGTTGATGTCGTCGATGGTCATGTCGTAGGCGGACAGGATGTCCATGGTGTTGTAATAGGTGCCGGAACCCACGTCGCCCACGCACACGTTCTTGCCGGCCAGGTCGGACACAGACGTGATCGCCGGGTCGCAGGTGATGAGCTGGACCTGCTCGGCGTACAGGGCGCCCAGGACCACGAAGGAGTTGACCGCGCCGGTCTCCTCAAAGGTGTTGGTGCCGTTGTAGGCGTAGCCCAGCACGTCGGACTGGACGGTGGCCAGATCGTACATCCCCTGGTCGATGCCGGTGATGTTGGCGGCGGAGCCGGTGGTCTCGTTGACGGTGATATCGATGCCGGTCTCCTGCTTGATGTAGGTGGCCAGCACGCCGGCGAAGGCATAATAGGTGCCGCTGGAGCCGCCGGTACCGATGGACAGGCTGGTGCCGGAGGCAGCCGCGTCGCCGCCATTATCGCCGGCGTCGCCGGAACTGCTGCCGGAGCCGCCGCAGGCGGCCAGGGACAGGACCATCAGCAGAGCGAGCAGGAGTGCAAGTAGCTTTTTCATGTGTTTATCCTCCCAATGATTTTTGCCGGTTCATGCAGCTTTTCGTTTCCGATTCTGCAACGTACGCTCATTATATGCTCCGCGGAACGATATTTCAAGGAAAAAATGAAATTTCATCGTCTAAATCCTGCAAATTATCCATTCTGCCCCAAGCGTCGCCCGCCCCTGCGGCGATTTTTGGTACAGTTGACGGCGCCCCGGGGGCCTTCACCCCCGGGGCGTTTGCTGTTTCGTCTGCCTCACCGGCCCACCAGCCGGGCGTATACCCGCGCCGTCAGCAGGTACACCGCCGTGTACAGCGCCGCGAACACCGCCGCCGCGCCCAGGGTACAGACCATGAACAGTCCCCTGTCGCTCATGTCCCACACCTCCAGCAGCCGCGCCACCAGCGGGAAGGCCGCCGCCATGTGGCAGAAGGCGGTGACCAGCGGCAGGAAGAACACCAGCAGGATCTGGCTGTGGACGGACCGGCGGATCAGCCCCTCGTCCATGCCCACCTGCCGCATCACGGCGAACCGCTCCCGGTCCTCGTAGCCCTCGGACACCTGCTTGTAGTAGATCAGCAGCGCCGCCCCGCCCAGGAACAGCGTGCCCAGAAACAGCCCCAGGAAAAGCAGCGAGCCGAATTGCACCAGCAGATCGCTCCGGGCCTGCCCGATGCTGGCGCTGCCGTCGGAGAAGGCCCCCTCATAGACGTGGTCCAAAACATACTGCCGGATGACGGCCAGGCACGCCCGGCTGTCCTCCCCGGCGGGCAGGTCGAAGTCCATGTTGTGGTCCACGAAGGTACCGAAGCTGTAGCTGTAATCCGGGTCGGTCTGGCCGTACTCCTCCGCCCGCTGCCGCAGGGCCAGGATGGCCCCGCCGTCCGCCACCACCAGGGTCCGGGGCATGTCCTCCATGTCCCCGACCCCCAGGACCCGGCCCAGATACGCCATCACCGGGTCCTCCGGCCCCAGGCCGCCCGCCACGGTGAAAGCGGCGTCCATGACCGTCAGGGTGTCCTCCGCTGCGTCGGTCAGCACCTCGTCCGGCCCCAGGGACAGCGCCCGGCCTGTGATGGCCTCATAGCCCGCCGCGTCCACGAAGGCCAGGTCCGTGCCGGTCCTGCCGCCGTCCACGCTCCAGCCGTACTCCCAGTAGAGATAGCGCACCGTGTCCTTCGGGTGATAGCCCGCCGCGACGGCGTCCTCCATCGCCCCGGCCAGCAGCCCGTCCCAGTCGTTTTCCGCCATGCTGCCGAACTGGCACATCACGTCCCGGGGGAAATACCCGCGCAGGCTGCTCTCCAGCCCCGCCCGCAGGCACACCGTGCTGGACACCATCACCAGCACCGCCGTGGACAATATGCAGATGATGGCCAGGCCCGCGGCGTTGCGGCCCATGCGGTGGATGAGGCCGGACACGGACACGAAGTGCCGGGCCTTGTAATAATAACCCTTCCACCGGCGCAGCAGCTTCAGCCCCGTCACCGTCCCGCCCAGAAACAGGGCAAAGGTGCCGAAGATCACCAGCAGCACCGCCGCGAAGAACCACAGGATGTCCTCGACGACCACGCCCTCCATCAGCGCGGGCCGGCAGATGGCGATGCCGTAGCCCGCCCCCAGCAGGACGATCCCCACCACTGTGACGAACCACTTGCTTTTTGGCTCCCTGTCCCCCACATCCTTGCTGATTAGCAGCTCCGTCGGACACATACGCCCCACCCGGATGATATTGGCGGCGAAGATCAGCCCCAGGATGAGGGCGAACACCCCCGCCGTCAGCACCAGGCACCGGCCATAGACCGCCGGCCCGGCGTAGGGCATGCCCGACAGCTTCGCCAGGATCATCAGCAGCAGCCTGTCCAGCAGCACCCCCGCGGCCAGGCCGGCCCCCACGCCGATGGCGGCGGTGAAGGCCGTCTCCCAGGCCAGCAGCCGGGTCATGTTGGACCGGTCCAGGCCCAGCACCGCGTACAGGCCGAACTCCCGGCCCCGCTGCTTCATCAGAAAGCCGTTGGTGTAAAGCAAAAATCCGCCGCACACCAGTCCAAGCACCACCGTGCACGTCCGCATGATCAACCGCACGTCCCCGGGGTCGGCCATACCCGACGGGTCGCCGGTGGTGGCCAGCATGTAAAATCCCGCCGCGGCCCCGGCCACCGTGAGCAGATAGGGCACGTACAGCCGCCGGTTTTTCCGGATGCAGTCCCAGGCCAGCCGGAGATAGAACCGCTCATCCATCGCTCCGCCCTCCCGCCAGCGCCGTGAGGGCGTCGGAGATGCGGCCGTAGAACCGCCCCCGGTCGTCGTCGCCCCGGAACAGCTGGTGGTACAGCGTCCCGTCCTTGATGAACAGCACCCGCCCGGCGTGGCTGGCGGCCTTCACCGAGTGGGTCACCATGAGCACGGTCTGGCCCCCGGCGTTGACCTCGTCCAGCAGCTCAAGCAGGGCGTCGGAGCTGCGGGAGTCCAGCGCCCCGGTTGGCTCGTCCGCCAGGATGAGCCGGGGCGAGAGGATCAGCGCCCGGGCCACGGCGGTGCGCTGCTTCTGCCCGCCGGAGACCTCGTAGGGGTATTTCCCCAGGATGTCGGCGATGCCCAGCTTTTTCGCCAGGGGCGGCAATGTGCGCTCCATCTCCTGCCGGGACCGGCCCGCCAGCACCATGGGCAGCAGGATATTGTCCCGGATGTCGAAGGTGTCCAGCAGGTTGAACTCCTGGAACACGAACCCCAGGTTCTCCCGCCGGAAGGCGGCCAGCTCCCTCTCCGGCACGGCGGCGGTGTCCCGCCCGTCCAGCCGGACCGTGCCGGCGGTGGGCCGGTCCAGGGCCGCCACCACGTTGAGCAGGGTGGTCTTGCCGGAGCCGGACTCCCCCATCACCGCCGCGAACTGGCCCTCCTCCAGCGTGAAGCTCACCCCCGTCAGGGCGGGCACCGCCTGGCCCCCGTACCGGGTCGTATATGTCTTTTGCAGACCCTCCACTTCCAAAAGCGCCACGGTCATCGACCTCCTTTGGCCCCATTATGGACCGGACGGGAAAGGCGTGCCATCGTTTTGGCTTACACTTTCCCGCCCTGGCTTACATTCCTGTCATTTTTCACTCCACGCCCAGCTTTCGCTCCGTCAGGTCGATGCGCACCTCGGTGCCCTCCCCGGGCCGGGAGCGCAGGGCGATATCGTGGCCCAGCATGCGGCACACCCGCCTGCACAGATATAGCCCGATGCCCGTGGACCGGCCGTCCCCCTGCCGGCCATTGAAGCCGGTGTAGCCCTTTTCGAACACCATCGGCAGGTCCGCCGGCTCGATGCCCACCCCCGTGTCCCGGACCACCAGCACCGGCCCTGGCTCGGCGTATATGCGCACGCTGCCCCTGGGTGTGTACTTCAGGGCGTTGGACAGCACCTGCTCGATGACGAAGCCCAGCCACTTCTCGTCGGTGAGTGCCCGCTGCTCGCCCAGGTCATAGTCCAGCGCCACCCCCCGGCGGATGAACCAGCCGGCGTATTTCTTCACCGCCCGGCGCACGATGGCGTCCAGGTCATACCGGGCCAGCACCAGGTCCCGGCCCCCGTCCAGCCGCAGATAGCCCAGGGCCATCTCCGCGTACTGCTCGATGCGGAACAGCTGGTTTTTCATCTCCCCCCGGTCCGGCGCGTCGTCGTCCAGCAGCAGGTCCATCCCGGCGATGGGGGTCTTGATCTGGTGCACCCACCCGGTGAACCAGTCCAGCCGGTCCTCCATGGCCCGGCTGTTGGCCGCCTCCCGGCGGGCCAGCTCCTCCCGCAGCGCCCGCACCAGCCGCTGGTAGTCCTCCTCCAGCCCGTCCGCCGGCGCCGGAAGCTCTATCGGCAGCGCCGGGTCCCGCAGCGCCGCGGCCAGCGCCCTGCGCCGGGAGGCATAGCGGATATGGCCCGCCGCCAGGCACACCAGCCCCGCCGCCGCGCACAGCAGCGCCGCATAGCCCACCGCCGGCGCCGGCGTGCCCTCCAGATAGGCCACCAGGGCGAACAGCCCCGCGAACAGCGCCAGCAGCGCCGCCGGTCCGGCAGCCCGGCGCAGATATGACCCCACTCTCATTCCCGCTCCTCCACCATATAGCCCACGCCCTTTTTCGTCACGATGAACCCCTCCAGGCCCGCCGCCTCCAGCCGCCGCCGGAGCCGGGCCACGTTCACCGTCAGGGTGTTCTCGTCCACGAAGCTGTCCGTCTGCCACAGCTTCTCCATCAGCGCCTCCCGGCTGACGATCCGTCCCTTGTTGGCCATGAGCGTTTCCAGGATACGGTAGTCGTTTTTCGTCAGCTCGATCCGCTCCCCGCCGAAGGACAGCGTGGCGTCGGCGGTGTTCAGCACCGCGCCCCGGGCCTGGAGCACCGTCAGCGGCGCCTGGAAGTCATAGCTGCGGCGCAGCACCGCCTGCACCTTCGCCATCAGCACCTGTCTGTCGAAGGGCTTGGGGATGAAGTCGTCCCCGCCCATGTCCATGGCCATGACGATGTTCATATTGTCCGACGCCGAGGACAGGAACACGATGGGCACCCGGGACTCGGCCCGCATCCGGCGGCACCAGTGGTAGCCGTTATAATAGGGCAGGCCGATGTCCAGCAGCACCAGCTGGGGATCGAAGGCGCGAAACTCCTCCATCACCCGGCGCAGATCGGCTGCCCGGCGCACCTCGAAGCCCCAGCTGGCCATATACTTCTCCAGCCGGGAGGCGATCACCTCGTCGTCCTCCACCAGGAACACTCTGTACATCCTTCCCTCACCCCCGCCCCAGTTTACCAGACCTGCCGGCCCGTTTCCACCCCCGGGACCTAACAATTTTGTCACCTTCTCCTTTTCATCGGCGATTGACATTTTGCCCTGACAAGATATAATAAAAGCAGTTACCATATGTTCAATTATTACATATAAAAGGAGCGCTGGACCATGACATACAATGAGATCCTGGAGGCGGCCCGGGGCCAGGTAGGCCCCACCTGCAAGGCCTGTCCCGTGTGCGACGGCCGCGCCTGCGGCAACACCATCCCCGGCCCGGGCTGCAAGCCCCCCAACAACGTGGCCGCCCGCAACTACGCCAAATGGCAGGAGGTCCTGGTGAACATGGACACCCTCTGCCCCAGCCAGCCGGCGGACACCACCTTTAACCTGTTCGGCCACGACTTCAAGGCGCCCATATTCGTCGCGCCTCTCGGCTCGCTGCCCCTGCACTACGGGGATAAGCACACCGACTTTACCTACAACTCCATCCTGGTCCCCGCCTGCGCCGGCTACGGCGTGGCCGCCTTCACCGGCGACGGCCTGGACCCGGAGATCATGAAAAGCTCCGTCCAGGACATGATCCAGGTGGATGGCATGGGCATCCCCACCATCAAGCCCTGGAACCTGGAGGCGGTGTTCGAGAAGCTGGACATCCTCAACGCCAACGGCATCTTCGCCGCCGCTATGGACGTGGACGGAGCGGGGCTGCCCTTCCTGAAGGCCTTCAACCCCAACGCCGGCAGCAAGTCCGTCGATGAGCTGCGCCAGATCACCGCCTACGCCAAAATGCCCTTCATCGTCAAGGGCATCATGACCCCCCGGGGCGCCGAGAAGGCCATCGAGGGCGGCGCGGCGGCCATCGTGGTGTCCAACCACGGCGGCCGGGTCCTGGGCGGCGTGCCCTCCACGGCGGAGGTGCTGCCCGCCATCGCCAAGGCGGTGGACGGTCGCATCCCCATCTTCGTGGACGGCGGCATCCGCTCCGGCACGGACGTGTTCCGGGCGCTGGCCCTGGGCGCGGACGCGGTGCTGATAGGCCGGCCCCTGGTGCCCTTCGTCTACGCCGCCGGCACCGAGGGCGTGCAGGTGTATCTGGACAAGATCATCGCGGAGCTGAAGGACACCATGACCATGTGCGGCACGCCCACCCTGGCCGACATCGGCCCGGAAAACGTATTTTGTCCCTGACCCATCCCACCCAAGGAGGTCCGACCATGCAGCGGCCTGACCCGGCGTTGACCGCCCCCTACGATATCCTGCCCGTGCCCGTGCTGATGGCGGGCCGGGACGGGGACGGCCAATGGCAGTGCGTATATGAAAATCCGGCGGCGAACGCGCTGCCGGACAGGTCAGCTCTGCTCTCGGCGCTGAAGCAGGCGCTGGACGACACCGCCGCCGGCCATGACGCCGGCCGGCAGACCGTCCGTCTGGGGGAGCAGCAGTTCACCTCCCGCCTGGCCATGGGGGAAGGCGGCCTGGCGGTGGTGATCCTGCGGGACGACACCTGGGAGATGCAGCGGTTCCAGGAGCGGCTGGAGGCCGCCTCCGCCGCCCTGCGCAGCGCCCTGGACGCGGCCAACGCCGCCAACCAGGCCAAGAGCGACTTCCTCTCCCACATGTCCCACGACATCCGCACCCCCCTCAACGCCATCATCGGCATGACCACCATCGCCCGCACCCACGTGGCGGACACGGGCCGGGTGAGCGACTGTCTGGAAAAGATCGATCTGTCCAGCCGCCACCTGCTGGGGCTTATCAACGACATCCTGGATATGAGCCGCATCGAGTCGGGCAAGATGACCCTCTCCCCGGAGGAGTTCACCATGGCCGACTTCATCCATGCCCTGATGGCCGTGTTCCAGCCCCAGGCGGACAAGAAGCGCCAGAAGGTGGAGCTGGATTTCACCGGCATCCGCTGCGAGCACCTCCGGGGCGACCAGCTGCGCATCCAGCAGATCCTCATCAATATCCTCTCCAACGCCGTGAAGTTCACCCCCGAGGAGGGGGAGATCTCTCTGCGTGTGCGGGAGACCGGCGAGCGCTACGGCAACACCGGCACATACGCCTATTACGAATTTACCGTCCAGGACACGGGCATCGGCATGAGTCCGGAGTTCCTGGCCCGGATATTCCAGCCCTTCGAGCGGGCCGACGGCGTCAGCCGCATCGAGGGCACCGGCCTGGGCATGACCATCACCCGCAACCTGGTGGAGATGATGAACGGCTCCATCCACGTGTCCAGCAAGGAGGGCGCCGGGTCCCGGTTCACCGTGACGCTGCCCCTGGAGCAGCTGGACGAGCCGGAGACCGGCTCCCAGGCCCTGAAGGGCCTGCGCATCCTGGCCGCGGACGAGGGCGGCAGTCTGGAGCACCTGCGGGA